>JAFVTU010000018.1 GCA_017503075.1 Paludibacteraceae bacterium | reverse complement strand
CTTCAACAACTTGTTGTTTGAATGACTGAGAGTAATAATTTACTGTTCGCTTCATAAAACTTGAATCTTAATAATTGATACTTTTTGTTCATTTTATGAGTAAACCTATTTCAGTATAAGACAGCTGTTTATTAATGTTGTGCCTCCCGCTCATGTTGGTTTATTGTCCCGAATATTATTCGGGTATCCTTGCGCTCCGCGCACACAACCTCGGCGCAGCCGACCTCCAGGGCACAGCCAATCTAAATCCCTCTCTTTGTTTATTGTCCCGAATGTCATTCGAGTATTTTCGTCTTCCCGCCATCTGTCTTGCTCTCGCGATTCCCATCGCGAGAAATCCCCAGCCTTTACACCTTACACTTTACACTCCACACCGCAGCTCCGCTGCTATTCCCCGCCTCTAACCTATAACGTTCAGAAATTTGGTTCTGTTATCATTTTTTTGCGTTGAGTGGAACCGCGTTGGAGCCCTCTTAGTATAGTACTATTTCCCCCGCCAGGGGGAAATTATACTAAGGGCTTGCGGTTCCTACTCAAAATTGAGATGGAACGCCCTCTTCTTGAGGGCTATGAGCCCGCCTAAAGGTACAACCTCTAGATACCACTTTTCCGCTACCCTTGCGCTACCTTTGCGCTACCCTACACCATACACCTTACACCAGAAAATGCCGAAAAATTGCCATTTATTTGCATAAATGCAAAAATTTTTGTATCTTTGCAGGCTAAATATACAATTATGGACAGAATACAAGAGATTCGTGCTCTAGAGGAGCGAATTAAAGTCATTAGATAAATGCCGTAATTTCGTACGCTTCTATATAACTTTTCCAAACATTGTCCCAACACTGTCGGGACAATCCAAATTACTATCAAAGAGATTGAGCAACAAAAAGCCATATATATGCTTCAGCAGGGCGAATGAGTTTCTGACTTCGATAAAGAGATCAAAAAACTACAAGAGAAATAACCAAACAAGAACAAGATTGCAAAATTTGATGTATCTTCGCAGATTGCAAAGAATTATATAGCCTAATTATAAGCATTATGAAACAAATTGAAGAAGAAATAAAAGAGGAAATAAAAAATTGTTTGTTTAATGTTAATTGCATGACATTAGCTGTCAAACAGTATAGAAAATATGATAATATATATAATTGGGCAGTTGCTATTTCTTCTTTTGGTAGTGCTACGATGTGGATTCTAGAAGATAAGTATGCTATAGTTAATGCAACTATCATAGCTGTGTCGCAGTTTCTATTTGCTATAAAACCGCTAATGGGTTTTACGAAACATGTACACACATTAAATAAGCGTTGTTATACTCAAGAACTTCTATTTTTAGAATTACTTGAATTATGGAATTTAGTTAAGAGAGAAGAGATAACTACGACTCGTGCTACGGATTTATTGAATTCATTGAGAAAGCGAATAACTGAGAATGAGTTTTTTGATGATGGAGATGATTTTGAATACTCTCAAAAAATTATAGACAAGGCACAAGAAATAACCGCAGAAAGTTTGATTCAAAAATACAAAATAACTGAATAATATGTCAACACAACAAAATCCAGATGGACGTTTTTATCAAATGCCACATCGTATTGAAAACGAGAAAAAGGCACCTATATTTAAGTTCCCGACTACCAGTACAGGAAATAAAAACGAGTAACATAATATATGATTACACCCCCGATATTACCAGACAAATCACTCTCTGAATTAGCAGAAGCATTAATTACAGAGAAGAACTCTTTGAGACGATTCTTTGCAGGATTAACAGCTACTACTTTCGGAGTGTTGGTTGCTTTACATCCTGACAATTTTTCTTCTCAGGTGTGCGGTTGGGTTTATGTGAGTGCAGTAGTGGCAAATGCAATAAGTGTGTTATTTTTTATAAGTAGTTTATTTGGTCGATATAGAGGGATAATCGCAGACGGAATTAGTCTCCAGCACCACTTGACTGCTGTTATGCGAGGAGAAGACTATTCCCATAATGTAAACAAACTAGTGAAACGATTTAAGTATTATTCTATCTGCGGTATCATTTTTTATGTGATTGCTATTCTTGCTTCATGTACATATATCATATTGAAAGTAAGCCTGATATAACAGAAGGAAAAAGAAAGATGCCAGAAGGACAACAAATACAACAAGCAAGACGTTTATGGACACGCAACGAGTTGATTCTAACTCTTAGCGTTTATTTCCAATTGCCATTCGGACGACTAAATCATGGAACGCCCGAAGTAATGGAATTAGCTCGTTTGTTGGGTAGAACGAGTAACTCCGCAGCGTTGCGTCTGGTAAACTTTGCAGCATGTGACCCGTATATTATCAATTCTGGTCGTACAGGTATGCCAGCAGGTATCCCTGTTTGTAAACCAATTTGGGATGAGTATGCCAATGATAAAGAACGCCTTTTCTTTGAAGCACAACAGATTAGAGCAGAATTGATGCAGAAGTCAATAGAGGAGAGTTTGAATATCCCTCAGACGCTTTTGGTTGGCAAGGAGAAAGAGACGGTCATCAAGCAAAGAGTTAATCAATCTGTGTTCCGCACAATGATTTTGCAGAACTATGAGAATAAGTGTGCGATCACAGGAATTAATGTGCCAGATCTGTTGATAGCAAGCCATATTATTCCTTGGGCAGATAGTACAGCAGAGCAACGTCTGGCTCCAGAGAAC
The DNA here is from genome assembly GCA_017503075.1 of Paludibacteraceae bacterium. Taxonomy (GTDB): domain Bacteria; phylum Bacteroidota; class Bacteroidia; order Bacteroidales; family Paludibacteraceae; genus Colicola. Next base: position 29,528 of record JAFVTU010000018.1, on the reverse strand, counting down.
GGAATCTGTTTGTCTGCATTGTATGACAAGGCATTTGACAGAGGACTGATTACAATTTCTCCTGACGATTATACGATTACCCTGTCATCTGCGTTGTTAGAATACGAAACAAAGGACTATTTTGATACACACTTTGGTAGTATTGCAGGAAATAAAATATTAATGCCAGTAGAGCACGCCCCTAATCGCGACTATCTAGCATATCATAAGGAAAATATATTTAGGGGAGTGTAAAAAAGAATACAATTAACAAAAAAATAAACTTTTTTCGAGATACTGACAGGAAATAGCAGTTTGATATAGTAATTTTGCCGCCGATTTCAATTTTATAGTATGTTTAACTTAAAATTTATCGGTTATGAACACGGCACAAACATTACTAATTCCATTTGAAGAGTACGAAACAAATGTCTTATCTCAAATTAATCTAAAGTTTAACGCATTAAAGTCTAAAGTTAAGAACACAAGTATTTGGAATATCTTGCCAGATTCAAATACTACCCAATGGATAGAACAGAATACCATGTTGAAACTTCAATCAAATATTGGTTTTAATGAAGAGTGCTGCACTCTGATAGAAAATAGTAAACGAACCTATAGAATAGGTTTGATTGATGCAGATCTGTTAGATAATGGCACTCGTCATCCTAATCTTGCACTACTCAAAATGTCTGCATACTGCAAAGGATTCAATCATGACGTTCGTTTGCTTTGCAGTTATGATGAAATAGAGATAAAAGGGAATGGCTATACAAACTATGATCTTATCGTATTATCTCGTGTATTCAAATTTACGAAAATACACCCCATTGTTCAAAAGCTGATAGAAAAAGGTAAAATTGTATATGGTGGAACTGGTTTCTTTGAGATCGACGGTCCTAACTTACCACATATAGTGGAGCATCACATGCCAGACTACCATCTATATGATGAATATATCGAAATACAAACTAATGGAGATGAAAAATTAAAAAAACGTAAGTGGGGTGATTATTTGAGTTATTCGATTGGTTTTACCACTAGAGGATGTATTCGTCAATGTGGCTTTTGTGTCAATCGCCTACTCAAGAAAGTTGTACCTTGTTCTCCTGTTAGCGAGTTCTTAGATAAATCGCGCAGTAAGATTTATTTGTGGGATGATAATATCATGGCTGCACCATATCAAGTTTTCCATAGCGTTATAGAGCAATTACAAGCAACAGGTAAAGCTTTTCAATTTAGACAGGGTATGGATATTCGTCTAATGACAGAGGAGAAAGCTCAGATACTCATGAATTCCAAATACTGCGGAGATTATATATTTGCTTTTGACCACTACAAACTAGATGATCCAGAGGAAAAGAAACAAGTAGAACAAACCGTTAAGGGATTAGATGTTTGGCGCAAATACTGTAACAAATCAACAAAACTTTATGTTCTTGTTGCATATGATAGTCAAGACGAAAGAGATATTGAGGGAACATTCTATCGTATTAAGATATTGATGGAATATGGTTGCTTGCCTTATATTATGCGCTATGAGTCTTACAAGGATTCCAAATATAAGACATTGTATACTCAACTCGCAAGATGGTGTAATCAGCCAGGATTCTTTAAGAAAATGAGTTTCCGTCAATATTGTGTACGAAATGAAGAGTATCATCAGGGATTTAATAAAGAAACAGCAGGACAAAATAATGCTATTTTGAGAACAGATCTCTATGGATTACGCAAGAAGAAATATTGTGCATGCTATCAGGCAATGCTCGACTTTGAGAGAGAACATCCTGAGATCGCAGCTAAGTATTTTGATTTAAGATTTGAAGACTTAAAAAATAAAAATTAACATCAATTAATAATACCATGAAATGTTCATATCAAATATTGCCAATCAGTCAATTACAGTTAGACTTAAATAACCCACGCATTTGCCAATATTTAGAAATGTTTGGAGACAATGTTACTGCGGAAGGTATTGCACTTGCATTGAATGACAGCGGTTCTTCCGTGACTTCTACATCATTTAGTTCATTGCGAGAATCGATAAGAGTACATAAAGGCATCATTCATCCAATAATTGTGAACCATATTTCGGATGATGTTTATATTGTAATAGAAGGAAATACACGTTTACAAATATACAAGGATTTTTATTCCAAAACAAAGGATGCTAACTGGGAACACATAAGATGTATCGTTTATGAAAATCTAAATAAGATAGAAATTGATGCTATACGTCTGCAATCTCACTTAGTTGGACCTAGAGATTGGGACCCATATTCTAAAGCAAAATACTTAAATAAGCTATATCATGAAGAGGGATTACCTTTAAATACGATTGTAGATTATTGTGGTGGAAAGAAAGGTGAAATTTTAAAGTTAATAAGTGCATATAACGACATGCTAACATATTATATCCCATTATTAGATGGAGATAAACCTGATGTTAGAGAGTTTTCTAAATTTTCAGAGCTTCAAAATAGGAGCATTAAAAATGCGTTGAATGCACACGGGTATACTGAGAAAGACTTTGCAATATGGGTTTGCAATCGCAATATAGATACTGCACAAAATGTTCGCTGGCTCCCAGAAATACTTTCTGACGAAGCAGCTAAAAAAGAGTTTTTAAAAACAAATATTTCTAGTGCTATTCTAAAACTTCACACAGCTTCAAAGGAAACAATAAGCCTCAAGGATATACCATACGAGGAATTATGTCGTACTCTTATAACCAAGTTGCGCAACATACCGTATGAGGAATTGAAGGAATTACGGAGTTGCGAAACTGAGGTAACTCAGCGAAAGAAAAACTACCTAGGAGATTTATATACCGAATTAGAATCTTTACTTAAAGATATTAATATTGAATAGATATCGCCGAGTCTGAAAAACATATTGAGTATGTAAGACGCATTCATAGTTATATGTGTGAGTGTATTTCTTTTGTACAACCAGAATACATTTTGGTTGATACTCCTGACAGTATATGCAAACCTCCTAAGGTGACTAACAATTTTCATCCAGACGTTTATTACAGAAATGCTGATGTATTAATCATAGGAGAAGCAAAGACAATAAATGATATAGATACCAAACATAGTAGGAATCAATATATATCATATTTACAAGAATGTCAATTTTTTCATGGCAAAGCGTATTTAATTGTATCCAGTTCATGGACGGCTTCTGTTATGTTTAAGAATTTATTGAAATACATTAAACGTATAAATAATTTTACAACAACTGTTATCGTATTAAGCGAAGCAGGTATTCCTGTTTTAACAATATAATATGGGAAAATTAATCTATAAATACAGTTTAAATCTTTCTGCCAAGTTGGATGCTTTTGCATATCAACGAGATGCATTTGATGCAATAAAAGATTTGGATTACGCTGCTATTTTTCATGAACAAGGATTAGGAAAAACAAAAATAGCAATAGACCTTTTATTATATTGGCTACAAGAGTGTGATATAGATACTGTTCTAATTGTTACAAAAAAACAATTAGTGAAGAATTGGGAAAATGAATTGGCTATTCATACTTTTATAAAATCATCTACTTTAAACTCGAATAAGAGAGATAATTATTTTATTTTTAATAGTCCAGCACGTATTGTTATTACTAATTTTGAAACTATTTCGAGTGAGAGAATGCGTGTTGAGTTGTTTGCCAAATCAAGAAATACTGCAATCATAATAGACGAGTCGACTAAAATTAAAAATCCTGATTCGAAATTAACGAAAGATTTTTTCTATTTGGCTCCTCTTTTTAAAAAAAGAGTTATTATGACAGGAACGCCTGTGGCTAATCGTCCCTATGACATATGGGCCCAAATTTACTTTTTAGATTTTGGAGTTAGTTTAGGCGAAAATTTTGCCGCATTTAAATCAAATACGGATTTATCAAACGATATGACTGAAAATGATTCAATAAGAGATTTTTTTGAAAGCACAGTTGCATCAATATATGAGAAAATACGTAATTTTGCTGTACGTGAAACAAAAAAGAGTGGTATAATTTCGTTGCCGAATAAGGTGTATAGCAATGTCGTTGCCGAATTTGAAATCCAACAACAACAAATGTACGAACAAGTGAAATCCGAGATGGAGTTACTCGTAGAGAAGGATAATGAAGTAATATTGGATAATTCGGAGGCTTGTTTAAAACGGTTGTTACGTTTAATTCAAATCACATCTAATCCGAGGTTGATAAATGACTTGTATGGCTCTTTTTCTGGCAAAGAGATTTCCTTGGATAAGTTACTAGAGGAAATTATTATAAATCGTAAAGAACGTGTTATTGTTTGGTCTTCTTTTATAGAAAATGTAGATTATTTTTGTAAAAAATATAAAAAATATTCACCAACCAAGATACATGGTGGAATGACAATAGAAGCACGTAATAAATCAGTGGAAATTTTCAAGGGAGGAGAGAGTTGGGTTTTATTTGCTACCCCACAATCAGCGAAAGAAGGACTAACACTCACTATAGCGAATAATGTCATTTTTTATGATCGAGGATTTAATCTAGATGATTATCTTCAGGCTCAAGATCGTATTCATCGAATATCGCAAACAAAAACATGTTACATATATAACTTAATGATTAAAGATAGCATTGATATTTGGGTTGATAAATTATTGCAAGCTAAACAAAATGCCGCTTTTTTAGCTCAAGGTGATTACCAATTAGCCCAATACAAAGATATCATGGACTATAGTTATGGAGATCTAATTAAGGAAATTCTTAAACAATAATAATTATGGCTTCAACATCATATTTAGAAATCGCAAATAAACGTGTTCTAGTAAGAGAAGGTGAGTTGTCTGTAATAGAACTAAAGTTTTATGAGGATAATCCTCGTGTGTATAGCATGATGCACAGTACAGATGAAAATCCTACTCAAGAGCAAATAGAAGACTACATGCTAAATATGGAGCATGTTAAACAGCTCCGACAGTCTATAGAGTCAGTTGGACTAATAGATCCTCTTATTGTACGAGATGGTGATTTTGTGGTGTTAGAAGGAAATAGTCGGCTAGCTGCATATAGAAAATTAGCACGTAAGGATATCAATAAATGGGGAAAAGTAAAATGTAAAATACTTCCAAGTGATATTGACCAAGATACAATATTAACTATTTTAGGACAATATCATATTGTTGGAAGAAAGGATTGGAGTCCTTTCGAACAAGCTGGTTTTATTCTTCGAGGTATTCGTGACACTAAATATCCAATAGATGAATTGGCAAATAAAATGGGTATATCGATAACCTTAGCCAAGAATTATGTTCGGGTGTATAATTACATGATAGAACAAAATGATTTAGCGCCAGCTAAATGGAGTTATTATGAAGAATTCTTAAAAAATAGATCAATTAAACATGCTGTTGAAGATGATCCAGAATTAGAAAACATTGTAGCGACTCAAATAAAAAAAGGTAATATTCACGAAGCTGCGGACATAAGAAAGATTGGTGAGTTAGTTAAACATAAATCAAAAACTGCTAAACGTCTTGTTAGGCAATATAAAGAAGGTAAAGTTTCCTTACAGGATGCTTATACAGAATTAAAAGAGTCTGGTCAAATAGATGAAGCCTGGGTGAAATTTAATAAGTTTAAAGAATTTATAAGTGATGCAGACTTTGATGAGAAAATATCAGAAATGAATCCAGATATACAGAAAAAACTTTTATTTGAATTAAAGCAAATTGTAAAAAGATTGCAGGCTCTAGAAAAGAATGTCACTAAGAAATGATATATTTATGAGGTGTTCTGTAAAATAGAGCCATCCAGACATTCTGGGGCAAAATCTTATGTAGGTTTATGGCTGTGTACACCTATTAATTTCTCCACAACATATATATTTTTTCGTGATAGAAAAATAACAAATAACCACAATAAACTATGAATAGAATTGTTTTAATAGGAAACGGCTTTGACCTCGCACATGGCTTAAAAACAAGCTATGCAGATTTCATTAATTGGTATTGGGAGAAATGGATGAATAAATTATTTGTTCGCTCGGAAACAATTATTGACGATGGATTATGCAAAATAGAAATATTGAAGAATATCCCTGAAGATTATAGTTTAGAAGGATATGACTTTGTATGCATTTTGCAAGAACAATCTATTATCAAATTTACTCTCTATGCTTTACTTGAAGATATAATGAAAATCTACAACCATAGCAATTGGGTAGATATAGAAGGTGTTTATTATAAGTTGCTATGTGAGTCAATAAAAGAGAATCCAAGAGTTACACATGAAGAACTAAATAAACAATTGGATGTGTTGACTCAAAAACTATATGAATATCTTACATTGAATAATAATAACCATAAAATAGAAATAAATGATAGTATTAAGAAGAAAATATATGAATCAATAAAGAAACATGATATTGCAGTTGAAGCAAAACAAACATTTCGAGATTTAATAGCAGAGCGCATGGAATATAATAAGATATTCGATGTTATAGGTAGTTATATAAATGAACTTTCAATGTATAAATCTATTCATAAATATGACGTAGAGGATCACATCAAAGATCTTCAAGAAAAAGATGAAAGTATATGGGAGATGCGGAACAATGATACTCCTGCCTTGTTACCCAATTCCATAATGTTAGTAAATTTTAACTACACACATACTGCTGATACATACTTACCTAAATTCGGAAGACATTTTCGCATAAATCACATTCATGGGGACCTTAAAAGTTTAAACTCAATGATTTTAGGTTATGGAGATGAATTAGATGATTGTTACAAAGAAATATCCAACAAAAATGACAATGAATATCTCCGTAATGTAAAATCTATTAAGTATTTAGAAGCAAGTAACTATCGAGAATTACTTCAATTTATAGACTCTAAACCTTATCAAATATATATCATGGGGCATTCGTGTGGAAATTCAGATCGCACATTGCTAAATACACTTTTTGAACATAAGAATTGTGTTTCTATTAAACCGTTTTATTATAAAAAAGAAGATGGTACTGATAATTATACAGATATAATACAAAATATATCACGCAATTTCAAAGATAAAAAATCTCTTAGGGATCGAGTCGTAAATAAAAAACTTTGTCAACCATTAATTGAAAAAACAAAAAAGGAAACTTTGTCATCATTGGATTATTATATTGACCTTTTTCGGAATATGAAACGATCAACGATTCGTGGAACAAAAACACCTTATAAACCAATGTTAATGTTAGCAATTATTGATTTAATAGCCAATCAAAATTGGAATAAACTCAATGTAGATGATATTCCGAACTTAATGATTTCTTTTAATCTCAACATAGAACGATGGTATGAATGTATATGGCAAAGATACTCTTGGCAGTCTGTCATTTTTAACAAGTATGTATCAGATGGTTTGTTGAATGTTCTGCATTATATGGAAGATGAACCCTTTTATAAATTGTTACCTTTTCCTGGTAAAATATACAAATCTACAAATGATATGGGAGGTGTTAGAGAAGCATACTATGGTATAAAGTTAGATGATGAGTTGATGTCCCTACTTATAAATACAGAATCGCGCGAAAAATTAAAGGGCATATTAGAAGAAATGATAGAGCCTAATAAATAACAATCAAAAAATAATTTACAATAAGTGCATCTTATTGTATAGTAAAAGATTATGGGAAAAATGAAAATAAGCCTATTATTTAAAATGAAACTTTTGTTGCTTCTACTATTTGTGCTAAGTTCTGCAATAGTATGTGGAATCACACTACTATTTCAAAATATTTCACTGAAGTTAGGGATGTGGATAATAGTCTTTAGTATTATTTATACACTGATACTCTTCTTTTTACCTACTCCTAAAAATAAATATGGTAAAATTATTGTAACAGTATATAAAATACCCTTTAACCTTTTATATGGTGTATTGCATTTAATTATACCATCTATCGCTATTATTTCAGCATATCTTTTTGCAGTAATATTTGTTGCAGGGGTTATGACAATAATTATTGTTGCATTAAAAGTTGTACATGTTCCTATTAATCATGATTTGAGTCTTTTTCTTTTAATTGCATTTACCTCGTCTATTCTTAGTAATTATACAGATTATATCAAGCATTTCATTAAAAAAAGAGGTGTTTGTAAAATTTGGAGTACTAAGCCAAGAACAAATGAAATTGTTGATATATCTATGTATATGCTCCAGACAGAGAATATGCATTTTTTAATTTCATTTTTATATGTGATATATCTCTTTACTTATGCTATCTACAATATTCAGCAATTAGGAGCTATAATCTCTCCAACAATTGATGATGCAATATTAAAGGCTTTTCTATTTTATATTGCTTTTACCACAATGGTGAAACGCTATACCGAAACAGAATCAGAATCTGAGGAACTATTAATGAGAATATTGAAACTCTATCATTTTCCAATTGCGCCCAAAGAAGAACAACTAGAAGATTAAAATCATTCCAAAAAAATAAGGACATATTCGGGACATTTATGGAACAAATGTGGGACAAATGTGGGACGTTTTTAGAGTTTCCAATTCTCTTATTACTCTCTAAAACCCAACTCCCCCATACCCCATAAAAACCAATTCATATCCACTTTTCTCTCCAATATGACAAGAAACATACACCTCATCATCCAACAAGAAACTCAAACAACTGCTGATAGATATGATATAATCCCTCCATCTCCACACAAAGAAACAAATCACACATACCCATACACATTTATACACACTCATACATATTTATTCACACCCACACATATTTATACATACCCATACATTTATACACACCCACACATACTCACACATACTCACACATACTTAATATACTCACACATAGCTTGCTCCTTTTTTCTCACAAAAAAGCAGCAAACTCAACAAAAAAAAGGAGCAAGCCAAAGATGAAATCATAAAAACCGCATCCACCACATATAAAGCCACAGAAAATACAACTAATTTGCACTTTTCTCTCCAATATGACAAGAAACATCACCTCATCATCCAACAAGATACAAGACAACAACTCCGACAACTGCTGATTGATATGATATAATCCCTCCATCTCCACACAAAGAAACAAATCATACACACCCATACACATTTATACACACTCATACATATTTATTCACACCCACACGTATTTATACATACCCATACATTTATACACACCCACACATTCTCACACATACTCACACATACTTAATATACTCACATATAGCTTGCTCCTTTTTTCTCACAAAAAGCAGCAAACTCAACAAAAAAGGAGCAAGTCAAAAAGCAGTTGTTCGGAAATTCCGAACCACTGCCTATGATAATTAAATTTCCGAGACCAACTTTTACAATCTTGATGTGATTAGCGAGTGGGAGAATAAGTAATAGCAAATAGCAGTGTGAAAGTACAAATGCAATTTTTGCACTTGTGCCTGAAATATGAGATAGGGCATATCAATATGGAGAGTTATTGGAGAGTTCAACTTGTCGGAAATACCGACAGGTTTAAAAACAAATCTCAGCAGTTGTTCGGAATTTCCGAACAACTGCACCAGATGGCAAAAAGAGGTGTAGATCGTAGGGGATAGAAGCAGGTCAACCGGTGACAATTTGTCACCAGTTCAAATTGCGTGCTGCAGTAGTTTAAATATGAATTAGAAGAGGGGACAAGTATTAGGAATTTCCGAATAGTTCAAACCGAGGGTAGTCGTCAAGTGTCACACGAGGTGAAGCACTATAATCTGCGAAATAGTAATCCTGTCTCAACCTCCACGCTGCTGATGACAAACATCCATCTCATATATTGCTTGCTCCTTTTTTCTTAAAAGAATGAAGCCTCTGCCACAAAAAAAGGAGCAAGCATGTTGTGTGTTTCAATAATTTTGTGTACCTTTGCAGCAAATATCACACAGATTATGGCAAAAGTTCGCATCACCGCTATTCGCCAAACAGTATATACTGATTTAATGGCGAAGTATGAAAATCCCATTGAACACGCATGTAGCGTGCAAGAAGGACAACAATGGATATCCATAGATGGCAAATGCCCTGAAGGGTTATGCTTAGCTGCGTGGGAAACGATGCATCAGTTTGTGGAGCAACTATCTCAAGGAAAAGGCAATTTCTACGACGGATGGATGCAAAACCCTATGAGCGCCATGATTAGCTGCAACGATGGATTCAGACCATTCAGTTTCTATATTGAAGCGATAGAAGAATCAACTCAAACGGTAGAACAACCATCACAACCAATCCTTACTACCCTGTCCATAGACAAAGCTGAAGGACGTATACAAAAACTAATACTGGCTATTGGCGATCAAACCATGCCACGACGACAGATCATCGCATATTTGGGTCTGAAACAAAGAAGTCGCCGTAACTTCATGGATAACTATCTTCGTCCTGCTATTGCCCAAGGTTATGTTGTTTTGGCTTATCCAGACTCTCCAAACAAACCCGAACAAGCATACCGCCTTTCCGCCAACGGTCTAGCACGCTGGGCTCAGTTAACTACTACTAACATGCAATAACCACATGCACATTGCATCCGTCCTCTTCTCTGCCACCCTCTTCTATTTCACACTCCAATCCTCACCAATATCTCACATACAGCTTGCTCCTTTTTTTCTCACAAAAACGGCATCAAACTCAACAAAAAAAGGAGCAAGCTAAATACACTTTACCACCATGTTATCATCATCTTTAGGGTACTTTTTCTGTGGTATACCACAAATATTCTCCCGTTCGATTGCACAAACCAATAGTCGTACAACTGACGAGCCAATGCTTCTAACTTTTGATTTATATGCTAATATCCACATATTTATTTGCATATCTATAAAAATTGTTGTACCTTTGCAGCGAGAAAAAACGAAATGAAAAAAGGCGATAAAATACGATTCCTGGATACCGTAGGCGGAGGGACTGTGATTCAAGTGGATAACAATAAACAACTCGTTTGGATAGAAACAGACGATGGCTTTGATGTCGGTCCTATACCTGCCAGTAGTTGCGTACCATGCCAAAGCGCACAAAGCTATCAACGCGTAGCCAAGACCGTCAAACCTATCCCCGCAGAGCCACAACCTTCTACACATACGCCCCATACAGCCGCCGCCAAACGCCCCAAAAGGCAACGCGATGAACTTGTCATAGATTTGCACATCAATGCACTACCCACCAACGCTGCAGGCATGAGCGATGTGGAGAAGCACCAATACCAACTGCGCTATTTCCGCATGCAGATGCAACAGCATATCCGCTACCGCGGCAAACGAATAGTCATTGTGCATGGCAAAGGCAACGGCGTACTGCGCAACGAGATACGACAGATACTCCGTCGCGATTTTGCCAACCGCGTAGAAGTACACGACGCCGATTTCTCCCTCTACGAAGAAGGCGCAACACTTGTGGTGGTGAAATAACCCCTCAAAATATTACAACATCACTTTATATAACACTAAATTTTGAATATATCAGAAAAAATACACTAACTTTGCGGACAAATTATAGAATACTATGTTTACTCGAACCATACAACTCATAGGCGAAGAAGGATTTGCGGCATTGCAGCATGCACGCGTTATTCTCTTTGGTGTAGGAGGCGTGGGCGGATGGTGCGCTGAAACCCTACTCCGCACGGGCATCAGACATCTGACCCTTGTGGACTTCGACAAGGTGGATACCACCAATCTCAATCGCCAAATAGTAGCCACCGCAGCCAACATAGGACAAAACAAAGTGCAAGAAATGCAAAAGCGATTGTTGCAAATCTGTCCCGAAGCAGACATCCAAATCATTGACCGACAATACAACAGCGAAACCGCCAACAGCTTCGACCTCGCGCAATACGATATCGTAATTGACGCCATTGACATGGTGGATTGCAAAGCCCTGCTGCTCTACAACGCCACCGCAGCAGGTTGCTATGTCTATTCCAGTATGGGCGCAGGGCGCAAATTCAATCCGCAAAACATCCGCACAGCCGAGTTCTGGAAAGTGCAAGGTTGCCCTCTTGCGCGTGCCTTACGCACTAAAATGAAAAAGGCAGGACTACTACCTAAAAGCAAGATTCAATGTGTCTATTCCGAAGAAATTGCAGGCGAGCAGGGCACTATTGCTCCCGTAGTAGGCGTCTTTGGCATGACCCTCGCCAGTATGGTCATCAACGATATTGTTCGTGCAGCCAAATAATCAAACATATTCACCTAACCTACACAAACCAACCACATGAAAAGAATTCTCATAGTAGCAGTATTTGCACTGCTATCCACAGCGATTTTCGCAAAAGACTTCCAAGTATATGGTCCGCAAGGCGGACTGGCAATGACCGTCACACTGCCAGAGGGCTTTAATCCCGAAACGGACACGTGCCCAATGGTGATTCTCATGCACGGCATCTTCGCCAGCCAACGCATCACACCTATGCCCACTATCGCTCGCCAACTGGCTGAGGCAAGCATCGCCTCTATTCGCTTCAACTTCGGTGGACACTGGAGCAGCGAAGGCGAGATGGTAAAAATGACTATCGAGAACGAGATTGCCGAAGCCACAGCCATGTGGCAGTATGCTTGTTCGCTGCCGTATGTGAGCAAGATTGGACTATTAGGACACTCGCAAGGTGGCGTAGTGGCATCCATGACCGCAGGACGAATTGCTGCTTCGGGCAGTAAAAAACAGCCATACGGACTGGTGCTGATTGCCCCTGCTTCGGTACTGAAGAATGCGTGCAATCAAGGCGGTTTACTGGGCGCGACGTTCGACCCAAAGAACCCACCCGAGTATGTCAAGTGCTTCGGTATGATGAAAGTCAGCCGAGAGTATATCCTCAGCACACAGCAGTTAGACATCTATGGCACAGCCGAGGCCTACAACGGTCCCGTTAGAATCATTCACGGTAGCGATGACACACTCGTACCCATGTGGTGTAGCGAAGATTTCAAACGCACCTATGGCGAACGTGCCGAACTAATCGTTGTAGAAAACGAAAACCACCGCATCAGCCGCAAGACCAAGCAGGTAGCAGCATTAGTGATGGATTTCTTCAAGGGGCTGTAAGTCTGTCGAAACGACTAACTCGCCGTTTTCTTGCGACGTAGTGAAGTACCAATCTTGGTACAGAGTAGCGCAGCAGAAAACAGGAGCAGCGTTTCTTCTCCATGCAACGGCATGTTGCAGTGGTGCGTTCTCCCCGTGTAGTCATAGGCATTACCGTTGCCACCATGTCTGACCAATTCGGTATGGTCATGAGGGTCTAATGGTGCACCGCAGTAAGGGCAGTAGTACGCAGCACCACCGCCAATGGTACGTTGGTTAGAACTTAGTTGTGGATAACTAAACTCCGCTTTGTAGCCCAAATTCTCTTCGAAAGTCTTATCGGAAGGCAGCGTATTGTCCACGCCTGCAAAGGGTTCATACACAACTGCTTCCGCTGCCAAACAAATGCCTAAGCCAATGTTTAGCATCGTCATTTTCCTACTATTCATTTTCACAAGTATTTAGGTTCGTAGATACCTACAGCAAAATCCGTGCAAAACACGTACGTTTGCAAAAAAAATAATAGTTTTTGAAATTGGCAGGAAAAATATAGATCTCCGAAAGTTTAAAACTGCTCGGCATAGGTACAGCCCTCGCGCCAACGAGAACAGCCATAGCGAGTACGCCCACGAATGATAGTACCGCGTCCACAGACAGGACAACGCATACCCGATTTATCTGCCTTCACTTCGCGCACAACCTCAGCAGTCATCTGCTTGAGTTCATCTAAGAAGTTTTGTGCCGTATAATCACCACGCTCAATAGCACGGAGCTTCTTCTCCCACAGTCCAGTGAGTTCAGCCGATTTCAGCAAGGGCGAAATGATTGTTTGTATCAGATTGATACCTAGCGGCGTAGCGTGGATATTCTTTTTCTCACGCACGATATATTTGCGCTGGAAGAGTTTCTCAATGATAGCAGCACGCGTACTTGGACGACCAATACCGTTCTCCTTCATCGCATCACGCAGTTCTTCGTCCTCCACTGTCTTACCAGCCGTTTCCATCGCACGCAGCAAAGTAGCCTCGGTATAATATTTCGGTGGAGTGGTAGTTTTCTCTTGCAGTTGTGGTTCGTGAGGACCAGACTCACCTTTTACAAACGCAGGCAAACTCTTCTGCTCTTCTTGTGGTTCATCCTCTTGTTTTTCCTTGGCAAAGACCTCACGCCACCCCATCTTGAGGATTTGGCGACCAGTCACTTTGAAATCAATCTCACCTGCTTTGGCTAGTACAGTTGTGTTCGACACCTCGCAATCGGGATAGAAAGCCGCTATAAATCGCAAAGCTACGAGATTATACACCTTACGCTCCAGTTCCGAGAGGTTGTCTGGTCGTTGACCTGTAGGAATAATAGCATGGTGATCGGTAACCTTCTTATTATCAAAGACCTTTTTCGACTTTGGCAAACTGCCTGCACCCTTCTTGCCATCCGCCTTGAGTGGCAGCAATGGTGTCACTTGTGGGAAATAATCCTTAATACCTTGCAATGTAGCAGGCACTTTGGGATAGATATCATCGCTCAAATAGGTGGTATCCACACGCGGATATGTAGTAACATGCTTCTCGTAGAGGCTTTGGATAATCTTCAGCGTATCATCTGCCGAAAGACTGAACTTCTTATTGCACTCTACCTGCAACGAAGTGAGGTCAAACAGCCGAGGCGCGTATTCCGTACCTTTCTTCTTCTCCACGGAAGTGATTTCTAGTGGCAGATCCTTGATTGAATCCACTAACGTCTGCCCTTTCTCTAGCGAAGTAATCGCATAATCATCCTCTTCCACTGGCAATTGTGCAGAGAAAGTGGTATCGCGGTAAAGTGTTTTGAGTTCCCAATAAGTGCGAGGTACAAAGTTCTCTATCTCATGTTGTCGTTTGACTATCAGTGCCAATGTGGGCGTCTGCACACGACCAATACTCAGCACCTGGCGGTCCTTACCTACTCCTTTCGCAAAACGCAAAGTGTATGCACGCGTAGCGTTCATGCCTAGCAGCCAGTCACCAATAGCGCGCATCATACCTGCTTCGTAGAGGCGTTGGTATTCGCTTTGGTCTTTGAGCTTTTGAAAGCCCTCACGGATAGCATCTTCCGTCAGCGACGAAATCCACAATCGCTTTACAGGCACTTTGCAACCAGCTTTCTGATACACCCATCGCTGTATCAGCTCTCCCTCTTGCCCAGCATCACCGCAGTTAATCACTTCATCCGCCTTGGCAATGAGATCCTTAATCGTATTGAATTGCTTCTGAACGCCCTTATCGTCGGTCACTTTGATGCCAAAGCGTGCTGGCACCATCGGCAATGAAGATAGGTTCCACCCCTTCCATTGTTCGCTATATTCGTGTGGGTCAAGCAGCGCGCATAGGTGACCAAAAGTCCATGTCACGCAGTAGCCATTGCCCTCCATAAAACCGTCGTGCTGGGTATTAGCTCCCAGCACGCGCGCTATATCTCGTCCTACGGACGGTTTTTCGGCTACACAAAGAATCATCTTAATTCCCTAAAATACTTAGCGTTTTCCGCGTTTTACATCTTGACCATAACCATAGCCATAGCCATAACCTATCTTCTTCGCATCTACACCATTGAGAACTGCCACCATCTTAGGTAAGCGTTGTTGCTCATGCGTTTGATTGAGGAAATCAACCAACTCGAAAGTTGTATAATTTGCACGAGTGACATACACAGTCATATCTACCACACGATTGAGTAAGAAAGTATCACTCACCATTGCCACTGGAGCAGAGTCTACTACAATATAATCGTAGCGTTTTCGCAGCTCTACAAACAGTTCATCCAATCGATTGCTTTGGAGTAATTCACTGGGATTCGGAGGTATAATACCTGCAGGAATAACATCCAGATGGGCAATATTAGTAGATACGATGATATCTTCCATTGTATATGCAGAATCTGACAAATAACTGGTTAAGCATCCATTTGTAGGTAAATCTAAGTAATTCGCTAACATTGGCTTACGAATATCCAAACCCACCAATGCAACCTTCTTCCCAAGTATCGTCATAGATATGGCTAAATTAGTAGCCACATAGGATTTACCTTCGCCATTAATACTAGAGGTAACTAGAAGTATGGGACAACTAGTTGCAGATGGCTGCATAAAACTCAGATTAGTACGCAATGTACGGAACAATTCCGCCGATACTGAATTCTCACCCTCTCGTACTGCAATATGTTCTCCATGATGATTCTTTACAAGTACACCCGCAAATGGAATTTTTAATCGTTTCTCTAAATCCTTAGCTTCATGTGATATACGATTATTCAAGATATCATACACAATCATCACACCCACAGGGAAAATAAGTCCTAATATCAAGCACACTAAAAGAATCACTTTCAAATGAGGGCGTACCAGATTTAAATCCGTCTGAGGTTTAGTCACAACCTTTGCTGGAACCACAGCTGCAGCTAATAACATAGCATTCTCTTCACGCTGTTGACATATAAATAAATACATTTTCTCGATAAACTCCTTTTCGCGTAGCATTTTCTCATAATTTCTCACTAGATCGGGCATGTCACTACGTTTTTTGCTTGCGAGTTCAAAATGTTTTTCAAGATCCTGCTTTGATATCAATAAAGCTTTTTGTAGATTTTCTACCGAACCTATAATATTCGCGCGAAGCACTATTAATTGCTCATCCATCTGATCTCTCATAGGATTTTCTGCTTTCAAAGTTCGTTCTAGTCGCATTCTCTTAAGCATCAGCGAATTATACTCTTCAATAGCAGCCATCAAAGCCATATCCGTTCCTGCCACACTTGATGGTATGACTGTTGGCTCCAACTTATTGTGCTTGGCAGAAGGTGATGTAAAAGTCGTAGGAAGCAAATAGTCCTTATTTGCATCTTCCTTCATAAAATCACATAAAAAACTAATCCAATTTAATTGTGTTTCTATTTCTGCAAGTTGCTTGCGATATTCCATATTCTCTGTCAAGAATATTTCAGCTTCTACTTCAGGATTGAGGATACCATATTTTGCTTGATACTGCACAGCTCTTTCCTCAGCTTGTATCAGTTCCTCTTCAATCATCCGCAAACGTTCATTAATGAATTCCGCAGTGTTATTCGCCATCATATTTTTATCAACGATTGCGTCATAATTATACAACTCTACTAATCTACTGATATAGTTCTTAGCCCTAGAAGGGATATCAGTAACAGATGAAATCTGTATTACTTTGGAGTCTTTTTGCGCAGCCGAAACCTGCACATCGTTTTTATACCGATTGACAGCAGTTGTCATCGGATATATCTTAATTCTATATCTATCACCTAGCTCTATTTTATCTGGTCGCAATATATCAAAGGAAAAAATTCCCGCACAAGTCTCAATTGCCTCCGACAAGTTTGAAACAATGTGCTTAGAACATTGATTGTCACTGTATTTTACTTTAACAAGATAGTCATCTTTGCGAGCCTTCAGTTCAATAGTCACAGTACGAGTAAGAGTGTCAATAAATAAAGGTGGACAAACTATAGACAAATCAGTTTTAGGGTATTGACCTACCCACTTCAAAAAATCCTTTTTTCTATAATCAAATTGCAAATTTAAATCAGATATAACATTGGATACTATGTCGCGTGAAGTCAATATTGCTATCTCATCATCTACCAATTTAAGACCTCCCATACCCATTAGACTTAACATCTCTGCTTGCATAAAGGCGCCACCATTGTCCTCATCACGGAGCATAATTTCAGCTTTTACCTCAAACTCGTTAGGTGTAGATAGATACACATATAGTCCTATCATTATAAAGACAGAACAACTTGCCACGAACCAATACCAGTTCTTAGTTAAGCGAGTAACCCATGCACGAAGGTCTATTTCTTGAGATTTATCTTGTTGAATCATGATTTCGAAGAATTTTATTTTAAAGTTACTAATTTACAACTGTCCAGTTGCCGACAGCACTGACACAACCACGGTGGTTGCGCTAGAAAGCGTACCAATCAAACTCAGCCACAAACTCAGCGATTGGTTGCTAGTGGTTCGTGCTTGGTTAGGTTCTATATATACCACATCATTTTGCTGCAAATAGAAATAAGGCGATGTAAATATATCTTCAGACTGCAAATTCAAACGAGCGAACTCTAATTTTCCATTATTCTCACGGGTAATGAGTATATTATCACGACGCCCATATTGTGTCAAATCACCGGCAGCACCCAATGCTTCTAATAGTGTCATGCCACCATTATTTAATTGGTAAGAACCTGGATTCTTCACCTCGCCTAATACAGTTACTTTAGCATTTAAAAAACGCATCGTTACAATTGGGTTGTTCAGTTGCCCTTGTAATCTCCCTTTAATCATCTCTATTACTTCAGATTGGGTCAATCCTACTACATGTAACTTACCTAAAACAGGAAATTCAATATCACCATTAGCATCTACAGTATAATACTGGAAGGAAGGTGTAGTAGGAATATTTTCACTAGTGGGAGTAGCATAAGCTACATTAGGAAGATTGTACGGCAAAACAGCTTCTGGATCTAATGCAGAGACCGTTATTACCAAAGCATCGGTAATTTTCACCCTTGGCTCTGGTTGAGATTGCATCTTCTTGTTTACCTCTTCTATACTCTCAGGCGTTACATCACGGAAATATGCTAATTGCTTGCGAGAAACGCAAGAACACATCAATGCTACTACAAGCAGCAAAAGTCCACATCTTTTTTGAAACATCTGTATCACAATTTTACAATTACAATTTAGTTTGCAAAGGTAATACAATTTCTTCACATACGCAAATTTTTCACTACAAAATTAATTTTTCAACAAAAAAGAAAGAAATATTTGGTCAATTCAAAAAAAAGTAGTACCTTTGCACGCTTTTTCGGCTTTTGGGCTCCAAAGTAGCGCTGCTGAGGGGACGGATGATACTCATTTTGAGTATGCCAACGTCGAGGACTCCGCATCTCGCCTAACCGATGTAACTTATTAATAAACATTGTAATAATGTACGCAATTGTAGAAATGCAAGGCCTCCAATACAAGGTTGAGGCTGGCAAGAAACTCTTTGTTAACCGCATGGCAGCTGAGAAGGGTGCTGAGGTTACATTCGAGAAAGTACTCCTCGTGGATAACGACGGAGACGTAAAAGTAGGTGCTCCTGTTGTAGAGGGCGCAAAAGTGGTTTGCGAAGTGCTCGACAACGAGTGCCGTGGCGAGAAAGTTCTCGTATTCCACAAAAAACGCCGCAAAGGCTATCGTAAATTGAACGGCCATCGTCAAGATTTGACCAATCTCGTAGTTAAGGAGATCGTTTTGGCTTAATTGTTTAACCTTTTTAAAAGCAAAGTTTAAGAGATATGGCACATAAGAAAGGTGTCGGTAGTTCCAAGAACGGCCGTGAATCAGAAAGCAAACGACTTGGTGTAAAAATCTTTGGTGGTCAATTCGCTAAAGCTGGTAACATCATCGTACGTCAACGTGGTACTGTACACAACCCAGGCGAGAACATCGGTATGGGTTCTGACCACACTCTTTTCGCTCTTACAGATGGTATCGTATGCTTCCAAAAGAAGCGTAACAACAAATCATACGTTTCCATCCAGCCGATTGCAGAGGCTTAATCGGCAAGAGAAAACTAATCCTAATTTCTCCTACCGATTGCTTCGGCAGTTGGCAGGAGAAATTTGTTTTTATTTACACACAGAGTCATTAACGTGAACGAAGTGAGCCACCAACGCGAAGCCATTTTCGCGTAGCCACTAACGTGAACAAAGTGAACAAAATAGCATGCTGACTTTAAAACAAATTTATGACAACAAAGCCGCCATCATCGCAGGCTTAGAGAAAAAGCACTTTGCCAATGCAGCAGAAACCATAGAGCAGGTCATTGCCCTTGATACGGAGCGCAAAGCTGCTCAACAAAAGAAAGATGCTGCTTCAGCTGAGATGAACAAAATCTCTAAATCAATCGGCGCACTCATGGCGCAAGGCAAAAAAGAAGAGGCAGAGGCTGCCAAAGCACAAACGGGTGCGCTCAAGCAAGCCATCCCTGGCTTCGAACAAGAGATGGCAAAGACAGAAGAAGCCCTTACCTCTCTCCTGCTCACTATTCCTAACGTGCCATACGACCTCGTACCAGAGGGCGGTAGCGCAGAGGATAACCTCGTTGTAAAAATCGGCAACTGGGCTAACCAACCTATGCTTGACAAACTTGCTGCCGAAGGCACTATCGCAATCCGCGATTGGGATAACGCCACCGACGAACAACTTGCCAACAACGACAAACTTCCTCACTGGGAACTCGCAAAAAAATACAACCTTATCGACTTTGACCTCGGCGTAAAAATCTCCGGTGCTGGCTTCCCTGTATATATAGGATTAGGCGCACGCCTACAACGCGCGTTGATCAACTTCTTCCTCGCCGAAGCAAACCAAGCGGGCTATACCGAAATCATGCCTCCTACAGTAGTTAATGAAGCCAGTGGTTATGGCACAGGCCAACTCCCTGATAAAGAAGGACAAATGTACCACTGCCAATTGGACAACCTCTACCTCATCCCTACCGCCGAGGTACCTGTTACTAATATCTACCGCGATGTCATCATCGAAGAGGCACAATTGCCTATCAAGAACTGCGCTTATACCCAGTGCTTCCGCCGCGAGGCAGGTTCGTATGGCAAAGATGTACGTGGACTCAACCGCCTCCACGAGTTTAGCAAGGTCGAGATTGTTCGTATTGATACGCCAGAGCATTCCGATGCAAGCCATAAAGAGATGTTGGAGCATGTAGAAGGACTACTCCAAAAACTAGAACTCCCATACCGCGTTCTGCGCCTTAGTGGTGGCGATATGTCCTTTACCGCAGCACTCTGCTATGACTTCGAAGTATATTCCGAAGCACAACATCGTTGGTTAGAGGTATCTTCTACATCTAATTTCGACACCTACCAAGCCAACCGTTTGCACTGTCGCTATCGCCGCGCAGAGGACAAGAAAGTTACTCTCTGCCACACACTTAATGGCTCTGCTCTCGCTCTCCCTCGTATCGTGGCTGCCCTTCTCGAAAACAACCAAACGCCAGAAGGCATCCGCATACCAGCAGTCCTCCAACCATATATGGGTTGCGACATGATAAAGTAAGAGAAAAACTCCCATAATAAAATCAAATCGCACATTTTGTAAGGCAAACCCTTGCATATGTGCGATTTTTTTTGTAACTTTGCACCCAAATTTTATTTGGGTGATTATGATCGAGATTTTCAAATACTGTATCCCCGCCATTTGCGTACTTCTAGCAACATGGCTCGTTATGCACAAATTCTATAAAAGTGAGACCGAAAAGCGCCTCTGGGAGTTCAAACGGCTCTCTCAAAAAGAAATTTCTCCTTTGCGTATGCGCGCTTACGAGCGTCTAGCGTTGCTGCTAGAACGTACTACGCCAGAACACATGCTCGTAGATCTTAACCTAGCAGAAATGACGCCCCTACAAGTGCAAGCACAACTAATGCACACCATTCGTCAGGAGTTTGACCACAATCTCAGCCAGCAAATTTATGTGAGCGATGAGGTGTGGAATCTAATCGAAAATGCCAAGCAACAAACCATTGCCTTCGTGAATAGCATCGCGCAACAGTTGCCAGCAGAAAGCAGTGCTTTGGATTATGCAAAGACACTAATCACAGCCTACCGATCAAATGGCGACACACCAAATGATATTGCTCTGCAAGCACTTAAAAACGAGGCGAAGACATTATTGTGAGTCATGAACCAAGAGCAAAGAATCAAGACATCTCCCTTTAGAACGTGGCAGACGAAGTGTGTTCGTCTTTGTTTGCTATTGTTTGTTTCTTGTTTCATCTTTGCAGCTTGTGAGCCTGACACCGCATGCCACCAAGAGTTGGGATCAGCAGTACAAATCACCCTCTCCGCAGATTCCATCACTTCGGCAGGCGACACTGTACACTACACCCAGTGGGATAGCATCACCGTTGTAGGCATCGGTAGCGACATTGGTATGCAAGGCAAGGGTGTCAAAGTCATGGGACTAGAGTTGCGACCTGATACCAGTCTGACAGCCTACCTGATGCTCTATCACAATCAAATAGATACACTCTATATTCAGCACACCCCTCGTCAGCAGTTTATCAGTCTGGCTTGCGGTTGTGCGGTATATCACACCATTACTGCGGCATGGTCAAGTGATTCACGCGTGGATAGTGTAAGTATTATCAATGCGAGTGTTGAACCAGTTGCACAAGACAATCTGTGTATTTACCTGCATGAATAGACTATTGCTCATAGTATCCCTCTGTTGCCTCGCATTATGCGCGAGCGCACGCGAGTATGCAGACACCGCTGTATATCAGGGCATGAGCGTGAAGTTGGATGTTGGAAACTCCGTTCTTGAGTTGGCGCGTTCTGCGGGAAAGATACAAAGTTATGAAGCAGCCATCAATGTGCGCCTTGCTAAACGCTTCTACCCTACCCTTGAAGCAGGATATGCCATGGCGGAGCGTGGTGCAGATGGTGGAATGCACAAAGGGCAAGGTGGTTTTGGACGAATTGGAATGGACTTGGCTGTTGTCAAGAAAGGTGCGTCGGAGAATAATATGTTAGTAGGTTTGCGCTTTGGTAGTGCGTACCAAAACTACGACCTCACGAATGTGAAACTGCATAGTGATTATTGGGGAGAACAGCGACTGAACTTCTACGACCAGCAACGATTTGATTGTTGGGGAGAGATAGTAGCAGGCTGCCAAGTGCAAGTGTATAAAGGATTTCAAATGGGATGGTATGTTCGTATGAAACTGCTTTTTACACGCAATGCCCAAGAGGGAGAAGTGATGCCATATTATATTCCTGGTTTAGGTTTCCGCAAGGATTTCAATTGGGGATTTAACTACTACCTCGCATACAAATTTTAGCCACACTACACAATACTACACAGCTCGCTCCGCGGGCACTACACAACGCTAAACAATACAACAAGATACAATCATGAACTCAAATCAACTAATGACAAAAGCAGCAGATAACATCCGTATTCTTGCTGCAGCAATGGTCGAGAAGGCCAAGAGTGGTCACCCTGGAGGCTCAATGAGTGGAGCAGACTTCGTACAAGTGCTTTACTCAGAGTTCCTTATCCACGATCCAGAGAATCCATGTTGGGAGGCGCGCGACCGCTTCTTCCTTGATCCTGGTCACATGTCACCTATGCTCTATGCACAACTTTGCATGACGGGGCACTTCACCATGGATGAACTCAAGCAACTCCGTCAATGGGGCAGTGTTACTCCTGGTCACCCAGAGCGCAATGTGGAGCGTGGCATCGAAAACACCTCTGGTCCTCTTGGTCAAGGTCACACTTTTGCTGTCGGTGCGGCTATTGCAGCTAAGTGGTTCAATGCGCGTTATGGCGAGATCCACAACCCAACCATATATGCTTTCATTTCTGATGGCGGTATCCAAGAGGAGATTAGCCAAGGTGCAGGTCGTATGGCTGGACACCTCAAGCTCGATAACCTCATCATGTACTACGACTCCAACGAAGTACAACTCTCTACCAACTGCAACGAGGTAAGTTCCGAGAATGTAGCCATGAAGTACGAAGCATGGGGTTGGTACGTACAAAATATTGATGGTCACAATCCAGAGGCTATCCGCCAAGCGATCATCAACGCACAAAACGAAAAGAATCGCCCATCGCTCATTATCGGTCATACCTCTATGGGTAAAGGCTGCGTAACTGCCGAAGGCGAGAGTTGGGAGGGCAAGACCTCTACCCACGGTCAACCACTCAGCAAGTCTGGTGCTTCGTTCGAAGCTACCGTCAAGAACCTCGGTGGTGAACCAGAGAACCCATTCCAAATCTTCCCTGACGTGCAAGCGCTCTACGACAAACGTGCCGAAGAACTGCGCGAAATAACCAATCAACGCTATGCCGCTTACCACGATTGGGCAACCGCTAACCCATTGGCTGCCAACGAGTATGAGACCTTTATGCGTGGTGAAGCACCTTGCGTGGACTGGAGCGAAATCATGCAAAAGCAAAACGTGGCTACCCGTGCAGCGTCTGCTAATGTATTGGCCTATCTATCAGAGAATGTCGGCAACATGATTGTATCCTCCGCCGACCTCTGCAACTCCGACAAGACCGATGGTTTCCTCAAACATACCCACGTCATCACGCCTAACGATTTCACTGGCCGTTTCCTGCAAGCAGGTGTCAGCGAGCTCACCATGGCATGCGTTTGCATCGGTATGGCACTCCACGGCGGTATCATTCCTGCCTGCGGAACGTTCTTTGTTTTCTCTGATTATATGAAACCTGCCGTCCGTATGGCTGCCCTCATGGAGATTCAGATGATGTTCGTTTGGAGCCACGATGCTTTCCGCGTAGGTGAGGATGGTCCAACCCACGAGCCTGTGGAGCAAGAAGCACAAATCCGCCTCATGGAGAAACTCCACAACCACTCTGGTCGCCCCAGCGTGATGGTTCTCCGCCCTGCAGATGCAGAAGAGACTACCGCAGCATGGAAGATGGCAATGGAGAATATCTATACCCCAACTGCCCTTATCCTCTCGCGCCAAGACGTGACCAGTGTGCCTAACACTTCCGCCGAAGGTGTGAAGAAAGGTGCGTATATCGTGAGCAAAGATGAGAACCCACAAGTGGTGATGCTGGCTTCTGGTAGCGAAGTTTCTACCCTCATGGCTGGAGCTGAACTCCTCCGTGCAGAGGGTATCCGCCTCCAAATCGTGAGTGTACCTTCAGAGGCTATTTTCCGTCAACAAAGCAAAGAGTATCAAGCTGAAGTATTGCCACAAGGTGTAACCCGCTTTGGTTTGACCGCAGGTCTGCCATGTAACCTCGAAGGCCTTGTAGGCGAACACGGTACCGTTTGGGGACTCAACTCCTTCGGCTTCTCCGCACCATACAAAGTGCTCGACGAGAAACTCGGCTTCACCGCACAAAATGTGTACGACCAAGTGAAGAAGTTGCTCTAATAAGTAATCACATCGCAAAGGCGATTGGTTTAATGCTCGGCGTTCATTCGCCGAGCATTTTTTGTCTTGTGCAAAAAGTGCTATTTGTTAAGATTACCTTCCTTTGTACCCTCCCTTTCTTCCTCGGGCTAAAGACCAAGGAGAAACCAAGGACGAACCAACCTACACCCAAAGAACTCTAAAACTAAAAATGTGCGTTTTGTTAAGATTACCCTCTCTTTTACCCCTCTTATACCTTCCCTCATTTTACCGACCGACGAGCGGGAGAAGACCGAGAGAACTCCGACTAAACTCCCCGCAACCCAAAAGTGCTTTTTGTTAAGATTGGCTTCCTAAAAAAGTTCACTCATTTCCTGCAAAGGTTGACTCATTTCCTGAGAAAGTTGACTAAAAAGTCACAAAAGTCTTGCTCAATTCAAAATAATTCACTACCTTTGCATCGTGAACCTGCGCTGGGGATGTCTGCACATCAGCGGCGAAGGGTAGCAGACATAATAAAAGGCGTTTATTGGCGCTTGTTTTGGAGATTAGAAAACTGGAAAATTTCTCACACCCGAAACAAGAGAGCGATAAATGCCCCTTGGTGTGTTTAATTCGTTGTGCTTCACGACGATGAACATATCGGCGTGGGCATTCATTGTTTGTTCTTGTGTGTAAGGTTTTTCCAGTACCTCTAATCTAAGAATAAGCAAAAAGAGGTTCCACGCTTTTTCTTTTATATTCATGGGCAGTTAGGAGCCAACTCCCGATTAATTTTGATACAATGAAGAATACACTCATTCTCATTTGTGCTATGCTTTGCTCTTTGCAATGCATAGCGACAAACCTTGTGTTGTTGCAGACTGATGGAACACAACAACTGCAAGATATTGCAAAAATCGGCAAGTGGGTATTTACAGAAGAGAATTTGCAACTGATTGATAAGGATGGCAATGTGCTTGCAATAGAAGCCATTGCAGAAGTAAAAAAGATAACATTCTCTATCAGCAATTCAGAAACAACAACTGAGAATGTCGCAATCAACTCTATTGTCGTGTATCCCAATCCGACTCAAGACATCTTACACATTGCAGGAATTACACCTCAAACTTTGCGCGTATTCGATTTGCAAGGTCGCTTGCTTATAATAGAAAACAGCACGCAAGTTAATGTTAGCAATTTGAATACAGGAACATACCTATTGCAAGTAGGTACGCAAGTCATTCGCTTTATCAAACAATAAGAAACAACTTAAAATCAAAAGAATATGAAAAGATTTACAACTTTAGCGATCTTCATCGCATTAGTAACCATTACTTTTGCTCAAACACACATGTATGTTTGGAAAAATGGCGTAAAAACAAACTACGTTATCTCTGAAGTAGATAGTATAACCTTTGGTGACGAAGAAACTCCCAAGAAAATAATTGGAGTTTTCTCTGTTAGTGAGAACAAGCAAGTTGTGTTTTCTAAAGGTAATTTACAATATACTCAATCTACAGACACTTGGTCTTTTGCTA
Organism: Paludibacteraceae bacterium; assembly: GCA_017503075.1. Taxonomy (GTDB): domain Bacteria; phylum Bacteroidota; class Bacteroidia; order Bacteroidales; family Paludibacteraceae; genus Colicola. The sequence goes on along the minus strand of JAFVTU010000018.1, from coordinate 3,013 downwards.
GTACTCAATATGAATTGTTAGGCACTGATAATGTGACAGGTGGTAGCATTTCTTCTAGTTCAAGATTTGGTGATATCAAAGATGGTAATGCACTTGCAGATAAGATTGACCTGTTTGGTTGGAGCGGCAACTATGGCATTGCAAAATTTGGAGTGAGTACCTCCACCAATAACGGATCTTATTACGATGCTTTTGTGGATTGGGGAACAAATAGAATTGATAATGACGAGCCTAATACTTGGAGAACATTAACGGAAAGAGAGTGGGATTATCTAATAGATAGGAATCTTGAGGATGATATATATGCCGAATTATATGGAATAGCTCAAGTTGCGGGAGTAAATGGTTTGATATTGTTACCTGACAATTGGATTTGTCCAGAGGGTATAACATTCAATTCTGGTTCCGAATTGGATTATGATACAGAATATTATGCCGCTCATCAATGTTTTACTGTTGAGCAATGGTCTAAAATGGAAAATGCAGGGGCAGTATTTTTGCCTGCGGCAGGTGTTCGTGAAGGGACAAAGGTATATGCCGTGCAATCTGCTGGTAGTTATTGGCTTTCTGATGTGCATCCAAATTCTATGGATTATACTTATAATGTCTATTTTTGTGCTAATAGCAGATATAATTTGGATGATTCAACTCAACGTTATTATGGCTACAGCGTCCGACTCGTAAAAGATATAGTAACAGAATAACTTTAATACCATCAAAACTATGGCAACAATACAAATCGTTAGCAATCTTAAATTGCATCCTCAAAAAGGTCTTTTGTCTAAAGATAGTACGGGCAAATGGATTGATGTACACCACCAACAAGGAGACTTAGATGGTGCATGTGCAGTTTATTCCGTTATAATGAACCTGCTCATATTGGGTATGATTGAAAAAGAGGAAATATGTGTTTATAGTTCAATAGACAAAAGGACGCGAAAAGGTAAACTACTCTCATATCTTCTTGAAAAGCAAGGTCTTGTTCGTGATGGGTATTGTTTTAGAACTTTAGCGAAAGATATTCGTGATTACGCAAACTTTACTGCAAATCAGAAACTTGCTAAAAGTAGAGAAGACGCAATAAACATCATTCAAAAAAGTATTGAAAACGATTCTCCTATCATTATTTCAGTATTTGGCGAAGAGTGGGCACATGCGTTATTAGCAATCGGTATCGAATATAATGAGAATGATATACCAACAAAAATCTTATGTCTTGACCCAGGCGCTCCTTCTCCTATTTGTACATATTGGAACTGTATAATAGATGTTTCCACTAAAACATTATGGTACAAAACGGAAAAAAGCCAAACGAAAGCTGAGTTGGGAGATATGTTAGTCATCTCACAAGAGTAGAGGTTTGCCGAAGTCCGACATTTGCCATTAATCTATATACACTCTCATAAACAAAGGTATGCAAAGAGTATACAACAGACAGGTAATTTCTTCGGCACAATCGTCGGCACACGAAAACTTTTTTCAAAAAAAACACTCACGCGGGAGGCGTTGGTAATCAACACCTTCCGCTTACTTTAAGCATCTTTTTATAGCAACATTTACAAATCTTCGGCACAAGACCCCTTCTGTGCCGAAGATTTTTTCAGCATTATTATAGAGACACATTTATAAAAAGCCACCGAAAGCCCATAGAAGTCCCACAGATCTCCTATCGTGGTCCCGAAACTTGTAGCATTGAGGAAAAAAAAACGGTCATTCCTCTTTCTTTTTGAAAAAATTTGCATATGTGCAATTTTTGTAGTACCTTTGCAGCGCAAAGGTCACGCCTAAATGACCATGGTGTAAGCAGATTGTTTGAGGCGGACAAGCCGAAATAGGAAATGAACAAATAGCAAATAATTAAATCACAAATAATTTTATGGATTACAATTTCAGTGAAATAGAAAAGAAATGGCAAGCCGAATGGGCTAAAGCAGGCACTTACCGCGTAAGTAACCAAAGCGACAAAAAGCCATTTTATGTGCTCGATATGTTCCCTTATCCATCGGGCGCAGGTTTGCACGTAGGTCACCCCCTCGGCTATATCGCCAGCGATATCTACAGCCGTTACAAACGCCTACAGGGCTTCAATGTCCTCCACCCAATGGGCTTTGATTCTTATGGCCTGCCTGCCGAGCAATATGCTATCCAGACAGGTCAGCACCCAGAGAAGACCACGATGGAGAACATCGCCCACTACATTGAGCAACTTCAGAAAATCGGCTTCAACTACGATTGGGACCGCGAGGTAAAAACTTGCAACCCAGACTTCTACAAATGGACACAATGGGCATTTATCCAAATGTTCAACTCCTATTTCGATACTTCTCTGCAAAAAGCGCAACCTATCAGCAAACTCATCGAGAAATTCGAGCAAACTGACCCTACTTGGGCTACCCTCTCCGAGCGCGAACAACAAGAACGCCTGATGAACTATCGTATTGCTTATCTGGCAGATACGAAGGTGAACTGGTGCCCAGAACTTGGTTGTGTACTCGCCAACGATGAGGTCAGCGAAGGACTTTCTGTGCGCGGTGGCTACCCTGTAGAGCAACGCGTCATGCGCCAATGGAACCTCCGCGTGAGTGCCTACGCACCACGCCTGCTCCAAGGTCTTGATACCGTCGATTGGACCGACTCCCTCAAGGAGACCCAACGCAACTGGATTGGCCGCAGCGAAGGTGCGGAGATGCGTTTTGCTATCAAGGGTCAAGATGAACCATTCACTATCTTCACCACCCGCGCAGATACTGTCTATGGTGTTACCTTCATGGTGCTTGCGCCAGAGAGCGAGTATGTGGCTCGTGTCACTACCGATGAGCAACGCGCCGAAGTGGAGGCATACCTCCAGATGGTGAAGAACCGTACCGAGCGCGAACGTATCGCCGACCGCCGTGTCACAGGTGTCTTCACGGGCTCGTATGCTATCAACCCTCTCACCAATGCTGAGATTCCTATCTATGTAAGCGACTATGTGCTAAGTGGTTATGGAACAGGTGCTATCATGGCTGTGCCT
>JAFVTU010000017.1 GCA_017503075.1 Paludibacteraceae bacterium | reverse complement strand
TAAGTGACTATGTATTGAGCGGTTATGGTACGGGCGCTATCATGGCTGTGCCTGCACACGATAGCCGTGACTATGCCTTCGCTAAGCACTTCAACCTGCCTATTATCCCACTCATCGAGGGTGCCGATGTCAGCGAACAAAGCTTCGATGCCAAAGAGGGTATCATGATCAATTCGGGCTTCCTCAACGGACTCGAGGTCAAGGAGGCCATCCAACGCATGAAGGAGCATATCACCAACACGGGCCTCGGTCGCGTGAAAGTGAACTACCGCCTCCGCGATGCGGTGTTTAGCCGTCAACGTTACTGGGGTGAACCATTCCCTGTTTATTACAAGGATGGTATGCCATACATGCTCCCAGAAGAGTGCTTGCCACTCCTCTTGCCCGAGGTATCTGACTTCAAACCTACCACCACAGGCGAGCCTCCTCTCGGCAATGCTGACCTCTGGGCGTGGGATGAGAAGAATAACCAAGTAGTTAGCAAGTCGTTGATTGATAACGTTTCTGTCTTCCCATTGGAGCTCTGCACCATGCCTGGTTTCGCAGGTTCATCGGCTTACTACCTCCGCTATATGGATAACCACAACGACGCTGCTCTCGTAGGCAAAGAGGCCAACGACTACTGGCGTCAAGTCAACCTCTATATCGGCGGTACTGAGCACGCTACGGGTCACTTGATTTATAGCCGTTTCTGGAATAAGTTCCTCTTCGACCTCGGCTATATCTGCGAGGACGAGCCATTCCGCAAACTCATCAACCAAGGTATGATTCAAGGTCGCTCCAACTTCGTGTATCGTTATATCGGCGAAGGCGCAACGGGCAACCTCTTTATCAGTTACAACCTCATCGACAACCCAGAGTACAAAGATAAAGTTCAACCTATCCACGTGAACGTGAATATTGTCAAGAACGATGTCCTTGACATTGACGCCTTCCGCAACTGGATGCCTGAGTTTAAGAACGCACAGTTTGTCTTTGCAGACGGCACTTCCGTAGAGGATAATCCATATATCGGTTCGCCAATGGCTCCAAAGCTATATATCTGCGGCTGGGCAGTGGAGAAGATGTCCAAGTCTATGTTCAATGTGGTGAACCCAGACGATGTGGTGGCTAAGTATGGTGCTGATACGCTGCGCCTTTACGAGATGTTCCTCGGTCCTTTGGAAATGTCCAAACCTTGGGATACCAATGGTATTGATGGCGTACACCGCTTCTTGCGCAAGTGGTGGAACATGTTCGAGACCCTCTCCAACGACGAACCAACAGCAGAGGAGTTGCGCAGCTTGCACAAACTCATCAAGAAAATCACTTGGGATATTGAGAACTTCTCGTTCAACACTTCTATCCCTGCTTTCATGATTGCGCAAAACGAGTTGCAAGCCCTCAAGTGCAACAAGGTGGAAGTGCTTAAGACCTTCGCTATCTTGCTTGCTCCATACGCTCCTCACATTGCAGAGGAGGCATGGCATCTCTGTGGCGAAACAACTTCTGTTTGCCACGCAGAATGGCCAGAGTGCAACGAAGCATACTTGGTAGAATCAACGCAGAAGTACCCTGTTCAGTTCAATGGTAAGGTGCGCTTCACCATTGAGGTGGCAAAGGACACTCCACGCGAGGAGGTTGAGAAGATTGTCATGGCTCACGAGCTGACCGCCAAACAGCTGAACGGTGCCGCTCCAAAGAAAGTCATCGTTGTCCCCGGCCGCATCGTGAACATCGTAATGTAAGGTTACACCTTATATATAATATAGAAAATGCACTCCCAAAAGAGAGTGCATTTTTATTTATAGCAGTTTCTTTTTGAATGCTCGGTAAAATAATTTAGAAACAATATCTTACACTTGCTGCTAAGTGCCAGTCAAACGCGTGAAAGATTGCCTCATACTTTACATTGAGTAGCATAGCATAACCAGGACGGAAATCTAATGCAAATGTCAGTGGCAAGTCAGCCAACTTATACCCAGCACCAATCATTCCATTCAAACCAAACTTACCAAAGGTTATTGGACTGGCTGATGCATGTAACCCTTGTGCCAAACCTACACTAGCACCACCACCTGCAAAAGCATATATTCCATATTTCAACTCTTTGTTGTACAAAAAGTTAGGGTTAATTACAAAATCAAGCAAATCTCCAGTAGTTGTTATCAATTCGCTATCACCTAACCAATCTATTGAGGTGCGTTGGAAACCTACCGCCAAATCCGTTTGAATAGCGAAATTCTCACTCATCATCTTCTTGTAGCTTAAACCGTTGAAACCACCAACTACAAGACCAACTTCGTTATTTTGTGCAAAAGCACCTACAGACATCCCCAATACCATGAGGCAAAGAATAATTTTCTTCATGTTCATTTGTTTTTTTTATAGTTAATAGGATTATTTATTCTCCACTTTTGCATGCAAAAAGCGTGAACTTTCATTCGCTTCATTCGATTACTTGAGGTCTTCGACTACCTTTATCTATCAAAATCTACACAAAAGCCCACGCCACAACGTGAACGCATAGGCTTGTGCTTGATAGATAAATTACATTGAAGTTGTCGAAGTTTCAAGTAATCAAGTTTAGCTTATAACGCTATATTAATATGCCTTTGCACCGTCACCACGATGCCATTCGGTCGGATTTTCCTTTCCGCTCACAAAAGTACTACATTTTTTTGAATTGTGCAACATTTTCTTTTTTTTCTTCTCAAAATTTGCACATTTCGCATAAAATCCGTACCTTTGTGGTGTCTTTTAGATTATTAACCGTATATTAGTGATAAGTTAGTGATAAGTTAGTGATAAATTAGTTATACGTATCACACCGTAACCGAATTTGAATCCATTAAAAGAATAATTTTGGCTCATTTTTGTTCTTTTTTGGACAAATTTTGTATAATAATACCTAAGTTTATGGCAGAAATAACTTTTATCGCCCCCGTAGAAACGATTAAGGGCAAACTTCAAAACCGCGACAAAACAATTTTCCGTCGCAAACGTGTTTTCGATGCAAACGGACATGTCATTGGACAACTGTCTCAAGAGGCGTACATTGTCAAAAATCCTCGTGATTGGAAGAAGAATCCTCCAAAAGGTGCTGAGAAACAGCGCATTGATAATTGGTCAGCGGCATGCCAACAAGCAGCAGAGATTCGTAAGAATCCCGAGCAATTGGAGCAATGGAAACAACGTTGGGCGGCTCAACTTCAACACCCAGAACCCAATGCTCCCCTTGACAAGAAAACGGGTAAACCCAAAATCTACATCCGCTTAGACGGTTTTATTCGTGCCATTATCTTCCGCGAATTGCAAAAGCAGTCTAACCTCTAACAGCGAAGCGGTCTATTATGAAAGCAGTTTACATTCATGGTTTCGCGGGGTCGATACACTCCGATACGATTACGAACTTTCGTAAATATTATCCAGAATTGGAATGGTGTCCACTCGAAGTCAATCACCATGTGGATGAGTCCGTTAAAATAATCAACGATTTTATTGCCGCCAATCCCGATGTGAAGTACCTCATTGGCAGCTCATTAGGCGGATTTTATGTCTTGTGTGCTAACTTCTCAGGGAGGAAAATCGTGATCAATCCAGTGTTGAATCCGATGTCTTCGCTAAAGAAGGCAGTCGGCGTAAACAAGTACCGCGGTCGCCGTGAGAATGGCGAAACAGAGTTTAAGCTGACGATGCAAGACCTGTTCCGTTTCAAGGCGTACAAGCCTAAGGACACGCCAGAAACTATCTGCCACTACACGCCTCATGATCCTAATCTAGGGGAGGATATCAAGAGGGAGTATCAGAAGTTTTTTGCCCATGCAGAAATGACCCCTCACTTGAGGAGCCATTTCACGGATGAGCACTATATCAAGCATAAGCTGAAAGACGCGCTCCAATAAGTCAGAGTTTCTATTAGCCCTTTTGATTGTAATCCGCATTGAGAAGGTTCATTGCCTTCATAAACTTATGGATAAAGATGAAAGGACCTATCACTATGAGAGAACCTAACACATTCCACAGCCAGAAATCCGATGCGTCAAAATCATATTTAACACCTCGTCTTTCTAATTCTTTGCCAACACGCGCACAAATCTTATGACACCAAATGATGGGGTAAATGCCCAATGTCAACCAAGAGAAAACGAATACTACAAGGCAATAATGCATTGTCTGCTTGCCGTCATGTCTGCTAGCAATAAGATTGATTTCACCCGAGATTTTAGAATACACGACCAACGGATAAATTCCAAAAGTGATTAAACCTAACAATAACATTTTGAGCAAACCACGATTGGTAGGTAATTGCATTACAGGAGAAGAATTAGTTGTTTCCATACAGTTAAAATAAAAAGTTACGCCTACTCTTTATGGATTTTCAGCCACCTCCATCATAAGACATGACAAAATTATATTATTTTTTGCAAATATGCAAGTTTTTCGCAAAAAATCGAACTTTTCGTTGATTTTTTTGCTTATTCCCAAATTTTGTAGTACCTTTGTGAGAATTTTGGAATTAGTTATACAACATCAATGAAAGTACTTAAGTTTGGAGGGACCTCCGTAGGTTCGGTGGCGAGTATACGTCAGATTCAGCAAATCATAGCTCGTGAGAGCGAAGATTGCGTAGTGGTAGTGAGCGCGTTGGGTGGTATCACTGACCAACTGCTGCATGCAGCACAGTTGGCATTGCAGACGGATGACGCATACATGGAAGTATATCAAGCTATTCGTCAACGTCATATAGAAATGGCTAACTCGCTGATAGACAATCCAACAGTTAGACAGATGCTCTGTCATGATTTGGAAACTATTCTGGACGAGTTGCGTTCTATCCTCTTTGGAGTACATTTAGTAAAAGATTTAAGTGCAAAATCAGAGGCTGTGATTGTGAGTTACGGCGAGCAATTAAGCAGTCGGATTGTGACTGCAGCATTGCCAGGAGCAGTTCGCAAAGACTCTTTACAATTTATTCGTACCGACCACAAGCAGGGGCAAGTGCTATTGAATACAGATGTAACTGAGCAATTGGTGCGAAAGACCTTTAATCCGTTGCCCCATTTAAGTGTATGTCCTGGTTTTATCTCTCGTGATACCCAAACTGAGGAGATTACTAATCTTGGGCGTGGAGGTAGCGATTATACCGCTTCCATACTAGCTGCTACATTGGGCGCGAAGGTATTGGAGATATGGACAGATGTGGACGGCTTTATGACCGCAGACCCACGATTGATCCCTAATGCGTACACAATCAAGAGTTTGAGTTATGTGGAAGCATCCGAATTATGCCACTTTGGAGCGAAAGTAGTATATCCACCTACCATATATCCTGCGTGCGCGAAGAATATCCCAATCCGCATTTTGAATACTTTTAGTCCGAACAATACGGGTACAATCATTCAAGCCAAGCCAGAGGATAACACACGCTATGTACGCGGATTGAGCAGTATTCGTGATGTGGCATTGATTACAGTATCGGGTCTATCAATGGTGGGTGTAATTGGTGTTAACCAACGCATTTTCAGCGCATTAGCAGAAGGAGGCATCTCAGTATTCCTCGTGAGCCAAACCTCATCAGAAAACTCTACAACCTTGGGTATACAAGAGACCGACTGCGACAAGGCAGTGGAAGTCCTGACACGAGAGTTTGAGAAAGAAATCAAAGTGGGATCAATGTACCCAATGTTGGTACAACAGGGGTTGGCCGCCGTAAGTATCGTGGGCGAAAACATGCACAATATGCCAGGTATAGCTGGCAAACTGTTTGGTACGCTGGGTAGAAACGGTATTAGCGTAATCGCTTTTGCACAAGGTGCCACAGAAACTAATATCTCGTTTGTAATCCCTACGCAGCAACTGAGCAAGACGATGAACGTGTTGCATGACTCATTTTTCTTGAGCGAGAACAAGGTGCTGAATGTGTTTGTATGTGGCGTGGGGACAGTAGGAGCACAACTGCTTGAGCAGATTAAGCAACAATATAACACGCTCCTCACTCAGCAACACTTACAACTGAATGTCGTGGGTATTGCCAACAGCCGAACTGCTATATTTAATCCCGATGGATTGGAGTTGGATAATTATCGTGAGCAGTTGAAAAAGAGTGAGAACACTTTTGGCGGCTTCAGCATCAAGCAAGCAGCTTTGCAGATGGCAAACCTATATAATAGTGTGTTTGTTGATTGTACTGCAAGTGCCGATGTATCAAGCATTTATCTATCATTGTTAGAGAATAATATCTCCGTCGTTACCGCTAATAAGATTGCGGCTTCGTCTGAATATGCTCATTATATGCGCCTGAAACAGACTGCATTGGACAGAGGTGTGAAGTTCCTATTTGAGACCAATGTGGGAGCTGGATTGCCAATTATTGGTACTATTAACGATTTACGTAATTCAGGCGATAGGATTTTGCGTATTGAAGCCGTTTTGAGTGGTACCTTGAACTTTATCTTCAATGAGATAGCAGCAGATGTACCATTCTCAGCAACTATTCGACGTGCCAAGGAACAAGGTTATAGCGAACCAGATCCACGGATTGATCTGAGCGGCAAGGATGTGATTCGCAAATTAGTGATTTTGGCACGCGAGGCAGGTTATCAAGTGGAGCAAGAGGATGTAGAAAAGCAGCTTTTTGTTCCTGAGAAATATTTCCAAGGTTCAGTGGATGAATTTTGGAAAGCACTTCCTGAGTTGGATGCCGATTTTGAGGCACGCCGTCAGGAATTGGAGCAAAAGGGGCTGCGTTGGCGCTTTGTGGCAAAGATGGAAGAGGGGAAGACTAGTGTTAGTCTAGAGACCGTGGATGCAACACATCCATTCTATCAATTGGAAGGGTCAAACAATATCATTTTGATTACCACCGAACGCTATCACGACTACCCGATGATGATTCGCGGCTATGGCGCAGGTGCGAGTGTTACGGCCGCTGGTGTATTTGCCAACATCATGTCGGTAAGTCACTAATAAGAAATAAAATATACACTAAAAAAAATATCTGCTCATCGGAGCAGATATTTTTTGTTGTTGTGAATTGCCACACCCTTATATGTTTGCGGATCAATTGGCTGTCCAAGGATATTATACCATATCCCCGTCAGAGGAACAACGATATTTTCAACATCAGAAGGAATATTTGTAGTGATAAAGTCACAAGTAATCAAGCCATTTAGTTCTTGAATATTTTCCAAGCCATTGTGTGAGAAAGGAGTGTACTTAGTGATATTTTTAGAGCCAGGGAAAGGTACTTCTGGCTTCGGTTTCGTGGTTGTATAAGGCGATGAAGCTGTTACAGCAGAAATCAAGCGATAACGTGCCACATAGTCATTGGGAGAGTTGTTATACCAATCATTTTCATTGAAAATAACTCGCCAAATCAACATACCATGACCAGGGAGATATGCGTCCCATCCCTCTTGCTGGCGATTTTCGATATAATACACAGTATCAGTGCGATAAGCTCCATCAGACACATGTTTTTCGTTGCTGGCTAGCATATATGTAGTCATACCATCAGCAGGTATCTCCAAAGATTGGGTAACCGCTAACGCCGTTGGCTCTAGCCAACCTAAATAGTATTTGTCATAAACCGAATAATTAGGAGGTGTATTTCCATCGTTGAGATAATTTCCATAACCCATCAATGACCAAGCGCCAGGTGTTTCGCGTTCTTTTACAATGGGAGATTCAGTAGTCAAATAATAATCTGGCAAACCCAATACATGGCTGAACTCGTGGCAAATAGTACCAATACCAGAACGAGCTCGAGTCGAATATTTCAGTTCGTTAGAACATGCATAATTCATCAACATCTTTCCATCAATTTGAGGGAGATGATAATCTGTTACTGAATTGGCATAATATTCATTTTGATTATGATTACCGTAGTACAAAGCTGCCTTTAAATCCCACGCATGTGGCCAAATCGTAGTAGATGGTCCTCCATCGGCTTGTCCTACCCCAGCATAGATAATATAAACAAAGTCCACATTTCCATCCTTATTATTGTCGTATCTTGTAAAATCCACTCCCAATTCGTCTGCACCAAGACAAGCATCTAGTACAAAATCAAACACATAGCGATCATCTCCATTGCCTGTTTGTGTATCCGTACCATAATATGCCATGGTCTGTGGTAATTTGACTGGTCCTACTACATCAAAATGTGGGATATACTTACCATTGGATTGGTCTATAAAGTACTGTTTGCACGAGCCAGTAGCACCATTGTAGGTGTAATTATCACTATTCGCCAAAGAGTCAAACGCTTGATGCGTATTGATAGGTGCAAACTCTTGATCGCTGAACTCAACCAATATCAGTAACACATTCGGAGCTAGATTGATTTCAGGAGCACGTTGAGAAGCTATATTTTGACGCGCTTTAGTTGCCACAGGAATGCGAGAACGCTTTGGCTCTTTAAGATTCAATCCAGGATATGGGGGGATTGCAAATAACTGCATGCAACCCAACAAGAAAGCAATAAGTAGGTACGATTTTCTCATGATTCACACTCAATTGGACCACAAAATTACTATAAATTTTGCAAATATGCAAAAAAAATCGCGGAAAGTTGACTTTCAACGCGATTTTAAAGGATTGAACAGGAATTTTATATCTTCAAATTGATGCCTGCAAAGAATGTTCTCGGTGTAGCAGGACCATATACATAACCTGCATCGCGGTCCATACCTTGGTCAATGTCGCGTTGGAAATGGTCGAGCAGGTTCTTTACGCCTGCGTTGACTTCCAAGGTATAGTGCTTATAGAGAGGAATATCGTAGCAGAGTTTCACGTCCCACTCGAAGAAGACTGGTGTCTCTACCTCTTCATCTTCTGGCACGTAGCCCGCAAAGTGCTGCACGAGCATACTGCCAGTGACCTTGCCGTTGGTGACAATATGGAAATGCTTGAACGGCTCAATATTGCAGAGGAAGTAGCCATAGTGGTCAGGGGTGCGGAACATGCGGCGTTGAGGGGCGATATTAGGATTCTCGCTCCATTGTTCGGGTTCGATATAACGGCTATGATTGTAGGTATAACCCGCTTGGAAAGTGAGCAAGTGACCATAGCCGACTTTGGCTTCTACATTCAGTCCCGCTACGCGTGCACCGCTCGCGTTAGTGCGCGTCAAGAGTAGGTTGCCTTGTGCGTCATGTCCGTTCTCTACGAGTGTGAAGACATCGTTGAGTTGGGTGAAGAATCCTTCAAGGGTAAGGTTGAGATCCCATTTGCCAAAGCGTTTGTACATATCGATGCTTCCGCTGACGGAGTGGCTGTATTCGGGGCGTAGGTTTTCGTCTAAGGAGATGAGCGACACTTCGCCACCCACTGCACCTACATGGAGGTCCTCTTCGTAGATTTGTGGTGCGCGGTAGCCGCTGGCATAGCTTAGGCGCAAGATAATAGGGTCGATAGGCGTATAGCGCACATTCGCGCGAGGGGAGAAGACTGGTTTCTCCAGCAAAGAGTGCTGTTCCAGACGTCCACCTACGAGAATCGACCATTGTTTGTTCTTCCATTCGTTTTGAATGTATCCCCCTCCGAGATGTACGCGTTGGAGGGTGTTGCGGTCGTAGCCAAGAATCTGGTCGCGGAGTTGGTTATACGAATACTCGGCACCCGCGCTGAGGTCAGCATTCATCAAACCACACGGATAAGAGAAACGGTATTGCGCGCCCGTAACCGACACAATATCCGTGGATTTGCCATAGGCATTAGGATTGTAGTTCGTGCCGAAATAACTATTGCGACCGATATGCTGGAAACTGCTATATACACTCAAGAAGTGTTTGTTGTCAGCGGTGAACATATCCCATTTGAGGGTAGCGGCATCGATATTGTGTCGTAGTTGTTCGCAGAGAGGCGATTCGTGTGGTTGCACGCTATCAATGCCATATCCGCCACGACGATACTCGGTGGTATGGTGGTACTCGGCCGTCAGTTTGGAATAGTCGGAAGTCTTGAAGAATGAGCGAAAACCAGCGGTGGTGGTATTGAGTAATGGGATGTCAGAATAGCCATCTTTGTCGCGGTCGTATTGCTCGCGGTTGCGCTGCACGCCAAAGAGGAAGATACCTGCCTTTTGGTTCTCCGACACAACACTGGCATTCATAGCAGTGTTGATATCGTAGGTGCCGCTTTGCGTGAAAGCAGTGGTATGATTGACATTGAAGAAATTGCGCGAAGGCTCTTTGGTGATGATATTCACTACGCCCGCTATGGCGTTGGCACCATAGAGCGCGCTACCGCCACCACGAATGACCTCGATGCGATCCACCATACCCGCAGGCAGTTGCTCCAAGCCATAGACCGAAGCCAACGAAGAGAAGATAGGACGGGAGTCCATGAGGATTTGAGTGTATTGTCCCTCCAAACCGTTGATACGAATTTGTGGCACACCGCAGTTGGAGCATGTCTCCTCGACGCGCAAACCCGTTTGGAAATTGAGCACGTCTGCCATCGTATTGGAAGTAGTGGACTCGATGATAAGAGGAGGGATGACATTGACAATGGTTGCCACTTCCTTTTGTTTGGTTTCGTACTTATTGGCAGTAACGACCACGTTGTCAATCATAAAGGATGTTTCGGCAATCTCCACATTCATCTCGAAGAGGGTGTTTTTTTTCAGTTTTATTACCTTTTCCACAGTTTCATATCCCATCATAGAGAACACAATGGTTAATTCGCCTTCAGGTAGATTCTTGAGATAAAAGTGACCCGATTCGTCGGTCAAACAACCTATCGAGGTTCCCTTCACTTGTACATTTACAAAAGAAAGATGCTCTTTGGTATAAGCATCTAGGACGTGTCCTGCGATATGGGCATCGGACATTTTGTTGTGATGGTGATGGTGGTCATGCTGAGCCATCATCACACCATTGCTCGCCAGTAATCCAGCAAGCAAGAAAAAGAAAATAAGAATTTTATTGTTCATATGATTAGTTTGTTTTATACATTTCAAAATCGAGTGCAAAGGTACTGCATTTTAGACGAACACACAAGTATTTGGACAAAATTCCCAACAATTAGGGATATGCCAAAAAGTAGTGGTGATTACAAATTCTCCTATACCCCTAAAAATAGGTATTTTGCGGATAAGCTGTTGCTTATGTGAATATTTTTTAGTAATTTTGTCGCGGTTTTTGAAACTAGATGTAAAATATGTAATTAAAGTACTATGTACAAAGCAACGGATAAAATCTGTGATTTGATGTCGCATGAAGAAGATGCGATTCTCCTCATTAGTCGCTTTGGTTTAGGGATGGGAGTTGGTGAGCAAACCATCGCACAAGCATGCGAGAATCACGGTGTACACACACCCACATTCTTGGCTATCATCAACTATAAATTATTTAAACAACGCGCCTTAGCCACAGATATTGATATCCCTACCCTACAGCAATACCTCCGTAATGCGCACACATATTTCCTTGATTTCCGTTTGCCTTGTTTGCGTAGATCGCTGATAGAAGCCATTATACCAGCAGACCCTACGACACAAATCCCCATGCTGATTTTACGCTGTTACGACGAGTTTGTAGAAGAAATACGAACACATATTGAGCATGAAAATGAAGGTAGATACGAAGAGCATACCCATGATGACCAACGCATTACCGATAAACTGACAGAAATCAAAAACTTGATTATTAAGTACTATCCTTCTTACAACACTATACAAGACGACACTACCACATACAAACTCATTAGCGTAATGAGCGACTTATGGCACACTGAGCTAGATTTTGCAGACCATTGTGCAATTGAGGATGAAATATTGCGTCCCGCGCTAACCAATGTACAACCAAACGATCAACCTACGAAGATACTACAAACAAACGATGCATTGAGTGAACGCGAACGAGATGTGTTGGTACAAATTGTAAAAGGATTAAGCAATAAAGAAATTGCAGATATTTTATGCATATCCATACATACTGTGATTACACATAGAAAAAATATCACCCGAAAATTAAACATACATTCCGCTGCGGGATTGACTATTTACGCTATTGTCAACAAACTTATTAGTTTGGATAATCTCGACTAAATTTGCATAAGGATTCTTTGCAACAGCAGAAAATTATGTGATTTTGACACAAATTCGGATAAAAAAGCATTTTTTTATCAAAATATTTGGTCATTTCAAAAAAAAGCAGTACCTTTGCAGTCGCTTATGAAAAGCAATGGTCCGTTAGCTCAACTGAATAGAGTACCACACTACGGATGTGGGGGTTGCAGGTTTGAATCCTGCACGGATCACAAAAGACGCTCTGCAAAGCGTCTTTTTTTATTGATGTCGAATAATATAATAAGGAATATTCAGAGCTTGAATTTCGCGTTCGTACCAATCAAATAGATATTCGCGAATGTCGGGATTTTCACGCACAGGATCTGGTAGCCACGGTATATCTGGATAACATAACAGATACACATCCATTGGAAAATCGCGCAATGCTTGTTCCACAAAATCAGGACACCGACCGAACTTGTGTAAGAACCATACTTTTGTGATAATCAATTCGGTATCAAACACTACAAGATTGGAATTAATACTTGAAAGCACACTTAGTTGCTGTTTGGCAATCGCCACGACATCATCATAAGTGTACCCATATGATGGAGCAAGATACTCCATATATTCTCTTGCATACTCAGGGACTAACACACCCTCATAGCGGTGTGCTAAATATGCTGCCAAAGTACTTTTTCCTGTAGATTCTGGACCTATAATACCTATTCGATACACAATTGGATCTTATTTGTTATCACGCGTCAGCATTAACTTGATATTGATACCCACATTGTCTGACTTGACAGGATAAGACGAAGATATCAACGGAGTAGTGCCTTGATGATCGTAGAACAACTGTAGATTAATCTTCTGCGAGAGCACATAGTCCGCACTAATCTTGATACCTAACATTTTATTACCAGAACTAGCCTGAGTTAGATCTTCCTCTACCTTACGCAAGAAGGTCTTAACATCCTTGTAGCTAACATCTACATTGATTTTTAGGTCATTGCTCACTTTCTTCTGTTTTCCTTCTTTGTTTTTAGAGATAAAATTAAGATCCTTGATGGTGTATCCAGCACCTATCACAAACTCATCCGTATGTCCTTCTGTTATTTGTACAGAATTAACATTCAGCGAGATATTGCGCTGTTTGCGATACTCAAATTTGGCTGACAATGAATTCTTCATTGTCATATTCAAACCAATCAAAGGTGAGAAATTCTCTGTTAGAGTTACAGAAGAAATATCATATGCTGATGATGGAATTGGCATATCAGTTGTCACATCACGAACAAAACCTACCTGCTTATTACTTAAGTCGCCAGCTGGTACCCAAGTAGAATAGCTAGAATAACTACCAATTGCATATTTACATGTATATGCGTGAGTAAGATTAATAGACTTAAAATTATCTCGCATCCAAGGCAAGCGACCGAGTCCATCAAATGTAATAGACCAATTCGGTAACGCATGCAAAATACTCAAGAATGGGTTAAATCCTATCGTTGTAATATCCCGGCCTGTATATGCCGCCAAAAAAGATGGTACTAATACATCAGCTGTATTTTGGGCGACACCTCCGTTCTTCGCATCATATGGTTTTCCTTGCAAATCTAGAGGTATAAAACCTGACTTAGGATATAACACTCCCTCGTACTGATGAGCAACACGTTGTTGCATTACTTCTCTATTTTGCAGGAACTGATTAAAAGTTTGAGAGGCAAAATTATCTTCCGCTCCTCCTACATGATGGAATGCAGTAGCAATGGCCACTTGCGTGATGTTGAAAGAGCCCGTCATATTCTCTTGTAATTGATCATACGAATAAATTATAGAGGTCGATTGCGCCTCATAGCGCTTGCTATTCAATTGGATTTTAAAACCAGGGAATGGTTCTAATGTTAGTTTAGCATCAAAGTCTTCTGTTTTAGCACGCGAAGCAGGTTGCACCACAGAAGTGTCACCTGATAACCACCCATTTTGCTTGGCTTTGTTCACAAAGTCATCAGTAAAGCCACCAAATGCGAAATCAAAACCTGGGGCATAAAGATTATCAAAACGCTGCTGTCCCATAAATCCTGCTTGCGGAGCAAAACCAGGAACTGTCATAGAATTAGTATTTCGATATGTCACTTGCAGTTTACGAATCATTGTACCAAAATAAGCCAACATATCCACAGCAGATTGTCCAGGAGTTCGTTTGTTTTTATCTTCCGTGGTAATGGTAACTGTTATATTGTTAAGATCTTGATTCGATTCTATAGATGCTTTCGTTGTAGAAACAGCTTCCCATTTCAGTCTTACCGTTTTGCCATTTTCATTTACAGCTGATATTTTAATTGATTCGCTGCCTAAACGGTGAACGATCTCTTTCTTTTGACCAGCATTCAACGAAATCACTTCGGTGTATGTCTTTGGTTTGAATGCCACACGACGACGTAAATTACCTTTTTGAATGAAGCGCTGCGTCATCTGTTTCCAATACTTAGATTTACCATATAGCACTTCAAGGTTGAGTCCACCATCAACCTGCCATGCACGAGTACCACTGATTACATTGCCCAAATTCACATCTTTGGAGGAGGACTGCATGGTACGATTCCAATTATAAGTAGCATTGTATGAGGCATTTGCACTTAACGCCTCCAAATAAGGGATTCTATTAAACGGTATATTCCACGAAGCAGAAAATAGCTGTTGATAGGTATATGGGGTACCCCAGGTTGCCATGCTGCGCAGAATAGTATCCTTCCAAGCCTCATAATAATCGTTTGTAAAGGCATAATCCTTAATAATCTCGGGCGTATAATACCCTTCATCCACTGTTGAATTCATTGCAGTTTGGAAGGTGAACTTGATATTCTTTGTTAAGTCATATTTAAAATCAAAATTACGATCCCAAGTAAAATCCTTTGAGAATGTTAATTCTTGATCACTCATAGTTGCACCTAAATCCGCTGTATTGAAATCACGCATTTTGAGGTGAGTAAAAGTACGGTGCATATTAGTGTTAAACGCCCATGACTGCGGTAAATAGAAGAAACCTAACTCACTAAAAAGTTTAATTTTCTTTACCTTCTCTACATTCTTAAACGGCTCCCAAGGCTTAGGATTAAAACTATATGAGTAATTAAACGATCCTTTGTAATCTTTCGAGATGTCTGTTTCTATCTCAGGGCTATGCTGCTTTTGCTCATTATAACTTGCAGATATAGAGAAGTTTGCAGGATCATAGAACATATTGCGTTTCTTAGAATGAATATCCACTTTCATATTTGATACCGAGAAACTAGTTGATTCGTGAACTGTATTGGCCATTAGACGAATAGAGTCCTTTGCTGCTTCAGTTTCATAGGATTCTAATGTTTCTGAAAGTTTCACATCCGTATCTAATGGATCATAATCTGGTGAAGTAGTCTCATTGGAATAAGATGCATATAATGGAATCTGTAATTTTGCCTTTTCTGGGAACAATCGTCCAGCTTCCAATGCAGCACTCACGGAAATCTGGTACGCATCATCCATATTGCGGCTCAATACATTTGACTCTATAGATCCATATCCTGCTGTCTCTAGGCGTCCAGCCACATTCAACTGAGCAATATCGCTAATACTCAGTGCAGCATTAGCCATTGCAGCTACACCACCTTGCTCATTGAACTGACTCAATCTCAACTCATTTACCCATACTTCACCGCTCACTCTCTTGTTGGATTTGTTGCGAACACCGATCATAATCGATTGAACATCTTCCAGCGTTGGGTTACCCATGACAGTTATTTTATTATCCAAATCATCGGGATCATATACCTCATATGGAATAGTATTCCCTACTCCATTGTTACCTGCCCGTTTAGCCCTATTACGCGCCAATTTTGCATTTGTCAATACTTGTAAATCAAAGTCAAATGTATTTGCCTCCGGCCACACTTTCAATCTATCATTTGGATTCTCATTGCTATAAATACCTTCAGGAGTCAAATCCAACGGAATCTCATACTCATAGTAATTGTTTTTCAAGTCAGAACCTAACCGAATAAAACAAGTAATATCTTTGTCCTCTATTGGATCAAAATGTGGTAAACATTCCGCATGAACAAACATCTGCAAGCGCTTATACTGACGCATATCATATACTACATTCTTATATACAGCACGCGCATCTTTTGGCTCAATGTCGCGCAGACGTAAAACCATTGCTTGCTCATTTTGCGCAATCAATTGGGCTTGTCCTGGATCAGTCTGACGAGAAATACCAGGTGGTAATACGTAGTTAATCGGAGATCTATTGGAATTCTCTTCTATATTAACAGCTTCCACATCCATCTCACCAACAGATGAGTAAGGATTATCAATATTGTATTGATTGTTAGCGACATCCTGATATAGTCCTTTAGTATAACTACGCCATTCGCCACGTACCAAATCGAGTGATGCCAAACGAAGATGTGTTTCTTGTGAGAAATTGGTCATAAAGATACGAGCAAATCGGATAGACTTAAAATTACGGATATTACCCACTTTCTTCATCATGGCCGTATCGCCACGCAATGGAATTTTGAATTGATACCACTTCACCTTGGCTGTCTGACCATTTTTCAGATTCACTGTAGTTTCCATGATACCAGCAATATGCTGTTGTCCTACTCGTTGCATATCCTCCTTACGCAGCGAAATATGGTAGCGATAGAAGCGCTCACTATCATTCAAGGTGTTATCTTGGTTAATATCCTCAATATCTGGTTGTAGCGTTGAGGCTGTACCATATGCAGCCCCCTCATCCATCTCAGGAGAATTGCCTTCTGTCCCATTGTAGTACTTATAACGCAATATAACAGGAGTTTGATTCCTATCATAATCATCTCCACGATAATAATGGTATTTATCGCCCGCGGGGTCATTCAATGGGGAATGAGCATCTTCTCTCCATAATGCCAACACGGTAGGATCCACCTTTGACTCCAACGCAGCCACATATTCTGCATATGGTTTTTTCCCTTCATATTCATACAAGAACTCCTCCTCTGTACTTAAGCCATTCAAACCCACATCTTGTTTTTCGCGGGCACCTGCTTCATTGGCGAAAGCCACCACTGTGCTTGTCGTCTTTGGCATACGTCCCCAGATCGTATAATCCACCATCGTTTCGTCCCCATTCAGCGGTAACCCATGTTCAAAAGACTTTTTACCATCACGCAAAATATCCTCGCTCACATCGCCTAAATCAATGTACAAATCACCTCCTTCATATGCTGCATCAGGGTTTGTCAAGAATGGGTCCATCAACCAAAATTCAATATATTCAATATTGGCCTTCTCAAAGTCAGTATTATCCAACTTACGCATGATACCACCCCAACGACTCTTAGGAGATGTTAACTTGCCATCCTTTCCTATCTCAGAGGCTGAAATATTATACGGGCCACGCTCATTAGGATAAAAACTCAAGTTCAATACAGCCAACTTAGTATCGGCATTAGGTAGAACCTCCTTGTTGGGATAAACCTCTTGCTCATATACAATACGCGTACGATGATCTGACATGGCATCTAAATCATCCTTGATATGCTTTGGAGTATTACTTTGAGGATGCCCAAAAATAGGGTCCACTGTATACCAGGCTAACAATGCACGATTTTTATTATAATCTACATGACCACCCATGATCGCTTCATCATAGCTAGTTCCAGTAGGAGTAGAAGACAACTTCCAATAATTTGGATAATGAATATCTATACTTGTCTTAGTTGACTCAAAATCATCTACATAAGCCGTGCCAACAGAACCTACATCTCGCGTATGACCAGGTATTAGATGTGCAAACTCTGCATTGATTTGGAATGTAGATGGAGCTGTCGCATTAATCCAAGGCACCTTATCCACCAACAATGTCAACCACTGCAATTCCGTCTTCCAACTTGTATTCACACCCCATATCGTGTTCGCTAATGGCTCACTACCCGTATTAACTTTAGTCGTCAATGGCTTCTCACGCAAGTGCATAATGGTACCACCAATCATGAAATCCTTATTAAACTCGTATTCCAAGTGAGCACCAAACAACGACTTTCGTTGCATAGAGAACAGCGATTGATTTTCCAACTTCACATCCACATTGGTACCCGAATTGATGATTGATTGATTCAAAATCGTCACTGTTCCCATCGTGTAATCCACCGTATAGTCCACATTCTCAATCAGTGTCGCACCACCAGCAGTCACTACCACACTTCCACGTGGAATATTCATTGCATTCAGACGAATCTCATTGCCTGCTGAACCCTTATATTTACCCGTCAGCATGAATTTATTTTTCTCCGACATCTCCTGAGCCATCACCAATGTAGAGTCATATAACTCTTGGAAGACATATTTCTCTGCTATCTTTTCATCACCAATCGCTCGTGCTAAGTGCGAACCGAAAGGCTCTAGCACTGGGAAAATAATACGACCACTTGATGACAAAGCCGTATATCCCTCTACATAGTCAAACTTACCATCAGGAGATACATTGTTACGAGAGTCCAATCTATCCAAATTCATCACACGCAATAGTTGCTTGCCTTTTACTGCGCCCTCCATCAAGTACTGCATTTCTGTTCCCACAGAATCATTGCGGTATTGGATATACAATTCAAATTTCTCACCCGACATTTGGCTAGCACCCAATGAATAAACATTCTTCATCATCAAGTCCCAAGTACCTTTACCCTTCACATTCGGAGAGTTATTTGTACTCTTCAGCAACTTCAGCATCAGCGCATTAGGCGATTTCAAAGCCTCACCAGCATCCGTAGAGAACTCACCCACTTGATATACCTGACCGCCGTAAGTAAATTCATACGCTACAGCCAAAACCTCATCTTGGTTCAACGATGTTTTCAGCGATATATATCCCAATGCAGCATTCAGCGTGTACTCACCACTATTCAACAAACGAGCCGACTCTACCTTCTCATAATCCTCTCCCAACTCCATATTCGAAAGCGACTGCATCACCGAACTAACTTGTTGAATATCACGAACATCAGAATAATTTCGCACTAACGTCTCATACAAATTATTTGCTTTGTTATATGGTATACGCGCTCCTACCGTAGTCCATGCAGGATTCAATATATGTTGATCCTCATACTCTCCCAAGTCCGCTAATGCAACAATATTGCGTGATTGGTCATAGTTTCCTCGTTTATTCGTCACCCAAACCTCTATACGGTTAATCGTTATACCGCTTGCTATATATGGCAACGACTGCATCGCTTCCTCGTAGTGATCACGGAAATAATAACCTAAGAAGAAGTGACGATTCTCATCATAACTATCAATCGGCACTTCGAAACTTGTTGTTTGCGCACCACCTTTACTCGAAACGGACTGACTTTCAGAGTTTTGTTGTGAAATTAAAGCCTGCACTTTCAGCTTACCGAACTGCAAATCTGTTTTAACACCAAACAATGCACTACTTCCGCTAATCAAACTACTATTAAGATTCATCGACACATTACCGGCCTCTATTGACTGAATAATATCATCTTCTTGACCCTTGTAGTTTAACTTCAGATTCATTTGATCAAAACTGAACGACGCCTCCGTATTGTACCCCATATTTAGATTCAGTTTATCACCCACTTTACCGCTGATGTTCACCTGAATCTTTTCATCAAAATCAAATATGTTATTGTTACGAGAACGCTCCGTCAGCGATGGATTACCCACATATTGATGTTTAAAACCGAACATCAACTCCGCAGAACCTTGCATTTTCAGACGAACGCCACCTGGTCCAAACACTTTGTCTGCAGGACCAATATTGAATTGCATATCTGTGATATCGAACTTACTCTCATTATCATGCTCTACCTCACTAATCTTCGTTTGCCAATATTTCCCCATATCTTCGCGTTCGCTATAGGCGCGATACTCATCCAGCGTCATCATATATGGGGTTGCAACATCTATATCACCGATACGAGTACGAACTACATAGCACCCCATTATAGGGTCATACTCCACAGTAGTCGTCACATTATCTGGATTTCGCAAATCCAGACTACTTTTCGGACTAGACAATGCTTCATAGTTATCAACACCTACAGGCTGTACTTGTAGAGGAGCCATAACCACGCTATCATTCTCTTGCCAGGACGCTATGCTACCTTGCTCTTGAGCCATAGTCAATAGCCCACAACTCAACGTTAATAATATGCTTATCAGTTTTTTCACTTTTCAGTTTTCTACAGCATTTTCAGTGCTTGTTTGATTACAAGTTCCACACTCGCACTAGGATCTGCACTCAAAATCTTATCCACCACTTTACCACTTGCTGCCGCAGCAAATCCCAACATCATCAGTGCACTCACAGCCTCTTGCTTCACCTCATTATCCACGACCGTTAAACAATCTTGAACAACTGTTGAACCATTTTGAACCATCTCTACGCCCAAATCTATTTTCAGCACCTTATCTTTCAGATCTACAATGATTCGTTGAGCAGTCTTTGGGCCCAACCCCTTCACCTGAGATAGCGCGCGCGCATTGCCGGTTGCTATAATTTGGCGGATTTCACTCGCAGTATAAGCTGACATGATCATACGTGCTGTATTCGCACCTATACCACTAACAGTCATCAGCATCAAAAACAGTTCTCTCTCGCCACGAGTAAAGAATCCATACAAATCGTGTGTATCCTCGCGAATAATCTCAGTGACAAACAATTTGGTTTCCGTATTCTCTTTGCCTACCAATGCAGAATAACTTGGCAACGCGATATTGATAGCATACCCCACTCCTGCAGCTTCTAGCACTGCGTAAGTAGGGGTCAAATCTGCTAAATTTCCTTTAATATATTCTATCATAGTGTAATACTACATAAAAAGCGCGCAAAGTTACTAAAAAAATGGCATATACACAAGAAAAATACATAAAATTTGCTTTTTATTGCATGTTTGCAAAAAAAACACTACCTTTGCACGCTAAATTAATTTATTCATACAAAAACATGGCTAAAACAGAAATCTCTACACTCGGTGAATTCGGACTAATCAAACATCTTACCAAAGACATCAAATCTATGCAACCTTCTACTCAAAAAGGCATTGGGGACGATGCTGCGGTGATGCACTATGGTGACAAACGAACACTTGTTACTACCGACCTTCTTCTCGAAGGCATACACTTTAATCTTGAATATGCTCCACTCAAGCATCTTGGATACAAGGCGGCTGTAGTCAATTTCTCCGACATTTACGCCATGAATGGTACTCCTACACAAATCACTGTTTCTCTGGGAATTAGCAAACGATTCTCCGTTGAGGACCTAGAAGAATTGTACGCAGGTATACGCCTCGCATGCGAGCGATACAATGTGGATCTTGTAGGCGGCGATACTTCTGCCTCCATGACTGGACTCACTATTTCTATCACTTGCCTAGGCACAGCCTATGACTCGGATATCGTTTATCGCAATGGGGCTAAAGTCAACGACTTAATTTGTGTTACAGGAAATCTAGGTACTGCATATATGGGCTTGCAATTGCTTGAACGTGAGCGCATCGTCATGCAAGCTAACGACAAAGCCACTCCTGCTTTTGAAGGACGTGAGTATTTGCTCGAACGCCAACTCAAACCTGAAGCTCGCCGAGATATCATAGAGCAACTACACAAAGCAGGCATCAAACCTACTGCTATGATGGACATCTCTGACGGACTGAGCAGCGAACTGTTGCATATCTGCACGCAATCCAATGCGGGATGTGCTATCTACGAAGACAAACTGCCGATTGATTATCAGGCAGCTGCGTTGGCAGAAGAAATGAATCTCAACATTGTAACTTGTGCCCTCAATGGCGGGGAAGACTACGAACTGCTATTTACTTGCAGTTTAGACGATTACGAGAAACTCATCCCACTAGAGGATGTATATTTGATTGGTCATATCACCAAACCTGAATTGGGTACTAATCTTATCGGTCGCAATGGCGAAGAACTCGCCCTTCAAGCCCAAGGGTGGAACGCGTTTAAGGAATAAAAATTGTATAACATACTAGAGAAAGAGTGGTCAAATGATGATCACTCTTTTCGTTTAGGGTTCTTGGGAAACCACCCACGCTCACCGCGAGTAAAGAATCCGAACAAATCATGCGTATCCTCACGTATAATTTCGGTTACAAATAGTTTCGTTTCTGTATTTTCTTTGCCAACCAATGCCGAGTAGCTTGGCAATGCGATATTAATGGCATATCCCACTCCTGCGGCTTCTATTACAGCATAAGTCGGGGTCAAATCTGCCAAATTTCCTTTTATATATTCTATCATAATTACGAGTGTACACAAAAACGCGCAAGATTAGTAAAAATTTCGCATATATACAAGAAAATAGACGCTTTTTTTGAAAAAGATGAAATTACACTAACAATTAGTAGGTAAATGGGACATCCTTATAAGAACTTTAGTCATATATCGACAGGGAACTATACACGAGTAGACATTGATTTTATTTTAAACAATTAAGATCAATTTTGATGTCAATTAATGACAACAAGTGTCGATAGGTATATATGTTCCAATAAAAAAGCCTCCGTAAATCTTTACGAAGGCTTTTTTACTATATGATTAACGTTGCAATGTATTACAATTTAAATTGCAAAGGCAACATCACTTGCGCACGAACTGGTTTGCCATCCTTTTGACCTGGAGCCCAGTTACTCAAAGTAGAGAACGCACGTACTGCTTCATCATCCAACACGGTGTAACCACTGCTTCTCATGACTTTCACACTCGATACAGAACCATCTTTCTCTACGATTAAGGTGCATATTACTTTACCTTCCCAGCCATTGGCTTTTGCCTCTGCAGGGTATTTCGTATTCGCAGCTACTACTTTCATTGCCTCAGTTAGTCCGCCTGGATATTCAGGTTGTACATCCAAACCAAACTTCAACACAGGTTCTTCCACTGGCTCTTCTACCACTGCCTCCTCAACTACCACTTCTTCAGCAACTTCCTCTGTAACCTCTTCTACAACCACCTCTTCAGCCAAAGTTTCTTCGGCAGCTTCCTCAATAATAGGCTCTTCAGCAATGGTTTCTTCAACTACAACCTCCTCTACAACAGGTTCTTCCGCAGAAACAGTATCTGTCTTTTCTGCTTTATTGGCACATGCCACACATATCGTAGCCGCCATCAAAATCCATAATACTTTTTTCATAACATTTTGATTTTAATTTGGTTAATACTATTAATTAATGGCAAAACATGATGCCAATATATAATCGAGGACCTGTAGGATAGACTAATTGTTTGTTAGCAAATGCCAACATCCAATCCAAACGGAAGGTGGCATGTATGCGCCTAGTGATACAATAATCCATACCCACATACGGATTCACATACCCAAATCCCTGCTTATGCAAGACCGCCATCTCTTCAGGTCGCCAATCATCTTGACTCCCCTCCACGATAGACAACGTGCGCATAGCACCACCACCTACTGAGCCACCAATAAATGGCCACACCTTCTCCATACGCCAGCATGCATCGGCAATCACGCCGCCCCAACCAGTACGGATATAACTACCTTTTTGCAGAAAATCGTGTTGATCACTCACGCCACTCTTCACATTGGAACTAAAGCCCTCACAACCAATTCGCAAGTGCTTCATTAGATTGACACGCATCGAACCACCCAAACCGTACGTCAAGCCTTGCATACTAATTTGTTCGCCTGTTGGCAGTATAGCGCCAGCGGGTTGTCCAAACAGATAGCCCGCATGCACCATCATACCACCACTACATCCCTGGAAGATGGTAATGGTGTCATTTTTCGCACATGCGATAGTAGCGAAAAAGCTTAATATGACAAGAAGCTTTACTCTAAACACTAAACTCTAAACACTAAACTAAAACAAATATCCCATCTTGATGTAGAAGTTAGCCCACTTAGCATTGTCTTGTTTGTCGAACGCCATCGCCCAGTCCACAGAAAGAACAAAGTTCTCGTTCATAGCTGCCTTCAAACCCAAACCTGCTGCCATGTGAGGCATATAGACCTTTGATTGATCTAACTTGCCATCCTTCATTGCGAAATAGTTATCCAATGGCAGTTTGAGGGCATCGGTATCAGCTGCATAAGCATCTTTGATTTTAGTTTCATCCAACTCATATGGCTGAGTGATGATACCTAAATCGAAGAATGGAGCTAGACCAATATAGAAGTGCTGGCGACCGATGTCGAATGTAACCACCTTGCAACGGAGCTCTACATTGGCATATGCAAAGCCATTGGCGAGGATGCGGTTACGCATGATACCGCGCAATGAGTTAGCACCACCCAGTCCTTCGTACATCACACGTTGGATAAACAATGTATTGAGGTAGGTGTTCATATAGAATGGCGACTTACCTGCGATATTGTTCTGTGTACCAATGCGATATGCGAAAGTCACGCGGTCGCGATAGATAGGCACATAGTGGCGGAAGTTGAAGTTGAACTGCAAGTGATTGTAACCCTCAGCAGCTTGCTGACCGTACTTAGCATTGAAAGCAGCCGTATAGGTGAAGAACGCATCGGCATAGATACCTTTGGTTGGGCAGGTGCGTTGGTCACGGCTGTCGTAAGTCAAGCCCAAACGCAAGTATGGGTGCCAACCACCAAGTGCCTCGTTCTTATCAATGATACCCCACTTAACATATTTCTCGTACATGCCCTCCACGTTTTTATCCATCGCTTTTTGGGCATAGCGATCTACTGCAGGGTCATACACATTCTTCTTGCCATTGAGCATGTCGATGTCGCACTCATCAATCATATAGCCAAGTACGCCAAGACCTGCATTCCACTTGATGTCTTTCCAAATAGTACCTTCAATGTCGGCAGCAAAGCGGAAAAGGTCGCGTTTATATTTATAGAACGCGCGCGATTGGTAGTCCTCCAGCACCCCCATCTTAGCAGGATCTTTCTTCCACTTGTGGAAATCCTGATTATAAACCGACTGATAGCCATTAAAGCCATAGAAATCGCACATGGCGTCTGGTTGATAAGTAGCATCAAGGGTCAGACGGTGCTTGGGAATCAAGTACTTGCTATCATAGTTCACGCGGAAGATACCATAGTTCTTGGTGGTATAAGCCGCCTCCGCATAGAGCGAGTGGATATACTCAGGATATTGCGAGCCATCGCCATAGTAGTAGATATTGGTCAGAGCACCACCTTGGAAACCCAAGTCAGCATCAAAAGCCACAGATGGCAATACGCCGAAGTTCCAACCCGTCTTAATCTTGCGACCGAGCGAGTCCACTTGTTGGACTTTCTCCTTCTTGGCTGCTTGAATAGGTAAAGTTAGTACAACCGTTAGTATTAGCAAAATATACTTTTTCATAATTCTAAATTCAAAATTCATAATTCTAAATTCCGCCCAATATCCATGCTAAGAGAGCACCGAGATAGGTACCAGCAGCATAGCCGACCAGTCCGACTACAATACCCGAAATGAGGACTTTCTTATTCTTCATTGCGCCTACGATAGGTGGTACGAATGGAGGTGAACAGAGCAATCCTACTTGGCTCACGCAGAAGAGGTCGCCACTGACTTTAGCAATTCGGCAGAAAATCAAGTGCAGTGCCATAGACATGAACATAATCCACAGTACGAAGCCACCGATATAGAGCGAACCACCATTTACACTATTGATGTCGAACATCGACGCTACTATCACGCTGAAAACCAAAATGAAGAACATTCCCAGTTCGAAGGTCTTAGGCAATTCGCGCACTTTCTTGAAGAAAGAAGCGATAATCGCTAAGGTGGTGATAGTCAGGATAACGACCAGCTCGTTGAGTGTGCCCGTGATGAGCAATGCCAGACCTGCACCAATAGCCAGGAAGACAACACTCAAGCCCAAACCTTTGAGCATGCCCCAGAAGTTTTTCTTCTCCAACATGCCTTGATAGTTCTCCACATCAGCAGTCTCTACGTTCTCTTCATCGGTACGACCCTTGTGGGTTATATCCTTGAAAGGCAGAAGTTTGCGGAAGATCTTGTAGCCACCGCCGAGTAGGAAGAATATATAAGGTGTGGTGATTACCATCTCAAAAGCAAGCACAATAGCCATTACGGATTTGTCCACGCCGAGCGATGCACCAAGTGCGTTGAAGTTCATTGTACCACCCGTATAGATACCTGTCATCATACCCGACACTTTGGCTGGCTCGGGAATATGGTTGCGGAAAATGAAATAGCCCGACACTACGGACACGAGCACCGCAAGAATACCACCTACGAGTGCCCAAGCAGTTTTAGGCAGGGCTTTGGTCCACAACTTAAAGTCGCAGTTGAATAGCATCAATGGAATAGCCAGAGGCACTGCCACATTCATCATCATAGATTGCATTTTGCTGAAGGACACTGCTACTTCAGGATCTTGAAAATGGAATACACCACAGAGCGAAGCGATAATGCCCACGGCATATGCAAGTACTACAGTACCCAAGGTCTGTACCCATTTCCAACGCTTAAAGCCCTCTATAATCAATAGAGGTACAAGCACATAACATGCTAAAATAATGTAAACTTTTGTCATGATTATTTTGTTTCTTCAGGTTTATTCAATTTACGCGCAAGATACATATACTCTTGCAAAAACATCCAGAAAGGCATCGTGATAAAGCCCGTTAGTGGGATGATAATCAGTTGCCAAACGAACTGCACGGAGTTGTGGAAAGCGGGGTCTTTGATTGCCCAACGGATAATGAGCCAAGCTAACCAAAGGGGCAATGTGATAACGCCAGCCACCAATGCGAGAGGCGACATGATAATTAACATTAAGAGCAACAGCCACTTAGGCATGCGGTGTTTGGGGAACCAGTTCTTGTGTGCAGGGCGGTTCTTGCTAAGCTCTGCCCAGTTCTTCTCGTAGTTCTCATCATCGGGTACCCATAGGATTTGTTCACGCATACGATTGGTGAGTTCCTCGCGCATGGCCAGGATGAGTTTAGGACGTTCTAAATCAGCATGCTCCGCAATGAACTGCGTCATATTGATAGGTTTGCCGATATTGATAACGAGCGTGTCCCATAGGTGGAACCAGTCGCTATACTCCAGTCCGATAGGCACGATATAGATTGGCTTCTCGTGTCCAAACTTCTCGTTGGCACGCAAAGTAATACGGAAGATTCCTTTGCCTAATGGCAGAAGCGAGTGCTTGGTGCGGTGCGTACCCTCTGGGAGAATACAGAATGGCACACCTTCATGAAGGGTATCAATAGCGCGTTCGACCGTCACGTCGTTTTGCAGCACCTCGCTTGCGCCATCACGCATACGGCGGATAGGCATAATCTTGAGCCAACCTAATATCTTGGCAAACAATGGTTTACGGAAGATGTCGGCGCGAGCGACAAATACTTTTCTCTCGGAATTAATAGAAAGTACCGCCAGCGCATCTTGCAGCGCGTTGGTGTGATTGGGAGCAAAGATAACCGCTCCATCGGTGGGGATATTCTCCTCTCCTACGTATTTAATGTGTCGGTATGAATGTCGGAACATCCAGTTCACCAAAGGGAGGAGAATGCGATAACCACGATTCTCATCATGTATCTGCTTCATGTCTTCTCAGATTTTTGATTCAGTGCTGCAAAGGTAGTATATTTTTTTTGAATGACCAAACATTTTTGATAAAAAAGTAAGGTTTCAAGTGTATATTGTTAATAAAAAAAATGAGGCACTCAATTGAGTGCCTCGCTGTATATCTTAATAAGAATATTAAGCGTTTACAGTAGCCATGTGAGCGATGAGGTCGAGAACCTTGTTAGAGTAACCGATCTCGTTGTCGTACCAGCTAACAACCTTAACGAAGGTGTCAGTCAAAGCGATACCAGCCTTAGCATCGAAGATAGATGTGCGGGTGTCACCCAAGAAGTCGCTAGATACAACTGCATCCTCAGTGTAACCAAGTACGCCCTTCAACTCGCCTTCAGCAGCCTCTTTCATAGCTGCGCAGATCTCAGCATAAGTAGCTGGCTTAGCCAAGTTAACAGTAAGGTCAACTACAGAAACGTCCAAAGTAGGAACGCGCATAGACATACCAGTGAGTTTGCCGTTGAGCTCAGGAATAACTTTACCTACAGCTTTAGCAGCACCTGTAGAAGAAGGGATGATGTTGCCAGAAGCAGCACGGCCACCACGCCAGTCCTTCAAAGATGGACCGTCAACAGTCTTTTGAGTAGCGGTGGTAGAGTGAACAGTAGTCATCAAACCATCGGTGATACCCCATTTGTCGTTCAACACCTTAGCGATAGGAGCCAAGCAGTTGGTTGTACAAGAAGCGTTAGATACGAATTGTGTACCCTTAACGTAGGTCTTCTCGTTTACACCGCAAACGAACATTGGAGTGTCGTCCTTAGAAGGAGCAGACATAACCACATATTTAGCACCAGCCTCCAAGTGAGCTTGAGCTTTGTCTTTAGAGAGGAACAAACCAGTAGATTCAACTACGTACTCTGCACCTACCTCATCCCATTTCAAATCAGCTGGGTTACGCTCTGCAGTTACACGGATAACTTTACCGTTAACGATGAGTTTGCTGTTCTCAACATCAGCCTCGATAGTTCCTTCGAACTGACCGTGCATGGTGTCGTACTTGAGCATGTATGCCAAATAATCTACTGGGCAGAGGTCGTTGATACCTACGATCTCGATGTCATTGCGTTTCATAGCTGCACGGAAAACGAAACGTCCGATACGGCCAAAACCATTAATACCTACTTTTGTCATTGTTGTAAAAGTTTAAAAAATTAATATTAATTTTGTTTCAAAGTTTCAACAGTTTTAAGGGTTTTAAAAGTTTTAAAGGTTTACTTTTTAACCCTATTTCTCAAAATCGGTGCAAAATTACAGAAAATTTCTGAAACATACAAATTTTTTGTGTATTTGCTATTTTTGTTTTACAAAAAGTATGTTTTAGTACTATTTTCGCCCAAAATCGGCAGGGATCTCACCCCAATGTTCAGTATCCCATTTGTAGATAGGTGTCGTCCAAGTGTTTTCATGTAGCCATTTCTCCGCCGCGCGGACTGCAAGCAGCAAGTCTTGATTTTTTGCATTCCACTCAATCTTGGTTTTGCACTGCTTTTGACGTACCCATGCGATGGCAGTTTTGCTATCAGAGTAGAGCGACCAATCAAGTTTCTCTTTTTTGAGATACGCCAGCCCCAATACTATGGCAAGAAACTCACCGATATTATTCGTTCCCCCCACATACGGGCCACGATGAAAGACCTGCGTGCCCGTGTCAGCTATCACACCACGAAACTCCATCAGTCCTGGATTGCCAGAGCATGCAGCATCGACTGCGAGGGAAGGAAATTTAGGAGATAGATCGCTTCGCTGTAGATCGGCACAGAGTGCCTGTAGATCGCTCGCACTGCTCACTGTAGATCGCTTCGCTGTAGCATTTCGAGAAATATAATCTTCAGGATTGGCAGCGAAGGCTTGCTGAGCTTCGGCAAGCGTAGCAAAACCTTTGTATTTGGCAGCGACGCCCTTCACTTGGGTTTCGCAGGCAGCCCACGAGTCGTAGATTCCCGCCTCGCGCCCTTGCCAAACTACATAAAATTTTGCTTTTGGTTTTGCCATATAAGAAAAAAGCAGTATCTTTGTGCCGAGTTTAGTAGCTCCATCGGGAATCGAACCCGAATCTAAGTCTTAGGAGGACCTTATTCTATCCATTGAACTATAGAGCCGCGAATTGCGCTGCAAAGGTACGAAAAATAAATGATATATGAAAGAGATACTTCAATTTTTGACGGAATTATCGTGCAATAACAACCGTGAGTGGTTTAATGAGCACAAAGATTGGTACCGCGATTGCCAACAACGTTTTGAACAGTTTACAGCGGAATGGTTAGAGCAATTGGCGGAGATGGACCCTGATTTGGCAACATTGCAGCCCAAAGATTGTATTTGGCGCATCTATCGCGATGTGCGTTTTTCACCCGACAAACGTCCTTTCAAAGAATGGTTTGGCGTATTCCCTGCAGTAAAAGGTGGCAAGAAAAGTGATAGAGGTGGGTACTATATCCATATTCAGCCAGAACGCTGTATGTTTGGTGGCGGTATGTGGTGCCCTAACAAAGATTTGCTTCATGCCGTCCGTCGAGAGATACTGGCGAACTATAATGAAGTGGAAGATATATTCGCTAATCCAGTGACCAACAAGTATTTCCAAGACTTTGATACGGAATATATGCTTAAGAAAGTGCCACAGGGTTTTCCTGCTGACTTTGAGCATGCGGATTGGTTAAAACGTAAATGTTATACATTTTCTACTCCGTTGACGGATGAGCAAGTATGCGCACCCAATTTCGTGGATTTGGCTACGGAGATTGCCTATGCTGCCAAACCTATCAATGATTTCTTAAACTATACTTTTGAGGAATACGGAGAATTTCCGGATAGAAGATAAATATAGTTGATAAAAAATAAAGCCGCTGAAAATCAGCGGCTTTTCTGTCGAGTAGCAGGTAATTACTTACGGATGCCCAACTCTTTGATGATAGCACGATAACGCTCGATGTCTTTTGCCTTCAAGTAGTCAAGCAAACGACGACGCTTACCTACAAGCATTGTCAAAGCGCGCTCAGTACCGAAGTCCTTGTGGTTCTTCTTGAGGTGCTCAGTCAAGTGGTTGATACGGAAAGTGAAAAGAGCGATTTGGCTCTCTGCAGAACCAGTGTTCTTAGCGTCATTGCCATACTTAGCAAAGAGTTCTGCTTTTTTCTCAGATGTCAAATACATTTGTAAATGATATTTAATTAGTTAAACAATAATGACCTCGCATGATGCTATGATCCAAACGATGTCACATCTATCTGCTTTCTTAGAAAGCGGCTGCAAAATTACTGTTTTTTTTGCACATACACAAACATTTGTGTAAAAAAAGTGTTAATTTTTGCTATTTTACAGTTTATTTCTCAATTTCAAATGGGAAACTACCTACTAGTTCTCCATCCACAAAGAAATCAGCATTATAAAAACCAATTTGCAAAATCTCATCAACATGCCAATATAGAGAACCTGAAATTTCTTCTCCTGCATATTCAAATTCCTTTGCTAATGAATATGCAATATTCTTATTCTCAAACTTAAAGACGTTATTGATACTTTTCTGCATCACTTCCCCATCAGGGCGAGTAATACGCAAATAAAGCATCTTCATGCCCGGCTTATTGGTAATATTACGACCAACCGTATAATCGAATTGCAACTTCAATATTTGGTTGTATATTGTAGTTTTACGATCACGTTTATTAAGTGGAATCATTTGGAAGTCAGTAATTTCCAACATTGAAGCACGAGATACCACTTCTGCTAATTGGGTGCGCTCTTTCGCCAATTGTTTTGCTTCACGCACTACTACTTGATATTGTTGTCTTACCTCTTGATTTTCTTGCACCAATTGTTTGTTAGCACGATCTAGCGAATCTATTTGATGTACATAGCTAACCATTACCTCACGCACCGTAGCTAATTCTTTTTTTAGTTCAGCAATACGACGAGCGTTGGTAGCTTTGGTGATACGTAACTCTTCCAAGAGGTCTTGGACGCGCTGTTTCTCTTGCGACAGGAGCTCCACTAACGAGTCGTTGTGGATTTCTGGCGTTTGATAGCCATCAAACTGGATAGCAAACTCTTCATATTCATCCTCCAACTGCTCTTTTTCAAACTCCATCATCTCAACGATCTCCTTAATCTCAGTCTTTTGCTGTTGATTAGTCCACAACAAGAATGCAGACACACCAAGCAATGCCACAAGCGCAATTATCAGAATGATAAGCACCGTACCCTTAGAGTCCTTTTTAGTAGTAGATTTCTCTGTCATAGTTTGTTATAGTATATCTAGAAGTTTTTCCATTTGAGTACTTCGAGAGCCCTTAAGAAGGATATTTCTACCTTTTAACGGATGCTCCTCAAGATGTGTATGCAAATGCTCTACATTCTCATACACTGGATATGGCGAAGTAGTTTGCATATATTCCTCACCCACCAAGAATACAGCATCTGCCTTGCGCTCTGCTAACATATTCACGATATTTTGGTGCTCTAAGTGAGAATAATCGCCCAACTCGCGCATAGCACCAAGGATATAGGTATCACCCTTAAAGGCATTTATTGCTGCTTGCATAGAAGTTGGATTTGCATTATACGCATCAACTATCAACTGGTTATTAGCAGTTTGCATCTTTTGCGAACGATTATTCGTTGGCACATACTGACGAATAGCCTCCAACGCTTGCTCACGAGAGATTCCAAAATGCTCGCCCACACATATCGCCGCAGACACATTCTCAGCATTGTACTCCCCCACAAGATGTGTGCCATCAGGCATTTTACCTGTAGTATATGGTACGGTTTGCAAGTCACCTGCCATTTGTGTAAGGAATGGATTATCCGTATTACGAAAAATAAATCCCTTATGATCACGCAAATAATCGTACAATTCTTTCTTTGTCTTCTGTACGCCCTCAAAGGAGCCAAAACCCTCTAGGTGCGCGCGACCCAGATTAGTAATCAGTCCACAGTTAGGCTCTGCAATATCCACCAGTTCCTTAATATCACCTGGATGCGAAGCTCCCATCTCTACTATAGCCATCTCATGCGCGCGCGTAATTTGTAATAAGGTGAGGGGTACACCTATTTGATTATTGAGATTACCTTGTGTATAGTGAAGGTTATATTTGGTAGAAAGAACCGTAGCCAAAAGTTCTTTGGTGGTTGTCTTTCCGTTGGTACCTGTGATACCGATAATCGGTAATCCGAGTTCGCGACGCCACGCACGTGCGAGGTCTTGCAGAGCGAGTAAGGTATTAGGAACCAATAACGTACCCTCTGGCAGGGCGTATTCTGGGTTGTCGATGACAGCCAACGAGGCACCGCTTTCGAGGGCCTGTTTGGCAAACTTATTACCATCAAAACGCTCGCCATGCAACGCAAAGAACACGCAACCTGCAGGCAGATTGCGTGTGTCTGTACTGACTAGGAGAGACTCCTTATTTCTTATTAGGAAGCTCCAATCCATAGCCTTTCTTTTTGTCCTCTACCTTCAGAGCGAGGCTGAGCAAGAATGCCAACACACCAAACGAAGCGAAGACAATCATAGGTACTACGTAGCCGTTGGTAGAAACGCGAAGCGTACCAATCAACATTGGTACCAAGCACAAGCCGATATTCTGTACCCAGAAAATCAAGCAATAAGCAGAACCCAAGATCTTCTCATCGATAATCTTTGGCACAGATGGCCACATAGATGCAGGCACCAAAGAGAAACTAACACCCAACACAAGAATTGTGCAGAGAGCCAAAGTCTTACTTGGGAAAGCAGGCAAGACAAACGCGAAAATACTATGGCAAATAACCATGATAATCGCACCTATCATCATCATTGAAGCACCTTTACCCTTGTAGTCGATGAACATACCAAGGAATGGAGTCAAGACCATTGCCAAGATTGGGAACCATTTGAACAAGCCAGATGCCTCAGCGTTGCTGATCATCAATGTTTCCTCGAGGAAGTTGGTTGCAAAGCGTTGGAATGGGAAGATAGCGGAATAATAGAGTACGCACAAGAGGGCGATGATCCAGAACATCTTGCTAGAGAAGATTTTACCAAGGTCAGACACATGGAACTCATCCTCAGGGTCGTGCATATCGGTAGCCTCGCCGATAGCCACGAGTTGCTTGTCGAACTTGGTGTCCATAATGGTGAACACGAAGAAGTTGAGCAAGCCAATCACAAGCAAGAGGGCAGCGAAAAGCAATGAAGCCACTACAGAAGGTTGACCATTGACAGCAAAATGCTCGCTGATAGCTGGAGAGAACGCCATTGCAGCGAAGACACCAATACGAGCGATAGCCATCTCAAGGCCCATAGCAAGTGCCATCTCTTTGCCTTTGAACCACTTAGCGAGGATCTTACTAACCGTAGTACCCGCCATCTCGCAGCCGCAGCCGAAGATCATAAAACCGAAAGCTGCCATCTTAGCAGAACCTGGCATAGCTGTCCACCAAGAGTTGAGCCAAACGATATTGTTGGCATCAAACCAGTCAGAGATACCGATATATTTGATAGACGCGCCGAGTACCATCAAGCCCGCAGAAAGCAAGCCCGTGAAGCGAACGCCCATCTTATCGAGGATGATTCCTGCAAAAATCAGGAAACCAAAGACGCAGAGGATATACTCCGCAGAAGCGTAGGTACCAAAGACGCCTTGATCCCAACCGAGTGTGTCGTTGAGAACAGATGCCAATGGAGAAAGGATATCCACAAACATGTAGGCAAAGAACATCATCGATGCCACAAGGATGAGCACCGTCCAACGTGCAATGGCAGAGTCGCGGAGAGTTTGTTGAAGTTGTTTAGTCATAATTGTATTGTTCAAAATGGTTCAACATTGTTCAAAATGGTTCAATGTTGTTTGTCGTTATTTACAAGGCTTCGTCCTCTGGTTTTTCAACCAAGGGACGAGGCCTGTTTTTTTTCTTTTTTTTGAGCCATGCTGCCTTACGTTGTTCGTACTCAGCATAGTGAGATTCCAGATAGCCGTCAGCCATTACTTGATACCTAATTCTGCTTTGACAGCAGATGTCAAATCAAGTGCATCAGGAGCGATGTAGAGCATATTCGCTTGATCCATGACATACGTACAAGCTTGAGCTGTAGCAACTTTGTTGATAGTTGCTAACAATTTGTCACGAATTGGCTGAAGATATTCCACTTGTTTTGCCTGCAGGTCTTTTTGAATGGTTTGATAGAACATCTGCAAGCGTTGTTCCATCTGCGCTAATTCTTGTTGTTTGTACTCAAGTATACTAGCACTCATAGTTTGTTGTTGTTGTTGAAACTCAGCAACCTTCTTATTGAACTCTTCTTGCATGTTAGCCAATTGAGTTTCGTAAACACCCTGTACAGAGTCTAGTTTCTCACCCATTTGCTTTGTTTCAGGCATAAGAGCCATAATCTCTTGCGAATTAACATGACCAATTTTTTGCGCGCTTGCGATGATTGGCAAAGCCAAAGCAAGCATAAGAATCATTTTTTTCATTTCGTTATCAGTTTTTTGTTAATATTATTCAATTATATAGTTAGTAGCAGCCCCTACATTCGTTACGAATTGTGCGGTTATTGTGCGGTTATTGTGCGGTGCGAGCAGTTATTTTGCACCTAGTTTCTCCAATACTTGATCAGAGACATCAAGTTTGCTTGACATGTAAATTAGGCTAGGGTCAGCTGAGCGATCTTTCACCACATCATATCCTTTCTCATTAGCAATTTCTTGAATTGCTGTGTATATCTCATCTTGAATAGGTTTGAGCAAAGCTTCGCGCTTCTTATACCATTCACCATCTTGACCAAAATATTTGCGTTTGAGTTCAAGCACCTCTTGTTCTTTTGCCAAGATCTCTTCCTCACGCCTTTGTTTCATATCCTGCGAGAGAAATATCTGCTCAGTTTGATAGTTTGACACTAGAATTTTGGCTTGTTGTTGAGCCGCATCTATATCCTTCTGCCAACGTTTAGAAATCATATTAAGCTGCTCATTAGCAGTCTCATACTGAGGAAGATTTTTTAAAATATACTGCATATCAATATATGCAATAGAAAATTTCTGTGCCACCAGTGGAGTAGCCACTGCCCACCCCACAAAAGCCATAAATGCTATTAATATATATCGCTTCATAATCCTTATAATTCCTGTCCAAGTACAAAGTGGAATTGTGATCCACCGTATTGTTTCGATCCGTTGATCGGGTCGAATCCCCAACCCCAGTCAATACCCATAAGCCCGAACATAGGCAAGAATAGGCGTACACCCACACCCGCAGAACGCTTAAGATTGAATGGGTTATAGTCCTTTATATCCGCAAAACAGTTACCGGCTTCGACAAAAGCCAATGCCCAAATGGTTGCATTCTGCTCCAATGAGATTGGGTAACGGAGTTCCATTGTAAATTTGTTGTAAACATATCCCATATTGCGTCCTACAGCAGGATCATAAGGAGTTAACGAACCTGACTGATAACCGCGCATGGATATATACTCTGTAGAATAACTAGAGTAACTTGACATACCATCGCCACCCATATAAAAGGTTTCAAAAGGCGATTTTGCGTTCTTGTTGTAATGTCCTAAATAACCAAATTCGGCACGAGTCATTAACACCAATTTTGCATCTGGAGTCAATGGGGTGAAGACCTTACCAGAGAAACGCCATTTATGATACTCTAACAAGTTATACTTTTCAGAAGTAGTCATTTGAGCATACTGTGCATCTGTAGTTCCCTTAATGAGTGAATAAGGTGGCGTAATCTTCAATCCTAAAGTGAATTGCGAGCCACGACGTGTGTAAATAGGATTGTCGATACTTGAGCGTGAAAGCTGCAAGTTGAGCGCAAAGTTATGACTATTACCATCCGTCAAGATCATATATGGCCAGTCCTTCAACATATAGAGTTGATAACTCAACTCACCATAGAACGAGAAATAATCATCTGGCCAACTGAGACGTTTACCATATCCTATGCTCACACCAAAGGTACGGAGATATTTATCCGGGTCAGCCTCC
This sequence comes from Paludibacteraceae bacterium, assembly GCA_017503075.1. GTDB lineage: Bacteria > Bacteroidota > Bacteroidia > Bacteroidales > Paludibacteraceae > Colicola. Next base: position 140,294 of record JAFVTU010000017.1, on the reverse strand, counting down.
GACTCTTGTAATTGTTGGTAATAATCGGATTGACCATAGTAATTATAGTTGTAGTAATAGTTATTATACAAATTCTCGTAGGCTTGATAATACCGATCAGAATATCCAGTCTGCGATGCAAAGAATATATTTGCACTCAACGAGTTAGGACGTTTACCTCCTAGCCACGGTTCTAAGAAACTAATGGATGCGGATGTATAATAGACACCATTAGTACGCGCATTGATGCTGAATGTTTGTCCTTCACCTTGAGGCACTATGCGATAACTCTTGGGGTTAAAGAGGTTTTGGATAGCAAAGTTGGTAAACTTCAGACCTAAAGAGCCAACAAGCCCCGTTGCTCCCCAACCTAATGAGAATTCAATTTGGTCACTGGACTTTGTTTCAAGTTGATAAGTAATATCTACAGTACCATCTTCCACATTCGGCTGAATATCAGGGACCAACTTCTCTTGATCAAAATGCCCCATCTGTGCCAACTCACGTAATGAACGCATGATATCAGATTGACTATATAGTTGCCCTGGCTTCGTATATAATTCACGACGAACCACATGCTCGTACACGCGCGTGTTACCTACTATATTTACCTCGTTAATCGTTGCAGGTTTTCCCTCATACATACGCATCTCAAAGTCTATCGAATCATTATCGATATGAACTTCTACCGGATCTACATTGAAGAAAAGATAACCCTGATCTGTATATAATTTTGCAACTGCATCATCATCTTCATTAAGACGTTTGTTTAGTTCCTTTAGATTATACACATCACCTTTCTTTATACCTAATACAGCATCTAAATACTCATACGGATATACAGTATTTCCCACCCATTTAATATCACGAAAATAGTATTTCTCCCCCTCTTCAATAGTCATATATACATCTACCCGAGTTGAATCTTCCGGAGACCTTACCACACTATCTGCAACAATAATCGCATCACGATAACCTATTTCGTTGTATTTCTCAAGAATCAGTTTTTTATCTTTTTCAAACTCCTCCGCAACAAATTTTTTTGTTTGAAAAAGGTTCAAAATGTGATTATCATTCGTCTTTTTCATCACATGATTAATCTGATTATGCGTCAATGCCTCATTTCCTGTGATATAGATATGTCCAACACGAGTCTTCTCCTTTTTATTCACATTTATTGCCACTTTCACATAGCCAGGATGGTTCAAATCATTAAACTGAAGCACCTGAACTTCAGCAGCATAAAATCCTTTTTCCTTGAGGTATTTGATAATCACCTTCTTCGCTCTATCCGCCAAATCAGGTGTCATTTGGCCACCTTTTTGAATACCAACTTTTACTTCCAAATCCTCTTGTTCGGTCTTGCGTAAACCATTATAGGCAATTTCTGAGACACGTGGACGCTGTTGCAATGCTATTTCTATCCAAATTTTATCTCCTTCTATCTTATTTGCCTTAAACTTTACATCGGAGAAAAGACCTTGTTTCCAAAAACGCTTAAGCGACTTAGTAATTTGATCACCAGGCACTTCTATTTTGTCACCAACTGCCAAGCCTGAAAAACCAATCAACACAAAATCCTCATAACTATCTGCACCCGTCACCTTGATATCAGCAATCTCATAAGTTCTGCGTTGCAGAGTATATTCTATCACTGGCATAGGTGCATCAATCTTAGCAACAGTATCCACTGCTACCATTGCTGCGCTATCAACCTGAGCCATCAAAGTAGGCGCAAACAATAATCCCAATATAATGTTAACGAACTTGCTCACTTGTTTTTCCAAATCTACGCTCACGATGTTGATAATCGACGATTGCACGATAGAACTCCTCTGGTGTGAATTCAGGCCACAGGCAATCCGTAAAATACAATTCAGAATAAGCCAATTGCCACAACAAGAAGTTACTTATACGTAATTCACCGCTTGTACGAATCAACAAGTCTGGATCTGGCATATTACTAGTCGTAAGATACCCTCCTATCACCTCCTCATTGATATCTTCAATCAACATCTCACCTTCTTTCACCGCTGCAGCTATCTTTTGCGTTGCTCGTATCAACTCCCAACGCGCACTATAACTTAATGCTATGACTAGAGTCAAACCTGTATTCTTAGTCGTTTCCTCTATACATGCCATAAAATTATCGCGTGTTACCTGAGGTAAACGACTCAAATCACCTATGGTTTGAAGGCGGATATTATTTTTCATCAAAGTAGGTGTCTCCTTAGCGATTGTATCCACTAACAATGCCATCAACGCATCCACTTCATCTTTAGGACGATTCCAATTTTCTGTAGAAAAGGCATACAAAGTCATATACGAGATACCCAATTCCGCAGCGGCTTCCGTGATGTGATGCACTGTTTCTACCCCCTGGCGATGGCCAAACATACGTGCCATTCCTTGACGCTTAGCCCAACGCCCATTACCATCCATAATAATCGCTACATGACGGGGTATTCTATCCTGTTGTATCTGCTCTTTATATCCCATAATCACATATCATAAGTACACATTACACATGGCTTATTTTCACGCCCGAATTCAAACATCAAACCCACTGTCAATGTGGAAGTTATATCATTATTCATGATATTTGTACCATTCATTTGGTATGTATTATCAAACGCGCTATTCCCCTCCAAAGCATCACCATTCTTATCAACATACACATTATGTTGCCACGCCACTTGCAACTGCCACCTCTCCGCAAACTTCCACTTTAAGCCAATAGCCACAGGTAAATAGACCGCAACACCAGCAATCGAAGAAGACGAAGTACCCATCACTGTCATACCAACACCCAAAGCCATATACGGCGTCAATGGTCTCATATGAATATCGTACTCATTCAAACCAAGCAAAAAGAAATTATACTCACCCATCACATCAACATGCCACATCAGATTTTGATATTTACCTGCACTTACTCCCCACTCATTGCCTGCTTCCAAAGTATTCACCACACGCTGATGCTGCCCTTTCAGTTGTACAGCCCAACGAGGATTTATTTTTAAACGTGCTTGCGCACCATAAGTCTCACTCGTGGACATAAACACATGAGGTGCCAACTCCCCTACATAGTAGGCAGCACCTCCCTGCACACCTACATCCATCAAATAAAATTGATGTTGACTATCATCTTTGGCATACACACTCACGGGTAACGACACAATCCACGCAAACGCGAACAAATACCCTATATAATAGTGGCTTTTTTGCAACACGCAAATACTCTAAATTAGAAGTCTGCCCAACGCTCTTCGCGCCATTTCTCCAAGTTAAATATCGCAGTTATTGAGAACAAACAATCGTGATTATAGCCAACGATATGTTTGCTCAACTGCTCAAATGTTGGGCGATTTTGTATATTAATGGCAGAACTACCAGCTCTATCATAATAATCTGCCGCAGTTGCACCCTCAATATTACTATTCAAACCACCTTTACTATTATTTGAGAAGTATAATTGATATTGGAAAGAGCCTTTCAGCTGAACATTGTCGTTAATACGCCACTTCACACCAAACGCCACAGGGATATACAATCCTACACCTATAGGATTGCTATCCGTTACAACTTTCCCCTGCGTATCCTTTCCTTTATACATTTTTCCCACTTGAGGCTGCCATGTGTTGATTTTTTGCTCATTAACATCTCCACCATTTACAGCACGGAGTGTCGCATTCTGATTATACATAGTGCAACCTATACCAAAGCCAACATAAGGTACCACATTATACATTCCACTCTCTGGTTGCATCTTATTACCATAGTTCAAAATATTGTATTCTGCCAACACATCAACATGCCACATCGCATTGTAATACAATCCACGAGTACCTTCATCATATTCAGCAAAAGCGACACGCTGGCGAGTTGTCTTAGCCAACAAGTGCCAACGCATATTAAAACGATAACCTACGCTAAAGCCAAAAGTCTCAATACCAGGCCAGTCCATATGCGCATGCTCATACGTATTGAGTGCCGCAACATCATATAATGGAATACGCAACAGGTTAGATTCAGCAACTGGATGATAATTACCCACATAAAATCCCACACCTACCGCAGGGCCAAATTCAAGACGGTCAAGATGTTCTGCGGAAGCTGCACACATAGCCATTGGTGCCATGACCAGCATCAATAACATCGTTAAAACTTTAGTTTTACTCATAATCTTTTAGTTTAAGACATTAATTTGCACAAAATCGGCGCAAAGTTACTGTTTTTTTTTCATATACGCAAATTTTAATTGCATTTTTATACTATTTATCAATAGAATGACTATTATCCGTTAGCAGAATGACTTCTTATCTATCCACAGAATAGCTTAACAAAATTCATCTACCATATATCACACAATACATACATTCAACTCATCACCACTTAGTATTAGTTATTGATTCCCACATAGTTACACATATAAGAACTTTGCATATAATTAGCCATAGGCAAAAAAAATAAGCGCACCTAAGTACGCTTATGCATATCGCATTATTGCTTCAACAATCTTCGGAATGCATCCGTCACTCGACTCACCTCCTGTACGCTGATTTTTAGCCCTCGCCTATTAAACTTTTGCCCTGCAGGGATGATAATCTGCTCAAAACCAAGCTTCTCCGCTTCACGAATACGTTGGTCTATGCGATTAACTGGGCGTATTTCGCCTGCTAAACCCACCTCGCCTGTCATGCATATTTTTTCATCCAATGCAATATCCATATTCGAAGAAAGCACAGCAGCCAAAACAGGTAAATCAATAGCTGGGTCATTAACTCGTAGTCCGCCTGCGATATTGACAAACACATCTTTTTGCAATAGTTTAAAGCCTACCCTCTTCTCCAACACAGCCAAAAGCATATTCAGTCGCCTGCCGTCAAAACCCATGCTGCTTCGTTGAGGTGTACCATATGCAGCACTTGCCACAAGTGCCTGAACTTCAATCAACAACGGGCGTACACCTTCTACCGCAGCAGCAATAGCCACTCCCGACAACCCATCGCGGTTACCCGACAAGAGCAACTCACTTGGGTTCAATACCTCGCGCAAGCCATCTTGTTGCATCTCGAAAATGCCCAACTCGCTAGTGCTACCAAAGCGATTCTTTTGTGCCCGCAAGATGCGATAGACATAATGCTGATCCCCTTCGAATTGCAACACCGTATCAACTATATGCTCCAATACTTTTGGACCTGCCAACGAACCCTCCTTGTTGATGTGCCCCACGATGATAAAAGGCACGTTCTTCTCTTTGGCATACTGCAATATCCTCGCAGCACATTCTTTCACTTGGCTCAAACTACCTATACTTGCCTCAATGGATTCTGTACCTATCGTTTGAATACTATCCACCACTACTATCTCGGGTTGAATCTCGGTTACGCTATCCAATATGCGCTCTAGCGATGTCTCCGCCAAAATATAAAGATTCTCAGCATCACCTGCCAATCGTTCAGCTCTGAGTTTCAATTGCTTAGCACTCTCTTCGCCACTTGCATAAAGTGTTTTGCGGTGCCCCATTTTCATCAGTACTTGCAGTGCTAATGTAGATTTTCCTATACCTGGTTCACCACCCAATAGCACCAAACTGCCAGGTACCAATCCGCCGCCCAAGACACGATTCAACTCCGAAGACTGCATATCAATCCGCATCTCCTCTTGAGCCTCTACCTCGCGTAGGCGTTGCGCCTGCGCGCCACGACGAAGCGAAGTTCCGCCCTTTTTGGTAGAGATAGTGGTACTCACCTCTTCCTCGTATGTTCCCCACTCACCGCAGACTGGACAACGACCAATCATTTGTGGCGATTGAGCACCACAATTCGAACACACATATTTCGTCGTATTCTTTGCCATTATAACTCTATCGTCTCTTTTTCTACTGCCAAAACTGTGTTTTCGAACACTTCGCGTGCCTCATTTAAGAACACTTGGTGGTCATCTTCACGAGCACTGAAATGCCCTATTACCAATTTCCCTGCACCTGCTAACTTAGCAATTTGTGCAGCTTGCTTGGCTGTAGAGTGCGTATGCTTCTTGCACTTATCTGCATCTTTTTCGGTGTACGTAGCCTCATGAAATAGCACCTCTACTCCCGCAATCTGCTCCACAATCTGCTCACGATATGCCGTATCCGAACAATACGCATACCGTTTGCGAGGCTCTTTGTCGCGATGATGTTCTGTAAAGAGAAAACCACACGTTGGTACTTTATGTTTCAGTGGGATAGTCTCAATCGTCAGCGTGCGGTCCTCAAATATCACCTCTTTCTTACGCGGATTGATGGCATGAAACTCCACCTCATACGGTAGGTCTTGGCAATGATAATCCAGCAACGGGCGAAGCAGTTTCTCCAAGTCGGCATGTGCATAGATATGCAAGGGCTGCGTACGTCCCATCATTCCCAACGTGGATATCAACCCTATCAATCCAAAACAATGATCACCATGCAAATGCGAAATCAGCACGGTGTATAGCCGCGCAGTTTTAATACACAACTGCCTCATTCTCAGTTGAGTTCCTTCTCCGCAGTCAACAAGAAATGACTTATCGCATAGTTCCACAATCTGCCCTGTAGGCGAGTTCTGGAATGTGGGCATTGCGCTGCCACAACCTAGTATAGTTACTTCGTTGTTCAAAAGTTTTAAGGGTTTTAAAAGTTTTAAAGGTTTAGCCACGAAGACTCAAGTACACTCGCATGAATACCGCTTTGGTATATTGTGGGAAATCGCCCTGCTGAATCCAGCCGTGGTAGCCAGGATCGCGACGAAAAACATCCGCTACGCGCTGACCTTTGTATTTGCCAAAGTTAAAAATCTCTTTTCCCTCAGCATCATACGCAATGCGTCCTGCAAAATCTGCAAAGCGCACATTACCAGTTGTATAGTCGGATAGTTCCTCTACTGTGTCGGGTAATTCATAACGCTCTAATTGTGCTTTCAGCACCTCGTAGGTTGCCATCGTGTCGGCATCCGCAGAGTGTGCATCCGTCAGGTCTTTTCCGCAATAGAACTTATATGCTGCTACCAAATTGCGAGGTTCTTGGCGTTGGAAAATGGTAAATACATCTACCATTCGCATACGCTTTAAATCGATATTTTGCCCTACACGCAGCAATTCCTCCGCCAATAATGGCACATCAAAATGGTTGGAATTATAACCCGCTAAGTCGCTACCTTCCAGCACTTTAACCAGTTCTGGTGCAATCTCCTTGAAGGTTGGGCAATCTACCAAGTCCTCGTCGTGAATCCCATGTACTGCGGTTGCCTCATCCGAGATATGCATCTGGATCTCTTGCCCCAACATCATCTGCGTTGGTTTTACGCGGAAAGTCTTCCCCTCGGCACAGCCGTTAGGGAAGACCTTGTAGTAACTCAGCTCTACAATCCTGTCTTGAGCTATATTCAAACCCGTAGTCTCCAAATCAAAGAAAACCAACGGGCGAGTAAGTTTCAACTTCATAGTTTAATCACACATTTTGTAGTTTGTTTTGAGCAGATTGCTGGGCGAACCGAGGGAGCAATGCGGACATTGTGACCGAATAACAACCAGCAAGATGCCAAAAGAAACACAAAATTAGTCGTTCAAGAGCATTGGCATCAATAGTATTAACAAATCTTGATTCTCATCATTCTCAGATGGCAAGATCAGACCTGCGCGAGCAGGATCGGCCAATGCCAAGACAACGTCTTGAGAAGTGATAGAAGACAGAATCTCTATCAAGAATGGTGCTTTGAAGCCAATAGCCATAGGCATACCTGTATAGTCGCATGCGATGGTTTCTTCTGCTGAAGTAGAGAAGTCAATGTCTTGTGCCGAGATCTTGATTTGGTTCTCGCTCAAAGCCAACTTAATCAAGCTAGTACCTGTGTTAGCAAATACGGCTACACGCTTGCAGGCGTTCACAATTGTTTGACGATCTACAATCACTTTGTTGGTATTGTTTTGAGGAATAACCGCATTGTAGTTAGGGAAACGTCCCTCGATTTGGCGGCATACAATCACTGTTTGACCAAAAGTAAAGGTAGCATTCTTTGCACCAAAGTTAACAGACACATTATCACTGCCCTTCAACACCTGACGAAGCAATTGAGCTGGTTTCTTAGGCAAGATGAAACTTACTGCTTGCGCACCCTTCACGCTATCGTTGGTGTAACGAACCAAACGATGAGCATCGGTAGCCACGAGCGTAATCTTCTCCTCGTTTAAGTCGAAATAGATACCATTCATCACAGGACGCAACTCGTCATCAGCTGTGCAGAAGATTGTCTTATTCACTGCATCCAAGAGCACATCAGCAGCAATCTCAAAAGTATTTTCGCCCTTCTCTACTGGCATCTCTGGATACTCGTTGCCGTTAGCACCTACAAAACTATACGTACCATTGGCACTTGTGATATTCAAACCAAAGTTTTGATCATCAATGTGGAATGTCAGAGGTTGCTCAGAGAATTCTTTCAAAGTTTCCAACAAAATCTTAGCAGCCACAGCCACTTTTCCCTCGCCTTGAGCAGCTTCTACTTGCATGGAAGTACGCAGAGTGGTCTCGCCATCTGAAGCAGTTAAGGTCAATTGATCGCCTTTCAAGTCGAACAAAACGCACTCCAAAATTTGTAAACTATTCTTTGCCGCAATCACACGGCTGGCTGCTTGCAATTGTGCAAACAATTCCTTACTTGATACATTAAATTTCATATCGGTATTAATTTATTTAGTTCTATACTCTGTCGGAGTTTACGCAAACACTCCTTTCAGCCCGCAAAGATACAAAAAATATGTGAATTATGCAAATTATTTGTGCATTTTATTTATTTTTTGTACCTTTGCACCCAAATTCCATGCCTCTAAACACTAAACTCTAAACACTAAACAAAAAAATGATCGGTATTTTCGACAGTGGTTATGGCGGATTGACCATCCTTAATCACATTCGCCAGCATCTTCCCCAGTACGATTATCTCTACTTGGGCGACAATGCTCGTGCGCCATACGGAACACGCTCATTTGATGTCATTTACGAATATACCCTTCAGGCGGTTAATTACCTGCATCAGCAGGGATGCAATCTGATCATTCTCGCTTGTAACACCGCTAGTGCCAAAGCGTTACGTACTATTCAGCAGCGCAATATCAACCCCGACGAACTGCGTGTGTTAGGTGTCATCCGCCCCACGGTGGAGGTTGTGCCACAACGCACGCGTACCAAACATATCGGCGTACTTGCCACCCCGGGCACAGTAGCATCCGAGAGCTATGTCATCGAGCTGCTGAAGCAAGACCCCACCCTCACGATTACTCAGCAAGCATGCCCCATGTGGGTGCCGCTGATTGAGTCGGGCGAACATCTTGGCGACGGAGCTAACTACTTCGTAGAAAAATACTTGACAGACCTACTCTCGCGCGATTCTCTTATTGACACACTCATTCTAGGATGTACACACTATCCACTATTACAATCAAAGATTGAAACTTTTATAGCAAGTACTAACCGTCGCATTTCTATTATCTCGCAAGGTGAAATCGTTGCAAATAGTTTGGTTGATTACCTGCAACGCCATCCAGAAATCGTTGCACGCATTTCTGCATCTTCACCCAGCAGGTCAGGAGGATGCTTGTATCTCACTACAGAATCGGCAAAGAAATTTGAAGAGTCTGCTTCACTTTTCCTTGCCGAACCTATACGAGCACAACATATCGAACTATAATTCCTAGTTTATTTTGATGCCAACTTCATCACTTCATCTGCTATTAATCTTGCAGAGTCAGGTAGTGCCAAAGTGAGAATATTCTTGTGCAATGCTTGTAGTTGTTTATCGTTCTGAATAAGTGATAATGCACTGGTTATCAGTGTATCTTTGGCATCTGCATCTTTTACCAAAACCGCTGCATCTTTCTTGACCAATGCCATGGCGTTGTGAGTTTGATGATCTTCGGCTACATTAGGCGATGGCACCAAGATAGATGGCTTGCCCAACAGACAGAGTTCGGATATTGATGAAGCTCCTGCACGCGAAATCACTAAGTCTGCCAGCGCATATGCTAGTGGCATCTGGCTGACAAAATCCGTGCAGATGATTGCAGGTGACTGGCAATCATCGGACGCCCCTATTGGGCTATTGGACGGCGTTCCGCCTATTGGACGCGCGAGTGCGCTATTGGTAAGTGCTGCTTTGCAGTCCGCAAAGTAGTTTTTACCCGTTTGCCATATCACCTGTATCCCGCTTTCTATCAGTTCGTTGAGGTGCGCAATGATGCTTTGGTTGATGGTGCGCGCACCTAGACTTCCGCCTATGATGAGTAGCGTCTTCTTCTGTGTGGTGAAGTTCACGCCAAACTCCTCATTGAAGTATTTGATTGCCTCCTCTTTTGTGCCTGAAGTCAAGTTCTGGCGCACAGGGTTACCTGTGAGGATGATTTTATCTTTTGGGAAGAAACGCTCCATCCCCTCGTATGCTACGCAAATCTTCTTGGCATCATCTTTCAGCAGTTTGTTGGTCACTCCTGCAAAGCCATTTTGCTCTTGCAATAGGATGGGTACTCCCATTTTCGCTGCCACTTTCATGGCTGCACCACTAGCGTAGCCACCCACGCCTATTCCCACATCTGGACGGAAATCGCGCACAATCTTACATGCTTGTTTCATTGAGCGTACTAGGTCAATCACTACGCGGATATTCTTCCATGGGCGACTACGGTCAAACCCCTTGACAGGCAGACCGATAATCTTATATCCTGCTTGTGGTACGCGCTCCATTTCCATACGTCCGAGTGCTCCCACAAATAGTATTTCGCAATTAGGGTCAGCTTCGCGCAATGCGTTTGCAATACTTACGGCGGGGAAGATATGTCCTCCTGTTCCGCCACCAGAGATTAGGTACTTCATGATATATTCAATATTTTTATTACATTGTTGCTTTGGCGATGACTCGCAGAACCTATACCAATAGAAATGTATACAAAATATCCTAGCCCAAAGTTACTCTATATGTATCTCCGGCACTTCTTCTTCGCTGGCAGCCATGGCAGATTGCTGGCGAGCATGCAGTTCGTTTTGTTCGCGAGCGACACACATGATAATACCAAAATAGATACTGGTAATCAGCGCACTCGTACCACCTCGGCTGATCATCGGCAGCGGTTGTCCCGTGACAGGACCAATACCTACCGACACCATCATACTGACCAATGCTTGACACGTGAGCATCAATGCCAAGCCCATCACCATCAGCATAGCGGAATAGTCAGCATACTTGCTACTACTGAGGCACGAACGGAACAAAATAGCCAAATAGAGCAACATTAGCAAAACTGCTCCTATAATACCCGACTCTTCTATTATAATCGCAAATATATAATCAGAGAAAGCTTGCGGTAAAATATTACGTCCTTGACTATTACCCGGCAAAACCCCAACAGGAGACAATCCACCACGTGCTATTGCCATTTTAGCGATTGTACGCTGATAGTTATCATCTGTCAACACGACGCTATCCGTAGGTGTCTTTAGTTCTTCTATCATTGCATCCACACGACCAACCCACACAGTAGCTCGCTTCATCACCCCATCTACCTTACGGTTAGGTTTAACAAATTGATTTTCAACATAGAAATACCCACTCACCAATAGTGCTATTGCAACCAAAATCGTCGTCCCCCAATACTTAATATGCACGCGAGCTAGGAAGAAAAGCAAGAACACTATTCCGCCTAATAATAGGGCAGTAGACAAATTGCCCACTAGTATCAATCCACATACTAGAGCCGTTATTCCTAATACAATAAAGAATATTTTCTTTTGGCTCTCGGCCGATTTAATACGACTTAACAAATCCGCTACCACTAGGACAAGAGATAGTTTCGCCAATTCTGAAGGTTGAAAAGTAATTCCAAATATGCGTAACCAGCGTTTAGCACCATTAATTTCCACGCCCAAATCTGTAAAGGTCAACAATAAAAATATCACTGATAACCCCAACACCGCATAACTACAAATACGAATAAGTTTGCTCGGCAGGAATTGCAACACAAAGGCAAGAATCACCCCCACTGTAATAAACAACATTTGCTCCATAATTGGACCAAGAGTAGAACTTCCCTTTTCGAAAGCCAAGGTACTACTGGCTGAAAACAATGCCAAAATTGCAACAATAATTAGACTACCAAACAACACCCAGTAAACTTTATCCACGTACGAGAGTTGCTGGCGTAATTTAATTTTGTAATCGTTAATAGTCATAAATTAGTATAGTTAAATGGTTATAGATTTCTTACTGCTTGTACGAACTTGTTTCCACGGTCCTCATAACTCTTGAAGAGGTCAAAACTTGCGCAGCAGGGCGACAGCAATACTGTATCTCCTTCGTTGGCTACCTCGTATGCCGATTGTACAGCATCAGCAAGGTTGTCGGTAGAGATGTACGTCACGCCCAATGCGTCAAAGTGCTGAATCAGTTTGCGATTGTCCTTACCCATGAAAATCAGTGTATGGCATTTCTCACGGACCAACTCATCTATTTCACTATAGTCGTTGCCTTTGTCCGTTCCACCTAGAATAAGCACGGTAGGAGTGGTCATGCTCTCCAATGCGTACCAACAGGAGTTCACATTCGTGGCTTTGGAGTCATTCACATAGCGCACCCCTTTCACCGTAGCCACATATTGCAGACGATGATCCACGCCTGCAAACTGCTGCAGACTCTCACGAATAACATCGTTGTGGATATTCAATATCTGTGCTGCCAAACCTGCAGCCATGGAGTTGAGTTGGTTGTGCTTGCCTTTTAGACTCAGTTCTTCGAGCGGCACACGCAATGGTGCCACATCTGGTTTAACACTCACTACCAAGTGACTGCCATCGGTATATGCCACGTTCTGCTCATTGCTGCCAAAAGGATACAATGTTGCCTGTGGTTGAATACGCGCAATCTCGCGATTGATGACTGGGTCTTCGCTCCAGTAGATAAACGCATCCTTGCTCGTTTGGTTGCGCGTGATACGGAACTTCGCATCCACATAATTCTGGAACTGATGGTCGTATCTATCCAAGTGGTCAGGCGTGATATTGAGCAAAATGGCAATATCCGCCTTAAAGTCGTAGCAGTTGTCCAACTGAAACGACGAGAGCTCAATCACATAGTACGCATGGTCCTCTTGTGCCACTTGCAATGCCAACGAATTGCCGATATTACCTGCCAAACCCACGTCCAATCCAGCACGACGTAGCATGTCAAAAATCAGCGAAGTAGTCGTGGTCTTGCCATTCGAACCCGTGATACAAATCATCTTGGCGTTGGTGTAACGCGCAGCGAACTCAATCTCCGAGAGGATAGGCGTGCCTTGTGCTATGAGTTGCTTCACCAGCGGTGCCGTGAGCGGAATACCTGGTGACTTAATCACCTCGTCGGCATCGAGGATGAGTTCGGGCGTGTGCTTGCCCGACTCCCAAGCAATGTGGTGCTGGTCAAGCAGAGCTTGGTACATGGGAGCAATCTCTCCCATATCGCTCACAAACACCTCCATACCTTTGGCTTGCGCCAGTATGGCAGCCCCTGTACCCGATTCGCCTGCACCTAATACAACAATTCTTTTCATAATTAGGTTAACGTATTTTAAGGGTTAATATAGCCAATGCCGCTAAAATCAAAGTCACGATACAGAAGCGCAACACAATCTTGCTCTCATGCTGCAACGGACCTTTGCCTTGGAACAACACCTTGCACGTAGGGTCGTTGCGGAGCACTTGAGCCATAGAGGTGCGGTAGTGGTCGTGCAGCGGAGTACGCTTCCACACACGCAAGTGCATGCCTTTCTTCTTGGCAAACTTATATACTTGTGTCTGAACAATCACGCTCACGCTCTCCATCAGGAAGATACCGCACAAGATAGGCAAAAGCAACTCCTTGTGGATAATCACAGCGCACACACCGATAATACCTCCGATAGTCAGACTACCTGTGTCGCCCATGAATACTTGCGCAGGAAAACCATTCCACCATAAGAATCCTATTAGTGCACCTACAAACGATGCCATAAATACCACAAGTTCTTCGCTACCAGGGATATACATCACATCAAAATAGTCGGAGAATACCACGTTGCCACTGATGTATGCCAGCACAATCAACGCCACACCAATGATGGCAGAGTTGCCTGCACACATACCATCCATACCATCGTTGAGGTTTGCACCATTGCTCACCGCAGCCACTACAAAAATAGTCAGTATCACAAAGAATATCCAACCTGCCTTGTATTTATTCGTTTCACCCAAGAAGGAGAACATATCCGCGTAATTGAAGTTATGCTCTTTTATAAATGGGATAGTGGTGCGGGTGGACTTCACTTCAGGCGACTTTTCAAACACCGTGATATTGTTCTCGATATGCGATGTAACGCGCTCGTGCATCGTGGCTTCTGGGCTATAGCGAAGTGTCAGTCCTACTATCAAACCCAATGTGATTTGCCCTGCAATCTTCACCCAACCATTCAGTCCCTCTTTGTTACCTCGGAAAGTCTTGATATAGTCGTCCGCAAAGCCCAAAGTGCCTAAAATTAGCGTAGTGATGAGCATTAAAATCATATACACATTGCTCAGTCTACCCATCAACAGACATGGAATCAGCATGGCAGCAATAATCACCACGCCTCCCATCGTAGGCACCCCTTTCTTTGCCACATTGAATGGGTCAATCTTCTCATCGCGCTGTGTCTCGGAGATGTTTTTGCGTTTGAGCAACTGGATAAACCAATTACCCACCCAAATACTTATACACAAACCCATCACACCTGCCACTATCGCGCGAAACGAGATGTAGTTCATCAATCGTGCCCCTGGCACATTACCTAATAACTGAAACAATTCGTATATCATAACTCCTACCTTTAAACTCTAAACTGTAGCCGCTTTGCGACGTTCTCTAAACTATAAACATCCCCTCACCACTTCATGGTCATCAAAGTGGTGCTTCACACCTTTAACTATCTGATAATCTTCGTGTCCTTTGCCTGCCACCAGTATCACATCGCCCTGTCGAGCCAAGGTGCAAGCCGTCTTGATAGCCGACTCGCGGTCTTCTATAATCAGCGTATGGCGCAGTTCCTCGTTTGTCAGCCCTGCTGCCATATCTTTCAGAATATCAGCAGGTTCTTCATCGCGAGGATTATCAGATGTCAAAATCAGTTGCGTACTCAATTGATATGCACTCTTCGCCATAATCGGACGTTTACCTTTATCTCTATTGCCGCCGCAACCCACCACTGTAATCACTTGTGCGGGGGCAGACTGTTTCCCTATATTCGCTGCCACAATCTCGTTGATAGTCTTCAGCACATTCTCCACCGCATCGGGGGTGTGCGCATAGTCTATCACTGCTGTCCAGCCCTTTGGCGAGCGGATAGTCTCAAAGCGACCATTCACAGGTTGCAACCCACTTAAGATACGCAGCACTTCCATTGCATCTTCACCCAATGCCACCGCAGCACCATAGATCAACAGCAAGTTGCTCACATTGAACCGACCTACCAGCGGCACAAACACTTCCGTATTCACCGCACCCAACGTACTCTGTACGCGCAGCAGCATACCATCGAAGCCCTCCTCCAGTATCTTGCCACGGAAATCCGCCATGCTATGGGTGGAATAAGTCAGCACGCGACCGCGACAGTTTTGCGTCATCACTAATCCATTCCTATCATCAATATTCGTTATTGCAAACGCCTCTTTGCCCAATCGGTCAAACAAGATCTTTTTCGTATCGCGGTAGTTATCAAACGTCTTGTGATAATCCAAATGGTCGCGTGTCAAATTCGTGAACAACGCGCCTGCATACTCCAACCCTGCAATACGCTCTTGAGCGATAGCGTGGCTACTCACTTCCATAAACGCATGCGTACAACCTGCTGCTACCATCCTAGCTAGCAATGCATTCAGTTCCAATGCATTAGGCGTCGTATGCGTCGCAGCCACTGCCTCATCATCCACATAATTCACCACCGTTGACAGCAGTCCTGCTTTGTATCCCAATGCTTTGAAAAGCTTATATAGCAATGTTGCGGTAGTCGTTTTGCCGTTCGTGCCAGTCACGCCCACCAATTTCAGTTGCTTGCTAGGTTCACCACACCAATAGTGCGCCATCTTGCCCAACGCCTCATCGCTGTTTTTCACCAGGATATAGCATACGCCATCGTCCTTGATATATTCCTCTTTCTCCAGTACCACAGCCACTGCCCCTTTCGCCACACATTGCTCAATATATGCGTGTCCATCGGCTGCTGTACCCACTTGCGCCACAAACAAACATCCCTCACCCACACGGCGCGAGTCAAATTGAAGATCAGCCACCTCTCTGTTCGTGTCGCCCACTACGCGCAACACGTCTATACACTTTATCAACTCAGAAAGCTTCATGTATCCTTACTATTTTATTTGTTCACTACCAATACTTGTTCGTTCCTTTTCAGCACATATTCCCCTGCATATGCCATTGTCTTCTCTGCTATCTGACGCACTACTATTCCACAATCCAATCCTGAATCATATGCACCTTGAGGAGCATGAATTACACAAATACAAGAATATTGCGGATTATCTTCAGGAAAATATCCCACAAATGACATTCGGTGACGACGATTCGTGTATCCTTGTTCATGGATTTGCGCTGTTCCTGTTTTACCTGCTATAGACACCAAATCACTCTGAGCCTTGCGAGTTTTCCATGGAGTAATAGAAGCGGTGCCAAAATCATTATCCCACACCACATCATGCAAACATTCTCTTATCCCTCGTAACGTAGAAGCATCACACATATCGTTATTTATCACACAACTCTCAAACGATTCTATAGTTTTACCATTTTGGCGTATCTCCTTTACAAACAATGGCTTCATCACCTTGCCATCATTAGCTATACCATTGTAGAACATTAATGTCTGTAACGGACTCAATTCCACCGAATAACCATACGCCATCTTGGCTATAGTAACAGTATCATTCGGAACATTAATTAGAGCCTGAGTAGCACCAGGGATAGTGTAATCCACACTATCACACAAACCCATGCCATGTAATTTCTTCACAAACTTCTTTGCACTACCACCGTACCCCATCGTAATAATTTTTGCCAAAGCTATATTACTACTAGCAGCCATGGCCTGACGAATACTATAGACCGTGTCACGAGGGTGAGCATCCAAAATCTTTGCATCATGATACAGCCAACCTGCTTTATCCACACTAATAGAATCATCCATTTTCACTTTACCATCATCCAACGCCGCCATCAACGAAATGGTCTTAAATGTAGAACCTGGCTCCATGCGTACAACAGCGTGATTAGCAATCTCTTCATAAGAATCATTACCCAAACGGTCCAAATTACTCATTGCTTTTATTTCGCCAGTCTGCACATCCATCAGTACCACACATCCCCATTCGGCTCTTGTATGCTCCAGTCGTTTGCGAAGCGAGGTCTCACAGATATCCATCAAATTAGCATCAAATGTAGTATGCAAATCGCAACCATTCTTCGCCTCCACAAGAGGTATTCTCTCCAAACGACCCGCCACTCTTTGACGCACGCTAGTACCATCTTCGCCACGCAAATAAGAGTCATAACGCATCTCCAAACCAGACTTCGCCTCGCCACTAACGGTGTAAATATTGCCTATCGTTCTTCCACCTAAACTCTTAAACGGCTTGACACGCGAATTCAACTCTTCCTCTTGGAATCCACTTTTATAAAACCCACCACTTATCAATGGCAACTTTTTTATCTCTTTCAATTGGGTATAGGAGATGCGTTCACTAGTTAATCGCATGTAGTTCCCTCGATTATTACGACTATGATAAGAAGCAATCATCCGCTTACGATATTCCTCTTTGGACTGATCACCCACTATCCTACTCATCCCATCGGCAATACTATCTACATACTCCCAAAACACTGCGCCATTATTCAAGCGCAATGCCTGAACACGGGTATCTAAATATATTCGATATTGAGGTACACTAGTTGCTAACAATTGCCCCTTGCAATCATATATATTACCGCGCAACGCCTTGATAGGCTTATAATTATTCTCTTGTTCTACGACACTCATCCACTTGTCGCGTTGAACTGTTTGCAACACAATAATGCGAACAAATACAACGCAAAACATCAATGCTATCAACACGAACACGATAGCAAAACGCAAAATTGTATTTTTAAGGTTCTCGCTCATTGTATTCTAATTACTGGAGTTTTATTTTCTTTCAACTGACTACCCTTTTCTTGGAGCAGAGTTACTATAGACGACTGACGACTCTTATTCATCAACTCTGAATTCACAGTCAGTTGTGTCATCTGAACATCCAACAACTCTTTCTGCAGGTCATTCAACATACGTTGTTGACGCTGAGACTGATAGCCACTGTAGATATACAAAAATATCAACACACTGATCATCACAATCAGTTTATACTGCCGCTTAAACCACTCTTGGTTCAGCACATTGCCACTTAGGACATCTTGTAAAGAATATTTCATAGCTTGTTTCTAGTTTAGTTTTTTATATTTTTTCTGCTACACGCAATTTTGCACTTCGAGCTCTTGGATTACGTTCTACTTCCTCTGCACTCGCCATAGTTCCCTTTGCCAACACCTTAAACGGACTCAGTATGTTGCCATAAAAATCCTTCTCTATCTTCCCTTCCAAGTTTCCCGAACGTAGAAAGTTCTTCACCATTCTATCTTCCAACGAATGATAGGTCAGTATCACTATCCTGCCTCCGGGTTTCAGCAAGTCTTTGGCTGCCAGCAACATCTCTCTCAGTGCCCCCATTTCATCATTCACCTCTATACGTAGTGCTTGAAACAATCTCGCCAAATCTTTCTTTGCTCCTGCAGGTATATCCAGCTCCCGATACCCATTATCCAATAGCTGCGAAGCAGCGTCCATTACCCCTACAGGGCGTCCCATTACCACTTCCACCAACTCCTCCGTCCGCTCTATCGCTTTCTGCCCTCGTGCTTTGACAATCTTCTTCGCCAACTGACGCGAATTATTCATCTCACCATATATATATAACACGCGCGCGAGGTCTTCTTCACTGTATGTATTCAGAATATCCGCCGCCGTCTTACCTCCCGTCTGATTCATACGCATGTCCAATGGAGCAGAGAAACGAAAACTAAACCCTCTTTCTGGACAATCAAAATGGTGGAACGACACTCCCAAGTCTGCCAACAAACCATCTATCTGCTCCACACCATAATAATCCATAAAATTGCGCAGATAACGGAAGTTACTATGCACAAACTGCCAATGTGAGTATCGCGAATCCCGACGCTCGATTCCTGATTCCCGATTCCCAAAATCCGAATGCATCGCATTCTCATACGCATCCAAATCCTGATCAAAAGAGTACAACTTCCCACTACACAATTCTACACTATCCTGAACAGCCCGAAGGGCTTCCAATATCGCCCTCGAGTGTCCTCCGCCACCGAAGGTCACGTCCACATACAATCCATCGGGTTGAATATTCAACCCTTGGATTGTCTCTCTCAGCATCGCGGGAATGTGATAAATCTCATTCATAGTTGGTTAGGTTTAATTTATAGTTTAGGCTGGGATTTCATGCGTATTCTGATGCGCTCGGCCAAGTCTTTTTGTGGCATTTGCTTCTCTGCGAACACGGTTGGGTTCCATATCGCAAAGCGGTCCAGCATACCAACGAATAGGATATCTTGTTGTGCATCAATCATTTCCAAAGTTCTCTTTTGCAGCAGCACACGTCCTTGGCTATCCATATCCAACATCTCTGCCTCCGACATAAACTGCATCAATATCATCTGATCTTCTGGGTCCCATTCATCCAACGCTTCGCGCAGTTCGCTCACCTTCTTGTGCCAAACGTGTTCGGGATAGAAGACAACACACTCATTATCAGTATCTCTACGCATCACAATTTGCGTAGAACCCATCTCTGCAAGTATTTTTCTGTAACTTGCAGGAACAAACACGCGACCCTTCCCGTCCAACCGTGCTTCTATGTTTCCAATAAATGTGTTCATAATTCAAACTCCTTAATTCAAAATTCATGTTTTCTCTGAATTCCGCTGCAAAGTTACAAAAAATATTTCATATTCCCCACATTTCCCCACAAAAAATTTTTCAACAATATTTTCAACATATTTTTAAAATAATTATCAACAACCCAACACTCTAATTATCAACTAGATACAAAACTTATTAAAACTAGTGGGGAAAAGTGGGGTAATAATCCTTTCATCTTGCTGTTTTCACCTTTTAGTTTTCAACTATAGCGGTCTTTGCCGCCACTAAACAAAAAAAATCGCAAAGCACTTGCGCATATGCGATTTTTTCCGTACCTTTGTACGCTATTTGTGAGATTATATCAAATGAACGAATTTTTAGAACTGGAAGAGCAGGTACTACGAATGATTAAGACGGTTTATGACCCCGAGATACCTGTCAATATATACGAATTAGGTCTTATCTACCGCATCGACCTCCCAGGCGACGGTATCTGCAATATAGACATGACCCTCACCGCACCCAACTGCCCTGCTGCAGACTTCCTCGTAGAGGATGTCAAGCAGAAAGTCGGTTCAGTAGATGGCATCAACGAAGTGAACGTAAACATCGTCTTCAACCCCGAATGGAACAAAGACATGATGTCTGAAGAAGCCAAACTCGAACTCGGCTTCCTCTAACCACTAAACTCTAAACACTAAACAGTAGCGGCTCTGCCGCGTTCACTAAACATGACATACTTCCTCTCCGACGCACACCTTGGTTCGAGGGCTATCAACGATCCATTAGCCCATCAGCAAACCATCATCTCCATACTCAACGAAATGGAGAAGGATGCCACAGCCATCTACTTGCTCGGAGACATCTTTGACTTCTGGTGCGAGTATTTCTGGCGCGACCGCAGCAAAGAGCAATACCGACCTATCCTCGACAAACTTAAGTCACTCACCAACAAGGGCATACAACTTCACTTCTTCATTGGCAACCACGATATATGGACGTTCGGTTGGCTTGCCAAACAAACAGGCGCAATCATACACCGCAGACCCGAAAGCATCACCATCCACGGCAAACGCCTCTTCATTGCTCATGGCGACGGGCTTGTACCTAGCAACTATATATCACAGGTACCCAAGCCCTTACAAAAGAAAATTAAATCCTTCATCTTCTTGCGTAAGGTCTTCCATAACCCCATCTTGCAAACACTTTTCCGTTTGCTACCCCCTACTTGGGGCAACGCTTTCGGCTATAACTGGGCAAAAAACAGCCGCCTGAAGGAGTTGGCTCGCCCTTGTCCTTACAAAGGTGAGGACAAAGAGGAATTAGTACTTTTTGCCAAAGAGCAAGAGCAACAGGGCAATCACCACGACTACTATATCTTTGGTCACCGCCATATCGAACTCGACCTAATGCTCAGCCGCGATAGTCGCATCATCATCCTCGGCGACTGCTGGCAGCAGTTCACCTACGCCCAAATGGACAACCAAGGCAACACCACACTACACAACTCTACACCACTCTAAACAATTCTACACAACACTATGCACACTCGACAACAACAACTTGCAGCTTTCGACCGACTACTTACGGTCATGGACGAACTCCGAGAGAAATGCCCTTGGGACAGAAAGCAAACCTTCGAATCCCTCCGTCAGAACACCATCGAAGAGACCTACGAACTGGCGTCTGCTCTCATTCAAAACGACATGAATGAGATCAGCAAGGAACTCGGCGACGTACTGCTCCACGTGGTCTTCTATGCCAAGATTGGCAGCGAGCAAGAAGCTTTTGATATAGCTGACGTATGCAATAAAATCTGCGACAAACTCATCTTCCGCCATCCACATGTGTATGGCGAACAGGCAGCCAAGAATGCAGAAGATGTCTGCAAACTTTGGGAACAAGTCAAACTCAAAGAGAAAGGCGGCAACAAAACCGTCCTCGCAGGCATCCCTGATGCACTACCTGCTCTCGTCAAAGCATATCGCATACAGGACAAAGTAGCCAATGTAGGCTTCGATTGGGAGAAGTGCGAAGACGTATGGGCAAAGGTCAAAGAGGAAATCGCTGAGTTCGAGGCAGAAGTCGAGAATATGGACGAGGAGAAAGCCACCGAAGAGATGGGCGACTTGTTCTTTGCGCTCGTAAACGCTGCTCGCCTATATAATGTTCGTCCTGACAACGCACTAGAGAAAACCAATGCCAAGTTCATCCGCCGTTTCAACTACGTTGAGCAAAAGGCAAAAGAAAAGGGTCTATCCCTCAAAGAGATGACCCTAGATCAAATGGAAGCACTTTGGCAAGAAGCCAAAACAATGGAATAACTATTCCTCTGATTCCACTGGCGCCGCTATAGCGGGGATATAGATCAACACGGAATGCATCGGAAAATCCGAATCACTCTCAACCGATAACTTCAGTTTCATACCGCCTCGCTCCTTAGGGGTAAAATAAATAGGGAAGGTCACACGGTTATAACCTGGATTGAAACGCATTGTACATGTAAGATTTCCTACAGTATCCGTTTTCAATAGTGCTTTATCAATATCAGCCGTTGTTAAATACCACAAGTCCATTTCCGTAGTATCCCATTTCATTTCCACAGCCACAAGATTATTGGTCACAGTATAGAATGTACTCGCAAACATCACAGTATCACCCAAATACACAGTATCCAATTCATACGAATCATCATCTGCATCATAGATAAGATCCAATGTATCTTTGGCACCTACCACAGTATCACCCTGAAACTGAGGATTTACATAAAATTCCGAACGATAAATCTGAGGACTATATTGAGGCTCTTTGTACTCCAAACAACTGGTCATTGCACCCGCAACAACCACTAGAACTAACAAGATATAAAACTTACGCATAATATTAAATGTTAATTATTAATTACAAAAAATTGGGTCTTTCAACCCGATGTGCGGCATAAAGGACTCGAACCTTCACTCCTCTCGAAACTAGATCCTAAGTCTAGCGCGTCTACCAATTCCGCCAATGCCGCAGAAATCGGAGGATTAATTTCCAATTCGGCTGCAAAAGTACTACTTTTTTTTGATATAACCAAATATGTACGAAACTTTTTATCATAATTTACCAAATGGGCTGCAAATTGTCCACCGCAAGACCACTTCTCCTGTCGTTTATGTCGGCATAATGGTTGGCGCAGGCACACGCCACGAACTCCCCAACGAGAACGGCATGGCGCATTACATCGAGCATTGTGTCTTCAAAGGTACGCAGCACTACACTGCTCGCCAAATCATCAATCATATCGAGGGAATCGGCGGCGAAATCAATGCCTATACCACCAAAGAAGAAACCACTTTCTATGCGGCCACCCTGCGCCAACACTTCCGCACTACCCTCCATCTGCTAGCGGATATGGTGCTTCGCCCAACATTTCATAAAAAGGAAACCGACAAGGAGCTCACCGTCATCCTCGATGAGATAGAGAGTTACAACGACTCACCCAGCGAACTCATCTACGACGACTTCGAAAACATGATTTTTGAGGGTAGTTCACTGGCTATGCCTATCCTTGGCACAAAGAAGACCCTTCGCCGCATCTCCAAGTCACCCGATATCGCGCTCAATTGGATGCAACAGCACTACCGCTCTGAGCGCATGGTGCTCTTTGTCCTCGGCAATGTCACTACCCAACAAGTCATCTCCGCCGCCGAAAAAGAATTAGGAGAAATCACTAGTATATCTAGTACTTCTAGTATATCTAGTGCTTCTAGCATTTCTATCGCCTCCTCACATATATCCCATAGCGAAGCGTCCCTCACCCGCACCTACCGCCGCCACACCCACCAAACCCACCTTATGCTTGGCTCACATGCCTACCCTATCGGTCATCCCAAACAACTGACCATGTACTTGCTCAATAATATCCTTGGCGGTGGCAGTATGTCTAGCCGATTGTATTTGAGTCTGCGCGAGAAATATGGACTGGTATATAATATTGATTCACAAGCAGTACCACTCAGCGACACGGGCTATTGGAACATCTACCTCGCCTGCGAACCACAACACAAGGACCAATGCCTTGAGCTCTGCCATAAGGAACTCAAGCAATTGCGTGACACTACGCTAACTAGTACCCAACTCCAGCGCGCCCTGCGCCAGTTGGAAGGACAGATGGCTATTTCTGCTGAGAATCAGGAGAATAATGCCCTCGCTATGGCAAAGCAGATGCTTTATCACCACCATGCCCCTGCGTGGCAAGACACCTTCGCTCGCATACAGACCATCACCCCCACCCAACTCCAAGACGTCGCCAACGAAGTATTCGCCCCCGAAACGATCTACACCCTATTATACGATTAAACACACAAAATTCCCCACTCGCACCGCACAATAACCGGACAATAACCGCACTATTCGTTACCTATACAGAACACCCATAGATGCAAAATATATGCAAACACAAAAAACGCGACCCCATTGGAGTCGCGTTCTTTATTTTATCTCATTGAGAGATTATTGGATGAACTTCTTACCGTTCTTGATAACGATACCCTTGTAGTTCTCGTCAACCTCAAGCCCGAGGAGATTGTAAACTTTGTTATTATTATAATTCGGTACAACAACATCCTCCACATCAGTCCATCCATCTGGATATATATTGATTACCATATCACAGCCATAACCAGCATAATTATCTTCATTTGGTTTTAAATTCATGAGCAAATAATATCCATTATAAGCTCCTGACCATCCCCAATTAATATGATAGTAATAGACACCATCTATTACTTTGTATCCGTCAATAACAAAAGCATGTCCAGACATACCAGACGCAGGACTACCTGCATACATGACAGGATGACCTTTCTGATGTTGTTCTCGAATAGCAGGAGCCCAATCATACATAATCAATCCCTCTGGATCATAGTCATTTGTAGAATCAAAATGACCTATCTTTTTACTGTATGCAAAGTTATTCCTAAATGCCTTCATTGCCTTATCCAAGTGTGACCCACTTCCTTCTGCGCTATAATTCATATTTAACGCAGCTCCACAAGCCAACATCAATTTTGCGACAGCTTCACCTTGAGGATCTGTATATTTACCCGAATAATCATTTAAGATTAGATCCCAATCAAACTGATAATCAGACAAGTCAATTGTTTTTGCGCCATTGCTACCTGTGTATGTTACCTGTCCCGTTCCTGCATTAGGAAAGGAATAATAACGCATAATTTGTGCCATAGCAGTTGCGACACAACCAGTTAATGCACGACGTCCATTAATCATTGGGCACAAATCATTGTATGGAGTTCCTTGATCATAGTTAATATTACCTAACAAATGGCTTACAGAATCGGTAGGATCCTCAGCCGTTTCAAGCACAAAATATGCTGAAATATCTTCACCTGCATCAACTCGCTGCATTGCATATTCATACTGTGTAAAAAACGATGTTACATCATCTGTCATTTCTGCTAAACGTTGAGCATTAGCACTTGGCATATCAAAATAAACTGGTTGTAATGTTTTAGCATTCAACACTGTAGATGCAATCAACATTGTACCAACCGTCAAAATCTGTAAAAAAACGCTCTTTTTCATATTTTTATAAATTAAAATGTTACAAATTTCCCAGATGCATCTTTTCTATTAATCTTTTTATTTGACAATTTGAGAAGATACATTGTATTGTCTTGTAAATCAGGCAAAGCGACTTGCATTGTTGCATATGGGACGTCTATTATTGCTACTAATGTTCCTTGCGCCGTATAAACATACAAATCAGATAAGCCATCAGCCATATCGGGCAATTGTACGACACATATGCCATCATTACTTCGTATAACTTTCAAAGAAGGTGTTTCTTCGATTTTATTTAAAGTTCTTATCTCTTGGAAATCAGATAGTTTTGAATAATTCTCATTACAACTTTTGTGTTCATAAGCTTGTACTGCAAAATAATAAGTAGTATTCGGTTTCAAGTCTGCCATAATAGCTTCATTCATTATTCCAGGTACTTCTAATTGAGTACCTTGTGACACATATTGAATTGTTTTATCCATATGTGCTTCAAAACCATCTAATGCCACGCCTCCTTCTCCTGCTTTGTATGTATATGTAAAGCGGAATTGGATAAACGCATCTTTTGGAGATAAAGCATATTTCTTAACTAAATCCCTTGTTGTGTTCATAATACGAATGTTATCAATTTTCATCCACTTACCATTGGCAGCTCTACCCTCCAACAACATTGTTCCACCTTGTGTTTCACCAGAGACAAACACATAATCGTTTGAAATCCAAAAACGAAGCGAATCTGGTGGTAACAGATATTCTTTACTGAGAACATATTCTCCTGTATTTATGAATTTGACTGCTAATTTTGACTCTGACATAATAGATGTAGTACGCACAAAATTAGACATCCATCCAGATTGTTCTATAAGCGAATTTGAATCAAAATCATCAAATGTTTCCACATCTACTTGTGGTTGATTTAAAAGACTAAAAAGTGTTAAATAATAGTACTCCGCGTCCTCTTGTACTACCCAATGCGCTCTAAAAGAAGTTGTAGATATATTATCTGGCTGCAATAGTTCTGGTTTGGAAATATAAACAGGGCGAGGAGAGTAGCCATTTACTTCTAATTGCTGCATTTTAAAAGAATGCATACTTTCAACCGTAATAAATCCTGACTTAACATTACAATCTTGTCTATGTGGAGTATGACGAATCAACACATGGAAAGTAAACACACTATCATTGGGTATTGGTTGAAGTACGTGTGTTTTATTATCTCCCCAAGACAAGCCACTATCTATAGAACATTCAAAATAGTCATTGGTAGCATAAATTAACAACGTATCATTTGGCATATTTCTTACGACAACATCTATTTGAGCAGTATCATATTCATATGCTTTGGCATCATACGTTGTAACCAATGTTTGAATTGTATCGGAAGAAAAGAAGATACCATCTTTTGTTGGAGGTCCAAACGAAAAACGAATAGATAAATCACCTCTTTCTTTGATATTTTGTACTTGTTGGTCTATTAATTGCGTACTATTATTCAAAGTGGGAAGCCAAGAAGTAATTTTTGCCTTTCCTGGAAAAAGGTCTAATGGTGTACTTTGATTAGGTGAACTATCATAAGCACCAACAATCGCATACCCCAAAATATTCCCATTATTAAATGTATTACGATTCCAAGTATTATGATTAAATGTAATATGAGATACTAACATACCTGTACCAACCAAAGCTTCTGTATTAGCATCCCATCCCACTGCTTGGCGGTTTTCTAAAAGGAAATATTCATTAGGAGAAGGCGACATCGATGATAGGTTGTGTTCATCAGCAGCAATCAAATAAGCCGTATTAGATTCTATCAATGGCTGTAATGTATAATCTCCTACCTCCTTTAACTGTATAGGTGTCAGCCACCCCATTGCAAAACGTTCAAACGCGCTATAGGAAGGAGGGGTACAACCATTATTATTATAACTCCCAGAACACATTATATCCCATGTACCAACAGTATAGCGAGATGAATTTTGTGTGTCGTATAAATCAGGAAGCCCCAAGGCATGTCCAAATTCATGACAATAGGTACCTATGCCTGCTTGTTGCTTACCACCACTACCACGATACTCAGAAATCACCAAATATCCAATTATCTTTTTACCAGAGTAGCTTTTAGAACCATACACTTGACTGTAATGAGGCCATATGGTATTCTCATCGCCTCCCTCTGCTTCATTGTAGCCAGCTACTACAATTGACAAGTTATCTACAACACCATCATTATCATTATCATATTGTGAAAAATCAACGCCAGCTTCACTGGCTAATTGAGCGGCTTCATGTACAAGGTCATCCACATTCTTCATATGGCTCGAAGATGTATTCCCACCATAGTAAGCCATATCTTTGCTAACTGTATATGGGCCATACACATCAAACTCTAAGTCTAAAAGCGAGTCTGAAGCACAGACAAAATAATCGTGTACCGACCCTGTGGCATTTCTATTAGTGCCTCCCGCTCCATTATAGAAGTCTGAAAAATCATCTTGAGGATTCACCATAGTAAAGGATAGATCCTTATAATTTAATAATATCACAGGAACTTTTACTTTTCCTCTTGAAGGTACTTTTGAGTCCAACATTTCTGCTTGAGGCGCACGACTCGCATAAATAGAACCTAATTCCATAGGTACATCACCTAACTCAGTACCAGGAATGCGTTCTCCAGTAAGAGTTGTCAAATAGTGATAGTTTTCATCTCCGTGAAGATAAACTTTCATCCATGTACCATCAGGCAATTGGCGTAATAGTGGCTCTGGCGTAGCTATCACAGCATATGCCAAATTTACCACACAAGACAACAATACTATATAGATTAATCTTTTCATAGGTTTTAGCGTGCAAAGGTACTAAAAAAATATTGAATATACAAGTATTAGTAATCATATTACAAAATATTAACAAATAAAATAAAAAAGAAGGAGTCATCACAATGACAACTCCCTCATTCTATAAGCGATTTAAGTCCAATAGTAACCGCTTATTATACCAACTAATTTAGATGATTATTTCTTAACTCTCAAAGCATTGTTCTCTTGGAGTTGTTTCTTAATGCGTTCAGCAACCTCTGGATAATCAATTGTCAAAACAGGGAGATGCAATGGCTCCATCTTTTGTGCCTCAGCTGTTGGAAGCTCACCATATTGGTAAGTAACTTCTTCACCCCAGTGCATAACATACTCATCACCCCATGCAAATGTACCATCTTCTTGCTCAATCCAGTTGCAACCCCAAGCATAGTCAGCATTGTTTGCAATTTCACGGAACTTAAGATAGTTGTAGTCCATACCGCACATGTATGCAGAAACACCTTCGCCATTCAAACTCCATACACCCTCAGTTACGATACCATCAGGCATGTAAGAGTATGAATAACCACCTTCACCTGTCTCTTCATCTACAGAATACTCCATAGTTGTCATGGTTGCACCAGCAATTGCTACTGGCCATCCCTCAGGATATCCCACATAACCACCAATCAAAGCAAGATAAGTACTAAACATTTGATAGTTTTCAGCATTGTATTCTTGAAGTGCCATATTCATATATGTCATATAAGCATCTTCGTTCAAAGTACCAGGAACACCAATATGAGCCTTTACACTATCAGCAGGGAGGTTTTCAAGTTTCCAATTGCCAAGTACAAATTGCACACCGCCTTTCTCAGGGTTCAAATAACTAGTACCATACCACATTGGAGCATATACGGTAATGTATGAAGCAAGTTCTGCACCATCCAAGTAACCAGATTCGTTAACATAGAAACCATCAGAACAGAGCCACAACTCAGCCATAGAAAGATAGCAGTTGAAAGATTCAGAGCTATCAGAAGTCCATATCTCATGAACCTCTCCACCGAAAGCAGTAGTATCTACAGACCACATGACAGCATTGGTGAATGAAAGGTTCTCATAATATGTTTTAACCCATACAGCGCATACACCAGTAAACTCACCACAAGTTGCAGTTACATTAGCTCTACCATAACCTACAGCAGTAACAACACCTTTGTCATTAACGACTGCAACAGTAGTATCAGAAGATACCCATGTTACAACACTACTTTCATCTAATGTAGCTGTTGCTGGAATAGCAACTACTGAAAGACGGAACTCCTCACCAGGAACCATAGCAAGCTCACTAGGAGCAACAGCAATACCAGTTACTTTGTTAGGATCATTTTCAGGTTCGCAGCCCACGAATGCGAGAGCTACACACGCAAATAGCGCGAAAAATAAACTCTTTTTCATAACTTAAAAAATTTAAAAGTTAAATTAGTTGAACTAATAGTTATTATTATTATTTTAGTTGGTGTCAAAATCATTCAGGAAGTTTTGTTCCATAGTGAGGGTTATAACTGGTCTCGCTGCTAGGAATTTGGAAGGTAAACTTACTAGCATTAGCGTCCATTGCTGCACCTGCATCATAAGCATGATTACCGCCACGCTTACGACCATCAACGCCTTGCACTGTCTCTGGAGACAAACGACGGAAGGTTTGCAAAGCATATCCTTCACCCCACATCTCTACGCGCCAGTTATATTCGATTTGAGCCAATAGGTTGGCTGCATCTAAACTTGCCACATAAGCAGCGTACTCGGTAGCTGCAGTAGCTGTAGTATCTACTCGCTGATCAGTAATCGCACGCAAATAATCAATTGCTCCCGTATAATCTTGCAAACGATAAGAAGCCTCTGCTGCAATCAAATACATGCTCTCTATACGCATAAACACATTATCACTCAACCATTCACGGTCAATATCTGCATCTGCTGTTGAAATAGGATTCTTAGCAGAGAAAAACTTTCCATCAGGGCAGAGTTTAAAAGTAGCATTTTTAGTACCATCATTGAACCACTTCTTACGAATATCATATTCGGGTATTTCCTTATGAAGATTCTCATCAATCACTTTGGTATCACCAGCCCAAGCGTAACTATAAGAGTGGATATCTACTTGACCAAAGAACGATGCCAAACCACCAGCTGTCTCCGTAGTAACATCTTGTCCCCACATCCAAGAGTTATCACTTACATTATTAAAACCTGTTGTCAATACATTATCATTGCTAATGATTTTGTAATCCCCACTATCAATAACCTCTTTTGCATACTTAAGCGCACTCTCATAATTACCTCTACCAGAAGGCAAGCTTGGAACAGCTTTATTCAAGTATGAATACGCCAACAAACCACGAGCGACGCTACCATCAACCATTAATTTAGACTCACGAGTATAGGTTTCTGCAAATGCATCAAAATAACTAATCGCTAAGGTCAAATCACTCTCTACTTGTCGATAAGCCTCCTTCAAGGTAGCCACAGGTTGGGCATCTTCTAGATTATTCTCATTATAGATAGGACAAACCACTTCATCCTCCCATGCTCCACGCAATTGAGTATTGGTACGAGCATAGAGATTAATCAGGTTGCTGTAACAATATGCACGCATTGTTAATGCTTGTGCATAATACCCAGCAATATCAGCTTCTAACAACGAATAGGTTGTCAACGTATCACCGTCAACAATAGTATAATAAACTTCATCCTTTTCGTTATACGTATTGGGCAAACCAAACTCTGCCACACGCTTCATGATATCGCTTTGAACATTTGCGATATTAATTACCTTATTGATATTACGCAGCATACCATAATAGTAGTTCCAAACATAACCCGTACGATATACCGCTGTTTGACCTTGCTCATCTACATAGAACCAGCCATAGGTATATGCAGTCAAAGCGATATCACCTGATAGCAAGTCTGTAGCCAAATCAATTCCTCGTTGACCAAACAAATCGTGATCACTCACAACATACATCATCGAATAAATACCACGAACAGAACCTTCGAGGGTGTTATCCAATTGCTCATACTGCGCCTGGGTCAAAGTACTACCATAAGGTGGTTGATCCAAAAAACTTTCAGAGCAAGAAGTGGCAAGCAATGCCACCATCAACATCAATACAAATATATTACTTCTTGTTTTCATAATCTTTTCTCCTTTCATTATCAATTAGAATTGCAACTTGATACCACCCATAATAGTAGAAAGTGGAGTATATTGGTATGAATCTGTTGTTGCTGCAAAGTCAGACATTGGATTGTAACCCTTACGAGCACTCCAGATAGCCAAGTTATCAGCAGATACATAGATATTTAAACTATTAATTTTAATCTTTTCCATCCACTTTTTAGGGAAAGTATAACCCACGCGGATATTATTGAGTGACAAGAACGAGCTTGATGTCAAGAAACGAGTAGAAGCCATATTTGCATAACGATCAGCACCATTAGACAAACGAGGAATACCTGCCGCACCCAAGTCAGCTACAGCTTGTTTCTGCTCATCAGTCATCATACGATTCCATGCACCACGCATATCAGTATGCCAGTTGTAACTACCCGCTTTATCAGAACTCATCAATTGAGCATAAGTATTATCGTAGCCCCAACCACCTATACCATATGAGCAAGTTACTGCAAGGGTTACACCATATGCTTCTAAATCTATACCAAAACCACCTGCAAAATCTGGAATCGCACTTTTACCCACATAATCTGAACCAGCATATGCTGATTGATAACCAGTTACATTTTCTGTTTGTATATCAGCGTCTGGATATTTTTGACGATACTCATATACATTGCTAATGTAGTTATTACCATTTTTACCAGTAGCTTGCAACGCATCGGCAGAATTACTTGTTCCAAATGAACCCAAATTAGCATCATAATATGCCACATACATAGCTTGACCTGTCTCAGCATCTACACCTGCATAAGTAGGCAAATTCCAATCATACAAGCCATGACCTACTGCCATACCTCCATTCATAATCATCTCTGTGTCAGAAGATATATAATCAGGCAATGACTTCACATTATTTGTGTAATGTGCACCATTGAGACGAATATCCAATTTCACATTACGCGTATCTACAGCATGTACATTCAATTGAATTTCCACACCTTGGTTCTCCAGTTCACCGCCATTGAGGTATTCATAACTATAACCTAAAGAAGGCGCCACATAACGTGGGAATAACATATTGTCGGTCAACTTATAGAAGTAATCCATCTCTAGTGTCAAATATTTATGGAAATCAAATTCTAAACCAAGGTCTACAACTTGACTGCGCTCCCAAGTCAAATCAGGATTGCCCTTATATTCCCAAACGTATGCTACTGTACCATCCACATATTGGATAGAATATTGATCTTGGTAGAGATTTGCAGAAACACCATCCTGGTTACCCAACAATCCCCAACTGAGACGCAATTTACCATTGCTAATCCACTCACTTACAGATTCCATAAATGGTTCATTCGTAAACATCCAAGTAGCACCTACAGAACCAAAATGTCCCCAACGATGACCTTTAGCAAACTTACTAGAACCATCAGCGCGATAGTTAGCAGTCAAGCCATAGCGTTCATCATATATATAGGAAGCTGTTGCGAGATAAGACTCAAGCGCCACTGTACTAGTGGCAGATGTCATACCAGACATTTGTACAGCATTACCCCACTCCAAGACATTGTCGCCACCTTTAGCTGCCACATGTGCCATACTACCATACATTTGCGATGTACGTGTCAAGTTGCTCTCGTGACCAGCCATCACACGGATAGAGTGGTCATCAATCATCTTGTTATACTCCAACAACTGGTTAGACATAAATGCCAAGCGATTGGTTTGAGTCTTATAAATACGACCAATACCCGCAGCATCTCCATAATATGCGTTTGTAAACTCAGAGTTTGTTGCGCCTAAATATGTCAAACCAGCATTAACCGTCAATTTAAGATCTTTGTAGAATTTCACCTCTAACATACCTGCCGCAGTAAAGTGATGTTGCATGGTATGATCACGATCATACAAAAGCGAACCCGCAGGGTTGATACCTGATCCAAAGCCACGACCAGAACCCTCATGCATACCATAGTCAAACGCAAGCCCTCCAGTTCTATCATCATGCTTGATTGTACCATCTTCGTTATACAAATACACTGGATATACAGCAGGCATACCATTCACATAAGCAAAACCATTATTCATATTGCCATCTTGACCTGCAGCATTCATTGTAGAATATGCATAACTAGCATTCAGATTACCCTTCAACCATTTTTTTGGTTTGAAGTCCACATTACTTCGAATAGTAAAACGATCGTAGTCAGACCCAATATAATAACCTTCATCTTTCAAGTATCCCAATGATGTATAATATGTCACTTTCTCCGTACCACCTGAAATGCGTAATGTAGCATCCGCCTTTTGACCCACACGGAAAATAGCATCCTCCCAAGAGGTCATATTCTCATAACCTGGTTTAAGATGTACATCAGAACGGAATTTACCATCCGATCCTATTAATTGATTTCCTGGAGCATCCCACAAGTTATAAACGACAGGAATACCTTTTGGTCCAAACAACAACTTGCTAGCATCTTGCAAGCGGCCAGGTTCAGTAGCACGACCACTGGCATTATACAATCCCATCCATGCCATTTCCACATATTCTTGAGGACTTGTAACAACCTCATACATTGGAAGCAAGTGCATATTAGCACCATATTTCACATCTACGTCAATCTTGCCTTCCTCGCCAGAGTTACCTTTCTTGGTAGTAATCACAACAACACCATGCGCACCACGACTACCATAAAGTGAAGTAGCAGTAGCATCTTTCAAGATGGTAGTAGAAGCTATATCACCTGGATCAATAGCAGAGATATCACCCGCATAAGGCACACCATCTACAACATACAGAGGAGAACCACCTCCATTAATAGTACCTATACCACGAATACGAATAGATGCATTCGTACCTGGCTGACCAGAAGTCGTAACCACCTGCACACCTGCAACTTCACCTGCCAAAGCTTTAGAAATCTCAGATGGACTTTTATTCTCAATCGTTTCAGCATTAACAGCTTGTGCGGAACCAGCGAAACTACCTTTTGACACGTTACCGTAACCCGTCACGACTACTTCCTGAATCACCTCAGTAGCTTCATGAAGAACAATAGTCATTCGCTCTTTAATAGCAACCTCTTGAGTTTGCATACCCACGAAACTAACAACTAATACCTTGGCATCATCGTTAACCTCCAAGATAAATTCACCATCGTAGTCAGTAATAGTACCTATGCTGGTACCCTTTACCATCACCGATGCACCTATCACAGGTTGATCTTGTGAATCCAAGACTACGCCACTAATCTGCTTATCAGCCAATGCAAAAAGGCTAACCAAGCATAATGTTAAAACCGTAAAAATCTTTTTCATTTATACCTAATTTTTTTTGTTTATATCTATATCTAAAAATTCATAATCAACCAAGAAAACTAGCGCTTTTTTCATAAAATCGTCTAATAGTCTCACATATGTAATCACTGTATCTATAAAAGGCACCTATTATCTTAGCGATAAAATTCGCGCAAAATTACTACTTTTTTTTTATTCCACCAAATTTTCTGACAAAAAAGTGCGAAAAAATATGTTTTTAAACATTTTTTGCTCGTTTTAGTGCCAATTTTTATATCAAAATGTCGCAAGACCAAATTTCATGCCATTTTGGCAGTATCTCGCACTTTGGCAAACTTTTTGTACTACTACCCTTAGAACTTTTAGAACATTTAGAACATTTGAAACATTTAAAACTAAATACACTTATGAGCAAGAAAGGAAACATCGGGGTAACATCGCAAAATATTTTCCCCATCATCAAGAAATTTCTTTATTCTGACCACGAGATTTTTCTCCGTGAGTTGATTAGTAATGCAGTCGATGCAACCCAAAAACTCCGCACCCTCGCCTCTGTAGGCGAAGCCAAAGGCGAGTTGGGTGATACGCGCGTACGCGTACTTATAGATAAAAAGAAAAAGACCCTCACCGTACAAGATCATGGTATCGGTATGACCGCCGAGGAGGTGGACAAGTATATCAATCAAATCGCTTTCTCTGGTGCAGAAGAGTTTGTGAATAAATACAAAGACAAAGCAGAAGCCATCATCGGTCACTTCGGTTTGGGCTTCTACTCTGCCTTCATGGTAGCAGACAAGGTGGAGATCTTCTCCCTCAGTTACCAAGAGGACGCCAAAGCCGTTCACTGGTCATGTGATGGTTCGCCTGAGTACACGATGGAAGATACCATCAAGTCAGAGCGCGGAACAGACATTGTGTTGCATATCAACGACGAATACGCTCAGTATCTGGAAGATGCAACCGTAGAGGGATTGCTCACCAAGTACTGCAAGTTCCTCCCTGTAGAGATTGCTTTCGGCAAGAAGAAAGAGTGGAAGGACGGTAAGCAAGTAGAGACCGACGAGGATAATATCATCAACGATGTCAATCCTGCATGGACACGTAAGCCTGCGGACCTCACCGATGAGGATTATCAGAAGTTCTATCACCAACTCTATCCTCATCAAATGGATGAGCCACTTTTCCATATCCACCTCAATGTGGATTATCCATTCAATCTCACGGGTATCCTCTACTTCCCACGTATCAAGAATAATATTGATATTCAGCGCAATAAGATTCAGCTCTATTGCAACCAAGTGTTCGTAACCGATGAGGTGGAGAATATCGTACCACAATATTTAACCCTCCTCCACGGTGTAATCGACTCGCCAGATATTCCGCTGAATGTCAGCCGTTCGTACTTGCAAAGTGACAACAATGTGAAGAAGATCTCTTCTCATATCACCAAGAAGGTGGCTGACAAATTGGCAGAGATCTTCCGCAACGACCGCGAGGACTTTGAGAAGAAGTGGGACGACATCAAGCTCTTTATCCAATACGGTATGCTCAGCGATGATAAGTTCTACGATCGTGCTGTGGGCTTTGCATTGCTCAAGAATATTGACAGCAAGTACTTCACTTTCGAGGAGTACAAGGCCCAAGTCAAAGAAGCTCAAACCGACAAGAACGGCGACCTCATCATGCTGTATGCACAAGATGCTGATGCCAGCTACGCCTATATTCAGCGCGCCAAGGAGAAGGGCTATGACGTACTCCTCATGGACGGCGAACTGGATGTACACGCTATGTCGCAATTCGAGCAAAAGAGCTATGGCGATGGCAGCGACGACAAGAAGCAGATGATTCGTTTCGTGCGCGTGGACTCAGATGTCATTGAGAATATCATTCAAAAAGAAGACAAAGCCAAAGTGGAACTGACAGCCAATGAGGAAGATGCATTGCGCTACAGTTTCGAATCTCAGTTGCCTAAAACCGATAAAACCCGCTATGATGTAAGTTTGGAAGCCGTGTCAGCAGACGCACTTCCTGTTTTCCTCACCCAAAACGAGTTCATGCGCCGTATGAAGGAGATGTCGGCTCATCAACAAGGTATGTCGTTCTATGGCAATATGCCTGACCAATACAATTTGGTCATCAATACGGCTAACGACAAGGTGAAAGCCCTGCTTGCAGAGATTACCGACGCATGCGCCGAAGGTACTGCGCCTATCATAGAGCAGATTGCAGCTAAGCAAGCCGAGGAAAAGACCCTGCAAGAGGCACAGAAGGGCAAGAAAGATGCCGACCTCACGCAAGAGGAGAAGGACGCTGTGACCAACGTGACCAAGGAGTTGGCTGCACTCAAGCAACAACTCAAGGAGCAATACAGCACCTACGCTGCAAGCAGCGACAAACTTCACCAATTGATTGATATTGCCATGTTGGCTGCTGGTCAATTGAAGGGCGAGGCGTTGGCTAAGTTTGTCAATCGCTCCGTGGAGTTGTTATAATAGCAATCCACATACACCTATCAAAAACGCGGACCGATTGTTCGCGTTTTTTTATCGGCACCAGTGGCATGATTATTGTACAGACATATATATATACAATAAATTTTGACTTATAAACCCTACAAATAATTGAAACTATGTTACTAATCGGAGACAAAATGCCTGCATTTAGCGTGGCAGATCAAAATGGAAATATTGTTACCAACGAGCAGTTGGTGGGTAAGAAAACCGTCATTTACTTCTATCCAAAGGATAGCACCCCAGGTTGTACTGCGGAAGCATGCAACTTGCGCGACAACTACCAGCGTTTTTTGGCAGAAGGGTATCAAGTGTATGGCGTGAGCAAAGATAGCCAGAAGTCGCACCAGAACTTCATTGCCAAATACGAATTACCTTTTCCTTTGCTCTCTGATCCCTCTACGGAGATGTTGCAAGCATTTGGCGCATGGGGCGAGAAGAAGATGTGCGGCAAGACTTGTGTGGGTACATTGCGCAAGACGTTTGTTTTTGATGAGCAAGGCATCCTCACGCAACTCATCGAGAAGGTGGACACTAAGAACCACGCTGCACAGTTGTTGAGGTAAACATTTAAGTATTACACTTGATTTTCCCCGGAGGTTACGGGTTCTTGATGGGTTCATAACGGGTTGAAAGTGGCACATCACTATCACATCCGTAGCACATCTATGGCTTTTTTCAATGCACTCGCTATCTAAAAATGAGAGTAAAGATTGTTCCCTTTTCGTTGCTGCGAACGAGGCGGATGCTGCCATTGTGGAGGCGCATGATTTGGCGGGAGAGGCTCAAGCCGATACCAGAGCCTTCGGGTTTGGTGGTGAAGAATGGAATGAATATCTGCTCCTGACTATCAGGACTGATAGGATGA
Organism: Paludibacteraceae bacterium; assembly: GCA_017503075.1. GTDB lineage: Bacteria > Bacteroidota > Bacteroidia > Bacteroidales > Paludibacteraceae > Colicola. The sequence continues at coordinate 102,047 of JAFVTU010000017.1, read as the reverse complement.
CCATTATTGCAGACATCTATTACGACTGCATCGAAATCATCAATCTTGGCTGTGATGGTGATTTGGGTAGCCTCCGCCTGCAAGGCATTGCTAATAAGATTGACTACCACCTGCGAGATTTGTCCCTCATCCGCATATAGCAGAATATCATCGGTCAGTTCGGTGTACTGATAGCGTGCACCTGCGGCATCTATCTGCTGTTTGGTCAGTTGCTCCACACGCTCCATGAGTTCGCGCAAGTAAAATGGTTTTCTAACTGGCGTTGCTACTCGTGTCAGACTGCGGTAGGTGTTGACGAATTTGATGAGGTCCTTAGAGGAGGTTGAAATCGTCTGCAAGCCCATTACCAAATCAGGCGAAGCAGGGTCTTTGGAGAGTGTTTCGCTGAGCGAAGCGATAGGCGTGATGGTATTCATAATCTCGTGTGTGAGTACACGGATTAGGCGAGACCATGCCAACTCCTCGTTTTCGGCAATCTCATTGCTAATATCGTTAAAGGCAATGATCTTTATTGTTTTGCCATGTATTGTAGCTTCGGTGGCTGTGAGAATGATGGTGCGTTCGCCTCGTTCAGTAAAGAAAGTAGCGCGTTGTTCGCTATTGGCTGACACTTGTCGAAACGCTTCCGCAAGCGATGGATGGATATTATCCAATTGGCGAATACTACTGAAGGTCAGCAATCCCAAGAGCGAGAGGGCTGTTTTGTTGTGATAGGTCACTCGGTTGTCCGTGACGGTGATGATACCCGTTTGCACATGGTCGAGCATCTGCCCGAAGTAGCGTTCTTGTTCGCTGATTTCGTGGCGTTCCTTATCAAAAAGGTCACGCAGGCGGTTGAGTGTTTTGTTGAAGCTTCTATTCCGAATGCCTTGCTCGTTGAATCGGAAGTTGAGTTCCTTATCTTCGAGCGCATCGAGCATGTAATTGATTTTCTTTTGCAATCGTTGTTTCACCACTACCCCCACAACGACTCCCACCACAATAGCAGTGGCAAGGCAAGTGAGTATGATGAAAGGTGTATCCATGATTATATCCCGTACTTTTTCAGTTTGGCGTAGAGGGTTGGGCGGCTGATGTTGAGAGCTTTGGCGACTAAAGACAAATTGCCATCGTGTTGCGCCATAGCGTTGCGGATAGCACGCTCTTCGACGGTTTCTAAAGTCTCTACAGCTGCGCTGTCGGCTGTTGGATATTGGCTATTGGACGGCGTTCCGCCTATTGGATATTGGGTACTAGATGGCAACGGCAGTTGCAAATCAGCAAGGGTGAGTGTGTCGCCTTCGGAGAGGATGACGGCTTTTTCTATGCAGTTGTTGAGTTCGCGGATATTGCCCGACCAAGTATGTGCCAGCAGGGCTTGTTGCGCTTCGGGTGCCAACGCATTCACATTGCGGTGGTAGCGTTCGGCATAAGTTTGCATGAAACGTTCAGCCAGCGGCAGAATCTCGTCTTGGCGTTGGCGCAACGGTGGGAGTTGCAGGTGCATCGTGTTGATGCGATAGTACAAGTCCTCGCGGAAGGTGCCGTCCTGTACCATTTGCGGAATGTCGCGGTTGGTAGCACAGATAAGACGGATATCAATGGGTATCTCTTTGGTGTCACCTACACGCACGATAGAACGGTTTTGCAGCACGCGCAAGAGTTTCGCTTGCAAGTGCAATGGGATATTGCCAATCTCATCGAGGAAGAGCGTACCGCCGTTGGCTTGCTCGAACTTACCCATTTTGTCGGCATGTGCATCAGTGAAAGCACCTTTGACATGTCCGAACAGTTCGCTCTCGAAGAGTGTTTCGGTAATAGCGCCTGCGTCCACGCACACCATCGGACGGTTGGCACGCACCGAGAGGCGGTGGATCTCGTTGGCAAGGACATCCTTACCCGTACCATTCTCGCCCGTGATGAGGATAGATGCATCGGTGGTAGCCACTTTCTCCAATTGCTTGCGGATAGTAGTCATGGCAGGGCTGGAACCCCAGTGCATTTTGGGCGATTGGCTATTGGTTATGGGCGATGAGCTTGGAGATTTCTTGCCTGTGCGTTTAATTTTCTGTTGGTACGCAAGGGTAAGAGTCTCAACGAGTTTGTTGTTATCCCAAGGTTTGACAATGAAATCGAACGCTCCGCGTTTCATGCCCTCTACTGCGAGTTGAATATCGCCGTAGGCGGTGAAGAGCACCACTTCGATATTGGGTGCAAACTGTTTGATTTCGGAGAGCCAGTAAAGTCCTTCGTTGCCCGTGTTGATAGCGGTTTGGAAGTTCATATCGAGCAGCACCACATCGGGTTGCAGTTCGCGGATGGTGGATTGCAACGACTTAGGCGAAGACAGCATCTCCACCTCAGCAAAGAATCGCGGCAGCAACATCTCCAGCGCTGCGCGAATACCTTTGTTGTCGTCCACGACAAGTATTTTGGCTTTGGATTTCATTCGTGTTTTCTTTGTTCCGATTCACATTTAGACTTGGTGATACTATATTCGTTTATATAATCCCCAAGGGAGAATCCGCATGATAAAATGTACGATACGCCAGCGTTTGGTAACAATGCACGTTGCTTGTTTTTTATTTATCGCACGAAGAATTTGCTTCACAACTACATTTGTAGGCATTACCCAAAACAATCCGTCCCCTTTTGCCATTGCTGTATCTACTAAGCCAGGACGAATTTCAGTAATTGTGAGAGATGGCAAATTTTTAAATGCTTTCTTCTTGAGTGCCTCTGCGTAATTCATTTGATATGCCTTGGATGCAGAATATGCAGGTGCTGCTGGTTCGCCTCGTAATCCTCCAACTGATGTTATTAAAACTAAATGCCCGAAACTTTGCTTTTGAAATGACTTATACAACAAGTCAACACAATTGGTCCAAGCAGTAACATTAGTTTGCAATGTATTTAGTTCTATAGTATTATCTAAAGTCGGATTCAAATCACCAATTCCAGCAGTTACAATAGCTATGTCTATCCTCGTTTGAGCAAACAAGCCAGAAATAGTTTGGCTAGTAGAATCAATGTCACAAATATCTAATTGCACTCCTTGTACTGAGGAATTTTGTGTTAATAGTTCATTTAGAATATTCTCCCTTCTGCCACATGCTATTACAGAATGCTCTTGGACGACATACTGATTCAGCAATTCTTTTCCAATGCCAGAAGTAGCGCCAATAATTAATATATTCATAGGATTTTATAGTCTTTGAACATCAACGACCGCATAACAATGAGGGCGGTCGTTTGAGTTATAGAGTTATTAGCGAGATGCTATTCGAATAAACCATAAAACTCAGTAGCAGTTATAAATTTATACTTAGGACTATTCGAAAACTTTCGTGCAAGTTTACCTATTTTAGTTGGTTGTAATGTTTCACTCTTAAAGAGTATAAAGTTTTTTTCTAAAAAAGAATAATCATCCATGCGTAGAATGGACTTGGTATCATTGATCTTCTTCTCCAATTCTTTTTTATCAATATTTTCTACTTTTCCTACTTTAAACTTTGCTTCGGCTAGCATTACTCTATGATTAGCAACGCAAATTACATAATCAACAGAAGACTTTTTGTCTGTTTTGTTATGCTTTGCAATGCGTTCTTGAAGAGCATCTAAGTATATTGCTTTAGGCTCATCTGTAAATTTGTTTTCACCATTAGGACATCCTTCCTGTTGCAACAATATATGCATACCTTGTATATCAGTCGATTTTGCACCAGCAACAAGATGTATAGTGGGTGTTTCAAACCTATATTTAGTCATTATCTGCTCCATATTCCTCTATTAAAGCAAATGATTTATTGAATGACTCAAAAATAGGTTCTATGTCCGTATTCAAAGAGCGATAATTATAGGTATATGGATTATCTTTATCTTCTTCGCTTAAATAATAAGATAGAGAATCAAGACATTCTTCCTTTGTTGAAATGTATTTAATTGCACTGACAAAATCAGTACTATGAGAAGCTATGAAAAATTTTGTTCCTATATGTTTATGCATAAGAACAATAAGTCTCGCATACTCAACAATCCATTGTGGATGGAGGTGGGCTTCTGGTTCATCTATAATTAACAATGTATTTTTATTGATAGAACCATTATTTAATAACATTTGAAGAATAGAGAATGATTTAATACCTGTTGCGCTATCAAATAAATTAAAAACTTTATCATCCATACGGTGGTAACGATACATATGCATAATATCCTCATCATAAGAAGCCTTACCACGAATTATACTCTCCACCATTTCACTAAAAATCTTTTTGGATATTACTGGCTTTTTTTGCAAAAGTGAATCTAAATCATCCCAATAATCCGATACAAAGTCACTAACTGCGCCTACAATCACAGGAGTATCTATATAGATAACTTGTTGAATATACTCCATTATCGGGATTGTTTTTACATCAATGCCTACAAAAGAATATCCATATTCATTAATTCGTATAGTATCTATCGAATTTCCTAACTTTTCCTCTAAAAAATTCTTAAATATTGTATAATCTCTATTTTCAAGAAGTTTGCCTGCATCCGAGAAAATTTTCTTTACTAACTTAATAACATCATCAAAATAGTCGTCTAAAGACTTGTCTTCCGTTGTTTCTAACAATTTTTTCACAATTTGGATATATCGATCTTGCGAAAATCTATCTTGACTATCCTTAATATTTTCTTCAGAGTTTAATAAATCTCGGCTCTTATTAAGCAATTTTAATAAAGCCTCTTTCTTGTGCTCAAGAGTAATATCACTGCTATTGTATAGACGGAATATTTTTTTCAATTCTCCATTTTCATCACCCAATCCCTTGCTTTCATATGATAAACGAAAAGCAAAGCCATCAATATCGTCTAATTTTTCCCTAACAATTTCCCTTACTATTGTTTCGAACTCATTGGCATACTTAAAGGTATAGTACAATAATTTAGAAATAGTACTCTTTCCAGAACTATTTACACCAGATAAGACAGTTATACCATTCAACATTATATCAGCTTTATTTACAGCTTTAAATTTACTGATTGAAACCTCAACATCTTTCATATAAGTATACTTTTACCAATTTTCGCCGCAAAGATAGCGTTTTTTTTTGAAATATGCAAATAATCTTTTTGTTTTCAAACAAAAATGGGTGGATTTCCCTGTTTCATCCACCCATTTCTCTCTTTACTCCGTCCTCAGTGCTTCCACGGGGTTGGAGGTCGCGGTGCGGAGGCTGGCGAGGGTGACGACCAGCGTTGTGATGACGAGCACAGCCAACAACGCTACCACAAACACCCACACAGCTATCGGTGCACGGTACGCAAAAGTGCTATAGTAATAGTCCGTAATAAAGTAGCTAATCGGCGCAGCGATGAGGAAACAAATGCCCACAATAATCATAAACTTACGGTTGAACATCACCAAGATCTCACGCACAGTGGCACCGTTCACACGGCGGATACCAATCTCCTTGCGGCGGTATTGCGTTTCGAAAATCACCAATCCTAACACACCCATCAGCGAAATAATAATCGCCAACATCGTGAACAATGAGATCGTTGTAGTCAGTTGTTGCTCTTTTTGGTAGTTCTCACCCAGTTCCTCGTTGAAGAAGTTGATTTTCACTTTCTCGCTGCCGTAGTCAGGCAGAATCTTGTCGGTGGTAGCACGGATGGCATCAAACACCGCCTTTATATCTGCATTCTCAATGGTGCGCAGCGTGAGGTGTGGCGTAGTATAGTATCTATTTTGTATCTCTGTATCATAGATATAGAACGCAAACGCATCGCTCTCCTCGTGTAGTGGTTTGAAGTGGAAGTCGCGGCAGAAACCCGTCGCAGGGAAGGGCGTACCATTCCACTCTATTACCTCCTCCAGATTGAGGTTGTACTTCTTTTTGGCATACTCGTTGAGAATGATTGCCCCATTGCCCTTCTCATCCGAAGGCAAGAAATCGCGCCCTTCAAACACCTCTATGCCCATCACTTGCAGGTAGTTCCACGACACAGGCATGACATTTATCATCATCTGTTCGCCATTACGCCAACGACCCCACGTCATGCGCATATCTGCCACCATTCGGTCTTGCGACCATGCTACCTCCTTGATATTTGGGTTATTGAGCAACTCGCTGCTAAACGCATCGCGTTCGTCCAAACTATTCAGCGGAATGTTCGCCGTGATAAGACACTCCTTGTTGAAGCCCATGTCATAGTTCATCATGTAGCTGTGTTGTTTCTTCAGGAATATCGCGCAGATGATGAACGCAATCGAAATCACGAACTGCAAACCAATCAGTGCGTAACGCAGCGACTTGCCTTTTTGCGACATACCAAACGAACCCTTAATCGCCAGTGCTGGTGGGAAGGAGGTGGCGTACATGGCAGGATAGAGACCCGCCATGAGCGTCATCACCAAAGCAATGCCCACGGTTAGCACCGCAACAACCATATTTTTACTTAACGCCAAGTCGCAAGAGATATAATGCACCCACTCTGTCGAGCAGAACAGCAGCACCACCACTACCGCCAACACCAATGCAATCGCCACCAGCACAGCCGATTCTGCCAAGAAACGCCCCACTAATGCTGCACGCGAACTGCCCAATATCTTGCGTGTGTTCACCCCACGAATACGCATTGGCACTTGCGCAAAGAAGAAGTTCACATAGTTAATCAGCGTGATAATCACTATCAACGCAGCCACAATCATCAGCGTAATCGTACTGGTCTTGTTGCCTTGTTCCTGTCCTACGCTCCACTCCAGCGTGTCGTCATAGTACAAATCACGAATAGGCATCAAGGTGCAATGAATATCATCGATAAACGTCTCCAACTTATCCAACTGCTTGTAGAACGATGGGTCGCTATGCTGCATACCACGGTAGCGTTTCAGTTCTTGCGCCATTATCTCCGCATACTTTTTGGAAATTACCTCCTCGCAGAGTGCTTTATCCTCTGTCGAACGGAGTTTCACAAAATACTGGTACGACCAATTGCTGGTGGAGTTCAAATCTTGCTCCTCCAGTTGATTGCAACGAATCACTTCAATGTTCTTTAGGTCGCTGGCAACGGGCAGATCTTTGTATATTGCACGCACCACAAAGTAGTTCGTTTGCCCCCAACTCTCCAATTGTAGAACACTATCCACTGCCACGCCCAATCGCTCGGCAGCCGTTTCGCTAATAGCCACATAGCCACCTTCTCCTATGTCCTCCAGCGAACCCATAACAGGTTGAATGCCAAAGGTCTTCAGTGCGCCCGAGGTCATTTGAGCAAAGGTTACGCTATGTGTTTTCGCTGCTGTGCCTTCGCCCACGATGACATTTACTTTGTTCACATCATCCAATTGAGCAACGCCGTATGCTTCTACATAGATGTTCTCTTCCAAGAAATACTCTGCAAATGGACGTGCGAGGAACGACTGTTGTTTCGTTTCGCCTGCACCAAATGAGGGCAATGTCATCAGATACACGCGCTCGGAGTCGGGGATAGCGCGGTTATAGGTCAGGTCGTAATGCACCTGCACGAGAATGATATACAGCGCAGCAAACGCCGCCGTCATTCCCAAAATATTTAATAACTTTGAAAATTTCATATTTTCTTCTTTGAGCGCGCCAGGATGTGCGGGGTCCCCGAAAAAGCTTGCTTTTTGGGGTGCTTTTGATTGGCGCGCAAGTTGTTGATGTTGTCTTCTTATATAAAAGAGTTCGTTGTCTTTTTATAGTTCTTTTGTTACATCGCGGACGATTTCTCCATCGAACAGATTGATGATGCGTTGCGCCGCGGAGGCATCGCGTTGTGAGTGGGTTACCATCACCACGGTGGTGCCTTCGGCGTTGAGTTGGCAGAGCAGATCCATCACCTCTTTACCATTGCGCGAATCGAGGTTACCTGTGGGCTCATCGGCAAGGATCAGTTGAGGATTTGCCACTACGGCACGCGCGATGGCTACACGTTGTTGTTGTCCACCCGATAACTGCTGGGGATAGTGCCCTGCACGGTGACTGATATTCATGCGTTTGAGTATCTCTGTCACACGGCGTTTGCGCTCCGATGCCGAGATGTTGAGGTACTTCAATGGCAGTTCGACATTCTCATAGACATTCAGTTCGTCGATGAGGTTGAAGGACTGGAACACAAAGCCAATGTTTCCTTTGCGATAGTTGGTGCGTTCGCGCTCACGCAGATTGGCTACTTCGGTGCCGAGTAGGTTGTAACTGCCGCCACTTGGGTTATCGAGCAAACCAAGGATATTGAGCAGCGTGGACTTACCACAACCCGAAGGTCCCATGATGGCAACGAACTCGCCTTTGTTGATAGTGAATGACACATTGTTGAGTGCTGTGGTTTCGATTTCTTCTGTACGAAACACTTTGCTGAGATTAGTTACTTGAATCATAATTGTATTGTTTTAGTTTGTTAATATATTCTTCTTTTTTTGCTATCTTCTCGCTATCAATTACGTTAGATATACGATAGATACACGATAGATATACGTTAGATAAACGATAGATTAGTATAGGCATACCGTATGAATATCCTATCTACTTCCCCTTCAACGCCTCCACAGGATTGGTGTTCATCAGGCGGACGGCCTGCCACGTGATAGACAGTACCGCGAGGAGTATGACCGCAAGGGCGGTGAGGATATAGTACCACGCGGAATTGGCGATACGGTAGTCGTAGGTCTCCAACCATCGTTGCGCGATGAGCCATGCACAAGGCACTGCAATCACGGCTGCGATAAGGATAGAAGAGAGGAACGTGCGCACGGTGCGGAAATATATAGTGCTATTATCACAACCCATCACCTTGTGAATAGCCGTGTTGCGTGTGTGCTGTTTGGCGTAGTAGGTACTCATAGCCAGCATAGCCAACGAAGACAGCAACAAGGTCAGCAGCGTAAAGAGCGCAATCAGTTTGGCGTTGTTGTTCTGCTTGTCGTACATGTGGCTGACAAGGTAGTTGTAGGTATTGACCGATATTTCTTCATCGCTATCGTGTTGGCGGTAGAACTCGGCTATTTGCTTTACGGCCTCGTTCTCATCGCCAGACACTTGCACGATCAGTTGGCGCAATATGCGGAAATCGGCAGGCTCGTCCATGTTCATTATCCAAGGAACAACAGGCCAATCGGACGTAGGAGCAATGCCAGGCATACCTTTCTGAAAATCTTTGATGATACCACAAACAGGAATACCATAATTATTGTCTTGCACAAGCATGGTACAATCATAGTCCACTCCGAGTGGTGCAATCAACGATTCGGGTAGCCATGCGGCAGGTTCGATAGGATCGGCATTCTGGCGAATGACCCCAAAGCCAAGAATCTCAAATGCCGTTTGGTCGCCATAGTACACATCGAGTTTGAACTCCTGCCCGCCAAACATAAGACCCATACCCGTTGTACCAAAGGTAAATGGTTCGAATTGTACCCAACCCACCTTCTCCACACAAGCGAGTTGTTTGAGTTCTTCTACCAGATAATCTGCGGGAGTGTTGGCACCACTGATACGCAGGCGGTTCTGGCGTTCATACCCTTGGGGCTTGCTCTGCATATGATGGAGTTGCACAAACATGACCACAGCCACGGCAAGCGTGATGATAGCCACTATGTTTTGCACAATAATCAGTATGCGTCCGAGTACCATGCGATTGTCTTTCTCAAACGAACCGCGCACCACATCAATGGGGTGATACTTCAGCACCATGAGTGCAGGAATGACACCCGAGAGAATAGAGAGTAGCAATACCAGAGCTATCATCATGAGTATCACGCCCCAAGTGATATGCTCGAATGGCGCAACGGTTTGTCCGATGAGTTCGCTGAAATACGGTGCTACGAGGTGCGCCATGAGAAGTGCCAAACCGAAAGATACCACCGTAAGCGAGAACGATTCGAGGATATATTTCAGCACGATTTGCCAGCGTTGTGCACCCACCAAACGGCGAGTAGCCATCTCGCGTGCACGGAAACCAATCTGCGCTACTGTCAGCGAGATATAGTTGAGTACTGCAAAGATGAGGAGCAATAACCCTGCCGCGAAAAAGAGCGAAAAGAAATCACGATTGACCAGATTAACGAATGGCAACGGAGCAGAAAGGTCGGAGTATTGAATATCCTCAAAAGGAATGAGATAAAAATCGTGGAAAACACCATATTTGTAGATATAGTCCTGCTCTCTAACAATCTTCTCCATCTCCTTAGAAAGGGCAGCGACATCCGCATTGGGTACGAGTTGAAAGAATGTAACTACCGCACCTGAGCCATTTTGAATGACTTGGTCTGTGAGTTGCTGAAGTTGGTCAATGCGGTAGATGATTTTAGGCGAGCGAATGACGCTATTGGTAATATCGCGGAACACGCCCGAAACAGTGAGTGTGGCAGTATTGCCTTCCACGTATATCTCAATGGTCTTGCCCATTGGACTCTCGTTGGGCGAGAAGATACGCGCAAAGGACTCACTGATAACCACCGATTGTGTGGTGGCAAGTACGGATTCGGCTGTGCCTTCGAGCAGTGGATAAGGCAATAGTTGGAAGAAATTCTCATCCACTACTAACGCATCTGCACGGTCATCATTGCTGGTAGCTGAGTGACCAGTGGTAGTCGTATAGCGCATGCTCATTTCGATGCCACCGAAGATCTCTGTATCGAACATACGGCAGATGGACTGCACTTCGGAGAAGCGTCCTTCGAGTTGTTCTTTGATAGTGCCGCAACCGATAAACATGCGTTCGGAGCGACTGACATAGACATTGCGCCCTTTGACTTCGTTGTCTCGTGTGAGTTGCGAGGTCACAAATGTAGCGATAAAGACGACAAACGCCAACGCAATAGCCATACCCACCACCTCAATGAAGGTGTAGAGCTTGTTTTGCTTAAGGAAATTAAGAAAGGATTTCATATAGTTATCAGAATTTCAGTTTTTCACTATTGCCAAATTTCTCGTAGCCAGAGATGATGACACGGTCGCCGGGGTGGAGGCCTTCGATGACTTCGTAGTACTGCGGATTTTGGCGACTGAGGCGAATATCACGGCGAGTAGCACCCTTGCCGTCCGCATCCATCACATAGATCCATCGTCCGCCTGTGGTCTGGAAGAATGCGCCACGAGGGATAAGCATGGCTTGTTCCGATTCACCCAGTTGCAAATTCAGATAATATGTCTGACCGCTGCGGATATTGTCGGGCTGTGCGCCCACGAACTTCAAGTCGGCACGGAACTTACCATTGCGCACCTCTGGATAGACCTTGCGCACTACCGCACGGAACTGTTCATCGCGGCGCTCGAAAGTCGCCTCTAAGCCTGCCGCCACACGGTCGATATAATGCTCATCAAGTTGTGCCTCAATCTTGTAGTTGCCAAGGTCGTTGATTTGTCCAATCTTGGTGCCTTGGGCAATGGATTGTCCGAGTGTGGCTTCCAATAGTCCAAGTTCGCCATCAATAGGTGCTTTGATAGTGAGGTTGTCTTTGCGGCGGCGAATCATCTGCATATTGAGGCGCATGTTAGCAAGACTCTCTTGCATCTGGCTTACTTGCACGCTGCGGTAGAGACTATCTTGCTCAGCACGGTGATTGACCAGTTGCAGGCGTTGTTGTGCCAGACGGTGGTCCTCCTCCGCACGGAGGTATTCCTCACGAGCAATGAGTTGGTCGGCATACAGGGCACGCTGCGCTTCGGCAGTACGGCGTGTACGTTCTACTTCCATAGCCAGTTGCAACCGCTCTTGCTCCAGACTGAGTTTCTGCTGCTCCATAGAGATGAGGGTGTTGCGTAGAAGGTTCTCTTTCTCAGCGAGTTCGGCTTCGGAGTTGAGGATTTGCAGGTCGAGGTTGTCGTTGCTGAGCACCAGTATGCGGTCGCCTGCCTTGACATGTGCACCCTCTTCCACGATGATCTCTTGCACGACACCGCCTTCGAGTGGCGAGAGTTGGATAGTGGTCATAGGTTGCACTTGTCCATTGAGACGAATGTAGTCGTTGAACTCGCCTTCGGTAACGGTAGCAATGGTGAGCGTGTCGGGGTCGATACGCATAGCAACATTGCTGCTACGCGCAAGGAGAACAATGAGCAGTACAGCCACTGCTGAGCCCAACCAATAGGGCAGTGCTTTGAGGGTAAAGGCACGGGCAATGCCTTTTTTCTTTTCGATGATTTTATCCATGATGTTTATTTAGATGTTAGACCGTTTTACTGTTAGACCGCTATGCTGTTGGATGTTAGACTATGCCTTTCATCGCGCAGCGCGTTCTTATATTCTTATTGGCAAACTGCGTGCCAAAATACGTAAGTCACTGATAGTTAGCTAAATGCTATTTTTAGCACTTCGCTCATATGTAAAGAAACTTTACAATTGAGTGTAAAGGGATTTGACAATATTAGTTTGGTTATTGTGTAAACTCTACTTTACATTTTTTACTTTTTATGGGTCAAGTTCTGCTCAGCTTTGGTATGTAAGATATTTGTTGTACCTTTGCCTGCGGTTAAAATTATTATTGTTATGAAGAAACTTATATTTCCAAATACTTGTATAAATATTAGGCATCGTGCAATTGAAGATTCCAACATTGAAGAAGTCTATATTTCGAGATTTGTTAAGAATATAGAACCAGGAGCTTTTTTAACTTCTACAATTGATAAATTTATTATAGAACCTAAAAATCAGTATTATGAAATACCTGCCAATAGTAATTGTATTGTAAGGAAACGCCTTGCACGGCTAGTAGTTACGGGCAAAAACTTTCTTATTCCATCAAGTGTAAAGCAACTTGGTTCTCTTTCTATTTTGATAAATAGGAACTCTATTTCTAAAGTACTCATAATTCCCGAGGGAGTAGAAAGATTATGTCCTTTATGTATTAGTGTAAGTTGTTATTCTAACTTAGAATTGCATTTACCCTCAACGATAAAACGGATAGACTATCAAGAGTGGACAGATGAATGTAATAGTATCAAAAAAATAGTTGTCCCAAAAGGACATAAAAAAAGGTTTTCTATGATGAAACACTTAAAAGAATTGAAGCATATTACAGTTGAAGTGGGAGAATAACTTTGGATCTATAACTTAATTTGCTCATGTCAAAATAAATCACTATCTTTGCACCAAATTTATTTACCCTATGTACGACAATTATCCTCAATCCTTTTTAGACTTGCTTAAAAGTGAGCATGATTACATCGGTCAAGGCAATCCAAATGCCAAGATACTTATTATTGGTAAAGAATGCTCTGAATCTGAAAAAGAGATGACAGATAACAATTTTAATGATTGGAAGAAAAATTGTGCAGAAGATACAACTATAGATACAATACCCAATGGTATTACCTTAAATCCTTTAAATCCGTTCAATTTCTTACGCTATCAAGTAAGAGGAAATAATAGTCCTACATGGGATGGTTATCAAACTATGATAAATATGTTTCTGCCTGAAGAACAAAAAGTGAAAAAAGGAGAAGCATATAACTTTTGGCGATATTGTTTCATAACCGAATTAAGTGCCTATAATTTAGATAAAAGTTACAATAAACGCTTTGACGAGACCGCGAATTCAATAGAACAACGAATTTCTGAACAAGGCATCTTAAGGCATGATTTCTTCCAACAATTTCCTATTATTATCTTTGCTATTCATAGGTATCATGACTATTATCTGTCAAAAGATGGGCATAAAATAACCGATTTTATGGGAATTAGAAAAGGAACACAAGAGGATTTTTACTATACATACGATGGCATGTTGATACCTGATGAGGTGTACGCTTCATACGAAGATAAGAGTTCGATTCTTAGGTATAATAGCAATAGTTTATCTAATCCCAATGGTATGAAGAAAGGTGAATTTATAAATGTTCATCATAGTAGCAATGATAAACATATCATACTGCACACCAACCATTCTTTGCGTAATGGATCTACTCTTCATTCGAACGCATATTATACAACAATATATGAGTTATGTAGAGATTTTATATGATAACTCATATATTATTCTAATAAACCTAATAGTCACAAAAGTCCCACAGAAAGCCCACCGAAGTCCCATAGATCTCCTATAGATGTCTTATGGTGGTCGCCTAATTTGCAGGGAGTTACACTCCCAATACAATAGAAGGGGAGATGTTAAGTTTTTGGCTTATTGTTCGAGCGAGCGAGAGGCTAGGCTCTGCTTTACCGTGCATAATTTCACTTAAACGAGGAGCACTGATACCAAGCATTGCTGCCACTTTGGTTTGGGTCAATTCCATCTCAAACATACGCAGTTTGATAGTAGCAACTAATGTAGGTTTACCTATCGGATAGTGTATATCCTCGTAATCCGCCACGAGGTTAGAGATAAGCGCCAATTCGATATTTTCTGGGCTATCCTCTGGAATATTATCTCCCCATGTCAACGGAAGCAATTCTTCTATACGAGCAAGCATTGCTTCGTATTCTTTTTGTGTCTTGATAGCTGTCATATCGTTATAAATTTGAAATATCTGTTATTTTGTCGTATTCGGCATGCGTGCCAACAAAGCGAATATATACTAATTGAGGGGTAAATTTGATGACTACCACCAGTCGAAAATCATTGCCTTTGATATTAAATACATAATGTTGATTGCCTACATAGTCCACGGAATTAAAGGTTTGTCGGATGTCTGTAAAGTTATTCCATTGTGCATCTTCGGTCTTGGCGTACCAATCCTCTAAAGCGTCTTTAGCTTGCGGATGCGTTGTATAGTATTCAACCAATGCCTGTTTCTTAATGACCCTCATAGTCTTATTCATTAAAATTCAGTGCAAAGATAATGCCATTTTTCCAAATATCAAAATATTTTTACGAAAAAGTGTAATTTTTTGCTCATTTTTTGCATTTTATAGGAAAAAGCACACCATTTTCGTCTCATTTCGTTACTTTATAGTTGTTCAAGATAAGGGATACCGTTGTAGTAGCGGACTACGCAGGATTTGATGAAGTACTTCAGCTGGGCGTTGAGGTGCTCGGCTTGGGCATTGAGGTGGTTGTCTGATGAGGTCTTGAGTTCGAGGGGAGAGATAAGCCCTTGCTCGAACTTCTTGCTATTGATGGCGTATGCTTCCTGCTGCGCTTTGGCTCGGCGGTCGGCTTGCTTGAGGGCTGACATTGCACCATCACGGTCTTGCACAGCACGCGCCATCTCTGCCTCTACCTCGCGCAGCGTTTGGCGATACTCGGCTTCGGCACGGCGGTAGGCGTTTTTCTTGCGCACGATATTCGACTGGCGCGACAAGCCATCGTAGATTGGGATAGACAAGGACAACTGCACATACTCGCCGCTGTTGTTGATGAACTGACTGGCAAAAGGCATGGCTACATAGTCTTGGGTACGGGGATAGGTGTAGTAACCCGTTGACCAACCGCCTGAGAGGGAGAGCGACGGAGCCAATCGCCAACGCGCCGTGTTGAGGTCGAATTGGGCGTTAGCCATGCGATAGGCAGCCAGTTCGACCGATGGGTGGTGAAGGGCTTTGCTGTTAGATACTAGACCGCCTGCGGCTGTTAGACTGCTCGCGTGGCTCGCTGTTAGATTCTCGGTGCTCTGGAGGTCGATGAGCAATTCGTAGTCCTCCTCCCACAGCATAAGATCTTGGAGGGTCATGCGGGCGTCGTTGAGTTGGTTGGTCATGGTGATATATTGATATTCACGCTCGGCGAGGTCAGCTTCGAGTTGGATGACATCGGCATGGCTTTTCTGCCCCAATTGTTCTTGGCGTTGTGCCAATTGCAGGTTGCTGGTGGCGGTAGCAACTTGGACTTGCAGGGCTTCGGTCATCTGAGTGAAATAGAGCACATTGCAGTATGCTTCCATGACTGCGAGGCATATTTGGTCACGGAGTTGTTGCTCCTCCGTGATGCCCATCTTGATGGCAGTCTTGGTGATTTTGAGGTTATTGACTGCCGAAAAACCGTTGAACAGTGTGATAGCACCCGACAGGGAGTAGCCGTTGTTGAACGAGGTGGTGGAGATATAACTATTAGTTTCGGGGTCGATACCGCGTCCGAAGTTCAGCGAGGCGTATGTGCCACCTTGGACAGTGGGTGTGAAGGCACGGAGGATGGCTTCGCGGCGTGCGATGCGGGCATCGTCGTTGTTGGCGTGTTGGATTTCCATTTTCGCAGAATGGGCGATGGCATACTCCATGCAGTCACGAAGGGAGAGGGAGGTGGCTGCGCTATGGGCGGCGCAGAGACAGAAGAGGAGAAGGATAGTATATTGCTTTAACATATTGGTTGATTTTGCAATATACAACCCAATATGCGTGCCAAAAATGTTAAGCGATTGATATTGTGCTGGTTGTGATTTTTGACATATTGAGAAAGTGTAAAGAAACTTTACACGGAATGTCAGAAAAATTTACACAGTGATGGATAGTAGGGGCTAATGGAATGAGG
Organism: Paludibacteraceae bacterium; assembly: GCA_017503075.1. Taxonomy (GTDB): domain Bacteria; phylum Bacteroidota; class Bacteroidia; order Bacteroidales; family Paludibacteraceae; genus Colicola. Next base: position 85,654 of record JAFVTU010000017.1, on the reverse strand, counting down.
TGGGAAAATTGCAAATTTTGGTCAAAATTCACAGCAATTTTGAGTCGCTCATCTCTCGGTGATCTCTCGGTCGTCTCTCGGTGTTTTGTGGGAAGGTATAATGGGAGGAAATGAGAAGGATATGGAAAGGCAATGCCATTCCATCGACCCGAAAGGGGCGGATAGTCCGTAGTGAACAAAGAGAGCGAAGGACACATCTGCCAAAGCAGATGTTGCGGACGAAGGACGCAGTATGGTTTGGGCAGACGAAACATGCTTAAACACGCGAACGAAGAGAGCGGACTGAGAAATTTCTTCCCCACGCGTAAGCGGCCTTTGAAAGAAAAAAATATTTGAAAAGAAATCGGTGGAATGTACCTTGAAGATTGGATAGACCGTATGCACGAAAGAGAGCCGACCTAAAAGGACGGCTCTCTTTTGCATATTCTCTTGTTGAGAGGAATTCTTGAATTACTCTTGAGTGTTGTCCCAATTTGTGGACAACATACGCAGGTAGCTGCGGTAGCGCCATTGAGCGTTCTCGCGAGCGGCAGCGAAGAGCTCGGCTGCCTCCTCAGGGTATTGCTTAGCCACTGAAGCGAAACGAACCTCACCCATCAAGTAGTCTTGGAACTTATCCCATTGTGGCTCCTTAGAGTCGAGTGAGAATGGGTTCTTGCCCTCTGCCTCAAGTGCTGGGTTGTAACGCCACAAGTGCCAGTAACCACACTCAACTGCCTTCGCCTCCTCGGCTTGGCTCTTACCCATACCTGCCTTCAGACCGTGGTTGATACATGGAGCGTATGCAATCACAAGTGATGGTCCAGGATATGCCTCTGCCTCGCGGATAGCTTTGAGGGTTTGTGCTTGGTCTGCACCCATAGCGATTTGAGCTACATAGACATAACCATAGGTGGTAGCAATCATACCCAAGTCTTTCTTGCGTACGCGTTTGCCCGCAGCAGCGAACTTAGCGATAGCGCCGATAGGAGTAGATTTAGATGCTTGGCCACCCGTATTAGAATAAACCTCGGTATCGAGAACGAGGATATTCACATCTTCGCCAGAAGCAATCACATGGTCAAGACCGCCGTAACCGATATCGTAAGAAGCACCGTCGCCACCGACAATCCATTGGCTGCGTTTAACGATATGGTCTTTGTAGTTGAGGATCTCTTTGCAAGTATCGCAACCGCATGCCTCGCAAGCAGCTACGATAGGTTCGTAGAGGCGGTTAGTGATAGTAGCATCGTTTTGGTTGTCAAGCCACTCTTGGAACATCGCCTTCATCTCCTCGGTGCAGCAAGTGCAGCTGAGTGCCTTGGTGAAGAGAGCCGCCAAACGCTCGCGGATCTTGCGGTGAGCGATTTGCATACCGAGACCGTACTCGCAGAAGTCCTCGAAGAGGGAGTTAGACCATGCAGGACCATGACCCTGTGCGTTGGTGGTATAAGGAGTAGAAGGAACAGAACCCGAGTAGATAGAGGTACAACCCGTAGCGTTGGCTACGATCTCACGGTCGCCAAAGAGTTGGCTGATGAGCTTGAGGTATGGAGTCTCACCGCAACCCGAGCAAGCACCAGAGAACTCGAAGAGAGGAGTAGCGAACTGGCTGTTCTTGACATTAGATTGGATATCTACGAGGTGTTGTTTAGACTTCACGTTATCGGTGCAGTAAGCCCAGTTTTGTGCCTCGAGCATTTGGCTCTCGAGTGGCACCATTTGGAGGGCTTTGCCAGTCTTAGGATGACCAGGACAAACGTCCACGCAGTTGCCGCAGCCAAGGCAGTCGAGTACGCCCACTTGCATGCGGAAGTGCATACCCTTCATAGCCGCAGGTGCTTTCATCTCGCGTGTGGTGCCTTGGATACCCTTCACCTCTTCCTCGTCCATTACGAATGGGCGGATACATGCGTGAGGGCAGACATATGCACACTTGTTACACTCGATACAGTTCTCAGCAGTCCACTCAGGAACGAAAGCCGATACACCGCGTTTCTCGTACTTAGCTGTACCAGCAGGCCATGTACCGTCCTCTACGCCCTTGAAAGCAGATACAGGAAGGAGGTCGCCGTCCTGTGCGTTGATTGGGCGAACGACGTTGGTAATGAACTCAGGTTCGTTTTGGCTATTGGCAATTGGCGATTGGCTATTGTCAAGAGCAGACCATGCAGGGTCAACAACGAGTTGTTGGTACTCGCCACCGCGGTCCACCGCAGCGTAGTTCTTGTTGACTACATCCTCGCCCTTCTTGCCATAGGACTTCACGATGAAGTGCTTCATCTCCTCGATAGCTTGCTCTACAGGAATAACGCCCGTGATACGGAAGAAAGCAGATTGGAGGATGGTGTTGGTACGGTTGCCAAGACCAATCTCGCGAGCAATCTTGGTAGCGTTGATGTAGTACACCTTGATATCGTTGTCAGCGAAGTATTTCTTCACTTTGTTTGGCAAGTTCTTTGCGAGTTCCTCGCCTTCCCAGATAGTATTGAGCAGGAAGGTACCACCCTTTTGGAGACCGCGGGTTACGTCGTACATCTGCAAGTATGCTTGTACGTGGCAAGCCACGAAGTTAGGAGTAGTAACGAGGTAAGTAGAGTGGATTGGTTCGTCACCAAAACGGAGGTGTGAGCAAGTGAAACCACCTGACTTCTTAGAGTCGTAAGAGAAGTATGCTTGGCAGTACTTGTCGGTAGTCTCGCCGATAATCTTCACGGAGTTCTTGTTAGCACCTACGGTACCGTCGGCACCAAGTCCGTAGAACTTAGCTTGGAACATGCCCTTGCCACCCATAGCCACCTCTGCGCCCACTGGGAGAGAAGTGAAGGTAACATCATCCTCTACGCCGAGGGTGAAGTGGTTCTTAGGCATAGGCAAAGCGAGGTTCTCGTAAGCAGCGATGATTTGCGCTGGAGTGGTATCGTTGGAACCGAGGCCATAACGGCCACCTACTACGAGGATATCGCCAAGGCCGAGCTCTTGGAGTGCGTCTTTCACGTCGAGGTACAATGGTTCGCCATTAGCACCTGGCTCTTTGGTGCGGTCGAGCACGCAGATACGTTTCACAGAAGCAGGCAATGCCTCTTTGAGGTACTTGAGTGAGAATGGGCGGTAGAGATGTACGTTGATCATACCGAGCTTGTTGCCCTTCTCTGCCTCGTAGTCGATCACCTCGCGGATAGCCTCGCATGCAGAACCCATACAGATGATGATGTTCTCAGCGTCAGGAGCACCGTAGTAGGTGAATGGGCGATAGGTGCGGCCGGTAATCTTAGAGATTTCGTCCATATAGTCGCTAACGATGTCAGCCACCTCGTTGTAGTATGGGTTGCAGCTCTCGCGGTGCGCGAAGAACACGTCTGGGTTCTCAGCCATACCACGCATAACAGGACGCATAGGAGAGAGTGCGCGATCGCGGAACTCTTGGAGCGCCTTCATATCGAGGAGAGGACGCAAGTCTTCCATATCTACTACCTCTACCTTTTGGTACTCATGAGAGGTGCGGAAACCGTCGAAGAAGTTGAGGAATGGCACGCGGCTCTTGATAGTAGCAAGGTGAGCCACACCTGCGAGGTCCATGACCTCTTGTACGCTACCTTCAGCCAACATAGCGAAGCCCGTTTGGCGGCAAGACATCACGTCTTGGTGGTCGCCGAAGATACAGAGGGCGTGGCTTGCCAATGTACGAGCAGACACGTGGAAAACAGATGGGATGAGCTCACCCGCGATCTTGTACATGTTAGGAATCATGAGGAGCAGACCTTGGCTGGCAGTGAAAGTGGTAGTGAGAGCACCTGCGTTGAGTGCGCCGTGCACAGCACCTGCAGCACCTGCCTCAGATTGCATCTCTTGTACCAACACTGTCTCGCCGAAGAGGTTCTTGCGACCTGCAGCAGCCCACTCGTCCACGTTCTCCGCCATAGGAGAAGATGGGGTGATAGGATAGATGGCAGCTACCTCGGTGAACATATACGCAATATGCGCCGCAGCAGCGTTACCATCAAGGGTTAAATACTTTTTTTCTTTGTTCATTGTAGTAATAATTTAATAATTATGTTCGTTAGCGGCAAGCCGCTGATATTTACTTCGTGAATGGTTATTTCGCTTCGTTCATGAAGGGTTACCTTGTGAAGTTCAGCGAAGCTAACTCTTCAGCACAGCTGGGTTTCATGCAAGCATAACTCCTCAGCCCGCAGGGCTTAATATAGGAAGCCAAAGAGCCAGAGCGGGATGTTCTTTTGGCTGCCGACTTCGAGGTCGCCGATAGCGCAGTAGCGGATACCCGTCTTGCTTGGCGTGGTAGCACAAGCGTCCATGTAGTACTTGCCATCGATGATGAACATTGCACTACGATCGGTGGCGTTGATCTTGTGGTTGCCGTGCAAGGTGGCGTAGAAGAACGTCTCGGCTACCGATTGCTTATCCGGTTCGCGTGTGCAAGTAGCATAACACAAGTTCGGGTTTTGCATATATACCTTAGTAGGCTTGAGCGGGAACTGCTTGCCCTCTGGGTAGAGCAGATTCAACAGGCGCGCGTCCTTGAGGTATTTGATATAGTTCATCGTGGTCGAACGCGAGCAGTCAATGGCTTCTGCGAGACTGCTGACATTGAGCGCACAAGGTGTTTGCTGGAGCATAAGGTATAGCAGTTTGCGAAGCTTTGGCAAGGAACTAACCTCAATTTGCTTGATGAGCAAGATATCTACATCCAGCATCATATTCATCATCTTCAAGAGCGACTCGGAGAAGTCATGTTGCTCAAGGAAGAGCGGATAATAGCCATGGTGCAAATAGTCATCGAAATACTGTAGTGGCTTAACAACCTGGCATATCTTTTGCGCAATCTCCACATGGTGCTTGAGGATATCCTCGAGAGAATACACAGGCAGTTTGAGACCAAGTGTGATATTGAGATACTCGCGGAAACTATATCCACGAAGGTTGTATGGATGCACGATGGAACCTATATCCTTGTTGTCCTCCACGAGTCGCATGACCGCTGAAGCGATGAAGATAATCTGCAAGTTAGGATAGCGATAGTAGCATTGTGCCAGTTCGTGCGACCAATTAGGGTCTTTGAACGCTTGATCCACCAAAAGGGTCTTGCCCCCTGCGGCCACGAACTGCCCCGCCAACTCAAGCAAGGAATGCTCGGTGAAGTAGAAGTCGTTGAAATTGACATAGAGCGTATGCCTACTCTCGTCGGGATTTAGTCGTCGTTGTTCCTTGACATAGTTGAGCAAAAAATCCGTTTTGCCCACACCACGTCCGCCTTTGATAGCAATAAGGCGGTCACTCCAATTAATCTCATCTTGGAGCACACGGCGTGCTGGCACCTGAACATGCTCTACTAGGTAATCATGCGTTTTTCGAAAAGCTTCTAACATAGTTCCTAACTTAGATTTCGGATTAAACCATTCTTTCCACGCTGCAAAGGTACAAAAAAATATGCAAGTGTGCAAATAAAAAACAAAAAACATACAAAATTATTTGTATATTTCGAGAAAAGTGAGTACTTTTGCAGGGGAAATGGTAGCGCCTGTTTAGTGGACGCCCTTGGGGCTACTATTTAGGGGACGCTTCGCTACAGGACGCTTGCAGAGCAAGCTACTGTTTAGAGGAATAGACAACACAAAAGAACAAAAAAATATGAACAAACCAATTGTATTTTTATTATCGCTTATGGCACTAACAGCATGCACAAAGCAACAGACTACGGGTATTCATCTGGAGAACTTGGATACGACCGCAGTGGCACAAAATGACTTCTACCAATACGCTTGCGGTGGATGGATGAAAAACAACCCTATTCCCGATGAATACAGCCGTTTTGGCTCGTTTGACAAGTTGGGATTGAGCAATCTCGAGCAAGTGAACGGACTGATTGCTGACATCGCAGCAGGGACACATAAGATGGGTAGTATTCCTCAAAAGATTGGTGACGTATATAACCTGTCGATGGACACCGCACGCCGCAATCAAGAGGGTATCGCGCCCGTATTACCCGTACTGCAAGAGATTGAGAATGTGACCGATAAGGCGCAATGGTCGGAAGTATTGGGCAAAGCGATGGACTTTGGGCTATGGGCTATGTATGTGGATGCCGATGCTATGAATTCAAGCATGAATATCCTGAACGAGTACCAAGCTGGTTTTGCGCTCAGCCAGAAAGATTATTATATCGATGAGGACGAGCATACGAAACATATCCGCGAGGAGTATGTGAAGCATGTGGAGAAGATGTTTGAGCTGTTTGGTCAGGAGAACGCAGCCGAGAAAGCACAAACCGTACTTCGTTTGGAAACTCGTTTGGCAAACGCTGCGCTGAGCAATGTAGAATTGCGTGACCCAGTGGCAAACTACAACAAGATGTCGGTAGAGGAGTTGCAAAAATTGGTTCCTGAAGTGGATTGGAAAGTATATTTTGCTGGGTTAAACATCGCTCCTGATAGTTTGTCAGTAGGTCAAGTGCGTCACTTGCAAGAGGCAGGAAAAATGCTGGCAGAGGAGTCATTGGAGGATATGAAGACTTTGTTTACATGGCAAGTGATTGACGGCAGTGCGGACTTCTTGACAGAGGAGATTTTTATGCAGAACTTTGAGTTCTACGGTCGCATCTTGAGCGGAAGACAAGAGCCCACCCCACTCTGGAAACGCGCGGTGGCGATGGTGAACGGCACATTGGGCGAAGCTGTGGGACAAATGTATGTGGAGAAATACTTCCCAGAGGAGAACAAAGAGCGTATGATAGGTTTGGTGAAGAACTTACAAGTGGCATTGGGTGAAAGAATTCAAGCCCTGGAGTGGATGTCGGATGAGACCAAAGAGAAAGCCATGGAGAAATTGAACACCTTCACCGTGAAGATTGGTTATCCAGATAAATGGCGCGATTATACCGCTTTGGAGATTAACCCTAAGTTGACCTATTATGCTAATATTCAGCGTGCTGCAAAGTTTGAGCAAGATTATTCGTTGTCATTCTTGGGCAAGCCTGTGGACAAGGATAAATGGTTTATGACCCCACAAACCGTGAACGCATATTACAACCCTGCGACCAACGAGATTTGTTTCCCTGCAGGTATTCTGCAATACCCATTCTTCGATATGAACGCGGACGATGCGTTTAACTATGGTGCGATTGGCGTGGTGATTGGTCATGAGATGACCCACGGCTTTGACGACCAAGGTAGTCAGTTTGACAAAGACGGTAACCTGATCAACTGGTGGACAGAGGAAGATCGTGCACGCTTTGAGGAGCGCACGAAAGTGATGGAGGAGTATTTCAACGCCATTGAGGTGGCCCCTGGCGTATATGCGAATGGTGCCTTTACTTTGGGCGAGAATATCGCTGACCACGGTGGTTTGCAAGTGGCATATCAGGCGTTCCAGAACGCACAAGAGGCGAAAAGGCTATCAGGCGAAGAGGCTGTAGGCGAGAAAGATGGTTTCACTGCAGAGCAACGATTCTTCTTGGCGTATGCGAATGTATGGGCAGGTAATATCCGTCCAGAGGAAGTATTGCAACGCACGAAGAGTGACCCTCACTCACTTGGCATGTGGCGCGTGAATGGCGCTTTGCCACATATCGGCGCATGGTATGAGGCATGGAATGTGACCGAGGAGTCGCCTATGTATCTTGAACCACAAAAACGAGTTTCAATATGGTAAAGCATGTAGTATTTTTTCGTCTGTTAGACGAGGCGGAGGGCAAGACGAAATTGGAGAATGCCCAGATTATTCGTGATGGCTTGCTCGCATTGCGCGAGAAGATTGATGTATTGGTGGATGAGACGGTGGGTATCAATATCCCTAACGCAAAGAACACCGACCACGATATTTGCTTGACTTGCACCTTCAAGACATGGGAGGATTTGGATGCGTATGCTACCCATCCAGAGCATGTGAAAGTGGCACAGTATATCGGCAAGTGTAAAGCAGCACGTAGCGCTGTGGATTACGAGGAGTAGGTTAGAGGACGCTCGCTGAGCGAGCTATAGTTTAGAGTTTAAAGGCTCAGAATAAAAAAATCGTTCCCGAAAGGAGAACGATTTTTGTTATATTTAAGAAGCAAACCTTAAATAACTATGAATCATATTACAAAATTTTATACGCTTTGTATTTCACATAATAATCCCCAGGACCATACTCATGCTCTCCTGGGGCTATTTTGTTGTCCGTCCAGTCTTCAGTTCCCCCATTATACTCATTAACCTTAAAGTGTTCATAATAACCCTCATGTTTCCAGATGTAAGTTTCATTCGATTTTAGATTAAACGTTTTCGTAGTTACAAGTCTACCTTCCTTATACAATTCTGCCTCTACTGAAACAGGAATACTGTTCATATTGTAAAAAGAATAACCAAACCATTTTGTGGAGGATTTATACCTATCATAATAAAAATCAACGCAAGCCTCATATTTCGGACCATCATAGATAACTAATTTTGTCTCAACGCCTTTTACTTCTAACAATTGAGCAAAACCAACAACACTGCTCATTAGAGCAAACATAAGAATACATATTTTTTTCATAATTCATTGCACTATTATCCGTGTCGTGCGCAACTTTAATGGTTTTTAAATAAATTTATTAATCATCGTCTCGGCGATCTTTTACTATCGGTTTTTGTTCTTTTCCAAATTGTACTGTTACATACTTCTCATAGCCTTTTGGAACATCCTCTGGCCAAGCATAAACAGTTTTTTCTCCAGACTTGCGACAACGAATAGTAGTGTCAAAATAGTCACTCACGCGTTTGCCTTTATACGACAGGTACCAAGTAAAATTATAAGATGTATAATACCCCGAGTCATTATAGTTCGAATTATAGAACTCCACCACATACGAACCATTAGTTTGTGGCGCAATAGACACAACATCAATTCCCTCATGTGATTGTATCGTATTGTATTCAGCTGGTGATATTCTCATTGATCTATACGCCTGCCCATACAATGGTAAGAAAATAATCACTAATAATAAACTAAAAAAAACTTTTTTCATAATTCATTACACTAATATCCGTGTCGTGCGCAACTTTAATGGTTTTTAAATGAATTTATTAATCATCGTCTCGGCGATCTTTTACTATTTGTTTTTGCTCTCTTCCAAATTGTACTGTAACATACTTTTCATTTCCTTTTGGAACTTCATTAGGCCATGCATAAACAGTTTTTTCTTCCCCACTTTGACAACGTATATGACTATTGTAATAATCACTGACACGTTGTCCTTTATATGACAAGTACCAAGTAAAGGCACAATAATCATACATACCGGCATGGGAATAATAGTTTGCATTATACAAACTTACAATATATGCTCCATCATTCTGTGGTGTAATATTAGAAACCTCTATACCTGCGTATGATTCTATGGTAATACGCTCTCCATATGCAGATATAACTAAAAATAAAAAAAAGATACTTACAAATATTTTTTTCATCTTATTGAATCTTGTCATTAATATTGGTTGTGTTTGTTGTACCCTTTAGGTGATTCTAATTTTGGGTACGCACATAAAAAAGCACGGTACTTTTAGAATTCCAATCGAAGGTGTTTGGCGTAACCCGACAGAAGAATAACTAAAAGCCCGTGCTTACACACGAGCATTTTAACTATTATCTCTTCTGTCTTTCAGTCGCCAAACTTTTCGATTAGAGGATAATGCTAAAACGCTTTTTCTTTATTTCACGATGTGCGTATCAACTACACACTAATGTTTCATAGGCAAAATATTTTTTATCTGATATATATTTCTTTACTTTCTCTCGGTAAAGGGTGCTGTCGTTGCCGTCTCGTTGCCGTGTCGTTGCCGTCTTTGTCAGGTAACAGATAGGTAACGAACAAGAGACATCACATACTAAACCTCATTAGATACCTAGACTTGCTTTGATCGCTGGAACTTTGGCTTCGGCTTCGGCTACGGCTTTGTCGTAGTCGGCTGGAGTTGGCATTTGAGCTGGGATCTCGAAGTAGAACTTAATCTTTGGTTCGGTACCACTTGGGCGGACAGAGATCTTCATGCCACCTTCGGTGAAGTATTGGAGCACATTGCTGGTCGCATTGAGTGCCATCGTGATAGGTGTCTCTACCCACTCGCCATTCACCAATTCGCGTTGAACGAGGGTCTTGAAGTCTTTAGACTTAATCACTTTCTCGCCTGCAATCTCCACAGGAGGATTTTGGCGGTAGTTGACCATCATGGCTTGAATCTCCTCGGCACCTGACTTACCAGGACGAACCACATTGATAGTAGTCTCGCGTTGGAAGCCGTACTCCATATACATATTAAGGAGATAATCGTAGAGGGTCATGCCGTTGTCCTTGGCATAAGCTGCAATCTCGCAGATGAGGCAGATAGCAGAAGGAGAACATTTATCGCGGACTGCATCATAAGGCAAGAAGCCAAAGCTCTCTTCGCCACCACCGATGTATTTGCGTGTGCCTTCCCACTCGCGGATACGGTTAGCAATCCATTTGAAGCCTGTATATTCGTCGGTCAAAGTCACACCTTGTGCATCTGCCATCTTACGGATTAACTCGCTGGTAACGATGGTCTTAACGAGGTAGTGCTCTGGGCGGAGTTTGCCGAGTTTCTTCATATTATTGATGATGTAGTAGCAGTACATCATACAGGTTTGGTTGCCGTTGATGATGGTCCACTCGCCTTTGTCGTTGCGGCAAACAATAGCGATACGGTCGGCATCTGGGTCAGAAGCGATGACGAGGTCGGCGTTGAGTTGGGTGCCGAGGTTCATACCCATAGTCATTGCCTCAGCGTTCTCTGGGTTAGGACTTTGTACGGTAGAGAAGTTGCCATCGATGACCATTTGCTCAGGCACTACGTGGATATTCTCGAATCCCCAAGAGCGAAGGCACATTGGGATGATTTGGCGTCCTGCACCGTGGAGAGGGGTATAAACGATATTGAGGTCTTTTTGACGGAGGATGGTCTCTTGGTCGATCATGACAGTCTTAACCGCTTGCATGTAGTCGTAGTCCATCTCGCCACCAATGATCTCGATAAGATGCTCATTGCCAGTCATTTTCACGTCTGCGAGAGTCACTTTGTTTACCTCGTCGATGATACCTTGATCATGTGGTTGGAGCACTTGGCTACCGTCCTCCCAATAAGCCTTGTAGCCGTTGTACTCTTTGGGGTTGTGGCTGGCGGTTACATTGACACCACCTTGAGCCGAAAGGTGACGGATAGCGAAGCTAACCTCTGGTGTTGGGCGTAGGCTCTCAAAGAGATATACCTTGATGCCGTTGGCAGCAAATACCGCAGCTACTGTTTCCGCAAAGAGGCGGCCGTTATTACGACAGTCGTGACCTACTACGACGCTCACGGTGTCGCCCTTGAGGGTAGTGAAACCGCCTTCGCGTTGTACCTTGAGGAGATAGTTGGCATAGCCTTGGGTGGCTTGTGCCACGATGTATTGGTTCATGCGGTTGGTACCAGGCCCCATAAGTCCACGGAGACCACCCGTACCAAATTCGAGTGTGCGATAGAAACTATCGATGAGTTCGGTTTTGTCTTCTGCCTCAATCATGGCTTTGACCGCAGCGCGGGTGTCCGCATCATAAGGCTCTTTGGTCCATTGCTCAGCAATGGCTAATACTTTTTCGAGTTCTTCGTTTTTCATATTGAATGTATTTTTAAAGTTGGCATAATTTATCGGGTGCAAAGGTACGAAAAAAATCGCATATATGCAAGGGAAATGCGATTTTTTTGTTTAGTGGACGCCCGTAAGCGGGCTATTGTTTAGGGTTTAGAACATTGTGAAATCTCTGCTATGACCGCTGAATAACCTACTAATCACCTACTAATAACCTACTAACCACCTAATATTTACTGCTGCATGGCGGTTGCAGTGACACACTTGCGAAAAGGGAGGAATAATGAAAAAGGATAGAAAAATAACGGAAGTGTTGTGTATGTCAAAAAAAAGTAGTAACTTTGCGGGCGTTTTTTACAAAAACGGAAAACAGGAAACGTGAAACAGAAAAAGATAAATTGATGTTATGGCAAGTGTAGAAGTAAATGGTCGCATCTTTGATGAGTATGTCTCTGCTCATGAAATAGCCGAATGTGTAAAAAAAGTGGCAGAGCGTATAAACAAAGATTATGCAGACAAGGAGCCTCTATTTATATGCATACTGAATGGTGCATTTATGTTTGCATCGGATCTGTTTAAGCAGATTGAACTGTCCGCAGAAATCACTTTTGTGCGATTGAAATCGTACGAGGGGACAAAAACGACAGGTGATGTAAAGTTGTTGTCGCCTCTTGCAGTGAATCTAGAAGGTCGCGATGTGATTGTGATGGAGGACATTGTGGATACTGGTTTGACGATGCACGGCTTCATTACATATTTGAAAAATGCGGGTGCAAATAGTGTGGAAGTGGCATCATTTTTGTTCAAACCAGAAGCACTACAGTATCCCGATGCGGCGCCTAAATACATTGGCATGGAGATCCCAACCAAGTTCGTATTGGGTTATGGGTTGGACTATGACGAGAAAGGAAGGAACTTGCCATCGTTGTATGTGCTACGCGGTAATTGATGCTGCAAGACGGGCAAAGCCCTACTGTTTAGTGGACGCTGCGCTATAGGACGGCACAAAGTGCCTATAGGACGCTCGCGAGGCGAGCTAAAGGTTAGAGGTTAAAGGTTAGAGGTTAAAGGAAAGGAATTATGATACAGCGATTTTTTTATAGCATAGGTGAGTATTGCTTGCTGATGGGCAAGGTGTTTCGTGTGCCTGATAAAGGGCGTATGTTCTGGCGGCAGATGAGCAAAGAGATGGGAAAGCAGGGTTTGGAGTCGATACTGATTACGCTGATTGTGAGCGTGTTTATGGGTGCGATTATGACCTTGCAGACGAAGTTGAACACGGAGAATCCGCTGTTGCCAGCGTATTCGACAGGATTGGTGACACGTGACTGTATCTTGCTGGAGTTTTCAAGTACGATTTTGTGCTTGCTGCTCGCAGGTAAGGTGGGCAGCAACATGGCTTCGGAGATTGGTACGATGCGTATCACAGAGCAGATTGACGCCATGGAAATCATGGGTGTAAACTCGGCTAACTACCTGATATTGCCAAAGATAGTGGCGTTTATGCTGATGATGCCGCTGTTGGTGACACTGTCTATGTTCACGGGTTTGTTAGGCGGTTATGGCATTAGTGCGATTACGAATGTGCTACCTGTGTCGGAGTATCTGCTGGGTATTCAGTATGCGTTTATACCGTTTTATGTGTGGTACTCGTTTATCAAGACAGTGATCTTCGCATTTATCATTGCGAGTATGGCGTCATACTACGGCTACTACGCGAGAGGCGGTGCGCTGGAAGTAGGTAAAGCGAGTACGAAAGCGGTGGTGAATAGTAGTATTGTAGTGCTGCTGATGGATGTGGTGCTGACAAATTTGATGCTTAATTAAAGGACGCCTCTTTGAGGCTATAGGACGCCGCAAGCGGCTAAAGGTTAAAGGTTAAAGGCGAGAGTTTTATGATACAGGTAAAGGATGTCGTAAAGAGTTTTGACGGGAATGTGGTGCTGGACCATATTTCTGCGGACTTTGAGGACGGCAAGGTGAATATGATTATCGGTCAGTCGGGAAGCGGAAAGACTGTGCTGATGAAATCGATGATTGGACTGCACCAGATAGATGAAGGTGAGATATTATTTGACACAAGGTCAAGTACGGATATGGGACGCCCTGCGGGCTATAGGACGGCGCAAGCGCCTATTGGTAATGGGCAGGTTGTTCAAAGGAACTTGGCAGGGATGACGGAGAAAGAGGTGCGGATGCTGCACAGAGAAGTGGGAATGCTGTTTCAAGGAGCGGCATTGTTTGATAGCATGACGGTGCAGGAGAATGTGCTATTTCCACTGGAGATGTTCTCGCAGATGGACAAGGAAGAGATGGTGGAGAGAGCGCGATTCTGCTTGACACGTGTGAACATGCCAGAGAGAGCTTTTGGACTGATGCCAAGCGAAATTAGTGGTGGTATGCAAAAGCGTGTGGCGATTGCGAGAGCGATAGCGTTGAATCCACGGTATCTGTTCTGCGATGAGCCCAACTCGGGACTAGACCCGAAGACCAGTTTGGTGATTGACCAACTGATACAAGACATCACGCAAGAGTATAATATTTGTACCATTGTGAATAGCCACGACATGAACTCGATTATGGAGATTGGCGATAATATCGTGTTCCTACGCAATGGCGTGAAAGAGTGGCAAGGTAGCAGGCACGAGATATTCCATGCAGAGAATGAGGCGTTGAATGACTTTGTGTTTGCGAGCGAGTTGTTTAAGAAGGTAAAGAGCGCTGCGCGCTCCGTTTAGAGAACGCCCTTTGGGCTACAGTTTAGAGTTTAGAGGTTAAAGGTTAGAGGTTAGAGGTTAGAATATGAAACGACTATTATTGATATTGGCGATTGGTGGTGCCTTGTGCGTTTGGGCGCAGCAGAAGCCAGCACGAGTGCCTGCATACAAGGGCGTGATAGAACGAGTACAACCGAACGGCGACACCGTGTATGTGCGTTTGCATGGCGATGAACGCAAACATTGGATGACGCTGGAAGACGGCGTGACACTCGTGAAAGAAAACAAAAAAGGATATATCTGCTACGCCAAGAAAAAGAAAGACGGAAGGATTGTGGCGACATGCAGAAAAGTGAAACAATCGAAGCGATTGTAGTTTAGAGGACGGCGCTAGACGCCTACAGTTTAGAGTTTAAAGAAAAGATGAATATGAAAAAAATAGGATTAATAGCAATTTTAAGCTTAATGGTATGCTCGGCATGGGCAATACCTGCACGCAGAGGAGGTATAGTAAAGACACAGCCAGATGGCAGTCAAATCACTGTATATCAACATGGTGATGAGCATTTTCGTTGGATGACCAATGCGAAAGGCGAATGGCTAAAAGTGGATGAGAATGGGTTTTACCAAGTGACGGAAGCATTGAGTGCAGAAGAGATAAGAACTAAACAGATGGCAGCACCTAGCCGTGTGGCACAAGCACAAAAAGTGGCTACTCCGCTGAACATAGCTCCTCGCGGATTGGTGATATTGGTGAATTTTACCGATGTGGCTTTTACGACAGATAAGGCAGAAATGGATAGTATGCTGATTGGCAAGAACTATACAAGAGATTATTCGTATAACTACGGAGGTAGAAAGTATTTTGTAACATCAGAAGGCTCTGCATGGAAGTATTTTTATGACTCGTCCAATGGACAGTATAGTCCACAATTTGATGTGGTAGGTCCAGTGACGGTGAGCAAAAATATGGCATACTACGGCAAAAATAATCCATCCACCGATTTTGACAATGCCCCATGGACGATGGTGAAAGAGGCATGTCAATTAGTGAACGATAGCGTGGATTTTAGTTTGTATGATAACGACAAGGATGGTTATGTGGATTTTGTGTATGTGATTTATGCTGGCTACGGCGAAGCAGACGGTGGAGAAGAGAATACCATTTGGCCTCACTCATATTGGCTCTTGGAGGCAGGAATTACCTGTAAGGTGGATGGTAAGTATGTGGACTTGTATGCCTGTGGCAATGAGTTGGACTATTTCAGCAATCAACACACCGGTATTGGTACTTTCTGCCACGAATTTAGCCACGTGTTAGGATTGCCTGATTTATATACGACTGAAGGTCAAACACATAAAACTTTGGGTAGTTGGGACATTTTGGACTATGGTCCATACAACAATGACATGAACACACCACCTGCTTACTCAGCATATGAACGATTTATGATGGGATGGATGACACCACGAGTGATTGTAAATGCGGAGAACGTAGAGTTGGAAGAGTTGCAAGAGAGCAATAGTGCCTTGCTGATTTCGACCAGCGATCAACACAATCTGAAAGGTAACGACCCTAGTCCAACGACCTTTTATCTACTAGAGAATCGCCAACAAGTAGGTTGGGATGAATATCTGCCTGGGCATGGATTGATGCTAACCAAAGTGCAATACACTTACAATAATTGGCTAACTAATGTAGTTAACAACACGTCCAATCGCATGGGTGTGGATTTGATAGAAGCTGATGGAAAAACACCTAACTCACGTCAAAGTGGCTATGACGGAAAACCTGGTGATCTATTCCCTGCAGGTGCAACGGAATATCTAGGAATCGCAGACCACAGTATTGAAGAAATAAGCGAACAAGACGGAGTGATATACTTCAAATATAGAGGTGGTATAACAACTTCTACAGAGCAAGTGCAACAACAAGAAACAATCATTGCTATTTACAATATTTTGGGTCAAAAGCAAGAAACAACAGATATAGACATTTTACCACATGGTACCTATGTGGTAGTGACCACAGCTGGTAGCAAGAAAATTGTACGTTAAGATGAAGATTATCTCCTATAATTTAAATGGCATTCGCAGCGCAATAAGCAAAGGGCTGTTTGACTGGCTTGCGGAAGAGCAGCCCGACGTATTCTGCATACAAGAGAGCAAAGCTCAGCCCGACCAGATAGATGTGATGACCATGCAAGAGCTTGGTTATCAAAGTTATATTCACTCGGCAGAGAAGAAAGGTTATTCGGGCGTGGCTATCTTCACGCGTATTCAGCCCGACCGCGTAGTGGTGGGAATGGGTAATCCGAAATACGACTGCCAGGGGCGTGTGATTCGTGCAGACTATGGTGATGTGACCGTAATTTGTGTATATATCCCATCGGGCGAGGCAGAGGGTCCCAAATACGAATACAAGATGGATTTCTTGGAAGATTTCTTGATGTGGATTAATGATTTGCGCAAAGAACGTCCGAATATCGTGGTGTGCGGTGACTATAACATCGCGCACAAGCCGATAGACATCAATCATCCAGAGAGGCAAGTGGGAGTAAGTGGATTCCTACCTGAAGAGCGCGCATGGCTAGATAGATGGGAAGCGAGCGGCATGGTGGACACATTCCGTATGTTTGACCAAAGCGGAGAGAAGTATAGTTGGTGGAGTTTCCGTGCTGCTTCTAGGGCAAGGAATGTAGGATGGAGAATTGATTATCATTGGGTTAGTGAACCAATGAAGGGACGCGTTACGGATGCAAAGATATTACCAGAAGTAGTGCATTCAGACCATTGCCCAGTTAGTATAGAGGTTAGAGGTTAAAGGCGAAAGGCAAGGATATGGATAGATTGAGAACAGAACATTTGTATAAGAAGTACGGCAAGCGTACTGTGGTGAACGATGTGAGTATCTACCTTGAGCAAGGGGAGATTGTGGGCTTGTTGGGTCCTAATGGTGCTGGTAAAACGACCACCTTTTACATGACAACAGGATTGGTTACTGCCAATAATGGAAAGATATTCCTCAATGATTTAGATATCACTAGCATGCCTATGTACCAGCGTGCGAAATTGGGTATTGGTTATCTACCACAAGAGGCTAGTGTGTTCCGCAAAATGAGTGTAGAAGACAATATCTTGTCGGTATTGGAAATGACCAACTTCACCAAAGAGTACCAACAAGAGAAATTGGAACAACTGATAAAGGAGTTTAACTTGGGACATGTGCGCAAAAATTTAGGCGACCGTTTGTCTGGTGGTGAACGCCGACGTACTGAGATTGCACGTTGTTTGGCTATTGAGCCGAAGTTTGTGATGTTAGATGAGCCTTTTGCAGGTGTGGACCCAATTGCGGTGCAAGAGATTCAGGATGTGGTGTGGCGATTGAAGGATAAAAATATCGGTATTTTGATTACTGATCACAACGTAGATGAGACACTGATGATTACCGACCGTGCCTATTTGCTCTTTGAAGGTAAGATTCTTTTCCACGGAACTCCAGAAGAGTTAGCTGCAAACCCTGTAGTGAGAAAGAACTATTTGGGTAGGGACTTTGAATTGAAGAAAAAAACAAGGATAGAAGAATGAAAATAGCAAAATATTGGATATTAAGTATTGTAACGGGAATGTTTGTAGCATGCGAAATGTCAAATCCCGATGTTCAATACACTATTACCCAATGCGCATCAATTCCATCTCCACGTGCGTCTGCTACCAGTTTTGTAATTGATAACTATGCATATGTATTTGGAGGAAGAGATTCCGAAGGAAATTACCTAAATGACTTATGGAAATATGATCCCCAAAAAGACATATGGGAATCTCTTGGCATCACGCCTCTTCAAAGTAGAGTAAACGCCACGTCATGCGTGTGTGATGGTATAGCATACATTGGACTCGGATTCAATGGTTTATACTATAACTCTACAGGCTACTTAACGGATTGGTGGTCGTATGACCCAATAAATAACCAATGGAAGCAACTGAGTAAATTTCCTGGGAACACAACAGATAGAGCTATCAGCATGGTTGGTGATGGAGAATTGTACATAGGTTATGGTTTTTGTTATACATATGAGCGTGATATGTACCGCTACGAAATAATGAGCGATACCTGGGAATTTATTGATGTACATTTGGATAGAAATCCGTTAACGTTTCCTGTTCGAAGTTTTGGCGGGATTGGAGCATCCTGCCAAGGACGCTATTTTGCAGGTACAGGATTTCGAACACATAGTCTCAATTGGTGGGGCGAATTTTTGCCTGAAGGAAAATGGTTAAAGCGAAAAAGTGTGCCAGGTCACAAACGCACTATTGCCACATGTACAGCAACAGAGACTTATATATATATAATTGGAGGAATACATTGGGGAGGCATAAATACTACGGGAGAAATCCTTAATGACATTCAACAATATAATCCACTCACGAACAATTGGGTACATGTAGGTAACTTACCCAATCGCGGGTTTATGAATCATATAGCCTTTAGTGTAGATAAGCGTGTATTTGTTGGCTTAGGAGAGAACGAGAATATGCAAGTATGCGATGACTTATATTGTATATATGAGAAATAGAACACTCTTATATATCAGCTTCATATTTTTTGCAAGTCCATCCATAGCACAAGATTGGACTTGGTGGCCTTTAGGATTAACACATGATAATATCAAAGGCGACACACTATATTATGGAACAGAAATATTAGGAGTGGCGTCTTCTGGTGATTATGCACCCTTTTGGATTCAAAGCAACCATAATGGGAATATATCAGCCTCACCTTATAGTGGAAATATATCTGCAGGTATTAACAAGCCCGCTACTCAACCCAAAAGGTGGTATGACTATGATTTTGCAGTGCAAGTTACAGGACGCGTTCAGAGTGACATCCCTATATCATTTGCGCCATATATGAAGACGTTTACAGGATATTTCAATCAACTGTACGCACATTTTCGATTGTACATTATTGATGTGACTGCCGGTATCAACCCCATTACATATGAGTCTATAGACCCACAATTATCAAGTGGCAGTATAATTTTCTCTGGCAACAGCCAACCCTTACCACGCATCACCATCGGTATAGAAGATTATATCCCTTTCCCCGGCTTATATGGTTATATGGAATTGAAAGGTGGAATAACTCATGCGTGGATGCCAGACAATGTATACATTCAAGGATGTCGCTTACATCATAAGTTTGTTGGGTTTCGATTCGGAGGGAAATTACCCGTAAACATTAGTTACGAATTTCATCATGCTGCCGAATGGGGAGGTATCTCCCCCGTCTATGGAGATGTGGGTAGCGATTTGAAATCGTTTATCAATGTATTTACTGCACAAGCAGGAGGCACTATGGTCAATGACCAAACAAACGCGCAAGGCAATCATGTGGGCAGTCAACAATTGGCACTTACAGCTAAAGGAGATGGATGGAATGTGACAGCATATTGGCAAAACTTTTTCGATGATAATTTTGCATTTATTGGATTGGGGCAAAACCTTCCTGACGGCATATGGGGTGTATCATTGCAGCAAACACGCTGGCCATTTATTCAAGGTGTTACATATGAATATATGAATACAACCGACCAATCTGGACCATGGCATGATAGAGATGGTCTATGCTATGGAGCAAACGACTCGTACTATCGTAATATTGTATTTCGGAATGGGTGGAACTACTTCTACCGTTCAATGGGAACACCATTCATTACCTCGCCTTTGTATAACTCTGATGGTACCATCTACACATTAAATAGTCGGGTGCGATTACATCATGTAGGAATAAGAGGTGACATTAGCGGATTCAAATACCGTGTGCTATGTTCGCATGTGCGTAACTTTGGTAATGACAATACATCTAAACTGCTATTATCACGAAATACAGCAGCACTATTGGAAGTTAGCAAACACGTACAAAAAGCTTGGGGATTGGATTTCGGTATTTCTATTGCAGGTGATTTTGGTTCGCAGTTCGGAAATCAAATTGGTGCTATGGTAACAATTCGCAAACAAGGAATTATTACACAATGGTAAGTGAGAAACTACATATTATCATGCCAATCAAAGACTCGCTGGAAATAGCAGAAAAAGCCATTCGTTCCATCGTGGATAGCGGGCACACACTATGCATATATGATGACAACTCTTTGCCCGAAAATGCAAAGCGATTGGATCTAATCTGCTCAGAAACAAACACTCAAGTTATACATATCTCCGACCTAACCGACCACCCATCGCCCAACTATCGATTAGTCCTACAACTAGCTCAACAAGAAGCTTTAGCGACCAATCGTCATCTTGTTATTGTAGAAAGCGATGTATTTGTACAATCGGAAACACTAGATAAGATGTTAGCAGAAGTGCAAGAAGGTGTTGGTATGGTTGCTGCGGTGACAATTGATGAGAATGGGGGGTACAACTTCCCATATCACTATTTGCGACACTTACATTACCGTTTCGTGGCAAAAAAGACAATTAATTCAAAAAAACGTTTCTCATTTTGCTGCACACTGCTCACCAACGAGCTGCTGCATAAAGCTGATTTTCGACTACTAGACCCTACCAAAAATTGGTTTGATGTGACAATATCACACTGGTCAATACAACTTGGTCTGCGCAATTTGTTGATGCTAGATAATCCTGTTCTGCATTTTCCTCATGCCTCACGACCATGGAAACGACTGAAATATACCAACCCATTACTCTACTATTGGCGTAAGATCACCCAGAAGAAAGACCGAATATGAATCCTTTGGTTAGCGTCATAGTACCTATATATAACGCAGCGCCTTTCCTCAAAGAGACGTTGGATAGCATCATTGCATCTACATATCGCCCAATTGAAATTGTGATGGTAGATGATGGTAGCCAAGACAACAGCCTAAACATTGCTCAAGATTATTGCACCTATCATCCAAATTGTGTGGTTATTGCACAAGCTAATCAAGGTGTCTCAGCTGCACGCAATAAGGCGATTCAATCTGCCCAAGGAACGTATATCTTACCCGTAGATGCAGATGATAAGATAGGCGATACATTTATTCAGCAAGCCGTTGAAGTAATGGAGAAAAATGACAATATACGCGTAGTAGGTTGTCGATGTTGGATGTTTGGGGCTGTCAACAAAGAATGGGAATTACCTAAATTCAGTCATGCCCTACTCGCACGAAAGAATATGATTCCTGCCACCGCGTTGTATCGCAAAGCAGATTGGGAACGATGCGGGGGATACTGCGAAGAAGAGATATACCGCGAAGATTGGGATTTTTGGTTGAGTATGATGGAGCTCGGTGGCACATTCTACAAACTTGACGAAATACTTTTCTACTACCGCATTTCTGCAAATTCTCGCCGCAGCCTTGCTAAAGGAAAAAAGAAACGTATCGTTGATGCTATCAATCATCGACATTCAGTATACATGCAAAGATATTTAGGGGGACCGTTGCATTACCACCGTTCATGGTCACGCATAATCAATTTCTTCCGCAGCGAAAGACAACAAGGCAACTATTCTGACTGGGAGAAGGGCGAAATCATCTATGCTAAGCGAAATATCCTTCGAAATCATAATGGACTCATTTCCAAGCAATTCGCCACCCCGTCATTATGGAGAGGTATTATCTATGGATTGTTCTGTAAGTCAAAAGCACAACGTAGTTATGAGTATGCTCAGTGCTTAGTTGGGTTCACACCACCACCCATTGCCTATCGTGAAGTGCGCTATTGTGGCATACTCCGCGAAAGCTGGTATGTATGCCAAGAATCGGAGTGTGAATACACATTCAACGATTTGATTCACAATAAATCATTTCCTAATCGTGAACGGGTTCTACAAGCTATAGGACAATTTACTGCGGAACTATACCAACGCGGAGTCTTTCATCAAGACTATTCAGGCGGGAATATACTTTTCAATGAAGATGGCAGCAAAATTGAGATTATAGATCTCAATCGTATCAAGTTCTACAAAACGATGCCACTAAAAAAAGGATTACAGCTATTTGAGCGACTCAATATTGATAAAGAGGCACTCTATATCCTTGGGGCTACTTTTGCGCAAGTCCTGGGCATAGATAAGAACTTCGCCATTAACTATATCATCACGCACCGTTGGTGGAAACATGTCAAACAAGGAATAACCAATTTATATGACTAATTTGCTAAAAAAATACCAATCTGCAGTCGGACAACTTAATTATTCCCTATTCTTGGTGACAGTTGCACTGTTACCATTCCCACAGATATTTCTGCGATATGCTAGCGTTGCGTGGTTCGCAACATGGGTATTAGAGGGGCATTTCTGTAGCAAGCCGAGTAAGGAAGATTGGCGCAAAGCAATACCTTTCCTCATGTTCGGTGTGTGGTATTTGTGGAAGATAATCTCTGGCCTTTGGGCTGCAGATATAGATGCTTATGGATGGCAGTTGGAGCGATACCTATTCTTTGGGTTACTTGTTCCTGTAGGTATTTGGGGAGTGAACTCGCTATATGATTGGAAGCAAATCTGCAAAGTACTTGCCATATCATGCGTTGCCGCAGTCGCGATATATACATTCACACTTTTCTGGGTTTTCAACGCCAATATATTTAATTTTGATATCGTACCTCACACTCTCAAACCACTTACATTTGACTTTTTTGCTGATAAAATATCCAGCATTAAACACCGTCTCTTCCTTTGTAGTACGGAAATGATGGGCATAATGGCACTTTTATATATCCGCAAAGATATCTTGAGCAAATTTGGGAAATATAAAGGATGGTTCCTGATTATTGGTGGAATAGTTATGATGATCAGTTTTATAATAGCAACGGGCTCACGAGCATCTATCCTGTCAGGTGTTGCCCTAATCTCTATATGGTTGCTATATAAATTACCTATCCGTCATATTCGCTATAAGATTGCACTTATTATATTCGCATGCGCAGTAGGATTATTTGCATTGAGCCAACACCCTCGCATGCAAGAGTTTGACTATACACGATTAATGTCTATTCGAAATGTTGAGAAGGGTGAGAATGTTCGTTTGAATATATGGGGGACGGCTTTAGACTCTCCCGAAGATTATTCATTGTATGGTTTGGGTGCTGGACAAAGCACACCTTATTTGCAAAAAAAATTTGTAGAAAAAGGACTTGTGAATTATGCAAAAATTAGTTTTGCAGCACATAATCAATATCTTACAGAATGGATGGAAATCGGTGTTATTGGAATGATCTTCTTTATCCTTGCATGGATTAGTATTCCATATTTTAATACACATCAAGCACGCAAGTCCGCAATGATACTTCTCACCCTCTACGGACTTAACATGCTCACAGATTGTATGTGGGGAACTTTTGATGGAATTATCTTGTGGGCTGTTTGGATGCTACTTATCCGCCTCCAAGCCAATACGCAAGCTGACCAACAATCCTCTAGGAATACACAATGACATAGATGTGCGACTATCTTGCATCGTTGCTATCCCCCTATCATTGGTCCAATATGGATATGTAGGATGGTTATAGCCATCAAACACATATTCCGTCAATGCTGTTCCAAAGTCATAGATATTGTAGCAGGTTACATCTAATTGGAAAGGCACTTGCTTGATCCACCAACGGCCTGTCATGCGCAAATCGAAATTGAAGAAAGCATCTTCGCGCTTTCCAAACAATTCCCAATTAGTCATATTGATTCCTTTTGCATCATTTGCACATAATGCCACTTGCGTATGACCATCCAAAGTGGCAGGTTGCGCCACGAAAGTGGTAAATGGTTGACCATCCTTGAACTTTCCATTTAAACTAACTGAAAAATACTTACATGCATTATATGTTACCTGCAAACGCAGGATGAAGGATTTATCTTGATTCAGGCGACAGTTACCTTGAAAAGGTATATCCTCAGCATAACTGATTACCTTATAGGCATTTGGATTAGCGCTCGACTCTGCTAGTACACCTATATTATTATGTAATGGACCATTGCCGATGGTAGATAGTCCAGCCATCAGATAACTCTGCCATGACACACTAACGAACCACTTCTTTCCGGTGTACGAGTATTTGGCCACATTCGACATATAATAAGGTGTACGACCGCCCACAGTATTACTCATCAAGTCCATTGGCTGTAAGCCCACAGTATAATGTTTCTCACCCTCACGCCAATAATACAAACCGTCTTGAGCAAACATATTCGCATCCAGCCCATCCGTGTAATCCGTAAACCACATATTGTAATACTTGCGAATACTTGACCACAATGCAAACTGATGCCTTGATTGCTTATCAAATGTAAAGCGAATAGGAATATCCAATACCGCATACGATGGCTGATGCGCCCATAGCCCTTTGCCTATTGCATGATACTTGCCGCCCGTCGTTGCCAACAATGTACCATCCGCATAACGAATATCGCCGTTCAAATAGTCATTGCTCAAGTACTGTACCTCGTTCATGGTATAACTCATGCGATTATGCGAGAGGTTCAATCCCATTTGGAACCACCAATTGGGTTTCCAATCTAATGCGAACTTTGCCAACCAGTTAGGACTAACTACTGACTTGCCATTCAACAGCACTCCGTCCAGCGACACACCTAAATGCGCTTGCATACGCAGTCCACGAGCCAACTCATATTCTGCTATAATTTTTGCCTCGTTCTCCAATAGACCAGCGGCATAAGCCGATGATTGCCAATGATATGTGTACAATGGCGTGCGTGATTTATCCGCAATGCTTTGCATATACACATCATTGCTCCACGTGGTAGTAGTCGGGCTGAAATGCACCAACGAGTTATACCCATCGGCATGCACACGCAGCCATGGCAAGAGTTGTTGATCGTATTGCACAGATAAACTAGCTTCATTCGTCTTGCCATCGGCATACCATGGATCAAATGCCTCGCCATCATGATCCAATAGATTACGAGCAAACGACAAACTATCGTGCTGCACATCGCTCAACGCCCAGCTCAAACCTGCCACCAGTCTACCACCATTAGCAAAGGTCTTGCTTCCATACACTGCAGCCGTATAGCCTAAAAAATCTGCCACTTCATTGCGATTATACAGCAACTCCGAATACATATCTCCCCTACCCTGCGCTACAAAATAATAGTTCAACTTATCCAGCACATTATTCGTTGCCATAGGCAGTTCGCCATCCAATTGCGCTGTATAATAGGGACTTGCATACATCCCAGATATACCTGTGTGGTCAAATGCGGTCTGCGTGCGCGAACCATATTGAGCGTACGCATGTTGATAATACCGTTTGCCATACGCAGGAATAGCGAAACTGGCCTCTACTCCACCCGCACCTATCACATGGTTACGCATCTCGATAGGGCGACTATCCATAGTGCGCTCCTCACCAGAAGAGTGAAAGAGATTGATCAACTCACATGTACCAGGTGAGATACCACCCAAATTACCAGCATTCCCTTTCAATGTGAGTGATTGTTGCTGCAACGCATCATCCGAAAAGTGCATTATTCCCTCGTGGTAATCCAACGCATAATTTGTGCGTAACATATTGGTATATAGCATTGTACTACCCACTTGGTAGCGGCTATCAATGCGCATGCCATTCAAAGTATATTTGTTCTGGCGGAAAGAGTTGCCCGAGATGGAAAATACATTTTGGTCACCCAAGTTCCACTCACCAGTAGTCTCAGCTTCATAAATCACATAATCGGAATAGTTGTCCAAATAGTGACCTAAATCGCCATTGATGTACCACTCGCGAAAGAATTGACTTCCTACGCTATCCACTCCAAAAGATGGAAAAACCTCAGCACGCACAAACGCGCTGAGGCAAATACTCATTATCAATAAAATAGTCTTTTTCATAATTTGTCTTTATTCCTGAATCCTGATTCCCGAATCCATTTTTATCCGAACAAATTCTTAAAGAAATTCTTCTTATCACTGCTGCCAGGACGAACATTCTCGCTCTTTTGCAGTTGTTCAATCATCTTCTTTTCCTCTTTATTGAGGTGCTCTGGAATATACACACCCACATTGATCAGCATATCGCCTGTGCCGTATTGGCGGGCATATTGGTCTATCATTGGCAGACCTTTCCCTCTCATTCTCAGCACCTTACCAGGTTGTGTTCCAGGGGTGATGGTAATCTTCGCCTCGCCTTGCAAGGTTGGTATCTGCACTTGTCCACCTAAGATAGCAGTCGGCATATCCAGCAGCAAGTTATACACCAAGTCGCTACCATCGCGCAAGAAATCCTTATGCTCTTCCTCCTCAATCAGTACCAGCAAATCGCCATTCACGCCGCCATGAGGAGCCGCATTGCCTTTGCCATGCACTGGAATCTGCATGCCACCAGCCACACCAGCAGGGATATGAATCTCAATTATTTCCTCCTCACGCACCACGCCATTACCTTGGCAATGTGTACACTTATTTTTGATGATTTTGCCCTCGCCATGGCAGGTCGGACACTCATTTTGCACCTGCATCATACCGAAGATACTGCGTTGCGCACTCACCACACGTCCTGAACCTTTACATGTTGGACATGTCTCCACGTTGCCGTCCGCGCTACCTGTGCCGTTGCAACTCTTGCAGTTCACCATTTTCTTCACCTTGATTTTCTTGTCCACACCTGTGGCAATCTCCTCCAAGGTTACTTTCACACGAACACGCAAGTCGCTACCTCTACGCACACGCTGACCGCCGCCGCGACTACCGCCGCCGAAGAAGCTGGAGAATCCTCCGCCCCCCATGCCCCATGATTCGAACAGGTCACCGAATTGCGAGAAGATATCTTCCATGTTCATGCCGCCGCCACTGAAGCCAGCACCACCCATACCTGCATGACCAAACTGGTCATAGCGTTGGCGTTTCTGCGGGTCAGAAAGCACCTCATATGCCTCGGCTGCCTCTTTGAATTTCTCCTCAGCTGCCTTGTCACCTGGGTTCTTGTCAGGGTGATACTTTACCGCCATCTTGCGGTAAGCCTTCTTTATCTCGTCTGCTGTCGCGGTCTTACCCACGCCCAGCACCTCATAATAATCTCTTTTCTCTGCCATATTTTTTTAGTTCACTTCGTTCACGTTATTGGTTCACTTCGCTCACGTCCGTGGCTTCACGAAAATGGTTCACTTCGTTCACGAAAATGGTTTCACGTTGTTAGCTTCGCACTCTATTGTTCGCAGCTCCGCTGCCACTTTTCGTCGCAGACCACTTTCGCTTTAGCCACTTTCGCAAACATTGTTTGCCACTATACGTCGCTTGTTGGCGTTACTCGCCAACAACGACTTTAGAAAAGCGAATCACTTTTTCGCCCAAGGTGTATCCTTTTTGTGTACAATCGATTACTTTACCTTTTTTGTCTTCGCCTGCTGCAAAAGTGGTAATTGCCTCGTGCAAATCGGTATTAAAATCAGTATCGGTTGTATCAATTACTTTCACATCGTTTGCCGCCAAGAAACCGATAAACTTATTGTAAATCAATTCAATGCCTTGACGAACTGCCTCAATATCATCGGTCTTTGCCATCGCATCTTTGGCGCGTTCAAAGTCATCAACAAGGGGCAGCATATCTTTGAAGATACGCTCACCAGCGGTGGTCATCAATTCCAATTTCTCTTTGTTGGTACGACGACGGAAGTTGTCAAACTCAGCCATTTGGCGCAGTTTCAGGTCTTCCAACTCTGCCACACGTGCTTCCAATTCTGCCACTTTGGCTTGCAGCATTTCGGTCTCTGACACTTCCTCAGCAGCAGTCGCTTCACCATCATTCACCGCCTCACCGTTGTTTACAGTTTCTACGGTTTTCTTTTCAACCTGATTTTCAACAGGTTGCTCTACTTGTTTTTTATTTTTATTCTTCATCATAATCAAATTTTATTACTTCGTAATACTATACTTACAATCTCCATGCCAATGCAAAAAAACTGCCATTGTGGCAGCCCTTAGAGAATATTCATCACTTCGGAGAGGGATTGGACAAGGTAAGTAGCGCTCTGTCCTTCAGGGAGTGGGTCTTTGGACTTGCGAACCCAAATCTGGTCAATGCCTGCGTTGATAGCGCCTTGAATATCAGAATTCCATGAGTCGCCTATCATCACTACGTCTTCGGCTTGCAAGCCATTCATGCGCAATGCCTCCTCGAAAATACGTGGATTGGGTTTCTGGCAACCTACTTCTTCGCTCAATACGATATGTGCAAAGCAGTCACGCAGTCCGCTCTTGTCAAACTTCTCATACTGCACTTCCACAAAGCCATTGGTCACCACCGTCAAAGGATATTTCTTTGCCAAATAGCGCACTAGTTCCTCTGCTCCTGGCAACAAAGAGAAATGCGCTGTGGTAAGATGTAAGAAGTCTTCGCTCAGTTGCTCGGCGAGAGCAACAAGTGTGGTGTAGTGTGGTGTAGGATTGTGTAGTGTGGTGTAGGATTGTATTCGTGGAGAAGCTTTACTACCGTGAAGCAAGGGCCACAGGAAGCGATCAATACGTAAGAAATCCTTGGTAACAAGGTCTTTGCCGTATTTATCCCAAAGTTCCAGATTGTGCGGTTTGTAGAGGGAAACAAACTCCTCAAGAGAAGCAAAATAGTCGCTCAGATTATACTTCTCGTACATCTCTTGAAGCGCCAGTTTCGCTGCACCAATAAAATCCCCAATCGTATCATCCCAGTCAATAAAGACGGCTTTGTATTGCTTCATATCAGAACTCCAATGTGATTTGACCATTGATGAGTGGTGTTTTGCCAAGGTGCTTATACGCTAACTCAGTCGCCTCACGGCCACGAGGAGTGCGCTTGATAAATCCCTCTTTGATGAGGTATGGTTCATAGACATCTTCTATCGTGCCTGCATCTTCACCCATAGCAGTTGCGATGGTATTTAAGCCCACAGGACCACCTTTGAACTTATCAATGATGGTGCTAAGTAGTTTGTTATCTATTTGATCCAACCCAAATGTGTCGATATTGAGCGCCTCTAACGCATAGCGTGCAATCTCAAGATCAA
Source organism: Paludibacteraceae bacterium (assembly GCA_017503075.1). Lineage (GTDB taxonomy): Bacteria > Bacteroidota > Bacteroidia > Bacteroidales > Paludibacteraceae > Colicola. Next base: position 56,338 of record JAFVTU010000017.1, on the reverse strand, counting down.
TAGCTCCGTTACCCTTCACTTGCGCAAAGTCACGCACACGACGAAGCAACGCATTGGCTATACGAGGGGTACCACGACTGCGACGAGAAATCTCCGCAGCAGCTTTACTGTCGATATGAATACCGAGGAGACGAGCACTACGCTCCACAATGCCCGCAAGGACATGAGAGTCGTAATATTCCAAGTGACAGTTGATACCAAAACGCGCACGCAATGGGCTGGTTAATAGACCACTACGGGTGGTAGCGCCAATCAGAGTAAACTTATTGAGGTCGATTTGTATGGTACGGGCAGAAGGACCTTTATCTATCATAATATCAATGCGATAGTCCTCCATGGCGGAATAGAGATACTCCTCTACGATAGGCGAGAGACGATGGATCTCATCTATGAACAACACATCATTATCTTCTAGCGAGGTTAGCAGACCTGCTAAGTCGCCTGGTTTATCGAGCACAGGGCCCGAAGTCACCTTGAACCCCACACCTAACTCGTTAGCAATGATATTGCTTAATGTAGTCTTTCCCAATCCCGGAGGGCCAAAGAGGAGCACATGGTCCAGACTCTCGCCACGCATGCGAGCCGCCTCTACGAAGATACGGAGGTTGTTGACAATCTTGGATTGTCCTGCAAAATCATCAAAACGCAAAGGACGCAAGGCATTGTCTTGCTCCTTCTCCGTCATCTGTCCCCTTATATCAAAATCATTGTTTAGCATTGTGTAGTGTTGTTTAGTTTGGTGTAGTGTTGTTTAGTATTGTGTGGCTTCGCGGAAGGTTTGTTCCAAATCCTCTATCTCGCTGATGGGTTTATCCACTTTGATTTCTCCGTGGTCGATAATCACCACTCGCGTACACATCTGCTTGACTTCCTGTAAAATGTGCGTCGATAGAATCACTGTACGTTCTTCGCCCATTTCGCGAATCAAAGCACGTATATCTTCCAATTGATTAGGGTCAAGACCTGTGGTTGGTTCATCGAGAATCAATAGTTCGGGGTCTCCAATCATCGCTTGCGCCAAACCCACGCGCTGCTTATATCCTTTGCTCAACTGCCCCACTCGCTTGTTGGCTTCCGCAGTTAGTCCCACGCGCGCAATTAGTTGTTCCACTATTTCATCTTGGCTCTTGGCTCCTTGTTCCTTACTCCTCAGCCCCACAAAAAAGCGCAGATATTCACGCACATACATATCTTCGTAGAGTGGATTTTGTTCAGGTAGAAAACCAATAGAAGAGGGTACTTTCAGTTCTCCGTTGGTGGCTTCCCAAACACCCACCATAATCTTCATCAAGGTAGATTTTCCTGCGCCGTTGGGCCCTAACAAGCCAATCACCTCGCCATCATTGATGGTGAGAGAGATATCTTTCAGCACATGTTGCTTACCAATAAACTTATTTAGATGTTGGATGTGAATTGTCATAGTTTATTCGTATTGTTGGAATAGGAAATCGTTATACGGATATCGCTGAATATGAATGGCCTTAATACGATCGTAGAACAAGGATTTTAGTTCATCTATATTTGTTTTTTGACGTGCGGAGATAAAAATGCAATCGTCATGCAGCTTTGCCATCCATGTGCGCTGCAATTCTTCTAATGAGATATTCTCACGCTTGATTGGCGTGAGATCATCCTCCTCTTTTGGAGTGTATGTGAAGGCATCAATCTTATTAAACACCACAATACGAGGGATTTGCGCAACAGTCTTCTCGGTTTTCTTATTGGATTTTTGTTTCTTTGACCAAGGGTCTGCTTCTTTGATTTCAGTCTGCTTGGTTAGGAGTTCGTTGATAGTTTGCTCCACGACCTCGTATTGCTCCTCGAAGTTAGGGTGCGATATATCCACCACGTGAATGAGCAAATCTGCCTCACGAACTTCGTCCAATGTCGATTTAAACGACTCCACCAAATGGTGAGGAAGTTTGCGTATAAATCCAACCGTATCAGAGAGCAAGAATGGAAGATTCTCAATAGTCACCTTGCGCACAGTCGTGTCAAGGGTCGCAAAAAGTTTGTTCTCTGCAAACACTTCCGACTTACTGATGAGGTTCATGATGGTGGACTTACCCACATTGGTATAACCCACAAGCGCAACACGCACCATCTTACCACGGTTTTGGCGTTGGGTAGCCATTTGGCGATCAATCTTTTTGAGTTCCTCGCGCAGGAGAGCAATACGCTGACCAATGATTCGTTTATCCGCCTCAATCTGCGTTTCACCCATACCACGGCTCGTTGTTCCACCACCTCGTTGACGGTCTAAGTGCGACCACATGCGGGTCAAACGAGGAAGCATATATTGCAAATGCGCCATCTCCACTTGCGTCTTTGCGTAGGATGTTTGAGCACGATGGAGGAAGATTTCCAGAATAAGGATAGTACGGTCAATCACACGAACAGGTTGTTTGTGATTGTCCTTGATCTCATTTTGGTTGTGGGCATTGAGTGCCTTTTCTATATTGCGAAGCTGACGAGGTGAGAGTTCGTCATCAAAGATGACCATATCAATAAAGTCATCGGTATCAGCAAAGCGTTGGATATATTCGTTGATCTCTTGAAGTTTTCCTTCGCCCACATAAGTGGACGTATTAGGATAGTCAAGGCGTTGCACAAATCGCTTGACACAATTGGTATTGTTGGTGTCCGCAAGGAACGCCAACTCGTCGAGATATTCTTTTGTTCGTTCTTCGTTTTGGTTAGGAGTGATCAGTCCCACTAAAACGGCATTGAGTTTGCCCATATAAAATAACTAATAAGATTATGCTTGAAGCGAACGGAAAATAGCCGCGCGTACGAAGCAATCAAGACGTATGTACACTTTGGGTTTATGTGTCCGTGGATCAATAGGAGCATCAGCCTCGGGAGTCTTGAGTTGTGCTTGAAAACGTTGTTTCCAAGCGGCAGCGAGTGCCTCATCACGAAGTTCTATTTTGGCGCGTTGACAAGCGGCAGTCCAGTTGTCGAGTCTGCGTTTTTCAGCACCTTTAGGTGGATTTTTATCCCAATCACGAGGATTTTCTACCACATAAGATTCTTGCGCACATTGTGCAATAACATTGCCGTTCTCATCATAAGTAGATTTGCGACGGAAAATGGTTTTACTTCTCTTGGTAATTTTTCCGCGTAGTGTATCAACAGGAAAAATAAGACTAGATTTCGCCATGGATTAAGTAATTTATATAATGTTTATATAGATTCGATGCCTACAATACTCCCATAGTAATCACTAACTAATCACTAACTAATCACTAAGTAATCACTAACTCTTTCAAATCGGCTACAAAGGTACGGAAAAGTTTAGACATGTGCAAATTTTTATCACAAAAAAAAGTATATGCGCAAGAAAAACATAGAAAAAAACATCCCCCGTCATATTGCGGGGGATGCGTATATATTAGAACTTATCAGATTCTAATCAAATAGAAAGTCATTTCACTTCATTGCCCATAACTGTATACACTTTCCCATTGCGAATAATATACACACAGCCATCCATCAATGTCTTAACCGGAGCATCTGAAGCGTTAACATTATCGAGCGCTGTGGTTGTATTAGATTGGAAGACAGCAACGATATTAACATCATCAAGCACTTCATAAGATAATGGATTATCCTTAGAATACTCAACACCACCAATCTGCCAGCATACAAAATGATATCCTGATTTAGGGGTAGCTAGCAAATCAAGGGTTGTTCCATGCTTAACCACACCATCCTCGATCAGACCAGACACGTTTACCTCTCCATATTCTGGCATATTTGGATACACATTAACTACATACTCTTTTATCTTAAAGTTCGCAACGAGAGTTACATCAGCAGTTACTGTGTAAGTAAAGGTTGCATCTGTAGAGATCTCTGCCCCTTCTATGGTCCAATTCACAAACTCATAACCCTCAAATGGGGTGGCAGAGAGAAGCAATTGAGTACCATGCTTGAAATAATTAACTCCTTGAGCACCCGTTTCAGGATTAGTGCCTTGAGCACCTGTAATAGTACCACCAAAGGACTCTGGACCACCAGTACATTCAATTATCAGTTGATGAACTTTTGGTGCGACTACCGCTATAATAGCTGTATCACTTTCAAGATTAATCTTCAGGGTCTCTTCATATGAAAGTACCTTCTTATGCATATTCTCCCAACGCAAGAATTCATATGCCTCAGAAGGAACAATGGTAACCTCATACTCGCCAGGAACAAGCGTTCCGGTTCCCTCTATGGTACCCCAGTCATTGTGCTCATAAGGAACGCGTTCATCGTCCACTGCGGTAGCTATTAGTTTATATGTAATAAGCTCAAAGTGTGCCTTGAAGACATACTCGGTTGGCATATAAGGATCATCAATTGCAAATGAGTAATATGGATCATCACTTACAAATTCGTCTTCTGCATCTACCCACTTCACAAATTTGTAGCCTGGCTCTGGAGTTGCAGACAGTTCAACTGTCTCACCATAATAGTAGGTTTCAGCATTGGCACCTGCTGAGCCCATTTCATCATCGTATGCATAAGCTTGAACCTTATACTCAATACGCTCATATTTAGCCACCAGATGACGATCTGCGCTTGCAGAGAAGTTTAGTACCATTGATTCAGAAATGATGGTCGATTCTTCTTCCCAACCTATAAATTTATATCCTTCGATAATAGGTGCACTTAGCGAAACTGGATCGCCATGTTCGAACTCTCCTACGCCATCTACAATTTTCAGGCCTTCTGGATCAACGTTAGGGTCAACTTCTGCTGTGATTTTGTAAGTAGCACGCACAAAGTTTGCTATAACCTCAATATCCTCAGTTACATTTTCAAATACTAATGGATTGTCCAGAGAACCAATATTCCATCCTGTAAAAATATAACCTTCTGCAGGTACAGCGGTAAGGATAACATCGGTATTTTCAGCGCCATCGCCCTCAACATTAACTACACCTGCGTTCTCTGGATTAACTGAAGTATGGATATTATACTTGATACGCTCAAAGTGTGCTTTAAATTCGTACTCAGTTGGCATATCGGTATCATTAATTTCAAATGAGTAATATGGATCATCACTTACAAAATTGTCTTCTGCATCAACCCATTTAACAAATTTGTAGCCTGGCTCTGGAGTTGCAGACAGTTCAACAGTCTCACCATAATAGTAGGTTTCGGCACTGGCACCTGCTGAGCCCATTTCATCATCAAATGCATAAGCTTTAACCTTATACTCAATACGCTCATATTTAGCCACTAGGTTGCAGTCAGCCTCAGCTGTAAAAATATACACCCATTGATCAGATGCGAATGACAGATCATTCTCCCATTGCAAGAAAGTATATCCTGGGATAATCGGAGCATTTACGGTAACTTGCTCACCATGTTTATACTCACCTGCACCATCTACTTTAATTTCACCCATAGGGTCAATCTCTGGATCTACAACTGCATTAATTGTGTATACTGGAACAGGATAAGTAACTACTAAAGTTTTGGTAGCAAATGTATATGTGAATACATACTCACCTGCGTGTTCGGTAGTCAGTTTACCATCACCCCAACCATCTTTTTCCAATACTGCCTGATTATTATCCTTGGTAATATTAACAGCTTCAGAACCAAACCATACGCCATCTACTGTAAGTTTTATCATGTATTCATATTCGGCTTGCAATTCAAGTGTGATAGAAGCTGTCAAATAGTCGTCAGACACCGTCATAACATCTTGTTCTTCCCAAGAATTCACTCCTCTAACAACAACTTTTGGAAAAAGTTCTTTTAAGTCCTTGTTCACGTCTTCCATTGTGTGTCGATCAGGAGTTTGAACATCACCTACCACAATAAGGTAATTGATTCCTAGGGATTCATCTACATCCTTGATGAGAAAATAGTAAGTATTGGGCTGACCTGTAGGTAGCATATCAGGCTTGGTATCCCAATCAGTACCTACCACCTTATCGCCACCTCCCCAATAGTGAATTTTTGGGGTTGACGGTGCAGTAATTGTAATGGTAATGTCCTTATATGTTTTAGGCGCTCCCGGAACATACTCTGACCATACACCCTCAACACCAGGATCACCCCACACCGCTGTGGAACTAGTGATGGTGTACAAGTTTTTACTATCTGTTGGGATCGTCAAATCTCCCGTTTTAGCTCCCCAATCGGCCACAGCACCAGAACTATTTACACGAGTAAAAATAATATTTTTGTATAAGTCGGTGTCAAGATCAATGCTCCACACATCGGTCTCCCCCTCTACAAGAGTCATACGTACACCTGGCCAAACAGGAGCAGCTTCTGGATTCCAATAATAAGCGCCAATCGCAGCGTCGCCTGTTGTCCACCAATCATGTGCCATCTTACAATAGATGGTCTTATTTGCTGCGCTCACTGACAACACCATCATCAATGTCGCGAAAAGTGTAAAAATTTTCTTCATAATACTAAAATTTAGAAGTTAATATTAGATTGTTTAATTATTCTCCATTATTATTTAGGCGGCAAAGGTAAAAAAAAAAATGACTTTTGCAAATTTTGAGACAGAAATTTTCACTTTTTTTTTGCAATTCGATATCAAAAGTTATACAAAAACAGCCCCAAGAAGTATCGTTAAACTCCTTGGGGATATATATATCTTCAAATCAACACTAAGTATCAGTGTGCGGCAAGCCAGTTGGCTCCAATGCCACAATCGGCAATTAAAGGCACCGTGAGATGAACCACATTTTGCATCTCGGAAACAACAATTTCACGCACTCTATCCACCTCATTCTCAGGCACATTGAAATTCAACTCATCGTGCACCTGCATAATCATTTGCGCTTTAAGTCCTTCTTCCTTTAGGCGGCGATGAATAGTGACCATCGCCATTTTAATAATATCCGCAGCAGTACCTTGGATAGGCGAATTGACCGCATTGCGCTCCGCAAACGAACGAACTGTAGCGTTATGTGATAGAATATCTGGCAGATGGCGTTTCCGTCCGAAAAGTGTAAGAGCATATCCCTGCTCGCGAGCGCGTTGCTTCTGGCGTTCAATATACTCAATTACTCCTGGGAAAGCAGCAAAATAATCATCAATAAGAGCTTTTGCCTCGGAGCGAGAACAGTCGAGTTGCTGAGCTAGTCCAAAAGCCGAAATGCCATAGATAATACCAAAATTAGCAGTTTTTGCTTGACGGCGTTGGTCTTTTGTAACTTGATTGATAGGGACATTAAAGATCTTCGCAGCCGTGGCAGCGTGAATATCTTGCCCAGAACGGAACGCTTCAACCAAGTGAGGGTCCTGCGAGAAATGCGCCATCAGTCGGAGTTCTATCTGTGAATAGTCCGCAGACAAGAAGACAGATCCATCATCTGGAATAACTGCTTGACGAATAAGTTGTCCTCGCTCTGAGCGGATAGGGAGATTCTGCAGGTTAGGATTGGAAGACGACAAGCGTCCCGTAGCCGTAACTGTCTGATTATAGGTAGTATGTATCTTTCCTGTTTCTGGGTTGATATAGGTTGGGAGAGCAGAGATATAGGTAGAAATAAGTTTCTTCAGCTCACGATATTCCAGGATCATACCTACTACCTCATGTTTACCTTTCAAGCCCAAAAGCACTTCCTCCGAGGTGGAGTATTGTCCCGTTTTGGACTTCTTGGCTTTGGTATCTAATTTGAGTTGATCAAACAAAACTTCACCCACTTGCTTAGGAGAATTGACGTTGAAAGTCACACCAGCAGACGTATATATCCCCTGCTCAAGGGTAACTAATTCCTTGCTGAGTTGCTCTTCTGCTTGCTTTAGCATTTCCACATCCACTCGCACACCTGCTTGCTGCATTTCATGCAAAACTTCTGCCAATGGTAATTCAACCTCATTATACAAATTCCACAAGGCAGAATCCGCTTTCAAGGCTTCCCACTGGATAGGTAGAGCAGGGTTATATGCCACTTCTGGATTAAGCAAATAGTTCACTAATCGCCCCTCTAATGACTCTTGTGGCACATTCTCCTCCCCAAGCTCCCTCTCGGCATCCCCTTGGAGTAGTAACGGTGCGGTGTCTGGTTCGACAGCGGCAAACAAGTCAAGCGTTGCCTCTTGGGGGTTGGCTTTCTTGGAGGTTTTTACCAGAGGTTTAGCGAGCTCTACAGGAACCTGTTTGAGCAAAGAATTAAACTCTAACTCACGATATAAGGTGGCAAGTTGTTCCCAATTTTTCTCCTGATATACAAGCGATTGAGCATTGAAATCTATAGGCACATCTATTTTGATCGTTGCTAAGAAACGTGAGAAACGGATGTCCTCCACCTGCTCCTGTACTTTGCGTTGTAGCGCCCCTTTGAGTTGATCGGTGTTTGCAAGGAGATTATCAATAGATCCAAATTGCTGTAGCAGCTGAACAGCAGTCTTCTCTCCGACTCCTTTGCAGCCAGGGATATTATCGCTACTATCACCCATAAGACCCAATAAGTCTATCACTTGCAATTGATTCTGCAAACCATATTTTTCACATACTTCCTGAGGACCTAACTTCTCAAAACCACCAGTATGGCGAGGACGGAACATAAAAATATGGTCTGTAACAAGCTGTCCATAGTCTTTGTCTGGGGTTGCCATATACACTTCAAAACCCTCCTTCTCGGCTTTATGAGCGAGAGTACCTATCACATCATCTGCCTCATAGCCCGGTACTTCCAACACAGGCACATTCATAGCCTCAAGGATCTGTTTTATGCGGGGAACAGCCCAGCGAATGTCTTCAGGTGTCTCTTGTCGTTGCGCCTTATATTGCTCAAAAGCCTCATGACGGAAAGTAGGTCCCGCGGGATCAAATGCAACTGCTATATGGGTTGGTTTGAGGCGCTTAAGTAGATCTTCAAAAGTTACCACAAAACCAAATACAGCAGAAGTATTCTCTCCGCGCGAGTTCATACGGGGCGCGCGAATAAAAGCATAGTATGCGCGATATATCATTGCATACGCATCTATAAGCAATAAGGTCTTCAATGTTGAAAAAGTTTTAAGTGTTCTAAAAGTTCTAACGGAAGTTTACCAATTGATAGGACTTTGTCCATGTTGGATAAGATAATTATTGGCTTGTGAGAAGTGTCCACAGCCAATAAAGCCACGATAGGCACTCAGAGGGCTAGGATGTACGGCGGTCAGCACCAGATGTCGTCTGCGATCAATATACTGTCCCTTGCGCTGGGCATAACTTCCCCAGAGCATAAAGACAATATTTGAACGCTGATTATTAAGTGCTTGTATTGCTGCATCGGTAAGTTCTTCCCATCCTTTTCCTTGATGACTACCTGCGCGATGGGCTTCAACTGTGAGAGTTGCATTGAGTAGCAAAACGCCCTGCTCTGCCCAATGCGTGAGATTACCGGAAGAAGGAATTGGTCTACCGAGATCGCGGTGGAGTTCCTTGTAGATATTCTCCAATGAAGGCGGGATACGCACTCCATCTTGCACCGAGAAGCAAAGCCCATGTGCCTGATTGACGTCATGATATGGGTCTTGTCCTATAATCACCACACGCACTTTGTCAAACGGGCAAAGATCAAAAGCACGGAAGATTTGCCCTGCAGGAGGGAAACATTGATGCGTAGCGTATGCATGGCGCACAAAATCCGCTAACAACCCGAAGTAAGGTTTGTCAAACTCAGACTGCAAGACTTGTCGCCAACTCTCATCAATACGCACAGTCATAAGGTAATGTTCAAAATGTTTGAAGCGTTTAAAAGTTAATCGTTGAGGATGAGCATAGCATCACCATAATCTCCGAAACGATAGCCCTCTTTAACCGCTTGGTTATAAGCATTCATCACTCTTTCGTGTCCACCAAAAGCTGCAACCATCATCAATTGGGATGATTGAGGCATATAGAAATTGACAAAGAATGCATTTGCCACAGTAAAGTCGTACGGAGGATAAATGAATTTGTTGGTCCACCCTTCATATGCCTTGATTTGTCCATTGGTACCTACCACATGCTCTAAAGCACGCATAACCTCAGTGCCAACAGCGCAAACTCGCTTGTTGTTAGTATGCGCCTTATCCACCGCCTGTACTAGTACAGAGGAAATGCTAATCTGCTCACTTTCAACCTTATGCTTAGAAAGGTCTTCTACATCTACTGATTTGAAATTTCCCAATCCCATATGTGAAGTAAGAGTATGCGTATCTACTCCACGAATCTCCAAACGCTTGAGAAGATTCTTGGAGAAATGCAGACTAGCAGCAGGTGCTGCGACAGCACCAATATGCTTAGCAAAGACAGATTGATAGCGCTCCTCATCCATCTCATCAATAGGCAAATCACCAAAAATATCTTCATATTGGATCATCGTCTCCTCATCCATAGGACGACGGATATATTTCGGCAGTGGAGTAACTCCCATAGCATATAATTGATTAACAAATTCATCTGCCTCATAATCAGTCAAGAAACGCAGAGTTCGTCCACGAGAAGTAGTATTATCAATTACCTCTGCCACGATAGTAGCATCTTCGTCAAAGAAAAGTTTGTTGCCAATACGGATCTTACGAGCCGGATCTACAAGCACATCCCAATAACGATTTTCATGTTGCAACTCACGCAGCAAAAATACTTCTATGTTAGCTAGTGTTTTTTCTTTTTGAGCGTACAAACGCGCAGGAAAGACCTTGGTATCATTAGCAATTACCAGATCCCCTTCATCAAAATACGATGCCAAATCGGTCATCAGTTTATGCTCTAATTTGTCCGTTTTTGTATGCAAAACAAGCAAGCGAGCATCATCACGGAAACGGCTTGGAAACTGAGCAATCTGCTCTTCTGGTAATTTGAATTTGAAGTTACTTAATTTCATTATCTATCAAGTTAGTAAATTGTTCGAATGTTATGCAATCTTGTACACTAATCTCTCCTACTCGGGTACGACGAAGAGCGATTAAATGTGCTCCACTATTGAGACGTTGACCGATATCTCGTGCAAGTGCTCGAATATAAGTACCTTTGGAGCAAACGATGCGTAAGGTGAGTTGCATCGTTATGTCATTAAATTCCAAAATCTCAATCTCATCTATAACAAGCAGCTTAGCCTTGAGTTGTACTTCTTCACCTTGACGGGCCAATTGATAGGCTCGTTTGCCATCTACTTTAACTGCCGAGAACATAGGTGGCACTTGCCACTGTTCTCCCTCAAAAGTGGGAATAACCTCCTCAACCAATGCACGCGTGATATGTGCGGTAGGATAAGTGACATCTATCTCCTTTTCTAAATCATAGCTAGGAGTAGTCGCTCCCAATTGCAATGTTGCCACATATTCCTTTTGATGTGCCTGTAGCTGATCTATCAGTTTTGTTTTTTTTCCTGTGCAAACAACAACAACACCAGTTGCCAAAGGGTCAAGAGTTCCCGAATGCCCCACTTTGAGTTTTTTCACCCCTAGTTTCTTGCACAATAACCAGCGTGCTTTCCCCACCACATCGAAACTGGTCCAACGATAGGGTTTATCAAATGCTATTATTTCCCCCTCAACAAAGTCCATATATAATGGAGAATATACCTACACAAAGGCAATATACTGCAAAATAAAACAGTTTTTGACGACGAACAATATTAATCATAAAGCGACAGGCAAAGCATCCAGAGGCAAAGGCGGCAAAAAATCCAACAGTCAACGGAAGTATTCCTATAGTCATTACAACAGCTTCATCTGTTAACATATCCAACAATTCTAAAAATGCCTCTCCTAAAATAGGAATCAACACCATCAGAAACGAAAACTTAGTTACACTTTCCTTTTTTACTCCACAAAGCAATCCAGTTGCAATAGTTGTGCCACTACGACTAAGACCAGGCAGCACAGCTACTGCCTGCGCTAGACCAATTATAATAGCATCTTTGTACCCGACTTCGTGCCCAACTCCTGCACGATGCTTGCTTAACCACTCGCTACAATACAACAGCACTGCTGTTACGCACAGACATATTCCCACAAGTAAGAGACCACTTCCAAAGAAACTCTCCACTTGCTCTTTAAAGAACATACCGACAACAAAAACGGGTATCATAGATACCATAATCATGGCCACGTAATTTTTATCCTCATTCCATCTAATTGTGGTAAATGTACCCTTGAAAAGTTGTGATACTTCTTTCCATAGTATAACCAATGTAGAAAGTACCGTGGCTGTATGCACCACAATAGCAAAAGTCAGGTTCTCCTCACCAGCAGTACCCAACAACTCCTGTCCAATCTCAAGGTGACCAGACGAAGAAACAGGAAGAAACTCAGTTAGTCCTTGGACTAATCCTAAAATCAAAGCTTCCCACCAAGTCATTTCTTTCGAGGTTTATATAAAATAGCAACTATCATCAGCATAAATCCAAATAGAGCAACCATCGGTCCCACCGTAATGCGACGTGTGGAAAAGATATCTGGATTAAACTCTGTTACACCACTTGGCTCGCCCACCATAAGAGCAAAACCAACAACCACAACCACCAAACTAATGGCAATTAAAATAGCATTGAATTTAGGAAGATTATATTTCATATAATTTATTCGTTTTCATTCGAATATAACGATTCGTAGCAGCGACAGACGCGAAGAATGTAATCATTAACCCACATAGAAGTACGATTGAAACTAAGAACGCAATATTCTTACTTGTCAATGGGAACAAAGAAATCCCCACTTGACTAACGCAATAATAATACACTCCTGCCAACAGTACACATGCAATCAATGCGGCCTCTACTCCCATCAACAAATTTCTGCGGACAAAAGGCCACTTGATTACCCAAGGAGTAGCACCTACTAGACGCATCGTATTGATTAAGAATCTCTTAGAATAGATCTGCAGCTGAATAGTATTACCAATCAGTACCAATGCAATCACCAATAATATCACAGCTACTATCAACAAGATAAATGACACTTCAGTGATATTTCGATCCAATATATCAACAATGTCTGTTTGATATATTATTTGATTAATATACGGTAATGTTGATAATTGTGCCCCAATCACTGCAATGCTATCTGCAGGTGTATATGCAGCATTCAAACGTACCTCAAAAGCATCCGTCAATGGGTTATAACCCAAAAAATCACCTGGATCTTCGCCCAAATTGGCAATGTGTTCTTGTAAGGCTTCCTCGCGTGAAATATAGACACTCTCCAAAACATAGGAGGCTTTATCCATTAAGTCTTGAAAGCGAGCTATCTCCTCCTCAGTAGCTTCATCCTCTAGCACTACAGTCAAAGTGACATTCTCCCGCAAACTTTTCACTAACTCACGGGCAGACATTAGTACCACACACTCAAGGCCAACAAGAAACAGCACCAACGAAACAGATATCGTGGTGGTGAAATGCATATTAAATAAACTTCGACACTTCATTATATAGCAGAAAGGGCAGGTTAGTCACCCGCCCAAAACTTAATTAATACTCCCACAAATCTTGCTCTATATTCAGCAAATTTGCTTCGATTTTTTTCTGCTCTCTTTGTATATCTTCATAGGTTTTGGCTATCTCAGGCACCATTCTGCCATAAACATTATTAATACCTAATATATACGAAGAGTATAATTTCAATCGGAAGAAATCATCGAAAGTCACACGCTTTGAATCATTATCTCGAGGTGATACATATTTTTGCGTCATATATGGACGAAAATCATTGTATCGTACCCAGAAAAGGATTTGGCTATATATTGATTCCGTCGCTGTCATACCCTTAAGCTCCATATCACCATTTTCAGCATGTAAAGGAGCAATCGCTTCAATCTCAGAATAGAGACGACAGTAATGCTTATCAAAGAATACTACCTCCTTAATCAAATACTTCAATTGGTTTTTAGCATACCCCGGAAAAGAACTAGCATTTACAACAAGATTACCTGTAATTGAGTCAGGTTTCAACACTCGTTGAAACGCTCTATTTTCCTCATCATCTGGATCGTAATTTCCCGCTCTTTCTGCATCCAATAAGCTCAAAGCATCTGGACCTATCTGCATATTAGAAAAATCAAAAGTAGGACGAATATCTCCTGTCTCTGACTTTGAAAAAACTGGCATACCATTACCGATAGCCATTAACATTGTTTTCAACAATGAACTATTTACTGGATCATCAGCTGATAGAGGGGTGTAAAGCGGATAATTTTGCTTAAAACGCATATCAACAATACGATATACCTCTTGAGACCAAACCACGTCATCTAAGCGATGAAACACACTAAGCATCGCACTTGCCGTAGCAATTTGCTCTTGCGCACCTTGGCGCATCAAACCATTCTCATCCAAGAAAGAAACTGGAGCCGTTTGAGTAACCAAATCCTCATTAGTTATAGACGCCTTAGCCGCTGATTCATACAAACTTTTGATAGAATCATAATTAATTTTAATCTGCGCTTGAGCTACAGAAATGCCAAAAAGCGCAACCATCAAAAAAACTAATTTTTTCATAATATATTTTTCTTTATAATTCTATAGTAAGACTACGCAAGGAAACCTCTTTTCCATCAGGCCCCTTTGCTTTGATTGACATTATGGTAATTAGTGTACCTAAACGCAGATTTTCAATAGCATCCAAAGCACGCTTGTTAAATTTATTACCTTTGACAGCAATCGTTGTTCCCGAAGGCAAACGCACTTCAAAACTGACAATGTCAAACTTTGCTTGAACCAATCCATCAGTACCATATGATGCGATGAACTTATTCTTAGGATTTCTTAATTTTACGAAAGGTATTTTCAAATCCTCTGTTGGATAACCATCCACCTCAAAATACACATCAGGACGAGGGAGATTCTTGATGCGATACTTGTGAGATCCCATCAAAACATCACGATTATTAATCTTTGCATAAACTTCTATTGTCAATTCGTCAGCCGATTTCGCATTAGGAATAATAATCCAAAGATCATTTTTCTTATTGACAGTAGCCTGCTTACATTTTACTTCCAACAAACCACTTCGCATACCAGGAACTGAAATAGAAAATGGATTCTCATAGCCACGATACATAATATTTAAGTCCGTATTAGAAATCGTAGCACTAGGCTCACCTACCGTGAACTCGCGTTCAAATGGAACGTATTTCATCGCACCTTGATTGTCCTTATAGCCAATCTTACCTGTAATTCGCTGTTGACCAACAACATTTGCAATCATCTCAAACAAACCATCACTCTTTAGTTGCTTGCCGTTAACAAAATACTCGGGAGCACGAGTAGAATCAATAGCTGCCAATATGATTTGAGCACGATATGTATTACCTTTTACCACATAATCAGACTGAGGTATTACATACGCATCAAACTTATTCACGCGCAGATCAGTAGCATCAGTCTGAGTCAACAAATGACGAACGGCACGACCTTCACAATGACGAATATCACTTTGTAACTTAGTCAAAACTGTGATACATGCACACATTGGCATTTCATTAAACATTGCATTTTCCCAAGAGATAGAATCGCCCTCTGCATTCACCCCTCGAGGTGTCACAAATGTTTCTCGCAACTCATTATCTAATGCAGGACTTTCTCCCGTTATATCAATCATGAATTCACGATATGCATTAATCTTCTCTTGCAGTATGGCCGCGTGTCCCTCGTTGATAGCATAGCGCTGTGGCACATTCGTGTCATCTTGTTTCCCTAGTTCACGCACTCGGGCATTTGCCTTAGCTTTCTTTCCATCTGCTTGTAGCACCATTTCATCCTTAAAACTTTGTACATATCCATAGAATTCATCGGACACTCTTTGGACTTCCATCGCTCTCTCATAATAGGGGCGCACTTTAATCTCATTCTCCCTCAAAGCAGCTGAAAATTGCGCATACGTTTCTTGGTTACTCTCATTCATTGTGTCAATAGTTGCATGCAAACTATCATCCACCTGAGCGTAACCATTCAATATAGCTGCACTGACATTGAGCGCCAACATGGCAGTCAATACCAAGTACATCATACTAATCATTTTTTGTCTCGGAGTTTCCGGACAATTTTTTGCTCCACCCATAATATGTTAAATATGAAGGTATTACGCGCGCGTTAGGCCAACGCATTCAATATATTGCCGTACACTTTATTCAATTCAGCAACCTGAGCTGCCATTTGTTTTGCACCAGCAGTATAAGCTTTTTGGTTTTCTAATGCTTCTTGGGCAACATCAACCATAGCTTTGACACCGACTGCCATTTTATCAACCTGAGCACTAGCACTAACTATCTTCTCAGCTTGTGCTTTGTACGCATCAGTTTGGCTTTGCAAAGTCTTCAATTGCATCTCATATACTGCATTCAAACTGGTTAATTGCTTTGAAATAGAAGCCACTTGAGCCTCGTAAGTTTTAGTGCCTGCTACCACTTTTTGCATATCACTTGCCACTTGCACATAGGTATCACCTAAAACTGCACTCTTTTCTGTGACTACCTTGCCCGCTATTGCAAACTGCTCTGCAGCTTGTCCCGCAGCATCCAACTTATCACCTAAATTAGCCGTAACCATAGCCAGATTACCCAATTCGCTTAATTGATTAGCCGTATTAGCCAACTCCGCAATACCCTGTTTCAAGGCACCTAAAGATTTCTCATCAATAGCAGGAACTGACACAGACGAGGAAGCAGAACCTGATTCTCCGCCACCAACGCCTCCCAATAGGGTTGGACAAGGACGAGACTCCAATTCCTTAATCAACTCAGGATCTGCACCATGACCCACTAGTTGAGGAAACACATTCTCCCAATGAAACTCTGCATGAGGCTTGTCCAAGCAACCTATCGCAAATAACAACGCCTCTACACTCATACCTGCAATAAGCATAGGACCTGCACCAGGGAAGTGCATAATTTTAAACAACGCACCAATAATCACAATAGATGCTCCCAACGAATATACGCAACCTACGATTTTCTTACCAGAATATGATTCATACCATTGCATGAATTTAGACTGGCCCTTAGGTGCCGATACTTTCTCTTTCATTTCTTTTACCATTTTCGTGTTTAGATTTATCTTACTTGTTATATTGCTTACCCATTGCAGAACGAACACAACGGAAGCCTATGTAAGAACGAGACTCATATTGATATTCATACGTACGAACACCGCACTGCAGGTAATAACTCATATCTTTCCAACTTCCACCTTTGATTACCTTACGCTTCATTGCGGCAGGATCATTCTCTTTAGCCATGTATTGAAAATCTGGATTCATATCGTGGATATAAGTGTTAGACATGCTAGAATAAGAAGAAGAAGTCCACTCTGCTACGTTACCCGCCATGTCATACAAACCAAAATCATTGGGTTCAAAACCACCCACTGCCATAGTCGTAGAACCAGTATCATTGTGATATGAACCACGATATGGCTTAAAATTAGCCATAAAGCAACCTTTTTTGTCTCGCGTAGACTTACTACCCCATGGATACATCGCAGCTTTTAGACCGCCACGAGCAGCAAACTCCCACTCTGCCTCTGATGGCAAACGATAAGGCAATATTAACTGCTTACCCTCTGTACGAAGCAATTGCGTACGCCAATGACAGAACGCATGAGCTTGCTCCCATGTCACACCCACAACAGGATACTCTGAATAACTCGGCATACTAAAATAGCCGTGCAACAATGGATCATTGTATGAATAATCGAAATCACGAGCCCAAACCATCGTATCTGGATAAATACAAATAATCGCATTCGTGAGCAGATCCTTTGGCTCACGCAACGTACGCTTTACCGTCTTGCGCTTAATCAGTCCATTAGCATCAATATAGAATGTATCCACTTCTATCATCGTACCTTCTGGATAAACACCCCTAGCAACATCAAAACGCTTGTTACGGTCAATCGCAGCACCAATATTGCTCCAACTGTAATTATAACGAAGCTTCGTGATATTCAACCCACCTAAGCCATTGTCATAGAACAACGAATCTAGCATACTTACATCTTGTGGCGCATTGGCATTGAAACGATCAACCCAAGGAATTGGCTTAGACCAATTTATCACGTACTTTTCAGTAGTATCATTATAGCGCCCATACTCATCATATTGCTGATCAATCAACAGACTACGAGCTATCGAATCGCGTACCCAATACACAAACTGACGATACTCACTATTAGTAATCTCTGTTTCATCCATCCAGAACGCATTAACAGAAACCTTAATGTTATTATCTGACTGAGCAAACACAGTTGACTGTTCGTTTGCACCCATCAAAAAAGCACCTTGGCGAATAAATTTCATACCAAGAGGCGCGACATCTTTCATTGGGCCATCAATAGAAGCACCAACTAACTGGCCAGCAGGATTATTACATGCTGACATACCAAGCACCAATACAACAATTGGCAAAAATCTTGTTATTTTCATATACTTAAATTAGTTTATATTCGTTTTACAAATACCTTATACTCTTATACTTATTTGTATGACGAGGCTTCAACACATTAAATCCATACGACAAACACAACTCATGCGAACCATAACTCTCACGAATCAATCCATTCGCTGGCAATTCGTAGGTATAACCCAACTGCAAACCATTCACAATATCCACATTCACCAATACATTCACGCTACCTGCTATCCGATAACCCAAGCCAAATCGATAACGCTTCTGAACCTGAGCTAACATCGTCAAATTCACATCCCAACCCCTAAAATCCGTCATCACCATGGCACTAGGCAACAACATCCAGTCCTTATTCCCCAATTGCCATTTATATCCGCCCGATATATACAACACACCATATACATCATGGTCTGTCCGATCACTCAAACTCAATGTCGGCTGAGTCAAATGCCCATAACTCACACTAGCCCACCAACTTGGAGCAGAATAATACACTCCCACTCCCATATCAAAACCCATACCCGAAGCTCCTTTCTCACTATTGCCACCTGCACCATCAGGAATTGCCATATCACTACCTTGATGATAATCATCCTGACCATCTGCAAAATCCACACTATCCGACGCAAAACTTAAGTTCATTAGACCTAAATCCACACCCACACTTAACACACCCTTGCCCAATTGAAACTTATACGCATATTCCAAGTACAAACTTTGATTCGTATACAAACCAAACCTGTCATTCATAAAGCGCACACCTGCACCATGACTTGTTTTTCCTATTACGAACGGCGACGAAAACGAAAAAATAGTAGTCATTGGAGCATCTTTTATCCCTGTAAAATCCATTCGGTGACTACCATACACTCGCATCAAATCACCTTCGCCTACTGCCGCAGGATTATACGATGGCTGCAAAAACATGTACTGACCTATCTGAGCATCAAACTGAGCACGCACATAAAGTACGCCACACAACAATGCCAACAAAAGCAAAATACTACGTCTCACGCCCGCATCTCCTGCAATCATTCAACACGCAATCAATATTCTTCTTCATCAAAGAAAAAATCTTCCTTTGTTGGATAATCAGGCCACAAATCCTCTATAGATTCATATATCTCCTCATCATCCTCAATCTCCTGAAGATTCTCTATAACCTCCATTGGAGCACCTATACGCAACGCATAATCCAACAATTCATCCTTCGTTGCTGGCCAGGGCGCATCCTCTATTTTCGAAGCTAATTCTAAAGTCCAATACATAACCAATTCAAACGCAATAAGCGCTTTTTACATAAATATCGCGCAAAAGTACAAAAAAAAACTCAAACACACAAATTTTTCGCACTTTTTCTTCATTTTTCCCAAATAGGAACACTAATTTCTATATTTTTTGACATAAATCGAGCCAAAACAAAACAATAATCGCTCAATCTGTTCACAAACTGCCAAACTTCTTCAGCAACATTATCACCTGTCTCTTCATGCCATACCACCATACTCCGCTCTAGCCTTCGCGCTACTGTACGACACACATGACACACTGCCACCATCTCATCGCCTCCTGGTAGAATAAAAGCACGCAACTCTGGCAATACCGACTGCATATCGTCAATCCATTTCTCTAACTGCTTTACAGACCCGTCCGCCAAACGCATATTCGAACCTGCCATTATCGCACCTAAATCAAATAGCCGATTCTGCACCCAACTCAATTGGGTATCCACACCGATAGTCCAACCACCTGATGATTGTTTCACCTTACTGCGCAGCCAACCCACATAACTATTCAACTCATCTGCGGTTCCATATGCTTCCAAACGCAAATCTGACTTACTCACACGCTTGCCACTAGCCAGCGATGTGCGACCTTTGTCACCGGATTTTGTGTAAATTTTCATACCTATCTACTTTGTTTCTACAATCTCATCCTATAATTACGATGCCAATAATGCGGATCAAAAAACACTAATCCCATCTGATACAAATCCATTGTACTAGTCACACGCTCATCCTCGCAAATCTCCTTCCATGCACGCTCCATCTCTGAACTATAGTGAATATCATCCACCACAATCACACTTTTTTCATGTACCATGGACGCCAACACATTAAAATATTCGCGCGCGCCCGCATAGGTGTGATTAGCATCCACAAACGCCACATCTACACAACTCAACTCGCGAGACAAAACTGCAGCATCTATCGCTCCTACTACACATTGGATATTCTTCACGTTTAACTTCCGCCAATTTTCTTCCGCCACTTCTGCCACAGAGGCACACCCCTCAAATGTCAAAACCCTATTCCGTGAATCTGGCATAGCCAAATACGCAGTCGTAACACCCAAACTCGTGCCCAATTCCACGATCGTCAATCCTCTCTCCTCTCTCATCTCTACTCTCCCAGCTCTTATCTCACTCTCGCCTAACCAATTCACCAAACGATACAACATCTGCGCATACCTCTTCTTCGTCAAACTCTTTCTAGCTATATCACACACCCGTTTTTTTTCGCTTCCTCCTTGCTGTTTCCCGCTCCCATAATCCACAAACTCCAA
The DNA here is from genome assembly GCA_017503075.1 of Paludibacteraceae bacterium. Classification (GTDB taxonomy): domain Bacteria; phylum Bacteroidota; class Bacteroidia; order Bacteroidales; family Paludibacteraceae; genus Colicola. The sequence continues at coordinate 35,433 of JAFVTU010000017.1, read as the reverse complement.
CTCACGATCATCCGCCAACATCGCTTGACGACATACCTCAATGGAGTCCCAACAATAATAACTATGTTTATCCGACATCACCATTCTCACCCACTCAAACAAATAAGGAGAATGTATACCCTCTCCTCCTGTATTCCACGCAGTCAATCGGTGTTTCAACCACGATAACACTCTATATATGACAGTAGCAAAGTCCATCACTCTAAACACTATACAGTAGCAGTTCTATCGCATACATTAAACACAATTCATATAATTCGCTGCAAAGATACTATTTTTTTTCCATTCTCGCAATACTTACTCATTTTTTACCATCCAACTAATACAACACACCCTACACCGTACAACACATCATACTACATATTTTACTTAGTTATTAGTTAGTTATTAGTTAGTTATTAGTTAGTTATTAGTTAGATATTACTATACCTTTACGCATATATGATAAAAGTTTTGCCTTTTAAGTTTTTACTTTTCACTTTTTTTTCGTACCTTTGCACCCAATATGGTACTCAACTACATTTGGATAGGACTTATTCTCCTCGCGGTCATCATGGGCTGCGTACAGTTTTTTGCCTTTGGGCAAACGGATATCTTCTCTGAGATTCTCAACTCCACTTTCGCTTCTGCCAAGAACGGTTTTGAGATTTCGTTAGGACTTACGGGCGTGCTTGCTCTGTGGATGGGCATTCTTAATATCGGTCAGCAGGGCGGTGTAGTCAACACCCTCTCACGTGGTGTCGCACCTTTCTTCCGCCGCATCTTCCCCGAAATTCCCGATCGCCACCCTGTCTATGGTACCATGTTCATGAACTTCGCAGCCAACATGCTCGGGCTTGACAACGCAGCCACTCCTATGGGGCTCAAAGCCATGGGCGAACTGCAAACGCTCAACCCCGACCGTTCCAAAGCCTCCAATGCTATGATTATGTTCGTTGTACTCGGTGCCAGCGGACTAACCATCATCCCTACCACCATCATGGCATACCGCGCCCAACTCGGGGCTGCTAACCCTGCGGACATCTTCCTCCCTTTGCTTATTGCCACCTATTTCTCCACGCTCGGCGGGCTACTCGCCTGCTGTGCGGCACAAAAAATCAAGATTTGGGACAAGGTCGTTATGGGCGTACTGCTTACCCTTACTGCTTTGGTGGTGCTCTTGCTTATCTTGGCGCAACGCCTACCCGAAGAAACACTCACCGCTGCCTCTGCCCTCATAGCCGCAGTCATTTTGCTTGGAGTCATTTGTTGGTTCATCATACAAGCCGCTATAAAGAAAGTCAATGTCTATGACGCCTTCATCGACGGAGCCAAAGATGGTTTTAAGACTGCCATCGGCATCATTCCCTACCTCATCGCTATCCTCGTTGCGGTGGGCATGTTCCGCGCCAGCGGAGCAATGGGACTGCTTGAGCAAGGACTTGCGCACCTCTTCTCCCTGGTGGGCATCAATCCCGACCTCTCCGCAGCCGTTCCTACGGCTATTATGAAACCGCTTTCTGGTAGTGGAGCACGCGGGCTCATGATTGAGGCAATGACCACCCACGGAGCCGACTCGCTTGTTGGCCGTTTGTGTTGCATACTGCAAGGCACCACCGACACCACTTTCTATGTCTTAGCTGTTTATTTCGGCAGTGTCGGCATTAAGAACACTCGCCATGCCGTCGTATGTTGCCTCATTGCCGACCTCATCGGCGTCATCGTCGCTTTCACCGTCGCCAACATCTTCTTCGCCTAACCATCCTACACAACACTACACAACACTACACCATCCTACACAATACTACACCATGCTACACTTCCACGCCGACAACATCCCCATGCCTGCCATTGACTTTCCTAAAGTTGAGCAATGGATCAAGAGCACCGCAGCGCAATATGGCTACTCTGTAGGCGAACTCAACTATATCTTCTGCGACGACGAGAAGATTCTCGCCGTCAATCGTGAGTTCCTTCAGCACGACTACTATACCGACGTCATCACCTTTGATTATACCACGCGCACGCGCGTGAATGGTGATATTTATATTTCTTTGGACACGGTTGCCACCAATGCCGAGCAGGTGGGTATATCTTTCCTTCATGAACTGCATCGTATTATTATCCACGGCTTGTTGCATCTCACGGGTCAAGCGGATAAGACCCCCGAAACCAAAGCCCAGATGACCGCCAAAGAGGAAGCCGCCCTCCAAAAAATCACCAATCTACTTTGAAACTTTGAAGTACTGAAACTTTTTTGCGGAAAAATTTGCGTATCTTGCAAATTTTTCTTACCTTTGCCGTCGGTTTTTGTTCGCAAAAGCCGATTTGACCATAAAAACATATCAACTTATATCTAATAAACACAATTATGGCTAAAGTTTATCAAGCTAACGAGATTAAGAACATTGCCCTCATGGGTGGCAGTGGCTCGGGTAAAACTACCCTTATGGAATCCATGCTCTTCGAGTGCGGGGTCATCAAACGTCGTGGTACTGTGGAAACACAATCTACCGTCTGCGACTATTTCCCAGTTGAAAAGGAATACGGCTACTCCGTATTTTCCACAGTTTGTAACATCGAGTTCAATAACAAAAAACTCAATATCATTGACTGCCCAGGTTCCGACGACTTCTGCGGTGGTGCCATCACAGCACTTCACGTAGCGGACACCGCTATCATTACATTGACTGCTAATGGTGGTGTGGAAGTGGGCACACAAAACAATTTCCGTCGCGCTGAGAAAGCGAAAAAACCTATCGCTTTCGTTATCAACAAGTGCGACCACGAGAACGCTGACTTCGAGCGTACTTTCAACGAACTCAAAGAGGCATTTGGCAACAAGTGTACTCTCTTCCAATACCCCGTCAACGCAGGTAAGGACTTCAACGCCGCTATCGACGTACTCCAAGGCAAAATGCTCGTTTGGAAAGCAGAAGGTGGAGCACCTGAAGCAAAAGACATCCCTGAGAGCGAGAAAGCTACTGTAGAAGAAATCCGCGCACAACTCCTTGAGTGGGCAGCTGAGTCCGACGAGACAATCATGGACAAGTACTTCGAGCAAGGTACCCTCTCTGATGAAGAACTCATGCAAGGTCTTCAAACCGTCTTCGCAGAAGGTAGCATGTATCCAGTTATCTGCACCAGCGGTCTGAAGGATATGGGTATCCGCCGCCTCATGGGCTTCCTTGGCGAGATGACTCCATCTGTAGCTGATGCTCCTAAACCAATCACCACCGAAGCTAAAGAGGTTACTCCTGACCCTGCAGCTCCTGCTTCAGCATTCATCTTCAAGACATCGGTTGAGCCACATATTGGCGACGTCAACTATTTCAAGGTGATGCAAGGAACACTCCGCCCAGGCGACGACGTACTCAACGTGGACCGTGGCACCAAAGAGCGTATCAGCCAACTCTATTCAGTAGCAGGTAGCATCCGCGTGCCTGTAGACGAAGTGGTTGCTGGTGACATCGCTGCTACTGTGAAACTCAAAGATACACGTACTGGCAATACCCTCAACGCAAAAGACTGCGAAAATCAATATCCTGCTATCTCTTACCCAGATCCTAAATACCGCCGTGCTATCAAGCCTGTTAGCGAGAGCGATTCAGAGAAACTCTCTGCACTCCTCACTCGTATGCACGAAGAGGATGCTACTTGGGTAGTAGAGCAATCCAAAGAGCTCAAGCAAGTCATCGTTTCTGGTCAAGGTGAGTTCCACCTCCGCACACTCAAATGGCGTCTCGAGAACAACGATAAGATGATGGTTCAATTCGAGGAGCCAAAGATTCCTTACCGCGAGACTATCACCAAGTCTGCTCGCGCTGACTACCGCCACAAGAAGCAATCAGGTGGTTCTGGTCAATTTGGTGAGGTACACCTCATCGTGGAGCCTTATGTAGAGGGCGAACCAGTGAAGGAAGTGTACAAGTTTGGCAACCAAGAATATCGTATCACAGTACGTGACACCCAAGAGATTCCTCTCGATTGGGGCGGCAAGCTCGTGCTCATCAACTCTATCGTGGGTGGTGCTATCGATGCACGCTTCATACCTGCTATCCTCAAAGGTTTGATGGACCGTATCGAGCAAGGTCCTTTGACAGGTTCTTACGCTCGCGACGTGCGCGTAATCATCTACGATGGTAAGATGCACCCAGTTGATTCAAACGAAATCTCTTTCCGTTTGGCAGGACGTAACGCCTTTGCAGAGGCATTCCGCAATGCTAATCCTAAGTTGCTCGAACCTATCTACGAGGTGGAGGTATTCGTTCCAAGCGAAATCATGGGTGATGTGATGTCTGACATCAACGGTCGCCGTGGTATGGTGCTCGGTATGGAGACTGAGAAGAACTTCACCACCTTGAAGGCGTTGGTTCCTTTGAAAGAGATGGCTTCTTATTCTACTACATTGTCTTCGCTCACAGGTGGTCGTGCAACCTTCACCATGAAGTTCAAGAGCTACGAACTCGTACCTGCTGACGTACAAGAGAAACTCATCAAAGAGTACGAAGCTACACAAAAAGACGAGGATTAATCCCGCAATACCGATATCCGATAACCATTATCCGATATCCATACAAAAAAGACTGCCCAACAGCAGTCTTTTTTGTATAGTGTCACTTTTATAAAATTACCCACGCTCCGCGTGCTACTCCCCCAACTCCACTCGTATCAATATCGGATCATGGTCTGCATAGCGGAACATCGTATCATCCAATCCGCGCTTAAACCCCCTGCTATAGAAATAATCTGCATTCAAGTGATATACAGCCACTTTCTTCACCTGCTTCGCCATTGTTTCCGATGCAAATACGCGGTCCAAATACCCTGCTTCGCTATGATATACATACGAATACCCCATACTATCATCACGCATCAACATATCCTCATACCCCTCTCTAACCAATGTCTGAATCGGCTCCTCTTGCGTGTAAGCATTGTAATCCCCTACCAACAATACATCCGAATCGACAAACAACTGTTCCTGCTCTATCTTATCTAGCATCACCAACAGACTATCCACATTCGCCATACGCTTCTCATTGGACTCGGCACCCGTACCACGCTTCGAACGAAGATGATTAACGTTCAATACAAACTTCTCACCACTCTCTATTTCTTCAAACCCACAAGCCATCAGACGATAGCGATAATGACTCGTAGTATCCTTGTATGCATATTGCAAATCCCCATACGGACGCACCTTATCCATGCGATAGATATAGCCACAAGATATCATGTCGCTATTGCTCCAACCGTGCGAAACGTAGGCATAGCGTTCTTTCTTCGCCATATTGTTCATGGCATCTACCAGCATTTGCGCCGCACTATCGCCCTTCTGTATCTCACACAAAGCATAGATATCCGCATCTATCTGCTTGAATGCTTTGCATATCTTCTGCGTCTGCATTGCTTGTTGCTTCTTTGTTGTTTTGCGTTGAGCATAACCTCCCAAATCATAAAAGTAGTTCTGAATATTCGCAGCACACACTAATAATCCGTTCTTCGGCATTTTGGGTTTGGGTTCAGGTTTGTTGTTGATAAACTTGGGCGTTGCACCTGTCACTAGTTTGCCTGGTGCTACCACACGAGCTTGCAAGTTCTTCACTACCGCACCTGTACGCACTTCATAATTGCGGATATTGCACGACAAACTAATAATTTTCTCTCTATTGGATTTCTTGATAGCCCAATACTGAGTACTATCGCCGTCAGCTAATCCCACCGCCTTTTCTTCGGGTACATAGAGCCGCTCCGTGGCTAGAATCAACGAATCATAATAGTTTCCACACACATACAATGGCGTAGTTATCTGTACCATCTTACCCACATACTGCTCCCAACCATCTGCAAAAGACTCAGGAAAGCGTACTTTCTCTATTCCATACAAATGGCCCACCACACATGCCAGTAGGCATACTATCAATACTTTTCGCCTCATTGCCTTATTACCTAACCTCTAAACTATAGCTCATCAATCCCCCCCCTGCGAAGCGTCCACTACCCTTGCCCCTGCGACTTATACTTCACTATTCCCGTCGCTGGCAAATGTCCTTCCGACTTCATCTTGCGAACAAACAACCGATCTCCACAAACCACATACAAATAATTTCCACTAAATGCCAGCGACGTCACACCGCCAGCAGGCAACGACAAAATGGCTCTTACTCTGCCATTATGGTCTGCCACCTGCACGCCCATCTCCGTGGCGACATACAAGTTGCCCTTCGTATCAAATGCCATACCCATAGTAGGTTTGCCTACACCATTGTTCAGGTCATGAAGGTGATAAAACGACTCGCTATAGAGCATCTCTCCATTTTTATTCATAATGGTGCTTATCAAGTGATGCGTATTTTCCTCGCCTGTCACACAAAAACGATAATCTGGCGCCACAGCCAATGCACCACATCCTTGAATCACAACCTTGATTTGACTAGTCGCTTTACCATCTTTGCACAATACTACAAATTTGTCATCCGCCAGTTCCACCACAGACTGAAGACCATACAATTTGTCAGCCACTTTTTTACCATGCTTATATAGTGCTGTTCCCTTTGCAATCAAGCCATCGCCCAGCAGATCTTCATCGGCTTTCAATTTACCCACTTGCTCATATTTACCATCTGTATACACCTTATATATTGTAGGATAATCTGCTACCACTACCGCACTATCGGAAGACGCAAACAAACGTCCATCCGCAGCAAACGGCAATGCAATCTCCTGCCAATCCTCTCCCTCTATCAATATCTCTTGCAGCATGTCATTGTTCGACCAACCTTTTTGTACTCTCGCTGGATAACCTTTCCACAACCAGCGCATCGCATCCGGAAAAGCCAATGTTCCATACTTGATGCTATGATTGCCCCTATCCCATTTGTGAAACACCTCATAGCCCGCAAAATTCATCGCAGACTCCATTAGCAAATTATATTCAAACCACTCGCCAAAAGTCGGATTCCACACATCATACCAACCATCTTGCATGTATATCCTTAGCGGTTTGGGCTCCGTCTTGCGAATGATCGCAGGATACTCATGCCCACCACGCATCGCCACGAAAGTACCCACCGTAGTATATACACGGCTAAATAAATCGGGTCTATTCCACGCCGCTGTGAATGCAGCTATACCACCGCTACTCGCTCCCGTAATAGCTCGATCATTCGCATCAGAAGATAGTCTTATTGGTTTACCTTCCGCTGTTTTCAGTTTCTCTACTTGCGGCAAAACTTCCTCTTCCAAGAAACGAGCAAATAAGTCATCGGTGGAATCAAACTCTTTGCAACGGTTGTAGCGCACCACCTCGCCTGCTTCGTCATATACCACACCCGGATTCACAAAAACACCTATCGTCACTGGCATCTCACCCGAAACTATCAAATTATCCATCACCGTAGTGGCATCGTACAAAATTCCATCCATACATACCAATAAACAAGCTGGATCTTCTCCATCATACTGACGAGGGACATACACCAGAACTTCACGCACTGTACCTGGATATATTAATGAACGCTTCAACGTAAATTTTATCACCTCACCACGCATATTCTCATCCATTTTCACTGTAGCAGGATCAAAGGGACTACGCACATTATATGCCTGTTGTGCACCCGCAGATATACAACATAACACCAACAACAATAACAATAGTTTTTTCATCGATTCCTCATTATTACAAAAATCTTCGGCCGTAATCCAACCGAAGATTATATGCTTACTTTTTTTTCTTTTTTTGTCCGTTCTGACGATCTGGCAATGGCATTGGACGCTGCAATAATTTCTGCATCAGAGCATCAAACTCCGCAAAATCACATTTTAGCAAGCCATTTGACAATGTATATATATCTTCACGCAAACGGTCTATGCCTGATTCTTGCTCCTTATTCCACTGCGCATTCTTCTGACGCATACATTGAGCTATATACACAATCATTGCTTGCTGCTTCTCTAGATCTACCTCATTAGCAGCCAATTGCACCATATCTTGAATAATGCGACCATAGTTACGCATTTGCACTTTCGTAGTCTTTCTCAATCCTTGTTCCATATATACCCCAGCCTTTAAACATTAAACCATAAACCATCACTTCTCCTTTATCAAATATATCATTGTTGGATAGTGGTCCGCATAACCATTTTGCCAAACACCACTTTTCACTGTTCTAAAAGGAGTACCTTTATCTTTACCCTCCTGTACTGTCAAAAATGGCTTGTTAAAAATCTGCGACTTCCAATAAACCCATTTACCCTCCTCTAGTTTCGCACTCATCAATGGCTCAGAAATAATAATCTGATCAAATAAGTTCCAACTACCTTGATATGCCAATGTTCCAATACCACGATCCAATTTTTGCCACATTGTATTAAAAAATCCTTGTTCGCCTACCTCTTCGCGAGTTTTCTTCGCACCCAAAATCACCGCACAACTGTTATTATACGGATCGTCATTCAAGTCACCCATCACGACTATCTTAGCTCTAGGTTCCTTCATGTAGATGCTATCTGCGACATGCTTCACTAACATCGCCGCCGTATCGCGAGTCGCACGACTGCTCTCTTCTCCACCCGAACGGCTGGGCCAGTGATTCACACTTACATGGATTTTGTCCATCACTATTTTTTTGTTGTCATCTAACAAATAACCGGATACCCACAGTTGTAAACGGCTTCTCACTGCACCACCATCTGCATAGTGCGCCTTTAACTCATAGCCCTTAGGCTGCCCTACTGGCTTAAACATAGCTGGATTATATAGCAACCCCACATCTATTCCACGGCGATCAGGACCTTCCAATAATATTGGCACATAATTCCTATTATGCTTCTCCTTCAACTCTTTGCACAAATCATACAAACAACCTATATTTTCCACCTCCGACACACCCACTATCGCCGCACCACGTGGATCTTCATCCGTTCCCAATTGAGCAATGGCATATGCCATGTTCTGAATCTTGTTCGTGTACTTCAGAGAAGTCCATTTCATACCACCATCGGGCAAATACTCATAGTCATTTTTGCCCTCATCATGAATCGTATCAAAGACATTCTCCAAGTTGTAAAACGCAATACAGCGCAACATTACATCTTGAGACTCAGCAGCTAATGGCTGCAACATTACAATGGATAAAATGGCTAATCCTATTAACCGTAAATTTGTGCACTTCATACTTTTTTTCATATTTCTTTGCAAAAGTACTATTTTTTTTTGGATTGTCCAAAACTTTTTTGTAATTTTGCCACGATTTTTGCAAAACCAATTAAACTTTTAAAACTTTTAGAACCATTTAAACTAAAAAAAGCATGTCTTCCGTCAACAAAGTTATTTTAGTAGGCAATGTCGGTAGCGACCCCGAAGTTCGTTATCTTGAGCGTGGTACAGCCATCGCTAATTTCAATCTCGCTACCACTGAGCGTGGATACACTATGCAAAATGGCACGCAAGTTCCTGATCGCACCGAGTGGCATCCTATCGTACTCTGGCGCAACCTCGCTGAGTGGTCTGAAAAATATGTTCGCAAAGGGATGAAACTCTATGTCGAAGGGAAACTACAAACTCGTACTTGGGAAAAGGATGGGCAAATACGACGCAAAACTGAGATCATTGCTGAGAACATACAAGTTCTATACCGACCTATAGACTATCGCTCTCCTAATAACATAGAGCAGAACAATACCCAGCAACCACTCAACAATGAACAATCTTCTATCCCTACTCTTGAGATTGAAGATATCTTCTAAAAACGATATTGACCAACAAAAATAAGGCACGCCATGTGCCTTATTTTGTTTTTCCACTAAACTGCATCCTACGGGGACGCCAAACTATACTCTCCTCTATATCTGTACACTACAACCTACTGCCACATTCAGTTTTTGATCTACTGCATCTATAATTGGTCGTATTAAATTATCTTTAGTCACTTGCCATGGCTGCAACATCACATGTGCAAAACTACTTATAGCAACATAATCTAAGTTCCATTGTTTTTGCAGTTTCAAGCTCACCATTACTATCGCAAAATCTCCCTTATATCCCGTATACAAACTCTTAGCGGGTGTTATGCCCATACGTGCCGCCATCGTCCAATTCCTTCCTAACTGCTGATTATACCCTAGTTCAATATACGTCGAATACGCCCGCTTTAACTCTGTTTCCACCTTATCGTTTTCACTTTTTACCTCTTCATAATATCCATCTCGTCCGAAGGTGCGAAAGGCTATTAGGCCCGTGACTTGGCCATCGTACCCTTTTGTTATAGGTACCGCGTGCGTGTAAGACACACGCCACTCACCTGTCGTCCCGCCACCACCACGAGGGTGGTTGCGAAAATCAAAAAAATTACTGAGTGTGCCATCGGGATAACGGTCAAAATAATAGCAGTGGAGATAATTCACATTCAATCCCCAACGACTAAAACCTATCATCACATCCACCTCGGGGTTCAACCCTGTAAAGGTCCAATCTTTCGCACCAATATTCCACCACATATTCGCATAGAATCCGGCGTAGCCGACGGTGGCATCTACTTGCAGCGAGGGACCGCCGCAGTATAGTCCGCGCCAGATATAGTTGCTTGTCAGCGTCGCATTAACCGACCAATCAAACAGCGATTCTTTCTTGTTTTCCGTATTCGCTGATATGGGTAGTACGCATATGGCCAATACTATCACTAATAAAATGCTCTTTTTTATCATATCGCCTGCAAAGGTACGACAAAAATCGGAGATGAGCAAATTTAACCCAAATTATTCCCTTATATCTTCCGAAACAGATGCTTTTCTGACGAGAAATTTTCCTTAAACTGCAATTGCTCTACATCCAACTTCAAAACATCATACTCATATGGTATGATTGTACCATTTATTTCCGTCATCTGGATTTCCACAACTTTCTTATCATCTTTTTTCCACTTAAACCACCCATTTCCATAGGGCATTAAATCCGATTCATAAATATCTTCTGATGTATCCCATTCACGACCCCAAAAATATCCTTCTCCGGCTGGCTCACTAGTATATACGCGAAACCATGTAGTATCAGTTGTATGCTGCCATTTACCAAATATTAAGCTATCCATTTCACATTCATAAATCGCCACCCCATCCGTACCATATGCATCCGCTGGTACATCTACGGCTACCACCACAGAATCCCGGTGCAAAAACTTATTTACATACAGCACTACCATTAGTAGGATACCACACAACAACACACATATCACTATCTTCACCTTTTTAGCTTGCATATCTCTTTTCGCAATTTACAAGATGATTATTTGTGCTTCTTGATTATTCATATTGGGCATCGTTCTACCTACCGGAGCTCCGATATATGTAGGATCACACACTATGTACTTCCGCTTATCATACAATAAATAATCGCCTAACACCTCCTCGTTAAACTCCACAGCTGCTGCCAAGTGCCCAGGATAGTATAACAACACCACATCCAACCCAACAATATCACGCACTAAACGTGAAAATAACACAGCACGATCCTCACAATCTGCATACGGATAATACAATGTCTCCTCCGCAAAGAATGCTCTATCTGCACCCCATACCTTATCATCATATTCGTACACAAATGCTGTTTGTACAAATTGCAATAACTTATTGACTGCATCCTTCTCGCTCAATCCTTCTACAGCTATTCGCAAACTAGGATACAACGCAGCAGCTATAGTAGGATCTAGTGGCGTATTAGCATATACTGCCCATCGAGTATAGACATTTCCATCTATATAAGCCGATGGATAATGATTGTAAAAATCAACCAAATTCAGATTCTGGCTCACATCCACACGAAGACCATCTCTCGATGTCAAAGTGCGTTTGGGGCTAATTGCTGCTTCTAGTAGTTGATCCTTCGTGATTTGCAAAGATAATTTCCGTTCAGAATCAAACGACGCCTTGCAAATGGCCAACTCCCTTGTTGAGCAATCAACGGGATAAAACTTATCACCATCTATCACAAAATAAAACATTGACAACATGCAATAGTCACTAGCCAGCAGCCAGTATAAACGATCACCTCCATAAGCCAAGCGAATCATATATCCGGATTGCGCCATAAGGTATGCCTGCATCATGACTGCTTCATTCGTTTTTCCGTATCGCTTCTCACAAACGCTTTGCAATAATTGCACATACCCCCAATCACACAAATCAAGTCCCGCACGCACATCCAACGCACCACGAACCGTCATATCATATTCACTGCTTGACAATCTTGTCCAGAGTTTAGATAGTTGCTTCTCGCTTATTTCATCTACACTCCATTCTTCATTAATCGGGAATGGTACCGATACCATCGTACCATAAAACGCCACAGACACCATATCGTGCACTATTGGCTTTGCCTGGATAGGGGCTATGGGCTCAGCTTGTGACGCAGGATCAGGAATCTTGACCACATCGCCATTAAATAGTACAGGAATAAAATCTAAAATAGACTCCGACGAAGTTATCGTATCCTCATACACAAGAGGATACACAGGCCTTTCCTCTTCAATCTCAATAGCAGGAAGAGCGGTCATGCGCTCCCAACTCTCGGCCATAAACTTGGCATACCGCGCGTTCAGTTCCTTGCGATATGCATCATATCGGGCTTGTTGATTAGCAGAAAACAGACCATAGTTTTGCTGTTGCTGCCTCTTGAAAGCCTCGTATTCATCCTGCTGCGCATACAAAAAGCCCGCAAACAACCATACACTTATTACAACGCACACACGATTCATCATATTCTACCTACGATTTTATCACAATTTCCTTTCTTTCCATACTTGTGCATCTATGCCCGCAGCCACAGAGGGCGTTTGAGACTTGCGAATCACTGTCAAGGAGGTACGCACTACTTGCTTCTCTACATATGTAAATAGATCACCTAAAGTGATATCTCCTTGGCTTTCCTGTAACTTTTTCAACAAATAATAAGTGAACAAACCGTGCGATTTCTCCTCATATTGATGCGCTACTTCATTACTAGAGGAGGCACTCATCACCACCGTCTTTCCACGCGGTAGGCCGCTGCTAATCTTTACAACCCCTTTCGTTGAAGCTAGTGCTGAACCTGACTTCGTAAAGCCGCTAAAACATGCATCCAGCAGCACTAAACTCTCTGCACCGCTCTCCGCCAGCACATCATACAGGTCGCTGACCTTGTAACCTGTAGTTGCTATGTTCGCAGCCACACCGTCCTTAGGCAAAAGGTACATGCTTCTACTCTGCTCGTCAGGCACTCCATGTCCCGAATAATAAAATATAAACTGAGCATTGTGCTTGTACACTTTGTTGGTCGCAATTTCCCTAATCCAGTTTACCGATTCACGAATATTATTAAAGGTCGCATCTTCCTTAAAACGAATGTTGCTTGCTGGGATGCCCAGAGTCTTTATGCAATACTCCTTGAATATGTAGCCATCGTTAAACGCAAATTCCACATTCGGTGCTTCATCATAATTCTTATTGGCAATTATCACGACAAAGGTATTTTCTTGTTTCGCTGATGTAGTTGGTATCTGAATATCTACATCCGAATTACCAATAGCAATATTGCTTGTAGATATGATCTGCTTACCTTTTATAGAAGCACTCACTATAGTTGGATCTATGGATATCTCATCCAGATTATAATCCACCTGAGCTATATTATATGTCAACGACGCCGCATTATTGAATTTATACACCTGATCATCGGATAGATAGAATTTATATTCTGCCAGGCCGATGCTATCTCCTTCTACATAGAATGTCGGCTCTTTTATCAAAGTAGCAAACTTTGTTTTAAACTCCAGCGCATGTGCATTGGGAACGGGTACTATAAGGTCTTCCTCTCGGTATCGGCTTCGTATACGATATGTCTCATTATCTGCATCATAGTGCCCTACGATCACCACACTATCTTTCTCCAGTCTTCGGGCACATTTCTCTATATACGACTCCTGGGCTGCTTTGGTTAGTACAAAGACTTTTTGCTTGCGCGTTTCTCCATTCACTCGCTTGTGCCATTCTGATACTTTTTCAAATTCGCCTTTCTTTTGCCACTCGTTCACGATGCGCTCTACATAGTTTCGGGCGAAGAAGCTGAAGGTGTTTCGCTCTCTGGATAGTTGATGCTGACGGTGCACAAACGCGTTGTATGACATTTCTATACGCTCCGATGCTTGGGTGTTTTCTTCAGACAGATTATTTTTTTTCGCATATTGCGCTACTTTCTTCTCTATGCTGCTTAGTTTGTTTTTTGTCGGCACAATCACTTTTCCTGCATAATTCAGCGCTCCGTATTTCTCTGTTTGGTCGCTTACTATTATGTAGTTTGGTAAGATTTCTCTAATCGTAGATGATATGGGTGGGAATAACTCTTTCCCGCTAAAGTCAACTAATCCGTGCGTTCCGTTGGGCAAAGAAACGGCAAATAACTTATCTGCGTAAGCAATATCCGCATATGCACAAGGTACCAGTTCCTCACCATTATTCGAACAAACACCCCATAAACCACTGCGCTCGACATAAAAAAATGGGAACTTCGGAACATAAGATGAATATTTTCCGGTAGGGATTATCTCAACTCCTTCATTATCACACACTCCTATCGTATTGTCGTCCTTTGATAATTCAAAATAAACCTCAGCTGCGTAATCCGGCCATTGCACCACCTTTATATCGGAATACTCACATGGGAACAACAAAATACCTTTTGAAGTGTATAATCCCACTTTATCTTCTATTCTTGGTTTGATATATTCGCCTGCGCTTCCCATTTGTTCTATTTTCGTAAAACGACATGGCAATAATTCTGTACCTGAATAGAAATCTACCACTCCCCATAAACCTTTATCTTGAATCAGCAAACACAAATCGTCACCAAATCGACCTAACTTTACATCTTGATATTGACATGGATATAATTCTTTCGCTTGACTAGAAAACACTCCCCAGCGGTCGTTTTGCTTACATAGGAAATACCCCATCGTTATTCTTATCTCGTCATATTCACAAGGAATTACTTCATCTAGTTTAGAGTCTACCACACCAGACTTCCCTTTTTGCTTAACTTTTGCGTAAGTATTAGGATGTGTTATTGCATCATACTCCACTTCGTCGTACGGACATGGTTGAATATATGTAAAATTTTTCCAATAATAACCACTATCGGGTTCTTGGGGGCGATCCGGTTCGGGATTGTATGGCTTGCTTGGAGGAGATAATAAATCCATTTCTTCCAGTTCCGCACGCAAGATAGCGTCATAGTTCACGCTATTTGTTGCGTTTGCTGTTACTACTGCCGATCCTATTACATTCAATACTCCTCCAAGGATTCCGCCAGAGCTTGAAGTGTTGCGTTTGTGTTCCTCTTGTGCAGCACGCTGCGCTTCTGCTACCATTTTTTCATATTTTTCTTGTGCTTTCTGCCTAGCAGCTCCTACTTTTAAATTATAGGCCTTCAATGCCTCATCATACTCCATGTTGATCCGACAATACTCCTCATATTCTAATGTATATGATTTCATATTCTCAACCCATTCATCATGGAGTCGTTTTTTCTTTCTGTCCGCTAATCGCATACTCAGGTATCCTTCGTATAATCGATAGGCAACCGCATCGGCCACCACCACATTACCTTCGCTATCAGCCATGGAATAATATGTAGCAGTATCACGCTCTGTAACCAACAAATACCAGCCTCCACCTTCTCGATGATAGGTTACTTCTAAATATTTAGACCGCAACGACTGTTCTACTCCCCTCTGTTGAGAAGGGGATATTACTGCCTTTGTCTCCATTGAAATGGATAACAAAGCTATCACAACGACACATACTATCTTCAACCTAATCATTTTAATTTATTGATTTTAATAGTCCTACGAATCACTTGCATCTCCGCATCCTTGCTTTGAGCATCCAACAACCATGATTGCAAATCTTCAAACGACAATTCGCGTAGTGATGCAAAGGAAGATACATCGGCTGCCTTTGTAAATTTATTTGGAGAATATATTATATAAAATATATTTGACTCGCCATCATGACTACAACTCATCACATACTCATCCACCAATTCAGGTGTGTCTGATACTTGTTTTGAAAAGAATATATGATCCCTATTAGCTTCAATGCGGGCAAAGCCTATACTACTCAATTCATAAGGCAACAAACAGTAGGCATTCGCTTCTTCATCCACAAGATATACACACACATAACCTGCTACGGGAGACATGAACGACAAAAATAACTGATCACCTTCATAAAACAAATCCCTCTCATGACGAGCAGTGACACCATTACACAAAATTCTTGCAGAAATATCAATTTTTGAACCGGATATCGCGCGCGCTTTTCCCGATACTTTCACATAAACGATATTACACCCGTTCGTCTCATCATATGTTATTTTATATATCGGTTGTTTCAAATCGCCTAACCACTCTCCTTTAACTTCTGTGCCACCTAAGGAGAAATGAGATGTTTCACTACCTGATGCATTGCTGCGAATAATGGTTGAATTTGACTGATTTACAATCGTACCAAACTCATCTGCCAAACACTTTAAACGAGCTCGCTCAAGGGCAATTCTTTTAGCCTCTTCTATTGAAATGTCTGAAGGGGCATAATAAGTGTACTCACTAGAAACATTGATCACGCCTTGCGAAATCAATGTCTCCAATGAGCACAACAGTGTGATTATGAGCAACAAACGCTTCATTAGAAACCAAGAACCTCGTCCAACTGATTATGGAGTTCTTGACCTTTCTTTTCTAATTCAGCACGCACCACTCGCTTTGTTATTTCTTTGGCAGCCTCACCATCGTATGCTAGACGAACCATCACTTCGCGGTTTTTGTTGCTTAAGATACGATAACACTCTACCACAACTATCGTACGACCTATCGACTGACTTATCAGGTTTTTACTACTCATCACTGTTTCTGAGATACTAGCAGCGTCTTCTGCTGATAATTGCTTGTTAGCAACTGTATTCTCTATCAATGCCGTTACCTCAGTCTGAATCTGACCTGCCAAATTGGTAATTGCCAAGGAGGTCGCAGCCACTTTCGCTGCATCATAGTTCTCTGCTATGGATTGAGCATTTGCCATGATATATTTCGGATACAAATCTGCATTATATTCGAACTCCATTAAATAGGAGCGTTCCAATTGTTTCTCCAATGGCAATGCACCAGGAGCTACCAACCAGCCCTCCTTCTGCAAACGCTTTACCTCCTTACGAGTTGTTCTATCCACACGAGCTGCTAGTTCTTTCTTAGCGAGCCTCTTTATTTCATTACGCTCTTGACGAATCTTAGTTGTACTCGTCTCTGAAAAACAAGAAACACTTGCTACAATTACGGCCATAGCAACCATCAAAAACTTTTTCATAATAGCAATTATAATTTGTTAATAATTCATCCTACATTTGGATACTTAATGACTTGCAATCAACGTTTCCAATGCTTTTACAAACACATGAGGATCTGAGGTACGCGTAGCAGAATAGGTCATTGCATTCGAAGGATCACTATCCTGATAGGAGAAAATACTTTCTTTAGTACTTGGCAACACAATACCAGTGCTCGTTCCACCTACCAAATCTATCTCAATCTCATCACCACTCACATTGAGCGACAAAATATTGCGGTAGAACACCGACTCTGAGTCGCACGACTCTATCGTGTCGGTCATCGTATCCCAACGATTCTTGAGCATAACCAACTTATCGCGCTGTGGAATGGCAATCACGTAGTAGATATGACGCAATGTAATCAACGGATTAGTAGTAGGATCACCATCCATGTCCTCATCCTCAAAGTAATTGACAAACAAAATCTTACCACGCATATCTTTCTCGTCGATATTATTCTCCTTAAGCGCTAAAGAGACTGGGTCGTAACTAGTGCTCAAGCATGGACTCTGTGGCGATAAGTAGTGGCGACAGAACTCCATATATTCATACTTTGTTGAACGATCCTTATGACGGAAGGTCGCAATATTAAACCATGCCTTCTTATCGTTATTTCGCTCTGCAATCTCGCGGCGCTTCTTAGCAGTACTACCAATGATTACCAACCAATGAATTACAAACAGAATAATCGGTAATATCAACAATCCTACTCCAGCCAAACCCATCCACGAACGCTCAATACCTTCATATTTCAACACCGTATTGAGGTCTTCTGCAGGCTCGCGATACCAACCCAATGATTCGTTCTGTCCCTCTTCTGCGGGTTCGCAAGCAATCACTACATGCTTCTCAAAGAAGGCTTGCACATCAGCTTTGGTCTGCTTATCGACTTTCTCTATTTTGATGTGATTCAATCCCACAGGCACCACATCAACCACTACCAATGCTACAATCCAAAGGAAAAAATAGCCAATAGCCACCTTGATCATTCGCCAAAGAGGATAAAATGGCTTTTTCTCCAACTCTGGTTCACATGGAGGATATTGAAAATCAAAGAACTCCTCACGTTTACTAATGGCTTCTAAAGCGGAAATTCCCCCCTCAAAATCACCATTATCCGAGAACATAAAGTACTCATCACGCATCGAAACAGAATCCGCTACTAGGAAAGTATTCATCCCCAAGCCCAAGCACGACTCATTCACATCCGTCGGACGCTTTGCTACTGGTTTATAAGCACCATTCTTAATCTGCTCCAGCCAATCAAGTGTCTGTCGGTCAGTGATTTGTATATGCTCCTCCAATTCTTTGATCTCATCTGCTTCTGGCACCATGGTGCAGATTCGCTCAAACAACTCTACTGGCTGTTCACCTTTGACTTGCAGACCATTTGCCACAAACGCACCTTGACGCAAGATCATCTGGAGAATCAGATACTTGCGTTTCGCTTGACGGTTGGTAGCGGTATGCAACCATTCCTCAATACGCGTGGTGATAGTGTTTTTCAAGTGCATTGGGTTGTGCCCCTCAAACAGCGAAAGTGCAAAGTAATAGTAAACGTCTGCATCCAAAGGTGATTGATCGACAGCCAACTTAAAGTTGCGTTGTGCCAACTCATAGTTTTTCAAGCCCATATATACCAATCCCATGCCGAATAATGCATTTGTATCCTTAGGGTTTGCTTCAGTCTGTTGTTTAAAGAACTCAATATAATCGTTGGTCAAATTGCTTGGCAATTGCAATGGGTTAACCTCGCTTTGCACGAGGTTAACCGCATGACATTTCGGACAAGTTGTAGTTCCTGCTGGCAGAGGTGCCGTACAGTTCTTACATCTTAGGATCTTCAGTGTTGCCATCTTTCTTCAATGCTTTTTGTTGTTGAATCTTCTCGTTTGCTGCTTCTACAGCCTTAGTAGCTGCTTTCTTAGCGACTTCACCCGCTTTACCAGCAACTTCAGTCGCCTTGCTGGTTAATGCTGCCGTAGCGGCTGCCACTTTAGACCAGTCATGATTGCGTTTGAAAGCAGTAATAGTCACATAACTCATAATGAAGATACATACGAAACTGAATACACATGCTGCAGCAGCAAGCAAGACTAACTTCAAAATCATAATAGCGATATCCAACGGATTAGACTCGGTATGCGTTTCTGTTCTACCGCCACTATAGATGGTGGTTACCTTCGTTTCCGGGAAGAACTGCAAAGCCAAACTTGCGCCCAACAAGAAAGACGCAAAAGCAAATCCAATCTTTTGGAATTTATCCAATTTTGCGCGCTCTGCACGGTAGCGAGTAATATAGTAACCATACTGGTGACTACTATAAATATAGAATGGGGTCAATAACAATACGTAAATACAAATGAGCCATACAATACGATCTAACCATCGAGCAGCACGCAACTCATCCTTATAACTCTTTACTACGGACTTACGATATTTCTTGAACTTCATATCATTTGTATCCTCATAGCGATCCAAATAAACTTTTGCTTTGTTTTCGTAATCCTTAATTTGCTCTTTGATATATTTTTTGCGCTCACGATCTTGAACGGTATCCAACTTTTGTTTGTAGTCCTCAATCTTTTCCAACGTGTTTTCGTAATTCATCTTGATCGTACCAAGTGTATGAGCTTTGTGCAAATTCGCATCAGCAATGGAATACACCAACGAATCTGTTCGGCAATCTGCAAACGCAATAGTAGTATCTTTCTTTTGCCAATTCTTGATCGTATTGACTTTATTCTCTATACGTTGTCTATCGCCTGCTACCTCGCCTGAGATATAGAACATAATAAAGATAGACAAGATACATCCTGCTATCAATGACCATTTGAATGTCCAATGTTTTTTTCTTGACCAGGCAACAATGTCGCGCAACTCGTCGTAACGCTCTTTGAAGAATTTATCATTTGGATCTTTTATTTCTGCTTGTGCACGATCCAACAAACGATCCATCTCATCGCACTCCGCCTCTGAACATGGATATACATCATCGATATTCACCGTTTGCTTGTTCTCATCCTCTGCTGTAATGTGACTACTCGTAGTCATTGCTGCATCCAAGAACTCATACGCTTTCTCGTTTGCAGGATTGGTTTTCATACTCTCTTTCAGATCATCTTGCGTGAAAGATACATAACCATTCTCATGTGTCTCACGTCTTTTTTTGAATTTGTCTTTAAAAAATCCCATAATCGTGTGATTTTAATAGTGAATATTTATGAGTTAATTAATTTGTTAGCTTTTTCTCTCAATTGTTCGTAACGCGCTGCGAACTGCTTAGGTGCCACCGACTCTGCCTCCATAATGAGTTGCTTCCACGCACGCTCAGTCTCGGGCTTAGAATGTTCTTTTGCCAAGGCTTTCAGTTCATCACGAAACGCACGAATATCCATCGTCGTATCTTCCAACTGCGTTTGCTGCGCGTGATAATGCGTATCTTGACTACCTATAATACTAGCTAGCACGATCCATATCAACGATAGTATGCCTATAACCAGTAAATAGACCTTCAAGTCGACTTTCTCCGACAAGAACACCGAGTAAATCAACATCCACAACAACGAGACAACCAAATAGCCCATCGTGTGCATACCAACAAACACCTTGAAATAAGGCGTTTGAGCCGCGTCGCTCTTTAGTTTACCCATATGGAACCAGCCAAAGAACAATCCTTCCAGCAACACAAGATATACCATATTTATATAGAATAATTTACCAGGTTCTTCAGGTGCAAACACCAGAAAACCCAAAAGCGTTACCACTACGGTCAGCAGACCTGGCAACCAAGTGTAGAATGGATTTGTTTTCATAAGTTATTAAATTGTAGGTGGAACAGGAGGAGTTGGCGCACCCATTGGAGGAGGGGTTGGCACGAACAATGCCGCCAACTCTGGAATTGTATTCGCTGCTGCCCATTGAGGCATTCCGGCTTTCCATGCCAGTGTATCACCGCGCAATACACCTTGTGCTACCAACTGCTGCAAGATAGGCATATCATACGGACCCGCCTGCGCGTTATTCAAATACAAATAGATCTGTACCGCTTGAGGTGCAGGAGGTGGAGGCGTAGGAGTAGCACTCATCGCATTTTGGGCTATTCCACCCATCATGCCACCCATAGCGCCACCCATGCCGAAGCCCATACCGAGTCCCATACCAGCACCCATCATACCACCCATCGGACCCGTATTGCCAGCGGCTGTCTCCATCACATCCAGCTGACGCTCTTGTTGGTAAGTAAAACCTTGTATCGAACGACTCGCAGCTTGAGCTTGTGCATTGATAACCATCTGATAATTAGGATCATCCTCGTGAGGATTGATTCCCTCTACATCAAACTTAGTCAGCTCAACGCCATAATCCTCAAAGTACTCATTCAAACTACGCTTTGCAAAATCCGACAGATCAAACAGGTAGTTATTCACCTCCGTGATGCTCACACGTTGCTGGCTAAAATACTTGCTCAATGCCACCGTCACACGCTGACTGACTGCCGATGTAAACTCATCCACAAAATCATTTAGATACAACTCATGGCTCGTTCCCAAATACTCACGGATAAACGCTATCGCATTCGTGATACGAAACTCATATGTACCAAACGCACCCACACCAATAGTCACACCTTGTGGAGTTCCTGCCAACGTATAATCGCGTATCGTCAAACCTGTTCCCCAACCACCTTCGTCACCTGCGAAACGTTGGCGAGTAGTGTTTACTACATATAACGATGTCTTAAACACTGTATCACCACCATATGGGATATTCATGATCTTCTCCAAGAATGGTATATTATTCGTGGACAACACATGACCGCCAGGCTCAAACAGTTCCGAATACATGCCTTCCGACATAAACACCATCTGTTGTCCCTCTTGCACCGTCACTTTCGCGTGCGTAGAGAGGTTGTCGTATGGATAACGATGTACCAAACAACCTTTCTCCAAATTCACAAACACATTGTCAATAAAGCCCTTACGAGCATCACCTTGACCGTCAAAGGTCTGACCATCAGTACGATTTTTATTAAACAAACCCATAAACTTAGATTTTGATTGAATACATAAACAACATTCCTCCGCTCTATTTCAAAACGGAAACACACTAGTTGTATTAAAGCGTGAACGGAGACGATACCTTACAGTATATACAGTCGCTGGCTCTACATGGAAAATACTAGCAATGACCTGAGTGTCAATAGCAGCCAAAAAACATATTATATACAGCAGATTACCTTTCGTTAATGGAGTAGACGCACGCTCGCATAGATTCAAAATCAACTCTATATCCACCTCACGAACTGCGACCAAAGTTCTACCTTTCAGTTCTTGAGAAAGAGCTGAAGTACGAATTTGGCCCTCTAATTGAGTTAGCAAATTTTGAATGATTAGCACCTTACTTTGCATAGCATACACCTATCCAAATTTTAGAATAGTGCCGCAAAAGTACTGCTTTTTTGCTTATTTTCATATAGACAAATATAGACAAATGCCTATATACTAAAAAAAATAAAAGATTTTTGGAATATTTTAATACAAAAATGGATAATCAGAACCAAATTTCTTACGCAAACGATAGCGAACCGTATAAACACTCGCTGGCTCTAAAGACATGAAATCTGCGACCTCTTCCACCGTCATACCTGCCGCAAAGCACAAGATATACCGTTTATCCATCGTCGTTATCTTCTTACCGTGACTCAGCATCACCTGTATATGACCTAAATCCAAGTCACGCAACTGCAGCACCGTCCGCTCCACATAATCGCGCCGAGCACCACTCTCCAACTGCGCTACCAATTCATCTACCAATATCATCAACGGATCTACATCCGTCTTACTTTCTAGACTCTGAATCGTTTGGCGCATATTATCTGCTTCCAAAGCAGCCTCATACAACTTCGCCTCTGCATTCCGCCGCCCCAGCACCAATAGCCAATAGCCTATCACCAACAATAGCAATAATAGCCACAACGCCACCAGTAACCATCTGCCCCTACTATTCTCCGCCGCCAACTTATCCATCTCCAGTTGTTGCTTTTCCACCTCGTATTGCGTTTGCACCTCTTGCAATACTCGGCGTTTATCTTCATCATAGCGCAACTCATTATTATCCAGCACCTTCTGCTGATAGGCAAATGCTTTTTGCCACTTCCCTTGTTCCTCATAAATCATCGCCAGGAACTTATACGCCTCACCACGCTCGGTCACGATCGTATTCGGCGAAATTACCGCCACAGTATCTATCAACGCTAGCACATGCGTCATCATCGACTCCGCTTCCGCATAATCCTTCTCATAATACTCTTGCCATGCCTCCAAATCCACAATACTAATCAGTGCCTCCAACGAGTCCTTACGCGTGCGCGAATCTTTTATTGACGCGCGCGCACGACCCAAATAATGCCGTACACTATCCACCATTGAGGGGTGAAAATAGACATCATAAAAGAATGCCATATTGTAGTAGCTCCACACAGGCACAATATTATATGCCGCAGGATCATCTATCTGTTCCAAGGCATCTATTGCGCTCCACCCATGCTCAATCGCCAAATGTATGCTATCCTCCACATACGAATAATACCCCGACGTTACCGAGTGATAGTTGTATGCCACCATGGTCGAAGGGTGCTGATTATTCAGCGACTTCAGTTCCTCACATTGCACCTTCATATTCCCCCAATCGCCTATGTTCATATAGTCTATTGCCCTCTCATACAGGCACATAGATGCCATATCCCAATTCTCATCCGCCAAGAACAGACCATATGCTTGTATCAGTTTTTTCTGTGCATCAGCTGATCTGCCTTTATCAATATCATGCAACGCCTCCTGACGCAAAGCATACGGATCATTGTTTCCCAATAACCCATTCCCCGCCGCCAATTGCCCATTGCCTATACCCAATAGCCTATACCCAATAGCCAATAACCATATCAACAATACTAGTTTCTTCATTTCGACGGCAAAGGTACAATTTTTTCACGAATTATGCAACTATTCCAAAACGAAACCCTTTATTTGTCTATAAATCTTTAGTGATTCTTAGGTTATTTAGCAACTCTCGCCATAAGATCCCTTGTACTGCCCCCGTTTTTATGGAGAAAAAAACGGCTGCACCTCCGTGCAACCGTTCCCTTTTCCTTTCGCCTGATCGCCTCTCGCCTTTCGCCTATAACCTATAGCGGCTTTGCCGCGTCCCATAGCTCGCAAAACGAGCGTCCTATAGGCGGAACGCCGTCCCATAGCCTCGCAGAGGCGTCCTATAGCCCCTCCGAGGCGTCCCCCTACGGTCTTCCGCCAGGACCACCACTATTAGTATAATCACTCAATGTCACAGAGGAACCACCACTGACCGTACCCCCGATATTGGCTGCGCCATCGAAATACTCCGTGCCGCCACTAACCGTCACACCCGACTTCAACGCAGGAGTAGAAGAGGTATATACCACCAGTTTCTTACTTCCACTGCCTCCAGGACCGCCACCAGGACGACCACCACCCGAGCTTGATGTAGTAGCCGTAGGAGTCTTAAACGCCGCTACCAATTCACTGCCATTATACAAAGCATACCAACTGTCTGCTGTAAAAGATGTAGTTTGCTTACAGGTTCCGCCTGAGATTTGTGCACCACTCTCCAATCCGCCAACGGCAATCAAAGTACCACCTTGCACATACAGTTTCTTCTGTTCCTCTGAGTTGGCATCAATAGCCACCTCTGGCGAGTTCGCTCCAATAGCATACACCAAACCGCCCTTCACATACACATTTCCATTGCCGTCAATACCATCGTTATTCATCGCACGCGAATACACATAACCACCTGAGATAATCAAATCGCTGCCATCGCCACCCACATTGATACCATCATCATACGAATTGACTGTCACTTCGCCAGCAGAAATCAAAATCGAGGTCTTACTCTCTATACCCTCCGCATTGCGACCTGCGGTAGCCACACTAATCTTTCCACCCGAAATAGTGATCGCACCATCGGCTTTCACACCTTTGGAAGATGAATAGTAATCGCTATTCACATTATCCGTATTGCCGGTATAATTCGTATTCTCCGTCGTTCCATCGTGATAGTACAACGCACCTTTGGTCACGATAGTCACCTCGCCACCCGACAATTCAAATGCCGCATCGCAGTTGATACCCTTACCACCAGCACCTGTGCTGGTCAAAGTCAATGTACCACCAGAAATTACCACTTTCGCGTCACTTCCCAAGCAAGCAGCAGCTTTAGTCTTCACATCTTCTTCATCCCACTTGCCGTTTCCTGTGGTAGTAATATCAATCACTCCACCCTTCACTATCAAATCGCCTTCCGATTTCACACCTTTGGCTGCAATACCCGCTGTATTGATGGTGATCTGTCCGCCTTCCAAATAGATATTTCCGCTATCCTCATCCTCGTGGTCAGCCGTTTCGCCTGTGGAACCAACATCAGTGTCATCAATATCGCATTGTATGCCGTCATCCTCTACACCACTAATATCTAGCACACCACTCTTCATCAAGAAGTATTGCCCGCAGTTGATACCATCACCTGCAGCAGATTTGACAACGAGAGTAGCATCCTTCACCGTCATATACTCACCTGATTTAATCGCATGCTTCACATTTCCAGTCACAGTCAGTGTACCTTTGCCAGAGAACTCGGGATGTCCTTTCACATACAACGCACCCTTCTGCGAACCATTAGCAGCATCTACGAGCGTATTGCTTGTGCCTTCCAATACTTTCACCTTGATACGCTTGCCATTTTGGATATGCACAGCAGCACCCGAAGTCACAGGATTGGTATTGGTCAATGTCAATCCATTCAACTCCACAGTCGCTTTATACGAACCCGACATATAAAACTCGCCATCCTCAGAACTACCTGACAGTGTATAAGTTATTTCTTCTGCTAACTCGCTACTTTGCTCTATATTCACATGTGCGCCACTTGTGGTGATAGTCAAGTATTGCGCCACATTGCCTGCCACAGTAATAGCAACCGTCTGCCCATTGTACGCTACTGCTACCGTGTTATCTTTCACTGCTGACTCATCCACATACATCGTTGCTACATCCGCCAAGGTGAACACCTTATTCATAATTGTCAATGTAGTACCCTCAGCATAATTCATCACCCCTGCTTGGTCGGCAGGAAATTGATAGTTCACTTGCCCTACTTGCACATTCAGCGTTTGAGCATTCAGGAGTCCACTAATAACGAAACAACTGATTATCAATACAATTATCTTTTTCATTTCACTACAATGGTTTGCGTTACACTTCCATCAGAAATCACATACGCACCTGCCTTCAACGTTTGAGCCGCCTCCATCAGCGAACCGTACACACCAAGCGAAGTGCCCGATACGCTAAATACTTGCACAGGAGTATCTGCATTCAAAATATTCTCTACTGCACTTACAGTACCATCCTCCGAAAATTGCATTGATTTCAATGCAGTCAATAGCACACTAACCGTTCCATCTGAGTTAGTTACTTGCAAATTGCTACCGTCCACATTCAATGTAAGATTATTCACGCTAAAAGCAGTGTTAGTACCTTCCGTATTGGTAAATACAAGATACTGGTACGTGTTTGCATGTGCTATCATCGCTGTGCAAACAGCCAATAGTAAGAATACTTTTTTCATAGGTATTATGTTTTTCTATCAAAATTTACTGCAAAGATAGTATCTTTTTTTGAAATATGCAAATTTCTTGTAAGTTTCGCGACCACCATAGGACATCTCTGGGACATCTATGGGCTTTCTGTGGGCTTATTGTAGGCGAAATCCACCTTCCCGTCTTTCATGTTTCAACTTTCCCGCTCGCACCACACTATTACCGTACAATAACCACACAATAACCACACTATTCGTAGCAGATATAGAACCCCGAGAAAAGCAATATATAACTAAAAAACACATATAAACTTCTATAACAAAATTACTGCTTTCTACTATACTTCTATTGACCACAAAAGCAGCATAAATGGTATGTACTACCATTTATGCATATTGTTCGGTACATATTTATAAAAAAAATCACCCAATTCACGAGGGATTGGGTGAGAGGTATAGGAAAGAAAATAGTCGATAGATTAGATTATTGTCTTCCATTTAATAGTAAATCGGCTTCAGCATATTCTTCAAATAATTTACTTATGTATGTATAAATGCGATCAATATCCCAACGTTTTTCTTTGTCTATATTCAACATTCCTTTTAAAACATTTCCAATTCTTATACTGTATTTTCCACGACGTACAGAAATTTTTTTGAGCTGAACAGGTTCTGTTATTTCGGCTGCTTCTAAAAGAATATTTTGATGTGTAAACATATAGGTAAACACTAAACCTAATTGGAATATATCCGATTCAAAACCAGGCATCATCTCTCCTTTTGCATATCCTACTAATTCAGGCGTACGATAATAAAATGGCATAGCAATATAACCCTTAATGATATTATTATCGTGATTATTGTCTTCATCTTCTATTTTTTTGATAAGACCGTAATCTCCTAGTGTTGCTGTATTATCTTTAATAAATATATTGGATGGCTTAATGTCCCTATGGATATATCCTTTGCTATGAAGATGCTTAACCGCTGACAATAATTGTAATGCATAAAGAAAACAATCATACAGAGCTATTTCTCCAGCTTGCACTAACGTTTCTAAGGTGGTAGTCATATAATCTGTAACAACAAATGGATGATTTCTCCATACTCCAGAGTCATATTCGTGCATACTTGAAGGATGTGGATGATCTTGCATAAACTTTACTTCCTGCTGAAACTTATTTATACGATTGGCATCAGAAACTTTATGCAAAATTTTGAGTGTAAATATGCACCCCTTGTTTACTCCACTCGTGCACAATACTAAAAATGCGGCTCCATTTCCTCCCTTTCCCAAAAACCTTAAATTTTTGTACCAAATATCATTCGAAGATTTTATTGAAACGAATTCATTAATACGTAAATAATCCTTTTTTATCATGATAATTACAATTTATTTATTATTCGCAATTTTCTCACATCTTACGCTGCCACCACTCATACGGTGCTGTAGAATGTACATACCGCTTGGTAGGTGAGTTACATCATGCTTACCGCCTGAGATGGTCTGTATCAACTGACCGCTGATAGTATAAATGGAAGTAGAAACAATCACCTCGCATGTCTTAGTTTCCAAGCCATTGTTAATTACTTCTCCATTATTTGAATACGCATCCTCCTCATTCGCAGAAGATGACCGAGGGGCAACGCGTTGAGGTGAGGATTCTAAATTTTCACATTGAACTTCTTTAACCGCAATATGTAATTTACTCCCTACTTGTGCATGAAAGCCATCTGTTAGTTTTACATATTCTCCAGAATAGATAACACCATCTTGATTGTTTTCGACCACTTTATCACGAATAATAATCGGTCCCCCATTCAAAATAATAAAGTGTGTATCCCATACTTCTTGTTGAGAGATTTCCATAGGGGTCCAGTATGGATAATTAGGATGTATGTCGAGAATGGCATTTTGATTAAAGGGGTATAGTGATGCCTCACTTACTACATCCAATGTAAACCAACCATCATAACTTTTATCATAACCATAGTTAATATGGAATCTATTTGATGAATCATATCCATCAATAATATATCAATGGCTTCTGTTGTTTGCATTACTTCCTCCATACAAGATAGGCCATCCACTGTTTAAATTTTCTTTTAATAGATTCAACCATTTTGAAGAGTTCCGATATCGATTGACTCGTTGACTTGACTTAAAATAAAAAGTATGTTTGAATGCTCTTGGGATACTATCAGGAGAAGCACCAGAAGCAAACTCTCCATAATTCATATTGACGGAAACACCTACATCGTGCAACAAATTAGCAACCATATCTACACAATACATCGAAGTTGTGTCTTTTATTTGTGCTGGCATATAATCCCAATCATACTCTCGAATTAACGAATTTCCCATGTCATCATTGACGATTGCAGCTTTTGGCCACTTCCAATACCACATTATTTGGCTCATCGCAACTGCAACACATCCAACAAGCGTTTCTCGTCCTTCTTCAGTTAATGGACAAAATTTATTATAACTTTTATAACGACTACCTGTTATATCATTATTACCACTTTGTTTCCAACTATTTGCTATTCCATCTCGATATAATAGAGACGGAACAATGAATTGTATATTACTAATATTAGAAGTTTGTTGAAATTTTTGCCAGCCTTCGTGAATAGTAGTTATATTTGTACTATCTCTCAGATATTGTATCTGTTGCTCATACCATTCTAACAAAGCAATCATCCCATCGGGCATATCTTCTTTATCTGGAAACATTCCTGTATTTGCATCTGAATATGCCAAGATTGGAGTAACACGCTCATCTGCCGAAACTAACACCCATGCACTATCTTGTGAAACGGCATACATTACTGGTGATTGAACAACTTTGCCTATTGGATTAATAACAGAAACACTGCTGGTTGTTGTACCTGTGGAAGAAGCACTATACTTTGCAGTAGGTATGTTATTCCGCATGAAAACGTTCGCGAACTCTTGAGCAGTCTCAATAGAAACCTGTTGTGCAAAAATAGGAACGTACAATGCTAATAGTATTATCAGTAATAATTTACTTTTCATTGGATACTAATATTGGAAAGTTCTCGTTTTTTAATATGCTCTATTAAGCAATTCTTGTAAATATTCTGCATACTATCACAGAAAGCTAGATATGCCTCATATTTAGGAGAGTGATCCTGATAGTAACGATGTGCTAAAGGAGCAGATAATCCATCCCAATACAATCGTATACTATAATCACCAGAAAACTCTTTATCAGGATAAGGAGGATTAGAACTAATACCGCGCAATTGATCTAATGATCGAATAGGTACCATGTTTACAGATACATCTACATGAGTACACTGCTTGTTCGCCCAATATATAGGAGATAGATTATTCAACTCAGACCATAAGATATTAGTGGAAAAAATATGGTGTTGTACTAAATCCGTTACTCGTTGAGAGTACCATTCTTTCTGGCTAACCAAAGTAATCTGATGAAAATAATTCCATCTCCAATCTACTAAAACATATCCGTCAACCAACTCTATATAGGGCGAAGTACCACATATATTTAATTCCGTTTCTGCAAAATGTACGATATCTGTGTAGTATAAACTGGAATGAATATATGGATTGTACATAAAACTAATAGTATCTTCTTCATACGTGAATGTGTTATCTAGAGCCATCGAACTATAAGTGATGATAGGATGACCAGCAACAAGATATTTTTCTCTTGTCTTGTCGTTAAATTTTAGGATGGTCAGATTAGCTTGTCCTGGATTGGCATTGTCTATGCCTTGTTTGTTCTGACCACAACTATACAATAGCAGGAGCGCTATGTACAAAAATATAAAATGTGTCTTCATGACCTTATTATTTTAATTGTTCCACTTCCTGACGCAATTCTTGGATTATTTCCTCTTGTTGAATAATATACAATGTCAACTCCTCAATCTTCTGCAAAAGTTGTGTCTGCAATTCATTAACACCCACACCATTCTCTTGCATCTCTTGAGCTGATTTGATTTCTGGCAAGTGCTTGTTTTCTTGAATAAAGGTCTTAACCTCGCTCAGTGGGCGCAATTGATAGTCTTCTGCAAATACGAAATCTGCTCCTAAGGTTTTAACAATGTATAAACAATGCGATAATAAGTATTTTTTTCATGATAGTTGTATGTTAAAATTTTCTGCAAAATTACAACAATTCAAGAAATTACACAATAGTTCAAGATTACCAACAAAAAACACATAGACATAACATTCTGATTAATAGCAATTTTCTGCAAACAATCATAATATTGCCTTGTACATGCCCTTATCTTCCTTCAGAACCGAAATACTCCCGCCGATATATAAATAGGGTATATCATCGACACGCCCTATTATAGAAAACTTTCTACTATTCATACCTATCACTCCACACAAAACATTCTGCACGTTTGTTGCATTCTATATGATCTCATCTTTCCCATTCCGCCGACAAAGGTACAATAAATCAAATATCTACGCAATAGATTTCATCACCCTATAAAGATGGTTGATTATTAATGATTTCATTATCAATCAATTGGCAAAAAAAATCAATAAAAAGAATCTTGACTATTTAACCGATCTTGAAACTACATGTACTTACGATATTATTAAAAAATCTCACCCAGTCCACAAAAGAGTGGGCGAGTATCAAAACATTTCCGAGCAGGATTATTCTCCCACTTCCATTCCCATAACGTTATAGGTCTTACTGTTGCTTTGAATGAGCAGTTGATTATTATAAATAAATTTTTGAATTGACATAGATGGAGCTGTGATATTATCTACTAGTGATTCTATAGAATTGCTTAAACATTGACAATTTAGAACAAAACTATTCATCTCTTCTTGAGTCATAGAATAAAGAAGTTGTCCATTTTGGCTAATACATACGAGATGATTCCCGATAGATTCTGTTTCGTAAGGATGATTATATATCAGTCTAAAAAAATCTCCAGAATGACTAGTGTTTTCGCCATAGCAACCAACACCCTCTACATATTCTATTATGGGAAGATATTTATTTTTAAGTATCCATTTCTTGCGCTCTATACCGTCTAAAAGTATAACTGTAGAAACATCAGTAACAACATATGTAAATATATTTTCTGCCTTATCCAGTTTTGTAAAATGGTCATCTGAAAAATAATCATGATCACTTGTGATTGCAGGTAGAGAGTCTCCGAGTTTTAATGTATAATCATACAAAACCAAGTCCTCTTGTAGTATGCTGCTATAAATCAGAACTTTATTATTCTCCTCGCGCAAGAAAAAAAGTGAATAATTAGAGCCATTAACATAGTCACCAAACTGCAAATATGTTTTACCATTAATAACGGTATCTTTTACAGATGCAAAAGGCAATGGATAACCGCCACTGCGCTTGCCATCATTAGGAGCATAGTCATACATCTCAACCGTATGTGTTCGCTGCAAGCCTGCCAAAGTTGGGAATAAATCCTCTAAGGCTTGAGATTGTGACATTAATGAGGTGCACACACAGAAAAATGTAAAATAAAATACTGTTTTTTTCATAGGTTACTTTATTGTTTGATAAATTTCAAATAGATCGATTCATGTTTAGCGCATAGGGATAGGATATAAACTCCTGATGGCAAATTAGTCGTTTCTAATGTAATTTCATTATGATTGATATATCCAACTCTCATCATTTTTCCGTGAATATCAAATATTTGATAAGCCAATATATTATTCGGAATATTGCTAATCATGAGTACATCATTGCAAGGATTAGGATTGATGCCAACCTTGTTCTCTATTTGAGTTAATGTGTTCGTCGGATTTTTAGAAATTGTACTTTTTTTGCTTTTAACTCTTAGAGGAGTTTTATAAGTTTCGTCAGAACATTGTTCAATCAGAGCACGAAATACAGCACCACTTTTAACGTAAAAGCCATCTCGTAGATATATTTCTCCAGAAGTTTTGTATGTTACATTAGCACCTTCATAAATTGTGTTTGTCGCAATTATAGAATCTATAGCACGATATATCAATACACTATCAGTTGATATGGTTTCTGTAATATATAATGATTGTGGTATGGACAAATCAATAGTGATACCTACAGCTTTCCAAGCATCTATAACTCGTTGTACTTCTTCCGAGCAAACTCCAAATAATTCAATTGCAGCTTCTCTTGATAGAGTACAACTCTGTCAAGATAATTTCTTGAACCATTCCAAATACAGAAACATTGCACATACTTAGTACGAACAACGCAACAATAAAAATCCGTTTCATAATATCGTTGATTTAAAATTTTGTGCAAAATTACAACAATACTACAAAATATGCAAGTAATTTGGAAATTTGTTAACAGTATAGTGGGATATTACATTGATAATCAACATGTTGTATGCTGAATTTGTTAACAGTGCTTTACGATGTATTTTACCCCTTTATCGATAGTTTTCGTAAAAATGAAGGTAATTGGGAAGATTTAATGCCAAGTTTTTGAACCATCCGTGTCTTAAAAACGCGAATGCCATCCTTATCATAGTTCATATATTCTGCCAGTTTAGCCGTGGATAAATGCGGATAAAGAAGCGTATAAATACACAATATTTTTTCTCTATCTGCCAAATTCAATTGATCTAACGCTCGCAACCAATTATGCAACCATGGATCAATATCCTTTTTCAATCGCTTATAATCATTCCATTTATTACTAGGCGCAGGAAATTCAGAGCGTATTGAGTTTATATTCTTATTGAAATAATAAGATGATTTGGACTGACTTTCCACGACCTCATGCTCCTTTATACGCGTAGATAGATTGTCAATCTTTTCGTTTGCTTCGTGCAAAAGAGTAGTGGTCTCCTGTAAACGAGAAGTGGTCTTGTTCAAGTGCATTATAGTATGTTTACGGTATCGCATGATACCTAAAAATAGAAATAAAGATAGCACAATAAAGCTTATTATTGTTACCCACACCCAACGCCATGGGTGAGGATTATGTATATACTCTTCCAATATAGGTGATACCTCGGCATAGTTACTCATATTCTTATTTAACATTCTATTAGCATCCTCACGAGCATGAGAATATTTGCTTAAAAGATCAGCATTCTGTTTAGCCTTTGCGTCAAGAAGCAGACAATAGTAAGCATTGACCAAATAATTTGGATTATTAGAGTTTTTAATAATTAATCGGGCATAAGGCAAAGCATTGTCAAAAGTATTGAGCATTAAATATACCTGCACTAGTTTTAGATAACTATACAACTTCTCTCTCTCACTTTCCCAATAATTCAATCCTTTGTGAAAATACACCAACGCTGAACTGTATTGCTGCTGTTCATAGTGGTATAGTCCGCATGTTTCATAATAGCGTGCTTGATACGAACTATCCAACTGATGGGATTTTGCTATCTGCAAAAGGCTATCCGCTATTAAGAATTGATGTAGGTTGATATGATGATAAGCTATTGTTAATAGCATTTGTGCACACCTCCATTCATTGCCACTTTCTTTGAAATCTTCGCTTGCACGCTCATAGAAAATTAATGCCAGACTATCACTATTGTTTTGTGCGCAAATGTACCCCATGCACGAATTTACGCGCCCTCGGTATATTAGGTCATCAATCTGCAAACGATCTGCTTCTATGTAACATTCTGCTGCTTCTGCTACTTGTTGATGATAATCTTCTAAGTTTCGCCCCATATAGTAATACGCTTTGCCCAGTGTATTGCTCATCAGCACCCTACCAAATGGATTATCCAAGCTGCGTATCGTTCTGCCTAATGCAGCCGTATCATCATATATCACATGCTTTGTTTGATCAATACTATCAGCCATAGCTATCACTACCTTCGCCTCATGCCAAGAACTGCAAGAGGAAAAACAGAGTAATAATACAACAGATACAATCAGGGCTAGTATTCTTTGCCAAAAAGCCAATATGTAACGATTACTAATCAACATCAATCACAATACCATCGTTTGTATCTGCAAAGGTACTGCTTTTTATTGATATTTACAAATATTAAATAAAAAAAGGTATAAAGTGTAAAGGGGAGAATATAAACAAAGCACCTCAAAGATATATAAACAAAGAGAGCCTAAGTTGTTACTTAGACTCTCTGAAAATGGCGGCTACCTACTCTCCCACAAACGCAGTACCATCGGCGTTGCTGAGCTTAACGACCCTGTTCGGAATGGGAAGGGGTGGGACCTCAGCGCTATAACCACCTAAATATGGGGTTAACGTATTGACTGTAGAAGCTTAGAGCAAACACCCTAAGTTCAAAAGCGTAGTTTGTTAAAAGCTTATTTGAGAATCTCTTCTCTAGAAAAAGATCTCGGGCAATTAGTACTGCTCGGCTTTATGTCACCATTTGTACACCTGCAGCCTATCAACGTCGTAGTCTACAACGACCCTCAATGG
>JAFVTU010000016.1 GCA_017503075.1 Paludibacteraceae bacterium | reverse complement strand
TGCTGTTGTTCTTGTTGCTGCTGTTGTTGAGTAGAATCGTTTTGCTGTTGCTGTTCTTGTTGCTGATCTTGGTTCTGCTGCTGATTCTGTTGTTGCTGTTGCAATTGCTGCATGGCTTTCACCAGATTATAGCGTGTGTCATGGTCTTTCGGATTCAATCGCAATGATTGTTGATATGCACCCACGGCTTTATCATATTGTTGTTGTGCATAGAGGGCATTTCCCATGTTGTGATAAGTGGCAGCCAATCGACTATCCAACTGCTCTTTGCGTTTGCTTTCGTCGGCCTTCAGCAACTTTTCTGCCTCGGCATATTGCTCCAATGCTTCGGGATATTTCTCTTGACGGAAGAGTGCATCACCCAAATTGAAATGCCCTTCAAATGATTGGTTGTTCTTTTCCAATCCTCGACGATAGTTCACTTCGGCTTCCGTGTAGTTGGAGTCGTTGTATTGTTTGTTGCCTCGACGCACATCGCTACTCTCCTGTTGTGCAAACAGCAGCGAGGCCACGCATAATGATATGATAGTAATTAAAATTCGCATACTTTTTCACTTTTCCGTTTTGTACTTTTCAGCTTTTTCTTTGAACAAGTCCATTCGACTGAGGCTATGATTTTGTCGCATGAGGATAAAGAAATCAATCACTAGTAACAATAGTGCTATCAGCACGAACGACTGATATTGCTCGTTGTAGTCGGCATATACGGTGGTTTCAAGGTCGGTGGTAGCAATACGGTCCAATTCTTGTTGCAATGCACGCATAGCGGTATTGGTATTGTCGCAGCGAACATACGCACCTTTACCTGCTTGAGCAATCTCCTGACACATCTCTTCGTTGAGGCGACTGACCACCACCTGTCCGCTACGGTCTTTGATATAGTCATTGGTGCCAGGCACAGGTATCGGCGAACCTTCGGGCTTACCTATTCCTATCACAAATACTTGTATGCCCAACTCCTGTGCTTGCTTGGCTGCGGCTATAGCATCATCTTCATGGTTCTCGCCATCGGTGATGAGGATGATGGCTCTACCCGCATCGCTCTCTTGGCTGCCGAATGAACGGATAGCTGTTTGCAAAGCTGCACCAATAGCAGTACCTTGTGTAGGAATCAATTTGGGCGAAATGGTATTGAGGAACATCTTCGCAGATACGTAGTCGCATGTGATAGGCAATTGCGTAAACGCTTCGCCTGCGAACACTACCAATCCCACTTTGTCATCCACCATGTTGTCAATCATCTTGCTCAGCATTTGCTTTGCGCGGTCAAGACGATTAGGGGCTACATCCTCTGCGAGCATGGAATTAGAAATATCCAACGCCACCATCACTTCGATGCCCTGACGTTTCACGGTTTTCTCTTGCTGCCCATATTGTGGACGTGCCGCAGCAATGATGAGCAAACTGAGTGCTCCCATCAGCAATGCGAACTTCACTATAGGACGACTCTTAGATGCATCAGGCATCAGTTGTGCCATCAGTTCGGGATCTCCAAACTCACTCAATTGGTGGCGTTTGTGGCGAGTAATCAGAACGTACGCCACTACAAACACAGGTATTGTTAGTAGCCACCAAAGCATTTCTATATCTGCAAATCGAAACATATTCTATGGGGTTGAAAGTTCTAAAAGTATTAAGGGTTCTCAAGGCGATTACTCCGATATGGTTCGCAGTACAAAGAAGCGCAATAGCAATTCCGTCAGCAGGCAGAGCAATGCTGCTAATAGGAATGGTGCAAAATGTTCGGTGCGTTTGGAGTATTCGCGAACACGTATCTTTGTTTTTTCCAATTGGTCAATTTGTTGGTAAATAGCTTTCAGACTATTGTTGTCGGTGGCGCGGAAATACTCGCCGCCTGTCATCTGTGCGATATTGCGTAGCGTGCTCTCATCAAACTCCGAACTCATTGTGCCATATTGTACGCCATATGGTGTGTGGATAGGCACTCTCACCTCTTTGCTATAACTACCCACGCCAATCGCATATACGCGTATATTAAAAGTCTTGGCTATCTCAGCTGCAGTCATAGGATCGATATCGCCGCGGTTATTACTTCCGTCGGTCAGCAGAATCACTACTTTTGATTTGGTTTCCGAATCTTTCATACGATTGACCGCATTAGCCAGTCCAAGACCAATAGCCGTACCATCCTCTATCATACCAAACTTCACCGATTGGAAGAGACTCACCAATACCGCATGATCAGTGGTCAACGGACATTGGGTAAAGCTCTCACCTGCAAACACCACCAAACCAATCTGGTCATTCGGACGCGATAGTACAAAGTCGGTAGCCACTGCCTTAGCCGCTTCCAAGCGGTTGGGCTTCAGATCTTCGCCCAGCATTGTACCAGAGATGTCTAATGCCATCATGATATCAATGCCTTCGGTGGATTCCGATTGCCAATGGTTGCTCAGTTGTGGGCGCGCTAGTGCCAATGATAGCAAGGTAATCACAGCTATACGCAACACGAATGGCACATGTATCAACCACACACGCAGACTCTTAGGTTGGCGTTGCAAACTGTCGGTGGACGACAATTGCACCGAAGCACGAGCGTGGCGCAGTTTCCATATGTACCAGCCTACTACAGGGATCAGTAGCAGGAGCAGAAATAAATATCCAGGGTTAGCAAATGTCATAGTATTTACAATTGGACAATGTACAATTTAACTTTCCTTTTGTTCTTCTTCGATAGGTGTAGTCTCTTTGACAACAGCATACGCGCTACGCAGACTCAGTTCGTTCTCATCGGGAGTGGTGGTCCATTTAGCAAACTTCACCAGATCCGCTAGTGTCAGCATCTTGCGCAAATCTTCATACAGTTCTTTCTTATCGCTGAGCAGTCCGCGCATAGCACGCAGTGTCTCGTCGGACGTCTGCTCCGTACTGCTCACCTCAAAGCGACGAGCGATATACTCGCGCACCACATCGGTCAGCTGTGTATGATATTCTTTTACTTGCCCGCTTTGCCATATCTTCTGCTCGCGGATGGTATCCAGTTTCTCTAGTGCCACTTCCTCCGCAGGGCGCAATGGTTCCGTAGGCACATCCGTCGCGGACGCATCGCCAAAACGATTGCGCAGGTAAGTGATGAGGTAGTATCCTCCTACGCCTACACCTGCTATAGCCAATGCCAACAGCATCCAACGCAGTATGCCCCACCACCAGATAGGCGCTTTGTAAATGCCTTTAATATCGGTGATTGCCATGTCCGTGCTGTCCATCTCGAATGGTTGCACCACATTCAGCATCAGCGATTCGCTCCATACCGTGTCATCGCCGCTCACGAATGCCAATGGCTCGATGTAGAACAGCGAGTCTTGAAACGAGGTCAATGTCAGGTATTGGTTGTATTGCACGCGGCCATCTTGCAGCGTGGTGGTATCCACGATGGTGCGATCCACTATCTCTATGCCATCCACCAGTTGCTCTGCCAGCACGGGCATCTGTACTTGCTCACCTGCTTCGCAGGTAGCGCGCAAGTGCAAATCGGTCTGATCACCAATGAAAAGGGTGGTACTATCTATTGCGGCACTAACCACCAGTGCCAAAATCGTTGTTAGCATCTGAATAAGTGCATTAGGGCTTTCACATAATCTTCATCGGTGCGCACGCTGATGTGATTCACACCTGTGCGCGTAAAGAGTTGCTCCAGCGAATCTTGATTTTGTTTCCATGCTTGTGCATAGTCATCGCGAACGGTTGCTAGTGAAGTGTCTATCCATAGGTCTATGTCCGATTCTGCATCGTGGAACTTCACCAGTCCTATGTTAGGCAGTTCGGCTTCGCGGCGGTCGTATATCTGTATGGCATTCACTTCGTGTCGATTTGAGGCAATCAGCAGTGGTTTATCCACAGCCCCTGCTCCGATAAAGTCAGAGATCAGGAATGCCGTGCAATGGCGTTTTTGCGCGTTGGCAAAGTATTGCAGGGCTTGTGCCATGTCCGTACCTTTGGAGTTGGGCTCAAAGCTCAGCAACTCGCGAATGATATGCAGCACGTGGGTCTTGCCTTTTTGTGCGGGGATGTATTTCTCTATTTTATCCGAGAAGAATATCACGCCCACCTTATCGTTGTTCGCAATCGTGGAGAATGCCAATGTCGCTGCCACTTCGGCCATCATGTCGCGCTTCATTTGGCTCAGTGTACCAAAGTTGCGGCTGCTCGACACGTCCACCAGCAGCATTACGGTCAACTCGCGTTCTTCTTCAAACACCTTGATATAGGGTTTGTTGAGTCGTGCGGTTACGTTCCAGTCAATAGAGCGCACATCGTCGCCGGGCTGATACTCACGCACTTCCGAGAACGCCATTCCGCGTCCTTTGAACTGCGAGTGGTATTCGCCTGCGAAGATATTCTTGCTCAACTTACGAGTCTTTATCTCTATCTTCCGTACCCGTTTTAGTAATTCTTCACTTGTCATTTTTTGTTCAAATTTGTTCAAAGTGGTTCAAAGTGGTTCAAAGTGGTTCAGTGTTGTTCTATATTGAACAATGTTGAACGCGAAGCATTGAACTATGTTGAACTACACCTTAACAGCCCAAAGGGCGTCCTATAACCTAAATTATGGCACTTGCACTGCGTTCAGCACCTCTGTAATCACATCTTCGGTGGTCATGTTGTTGGCTTCTGCCTCGTAGGTCAGTCCAATGCGATGACGGAGCACATCGTAGCAAACGGCGCGCACATCCTCTGGAATCACGTAGCCGCGACGATGGATGAATGCATATGCACGCGCTGCCAGAGCCAAGTTGATACTTGCACGTGGTGAACCGCCAAACTGAATCATTGGCTTCAGGTTATCCAATCCGTATGCTTCTGGCTGACGGGTTGCAAACACGATATCTACGATATATTTCTCGATCTTTTCATCAATATATACCTCGCGAACAATCTTGCGAGCTTTGATAATATCCTCGGTAGCCAAGATGGGATTAACATCCACCTTCTCACCTGTGATATTTTGGCGAATAATCTGCATCTCCTCATCTTTTTTTGGATAACCAATCACCACTTTGAGCATGAAACGGTCGGTTTGTGCTTCTGGCAATGGATAGGTACCTTCTTGCTCGATTGGGTTTTGGGTTGCCAGCACCAAGAATGGTTCATCCAACGGATAGGTCTGCTCGCCGATAGTGATTTGACGCTCTTGCATGGCCTCAAGCAATGCTGATTGCACTTTCGCTGGAGCACGGTTAATCTCATCTGCCAACACAAAGTTAGCAAAGATAGGACCTTGCTTCACCTTAAACTCCTCTGTCTTTTGGGAATAGATTTGCGTTCCGAGCAAATCGGCTGGCAATAAATCAGGAGTAAATTGAATACGGCTAAAATCTGCCTTCACCAACTTCGCCAAGGTATTGATAGCCAATGTTTTCGCCAAACCAGGCACACCCTCCAATAGGATATGACCATCTGCTAATAGACCTATCAACAAACTTTCCACCAAATGTTTCTGGCCTACTATCACTTGGTTCATGCCCATGGTAAGGGCATCCACAAACGAACTCTCACGCTCAATGCGCTCTTGTAGTTCGCGAATATCTACTGTTGTTTGCATGTATGATATAGTTTAATGATTATTGACAAAGCCAAAAGAAGTCATCATGTAAGCGACAACTATTGACGATATGCATTATAACAAAAACCGTGCCAAACTTTCCTCCTCAACCACTAAACAAAAAAATCGCATAGCACTTGCGCATATGCATTTTTTTTCGTACCTTTGCGCTCGAAATGGAAAATATAATTATTCTTGCAATAGAATCTAGTTGTGATGACACTTCCGCAGCGGTCATCAGAGATGGTGTGCTACTAAGCAATGTCACAGCATCACAAAGTGTACACGAAGAGTTTGGAGGTGTGGTACCCGAACTTGCTAGTCGCGCACATCAATTGAATATTGTTCCCGTAGTAGATGCTGCACTTAAGCGTGCAGGTATTCAAGCCAAGGAACTTAGTGCGATTGCCTTTACACGCGGACCAGGTTTATTGGGTAGCCTGTTAGTAGGCACTAGTTTCGCCAAGGGATTAGCACTAGCTAACAATATTCCATTGGTAGAAGTCAACCACCTCCAAGCGCATATCCTAGCGCACTTCATCACCCCTGCCCAATCGCCTGATAGCCCAATCGCCTCATCGCCTAGCACCCCATCCTTCCCCTTCCTCTGCCTATTAGTTAGCGGAGGAAATAGCCAGATTGTATTAGTAAAATCGTATCGCGATATGGAAATTATAGGGCAAACTATTGACGACGCCGCTGGAGAAGCATTCGACAAATGCGCCAAGATAATGGGACTGCCCTACCCTGGTGGTCCATGGATAGACCGTTTGGCAAAAGAAGGTAATGCCGAAGCATTTCAATTTGCTAAGCCTAATATACCTGGGTATAATTATTCATTCTCAGGTTTGAAGACCTCGTTCTTGTATTTCTTGAGGGATAATCTAAAGGACAATCGTAATTTTATTGAGGAGAATAAAGCGGATTTGTGTGCATCGTTGCAAAAGACGATTATTGATATATTGATCAACAAGCTCAAGAAAGCCGCTAAGGATCTCAAGGTTACGGAGATAGCCGTAGCAGGCGGCGTAAGCGCAAATAGCGGTTTGCGTGAAGCTTTATTGGACTTAGGGCGTCGTCATCGTTGGATGGTGCATATTCCACCGTTCTCCTACACAACAGATAACGCAGCGATGGTCTGCCAAGCGGGTTACTTCAAGTACCTCGATGGTGAGTTCTGCCCGATGGATGCCACGCCATATGCCAAAACGAAAATTTAATGAAGAACATCAAGAGATATATTGAGCCACTCAAGCCATACATAGACATTATTTTGTTTGTCGCGGCATTACTAGCCGCCAACTATTTCTGGAAGTTCACTGTGTTGGGAGACGAGATTGGCGACCAAGTCACTTGGTTAGGCATAAACATCACCGCTCCCTTTGACTTTATGGCACATCATATCAGTCAAATTGTCTATTGGCTAATTTCGCTGACCAATGATCAAGTATATTTCTACGAACCCAATCTTATTCATTTCGCCACTGGTACCGGTACACGCATCGTTTGGGGATGTACTGGATTAAAGCAGTCATTTATTTGGATTATTATTATGTTGGTCGCACGCGGTAGTTGGAAACACAAACTATGGTTCATCCCTCTCGGTCTCGCGTGCGCACACCTATTTAATATATTGCGTATCACACTTATCGCCATCGCCATTGAGCATCACCCTGAATGGTTTGAGCTACTGCATGAATATGTGTTCAAATATATGTTCTACTTTATGCTCTTCTGCCTCTGGCTCTGGTGGACACACCGAATAGCTGCAACATCCAATAGCCCAACGGGCGTCCAATAGGCGGTACGCCGTCCAATAGCGAAGCGTCCAATAACCAATTAAATAAAATATACCATGGAATTACCTTTTGCAGAATCGTGGAAAATCAAGATGGTAGAGCCCATCCGCAAATCCACACGCGCAGAGCGCGAACAATGGCTCCGTGAAGCCAAAAACAACATCTTTATGCTCCGCAGCGAGCAAGTGTATATCGACCTGCTGACCGACTCGGGTACAGGCGCTATGTCCGACCGCCAATGGGCGGCCCTCATGCTCGGCGACGAGAGTTATTCGGGTAGTAAGTCTTTCTTCGAACTCAAAGACACCATCACCCGCATCACAGGTTTCAACTATGTCATCCCTACCCACCAAGGTCGTGCAGCAGAGAACGTGCTCTTCTCTCACCTCGTAAAAGAAGGTCAGATCATCCCTGGTAATGCGCATTTCGATACGACCAAAGGGCATATTGAGGCACGCCGTGCACACGCTATTGACGTGACCATCAAGGAGGCGAAGGACACCCAACTCGAGATTCCATTCAAGGGTAACGTGGACCTCGTTCACCTCGAGCAACTCCTCAAGGACAACCCAGGCAATGTGCCATTCATGGTACTCACCGTCACCAACAACACCGTAGGTGGTCAACCTGTTTCCATGAAGAATATCCGCGAAACATGCGAGTTGTGCCACAAGTATGGCGTACCTGTGAATATGGACTCCGCGCGCTTTGCCGAGAATGCCTACTTCATCAAGACCCGCGAGAAGGGCTATGCCGACAAGTCTATCCAAGAGATTGCCCGTGAGATGTTCTCCTATGCTGACTCCATGACCATGTCCGCCAAGAAAGACGGTATCGTGAATATGGGTGGCTTCATCGCTACCAATCGCGAGGACTGGTACGAGGGCTGCAAACGCTATTGTATCCCTTACGAGGGCTTCATCACCTATGGTGGTATGAATGGCCGTGATATGGCTGCTTTGGCTGTCGGTCTCGAAGAGAACACCCAATTCGACATGCTCCATACCCGTATCCACCAAGTGGAATATTTGGCGCAGTTGCTCGATGAATACGGTATCCCTTACCAACGCCCTGCTGGCGGTCACGCCATCTTCGTGGACGCTGATAAGGTCCTAACCCACGTGCCTATTGAGGAGTTCCCTGCGCAAACGCTGACTTGCGAACTGTACTTGGAGGCCGGTATTCGTGCCTGCGAGATTGGTTATATCTTGGCTGACCGTGACCCTGTAACGCGTAAGAACCGTTTTGGCGGACTGGACTTAGTACGCCTCTGTATCCCTCGCCGCGTCTATACCGACAACCATATGAAGGTCATTGCTGCTGCGCTCAAGAACGTCTATGACCGCCGCGAAACCATTACCCGTGGTTTGGCTATCACCAAGGAGGCACCTCTCATGCGCCACTTCACCGTAGAGTTGGAACGCTTGGGCTAACCTATATCCAATAACCGATATTGATAATTTCACCTCTCAATCGCCGTTTATGCGTAACATAGACGGCGATTTTTTCGTGTTCGGCTTATTGTATTTTCCTTGTCAATCACGCACAATACACGCACTATTCACGCACAATAGACGGACAATAAACGCACAATAAACACATTATTCCAAGTACTTACTTACGAATCAAGACTCCTTAAAAGAGGAGGGGAAATACGGGTATACGACATTAGTTTTTTGCCTTCGGCACAACAAAGCCTACAACAATACAACCAATTAAGCCTGCCGTCCAGACAATAATGCGGATAGGCATGGAGGAAATAAAGAAAATAGTAGA
Organism: Paludibacteraceae bacterium; assembly: GCA_017503075.1. Lineage (GTDB taxonomy): Bacteria > Bacteroidota > Bacteroidia > Bacteroidales > Paludibacteraceae > Colicola. The sequence goes on along the minus strand of JAFVTU010000016.1, from coordinate 15,491 downwards.
GATAGCCACCATCGTAGCCATCAGTAGAATAATAGATATGCGCTTGCGCATGGTCAAGCCACCTTTATCGCGATACTCGCGGATATACTTACCCAAAAACGACTGCAGCAGCCACGCCTGCAAACGAGGCGAACTGCGATAAAAACACCAAGATGCCAACAGCACCAATGGCGTGGTCGGCAAACCAGGAACAAAAATGCCCACCGTGCCAAGCACGACGGAGAGAACGCCGAGTATGAGGTAAAATGGTTTCAGAGTTTCAGGCGCCGTTGGCGCTGGTTTCAAAGTGTCAATGTTTCAAGCGGCACTGCCGCGTTTCAAAGTTGCAAAATTAAAGGCGTGGTGTCGCCACGCCTTTAATCTATTATCCGAAAAATCGGTAATTACTCAGCTTTTGGGCACTCTGCCTTAGCAGCGCAGCAGCTATCAGCTTTGCAGCACTCTTTCTTTTCTACACACTCAGTTTTTGGACAGCACTCCTTAGCGCACTCACCCTTGTCTGCCTTCTTGCAGCAGCAACTCATAGCACAAAATGCTACAGCAGCGATTAACAAAATCTTTTTCATACGACTTAAAAGTTTTAATAGTTTTAAAAGTTTTAGAAGTTCTAGAGGTTCTAAAAGTTCTAAAAGTTATATCAGTGATTTAGAAAATCGCTGCAAATTTACAGTAAAAATTGCACATATGCAAAAAAAATTGTAATTTTGCAGGCAAATTAGTGATTTTTTTATAATTTTTCAAGAGAAATGGCACATAAAAACAATCAAGGGAAGTTTAACTGGAAGGCAGCAATGATAAATATTGTAGCCATGATAGCTCTAATAACCATGTTGGTAATCGGATTAGTAATGTACCTACGCCACTATACGCAACATGGGACAGAGGTAACCGTACCTAACATCACCAACATGCACATTGCCGAAGCTGAAATTGTATTAGGAGCAGAAAGCCTACATATGCAAGTGATAGACTCCACATACTCCACCAAGACTCCTCTTGGCACTATCGTAGAGCAAACCCCATCGCCAGGAGCTCAAGTAAAAAAAGGACGTACCATCTATGTAATCCGAAATGCACGCATGCGCAGACCTGTGATATTGCCTGAACTACGCGATCTCAGTCTGCGGCAAGCAGAAGCTACTGCTAAGACATTAGGCCTAACCATCGGGAAGACCATCTACCAACCCTCCACTTTCAAGAACATCATCCTGGATGTACGCGTATGCGACACATCCGTAGTTGCCGGCACCCGACTAGAGGAAGGGACTGCAATCGCTCTAGTGGTAGGCAAAGGCAAGGGAACACAAAAAGTAACAGTACCACACATTGTAGGTAAGGACATAGAAGAGGCCACATCATGGTTATTCACCAACTCACTAATACTCGGTACAGTAGAATACGACATACCACCTAGCAAGGACACAGATATACAATACATAATTTATCAACAGACACCCGCTAGTGGCACAGTAGTTGTAGAAGGTACGAGTGTGAATATCAAACTATCCACCGACATTGAGAAAACCATCACTACCAATTACGAAGAAAGCAATGAGGAGGATTTCTTTTAGATTGCGTTTCGGGCTATAAATCAACGTAGAGCATCTATAGATGGCAAATCGCTCGCTTGCGAGTTGTAAAGAAAGGCAAGAATCAATGGATATGGAACAAGAAATATGGGAACGCTGGCGAAGTGAGGTAGACAAAGGTCAGACACCGCAGCGCGTGGATAAGTACTTGGCTGAGCACATGACAGGGACTTCGCGCAACCGTATCCAGAACGCCGCAGACGCAGGCAATATCTGGGTCAATGGCAAACCTGTCAGTAGCAACTACAAAGTCAAACCCTTCGATATTATCCAAGTGTTGCTTGACCACGAGCCACACGACTACACCATCCACCCTGAAGAGATTCCATTAGAGGTTATCTACGAGGACGATGATGTGCTGGTCATCAACAAACCCGCAGGTATGGTGGTGCACCCTGGACACGGCAACTACGAGCATACCCTACTCAATGCTCTGGCGTGGCATTTCCGCGACAAGTTAGACATCAACGACCCCAATATCGGTCTCGTTCACCGCATCGATAAAGACACCAGCGGACTACTGCTCATCGCCAAGACACCCGAAGCCAAGACACACCTCGGCAAGCAGTTCTTTGACCACACCACCGAACGCACCTATAACGCACTCGTATGGGGCACCTTCACCGAAGAGAGTGGTACGATAGAAGGCGCTCTCGCACGCGACAATCGCGATAGAACGATATACCGCATATGGGATTTAGAGGAGAATCCCAACGCCAAAGAGGCCATTACCCATTGGCGCGTACTGGAGCGTTTTCCGTATGTAACACTGGTGGAATGTCGATTAGAAACAGGGCGCACACATCAGATACGTGTACACATGAAGAGTATTGGACATCCCTTGTTTGCCGATGAGAAGTATGGAGGCATGGAAGTACTGAAGGGCTTGCCCACGCAGAAATATAAGCAGTACATACACAACTGCTTTGCCCTCTGTCCGCGACAAGTGTTGCACGCCAAGACATTGGGCTTTACCCACCCCCGAACGGGAGAAAGAATGCACTTTGATAGCCCTTGGGCTGAAGATATGTTAAACCTAATAAACAAATGGAGGAACTATGAATACAACTCGAATCTTATGGGCAGATGATGAGATTAATCTGCTGAAACCTTACATTATTTATTTACAAGAAAAGGGATACGAAGTTACCCCCGTCAACAACGGGCAAGACGCCATAGATGCATGTAGAGAAAAACAATATGATATTGTCTTCCTAGACGAAAACATGCCTGGTTTGTCTGGTTTGGAAGCTTTGCAAGAAATCAAAACGTTATGCCCCACTTTGCCTGTGGTCATGATTACCAAATCGGAGGAAGAGCATATCATGGAGCAAGCCATCGGACAGAAGATAGCCGATTACTTGATTAAGCCTGTGAACCCGAGCCAGATACTGCTGTGTTTAAAAAAGCATATTCACCAACGCGAGATTGTGGAGGAACACACCAACACCACCTATCGTCAGGAATTTTCTGATATTACCTATATGATTGACACCGCTAACTCGATAGAAGAATGGATGGCGGTAGAGCGGACATTGACACACTGGGAACTAGAATTAGCCAATGTAGACTCAGCCATGCATGATATGCTACATATGCAACGCGAACAAGCCAACAAAGCTTTTGCCAAATTTATCGCCAAACACTATGAGGCTTGGTGGGAGAATTCAAATACACGCCCCACCATGTCACAAGATGTGATGAAAAAATATGTCTTCCCATTAGTAGATGGAGGTGAAAAAATTTTTTTTGTAGTCATTGACAACTTCCGATACGATCAATGGAAGGTGATTCAACCGTTATTGTCAGAGTGGTTTACCGTCACGGAAGAACAGATGTATACCTCAATGCTACCTACAGCGACACAATATGCACGCAATGCCATATTTGCAGGTTTAAGTCCACTCCAAATACAAGAAATGTATCCTCACTTGTGGATAGAAGAGGATGAAGAAGAAAGCAAAAACAACAACGAAGAGACATTGATTCAAACACAACTTGATCGTTTCCGCAAACGCTATGGATACACCTATTACAAAGTCAATGAAAGCGATTTCTGTGAGAAGATTATCAAACAATTTAAAGGATTAAAAACACCTCTAAATGTGGTAGTGCTGAACTTTATAGATATGCTATCACACTCACGCACCGACAGCAAGATGATGCGTGAATTGGCAAACGACGAAGCTGCATATAGAAGTCTGACACTCAGTTGGTTCAAACACTCACCTACTGCAGACATGTTCCGTAAGATAGCATCACTGGGCTATAAAGTAGTGCTTACTACTGACCATGGCACTACGCGCGTAAATAATGCAGTGCAAATCATTGGTGATAAAAATACTAACACTAATTTGCGCTACAAAGTGGGAAAATCGCTCAATTGTCAAGCGAAGAGTTGCCTTGAAATCACCCGCCCTAAACAAGTGGGATTGCCATGCCCTAATGTGAGCAGCAGCTATGTATTCTGTACGGGCAATGACTTCTTCGCTTATCCCAATAATTTCAATTACTACGCACAATTCTATCGGAACACTTTCCAACACGGAGGCATATCTATGGAAGAAATGCTAATACCTGTCATCACTTTAGATCCCAAATAGCCAATGAAGACAATAAAACGAACACTGATTTTTTTAGGCACTCTTCTGTTGCTATGGATGCTCTATTCGCTTGTTTCGCATCGCATGCCTTCTGAAGAAAAGGAGTATGATCATGTATTGAAAGTTTTAACATATAATACACACGGAACGATGGTGAATAAGAGTATTGCAGAAAAGAAAGTCATGCTGCAATATATCAATGAGCAAGATGCAGATATAGTGTGCCTACAAGAAGTACTAGTGTATAAAAATCCTAAATACCTCACATTGCCTGCACTCCGTGAGGCAATGAAAAAATATCCATACACTTACTATGACTTTAAGCAGTATAATACCAAACGACAATTTGGCAATGTAGTCTTTTCGCGTTACCCGCTTATCAACAAGCAAACTATTCGCTACGAATCGCAAACCAACATCAGTAGTCAATGTGATGTAGTAGTGCAGTATGACACTATACGCCTAATTGTAAACCATCTAGAGAGTTATGGACTAGTAGAACAAGACTTGCATGTGGATAGCATCAGCATAGAGGGAATCAAGAACAGTTCACTCAGCCGCAAATTGCGTTCTGCAGATCGGCTGCGACATGACCAAGCCCGCGCTGTGAAACGAGCAATCCGTCAATCGCCACATCCAGTGATTACAGTTGGCGACTTCAATGCGATTCCGTTATCGTATGTGTATTGGAAGATTAAGTTTGGACTACACGACTGCTTTTTAGATAGCAGTTTGGGGCAATTAGGAACAACCTACAAGCGCAGTGGTATAGGTGTGCGCATAGACTATATTCTATGCTCAAGGAAACTAGATCCTATAGATTGCGAAGTAGATAAACACGCCACCTATTCCGATCATTACCCCGTCACCGCAACAATCGGATGGTAGCAAAAGATCGGTTATAGCGGTTTGTGGTAATGATAATCGCTATAATCCTTGGAATCATCATCGTGCTTAATACGAGGAGGGCGCTTGCTCCGTATCTGATCCCAACGATGTTTGATCCACTGTTTGAGACGACTTTCTCCATAGGACATTGACTCAAAACCATCATACCCGCGAAAACGCCACCATAATATTAACGCAAAACCAAAAATCATACCGCCCAAGTGCGCGAAGTGCGCCACATTGTCTCCCGCGGAAGGTGCCAAGCCCGTAAACAATTCAACGAGCGCATAAATAATGACTAATGTACGCGCACGTATAGGGATAGGGATAAACATAATATACATTCGCACATCGGGGAATAGCCAGCCGAAAGCCAACAATATTCCAAACACCGCACCACTCGCACCTATAGTCACTACTCTATTTGCTAACGCAGCAGCCATCATCGGATCTACACTATTGAGAATAGGTTGCAGTTGCAATGCCCAAACAATCTCTTGAATAACACCTGCACCAATACCCGTAACGAGGTAATAAATCGCAAAACGCTTACTACCCCAACGCTCTTCAAGTGCGGGAGCAAACATCAGCACCGCAAACATATTAAAGAATATATGCGAGAAGTCGGCATGCATAAACATGTAGGTAAGCGGCTGCCAAATATGGAAATCAGATGCAGTAATATAATGCAACCCCAAAATGTGAGATAAATCAATTTGATAACGTAGAAAAACAAGTTTCGCAAAATACAACAAAAAGTTGATGATTAGCAAATTCTTCGTTATTGGAGGTAAATTTCTAAACATATAAAAATAATCTTGTAAAATCCGTACAAAATTAGTAAAAAATTAGAAAATAGGAAACAAAAAGTGTGCAAAAGTAGTCATAACATACAAAAATGGCATAAAAAATCAAAAAAATATGTTTTTTTTCGGAAAAATATTTGGTATTTACAAAATTTATTGTAATTTTGCCAAAAAATTTCGGAAACGCCGATAAAGTAATTTAAAGTTTAATACTAAATTTGACATTGTTATGAACAAATCAGAACTCGTAGCTGCTGTTGCAGCTGAAGCTGGCTTGACAAAGGTACAAGCTCAAAAGGCAGTTGAGGCTACTGTAAACGCTATCTCAGGTGCATTGAAGAATGGTGAGAAAGTACAACTCGTTGGTTTTGGTACATTCTCTGTAGTAGAGAAAGCTGCTCACGAAGGCGTAAACCCAGCAACCGGAGCTAAAATTCAAATCCCAGCTAAGAAAGTTGCTAAATTCAAAGCAGGTGCAGGTTTGGCACTCTAATTGAGTCTCAACACATACAACGAGTTGCTCATTGCGGGCAACTCGTTTTGTGTCAAAAAAATCACACCCCTACACAATATTAAACAACACTACACTATGCTAAACATCATACTCTGTGGTGCTCCTGGTAGTGGCAAAGGCACACAATCAGACCTTATCGTTAAAAAATATGGTTTGCAACACCTTTCTACTGGCGATGCACTCCGCGCAGAAATCAAATCAGGTAGCGAACTTGGCAAAGAGATTGGCGAACTGATTGCAGGAGGTAACCTTGTACCTGATCATAAAATGATCCACCTTATCGCACGCTATTTGGATAATCTGCCAGCAGAATGCAAGGGTGTTATCTTCGATGGTTTTCCACGTACTGTAGCTCAAGCAGAAGCTTTAGAACTCTTGTTGGAGCGTCGCAATATGAAAGCTGTATTACTTGACTTGTTCGTAGAAGAAGATGAGGTAATCAAGCGTCTTCTCAACCGCGGAAAGACCAGCGGTCGCGCAGATGACAACTATGAAACCATCAAGAAGCGCCTGCAAGTATATCAGACGGAAACTAAGCCTGTTTGTACCTATTATCTCCATCGCCATAACTACTTTGCTATCAATGGCAACTATTCAATGGAAGATACTTTTAGCCAAATTGATAATATCCTAAAACTTACTCAAAAATAACATATGGCTTCATCCTCGTTTATCGATTATGTAAAAATCTACTGCCGCTCGGGTAAGGGTGGCGCTGGTAGTATGCATTTCCACCGCGCAAAGTATGTACCCAAAGGAGGTCCCGATGGTGGTGATGGTGGACGAGGAGGGCATATCATTCTTCGTGGAAATCGTAACCTCTGGACCTTGCTTCATCTCAAGTACCAGAAACACCTATTTGCCACCGACGGAGGGCATGGAGGTCCGTCTCGTTCGTTTGGAAAAGATGGCGAGGACAAAATCATCGAAGTGCCTTGTGGCACAGTGGTTTACAACGGCGATACAGGTGAGTTCTTATGCGAGATTAAGGAGCACCAAGAGGAAATCATCCTCTTCCGTGGCGGTAAAGGCGGATTGGGCAACTGGCATTTCCGTACCGCCACCAATCAAGCTCCTCGCTATGCACAACCAGGCGAACCATGCATGGAAGCCAATGTTATTCTCCAACTCAAAGTGCTCGCAGACGTTGGTCTGGTAGGTTTCCCAAATGCAGGTAAATCCACCCTACTCTCGGTAGTGAGTGCTGCTAAACCAGAGATTGCGGATTATCCATTTACCACCCTCACTCCACAATTGGGTATCGTATCCTACCGCGACAATCAGTCATTCTGTATGGCGGATATCCCAGGTATCATCGAGGGGGCAGCAGAGGGACGCGGATTAGGTTTGCGCTTCTTGCGCCATATCGAGCGCAATGCGGTGCTACTCTTCATGGTGCCTGTTATCACAGAGGATATCAAGAAAGAATATGAGATTCTGCTGTCAGAGTTGGAGAAATACAACCCACAACTGCTAACCAAGGCGCGCATCTTGGCCATTTCCAAATGCGATATAGCTGACCCTGAGATTGACCTCAACAAACTTACCAAAGAACTATCCGAGGACTTAGGCATATCCGTCATTTGTTTCTCATCGGCTAGCGGCACAGGGCTCACCGAACTAAAGGACATGCTATGGGAAGAACTCAATAAGGAGCAAAACCAAGTGATTGAAATATCGCACTCACCAATCGACGTTAAGGTCATTGAGCGCGACGAAGAGCCCGAGGAGGAGGACGACGAGCCACACACTATCTACCTCAACGAAGTGGAAGAGGAATGGGATCTCGACAAATACCGCGGCATAGGTTGGGACACGCAAGAAGAGTAATGTATGATTTAACTTTAGTGTTTAGAGAAAAGAATACATACGATCGATTCATCGCTTGGCGTGAACAGCATATCCCACAAAAAAATCTTGTTCTTATCTTGAGCTTTTTTGTAGGAGCACTGGCGTCGTTTGCCGCGCAGCTGCTCAAGTTTATGATTCATGGTATTCACCATTTGGTGCAACATCATCTCATCGAACAAGACCATTGGTGGTACCTCATCACACCTATGATAGGTATCACACTCGCAGGACTCTTTGTCAAGTATATTGTCAAAGATGACATCTCACATGGTATTACAAAAATTCTCTATGCTATCTCACAACGCAAATCTATAATCAAGATACACAATACTTGGAGTTCGTTGATAGGATCAGCACTCACCATTGGTTTTGGTGGTTCAGTGGGAGCCGAAGCGCCTATCGTACTCACAGGTTCTGCAATTGGTAGCAACCTTGCAAAACTCTTCCGCCTCGACCAAAAGACCATGATGCTAATGATTGGCTGTGGCGCTGCGGGGGCTATAGGAGGAATATTCCAAGCTCCTATTGCAGGCCTAGTATTTACACTAGAGGTACTGATGATGGACCTCACCATGACTCGTATGGCTCCTCTGCTCATCTCATCCGTCACTGCAACCGCCATATCCTTCTTCGTTAATGGACAAGAAGCCATGTTCCCACTCACCAACAGCGAGCCATTCTTCGTGGAGCGTTTGCCATGGTATATCATATTAGGTATCATGTGCGGACTTGTTTCGCTCTATTTCACGCGTGGCATGAATCGCCTAGAGCAACTATTCAAGAACAAGGTTCAAAACACATGGCTCAAGTTCCTCGTGGGTGGTGCAATATTAGGATTGCTCCTATTCCTTTTTCCCCCACTCTATGGCGAGGGCTATGATGTCATCAAGCAGCTAATCAATGGCGATTCGGTTTCAGCTATTGCCAACAGTCCGTTTGAACAATTGGGGACAAGCAGTTGGGTGTTAGTAGGTTACTTCGCTGCGATTCTGCTCTTCAAGATTTTCGCTTCGGTTGCCACCAACGGAGGTGGCGGTGTAGGAGGTATCTTCGCGCCATCCCTCTTCATGGGAGCTATCACAGGCTTTATCTGCGCTCGACTAATGAATATTATTGGCATAGGTGTACCCGAAGCCAACTTCGCTTTGGCTGGTATGTCGGGATTAATGGCAGGCGTCATGCACGCTCCGCTCACTGGCATCTTCCTCATCGCCGAACTAACTGGTGGATATCACCTTTTTATGCCACTCATGGCAGTAGCAGTCATATCCTACCTGACCATCAAGATTTTTGAGCCACATAGTCTCTACGCTATGCGTTTGGCGCAAAAAGGCGAACTACTCACGCACAACAAAGACCGTTCGGTGCTTACCCTGCTCAAGATGGACAACGTGCTCGAAACTGACCTCAAGACTCTTAACCCAGAGATGACATTAGGAGAATTGGTCAAAGTGATTGCACAAAGCCATCGCAATATTTTCCCTGTTATTGATAAAGACGGTAAATTGCTGGGTATTCTACTTCTTGACGAGGTACGCAACATCATGTTCCAGCCTCGTCTGTACAATCGTTTCACAGTCAAACAGCTCATGAACTCTCCCCAAGCCATACTCACCAACACCCTGCCTATGGGTAAGGTGATGGAGATCTTCGAGGACACAGGAGCATGGAACTTACCTGTGGTGGACGAACAAAAAAAATACCTTGGATTTGTTTCTAAATCCAAGATATTCAACTCTTATCGACACGTCCTCGTACACTTCTCCGAGGAATAACCTAAACTCTAAACTGTAGGCGCACTGCGCCGCCCTCCAGACACGAAAACCACTGTCACTCTTTAGGAGTCACGATGCACTCCATTCTTTCACTCCAATCAGTTAACTGCTTTTGGCAAAAATCCAATAGTTCTTTTGCCTCTCTAGCTTTGGCTTGATAAGCATCCATGCTCAATGCCTCAGATTGCTCCAATTCATTCACAATCTGCTCAATGCGTGCTATTGCTTCATCATAAGTCATACTATCTTCCTTTTCCATTAAATATTACGCCAAGAGTATAGAACATAATTTTCAAGTCTAATCCTAAAGACATATTTTCCATATACACGATGTCGTAATTCAAACGACGAATCATTTTATCTAGCGTATCTGTATAACCCACTCTAATAGGTCCCCAACTAGTCAGCCCTGGACGAATCTTGTATATCATACAGTAATAAGGTGCTTTTTCCTCAATCTGATTGATAAAGTAGCGACGCTCTGGGCGAGGACCTACTATAGACATCTCACCGCGTAAAATGTTCCAAAATTGAGGCAATTCATCTAGACGATACTTACGCAATATTTTCCCCACTCTAGTCACACGAGGATCATTATGCAAGCTCAACTGAGGCGTATCATTCTCAGCATGTATACGCATCGTGCGGAACTTGACGATATTAAATGGAATACCATGCAATCCTATACGTTCTTGCCTATAAAATATAGGCCCACGAGAAGTACACCACACGACCAACGCCACTAGCAAATATACTGGAGAAAATAGTAGTAATGCTATCAAAGAAATCACCACATCAAAAGCACGTTTGATACATAATCCTGCATCACTCATTTTATGTTCCGTGATGGGTATTAATGGTTGATCAGCCACATCCGCAATGACAGCAGCACCCGTGAGCATATCATAAAGACTCGGGACAACGGAAATCTCCACATTTGCTGGATATAGGCGATTGATTAGCAAATATATATCATTTTCTTTGGTTTTTGATCTTAAATCGAGAATCACTTCATCATACGGATGCTGTGCATGCGCTTTTTCAAACTCATGCACTTCATCTATGGAGTGAATGATATAGCGTCTTGGAGCTACATCATCCAACTTGTGAGCAATGAATGTCACTAACAAACGAGGGAAATAACACCCCACAAATTGGATAGCAAACAAGACCAATAGCGATGTTAAATAGCGGTCATAGTGACCATTAATTGGATCATCTATCACAAATAGAAAAAAAGCCCCAATAGATATTATCATCGAGGATATCAAAGTTCTTCTTAACTCACGTGAATAAGGTTTACGAAGAGGACGAAGATAGTATCCCGACAAGTAGTACACTAACACACATCCTAGTGGGTACAATAGTAACGGCCAATAAAAATTAAACATCGGTATCAACACCGTATTTATGGAAAATATTCGACCTTCATACACCAACCAACGGAACAACAAGAAAGCCATCCACACCAACATCGCAGACACAAAGTCCACCAGCATATAAATCAACTGATATTTCTTTCGTTTATTCCAATATTTCATGGCCGAATTATCGTTATACGTTCTTTTTCATCAATTTTGATGATAGAAGAGGGCTTATAAGTAGTTGTATCGTTACGACGAAATTGACACACATAATCTACAGTCTCTAACAATTCATGGGAAATCTCTTTGAATGTTTTCGCCGCTGGCTCACCACTAATATTAGCCGAAGTAGAGACTATCGGATGTCTTAATTGTTCGCAAAGAGCTTTAGTAAAAGGTTCGGAGGTAATACGAATACCTACACTACCATCTTCTGCCAATAGGTTAGGTGCCAAATTTTTAGCTTTTGGATAGATGATAGTCATAGGACATTGTCCTTCTGTCGCTTCAAGGAGCATCCATGCTGTCTCTGGCACATTTTCCACATATCCTTGCAATTTGCCAGCACCATCCAATAGCACCAACATAGCTTTACTATCCACACGCTTTTTTATTTCATACACGCGCGCGACAGCATCAGCGTTCGTTGCATCACAACCTATCCCCCATACCGTGTCAGTAGGATAAAGAATCACTCCACCCTCACGAAGCACCTTCAGCGCTTGTTGCAAATCTTGTTTGTCGTAACGATTTTCCATTCAGGGGACAAAATTACAAAAAAAAATGCATATATGCAAAAAAAAAGAAGGATTGTCATCCCGACAACCCAATCTTTACTTAACCTTAAATCTAATACCATGAAAAACACGGTGCAAAAGTACTGCTTTTTTGCAAACCAACCAAATATTTTGACAAAAAAATATGTTTTATAGCATGTTTTTCGAAATTTTGCAAAGTCAATTATGCAAAATATGGGTATTTTGGTAAAAAATTTGGTAATTTCAAAAAATAGCAGTAATTTTGTACCCGATAAAATTTGCGTCAATGGGCAATTGGCACAAAATTTGCCACAAAATTGAATAAAATAATAACTAAATAACCTTTTTTAATTAAACAATGAAACAATTAGATTTGACCCAGTACGGCATCGTAGGTACAACCGAGATCGTACACAACCCTTCTTACGAAGTACTCTTCGCAGAGGAGACAAAAGCAGAATTAACTGGCTTTGACAAGGGCCAAGAGACTGAGCTTGGCGCAGTTAACGTGATGACTGGTGTTTATACTGGCCGTTCTCCAAAGGACAAATTCATCGTTGATGACGCTCAAAGTCACGACAACGTATGGTGGACAAGCGAGAACTACAAGAATGACAACAAACCTATGTCTGAGGCTACTTGGGCTGTGGTTAAGGACATCGCTTTGAAAGAGCTCTCTAACAAACGCCTCTTCGTGGTGGACGCTTTCTGCGGTACCAACCCTGATACTCGTATTGCTGTTCGCTTCATCGTTGAGGTGGCATGGCAAGCACACTTCGTTACCAACATGTTCATCCAACCTACCGCTGAGGAGTTGGAGAACTTCGAACCTAACTTCGTGATTTACAACGCTTCTAAGGCAAAAGTAGAGAACTACAAAGAGCTCGGTTTGAACTCTGAGACTTGCGTAGCTTTCAACACTACCAGCCGCGAGCAAGTGATCCTCAACACATGGTACGGTGGTGAGATGAAGAAGGGTATGTTCTCTATGATGAACTACTTCTTGCCTTTGCAAGGTATCGCTTCTATGCACTGCTCTGCTAACACCGATATGAACGGCGAGAACACCGCAGTATTCTTCGGTCTTTCTGGTACAGGTAAGACCACCCTTTCTACCGATCCTAAGCGTCTCCTCATCGGTGACGACGAGCACGGATGGGACGACAACGGCGTGTTCAACTTCGAGGGCGGTTGCTACGCTAAGGTTATCAACCTCGACAAAGAGTCTGAGCCAGACATCTACGCTGCTATCAAGCGCAACGCTCTCCTCGAGAACGTTACTGTGGACGAGAACGGCAAGATTGACTTCACCGACAAGAGCGTTACTGAGAACACCCGCGTAAGCTACCCAATCAACCACATCGAGAAGATCGTTCGCCCTGTTTCTGCTGGTCCTGCAGCTAAGAACGTTATCTTCCTCTCTGCTGATGCATTCGGCGTATTGCCTCCAGTTAGCATCTTGACTCCAGAGCAAACCAAATACTACTTCCTCAGCGGCTTTACTGCTAAACTCGCTGGTACTGAGCGTGGTATTACAGAGCCAACTCCTACTTTCTCTGCTTGCTTCGGCCAAGCATTCTTGGAGTTACACCCAACTAAATATGCTGAGGAGTTGGTTAAACGTATGGAGAAATCTGGTGCTAAGGCATACCTCGTTAACACTGGCTGGAACGGTACTGGCAAGCGTATCTCTATCAAGGATACACGCGGTATCATCGATGCTATCCTCGGTGGTGACATCTTGAATGCTCCTACCAAGAAGATCCCATTCTTCGATTTCGAGGTTCCAACTGCATTGCCTGGTGTTGATCCTGCAATCCTTGACCCACGCGACACTTATGCTGACGCTGCTCAATGGGAAGAGAAAGCTAAGGATTTGGCAAGCCGCTTCATCAAGAACTTCGCTAAGTACACCACCAACGAGGCAGGTAAGGCTCTCGTTGCAGCTGGCCCACAACTCTAATCCCCTAGCATCTAGTTCTACTAGAGATACTAGTACTACTAGCACAACTAGTACGGCTAGACCAACTAGAATACCCCGAAAACCGAGCGGACTCCCGCTCGGTTTTCTTTTTTTCCTTCTATTGTTCTTTGTTTATTACCCCGAATACTATTCGGGTATTCCTTGTCAATTACGCACTATTCACGCACAATAAGCGCACTATTCCTAAGACTTTCTCAGAGGATGAAGATATAATCCCGCTTTTACACCCTACACCAAAAAATCACCTTAAAAGCGATTTTCATTTGCTCAATCCAAAATAATTCATTACCTTTGCAAACTATTTTAATTATTTACTACCATGGGGACATCATTTGTATTATTATTTTGGATAGTTATTTTAGCTATTCTATCTTATGTATTAGGAGGGATAGCCTTAGTCATACCTTACCTATTTGTTCGTAAAAAACAGTTCAAAGGGAAAAAGGCACTTCTTACATTGGCAACCCTATCCCCAATGATATTTATTGGCTTGGAATTGATAATAGGCTTTATAAGTTTTCCGATAGTTTCTGAGCGTTACAAAGTTGACATAGGTATTGGAGATTATTGGCAGGCTCCAATAAATGACTACTATTATCTTTTTGCCATTGATTTACCAGAAACAGCACGTGTAGAGTCCTATAATACACACAATCAATCTATAAATAATCCGATCTTATATTTATGGAACACGAATGATACCACCATTGTTCTGACCAAAAATCGTTCTATGTATTTATTCCAACCGCACGCAAGTGCAATTGACACTATTGCTCACGAGGCAAAGCAACAATACTTAGATGAAATTATGGCTAAGATGAATCTGTTAGAGAATAATGCAATAACCCCCGAAGATTATTTTACAAAAACACAACAAGAGGCACATAAAATAGAGCGTGTTATCCGTCATGGAATAGTTATATTGGTACTTATGCTTTTATGGGGAGGACTATTGTATTACATTAAGAAAAACAAACAATTAGAAAACAAAAAAGCATCTATTGATTAGCTATGAGACGCATATCCTGCCTTTACACTCTACACTTTACTCCGCAGCTCTGCTGCCCTTCCCCGCCTCTAATCTCTAAACTGTAGGCGCTTGCGCCGTCCTCTAAACAATACGAATATTAAGATTCCCTTCCCTTGTACCTTATATATATGCTCCGTGTTAAAGACCAACGATGAACCAAGGACGAACCAAGGAACGACCAAAGAACTCCGAATCACCAAAAAGTGCTGACTAAACCTGAAAAAGGTTGACTCGATTACTGAGTTATGATCTTAAAAAACGTAAACTTTTGACTCGTTTCCTAAAAAGGTTGACTACGATTCTAAAAAGGTTTACTAGTGAAAGACTCT
>JAFVTU010000015.1 GCA_017503075.1 Paludibacteraceae bacterium | reverse complement strand
AGAGTCTTTCACTAGTAAACCTTTTTAGAATCGTAGTCAACCTTTTTAGGAAACGAGTCAAAAGTTTACGTTTTTTAAGATCATAACTCAGTAATCGAGTCAACCTTTTTCAGGTTTAGTCAGTACTTTTTTGAGTTTTGGAGCTCTTTGGTCGTTCCTTGGTTCTTCTTTGGTTTGTCCTTGGTCTTTTACACGGAGTACATATACAAGGAACAAGGGAAGGGAATCTTAATAATCGTACTTTTGTAGTTATACCAACTTGCTCCTGCTTTTAGACATGAAATTGACAATCACAAGTAACAAAAAACGAATTAAAAAATAATTAATAATTATTTATTTGCGCAAATAAAAAAAAAGTAGTACCTTCGAACATCTGCCTTGGCTTGCCCATTTCCCACGCTTTTAGCCATAGCCAATTCCCTCGTAGCTACGTTCGCGAAATGCAGCCCATACGCGAGTGTACTCAAAATATTTGCAAAAAGGTTATCACTCCTATCATAGTCCTCAAATAGCCAATCATGAACAAGTTCCCATCGGCTATTTAATGACTATGAGATAGATAAATCTATCTTTTTTTTGCAAATATTTCTCACTTTACTTGCGTATGTGCATTTTTTGTAGTACCTTTGTACGCTAATTTCGGGTTATGGCAAAAACACTCTACATAATAGCAGGTTGCAATGGTGCAGGTAAGACAACTGCTTCATACACCATTCTGCCAGAGATATGGCACTGCCAAGAGTTTGTGAATGCTGATGAGATTGCACGTGGATTATCTCCGCTCAATCCGAACAGCATGGCTATTCCCGCAGGGCGAATCATGCTGCAACGCATAGAAGAACTGCTACAACAAGGCGCGTCGTTCTCTATCGAAACAACATTGGCGACACGCTCGTATCTGCAATTGGTAAAACGCGCACAAGCAGAAGGATATGTGGTGAATATGCTATTCTTCTGGTTGGAGAGCCCAGAACTGGCAGTGCAACGAGTAGCCAAGCGTGTGAGCGAAGGTGGGCATGATATAGCCCCAGATGTAATCCGTAGGCGTTATGAATTGGGATTGAAAAACTTCTTCCATCTCTACAAAGACGCAGTAGATACTTGGACATTAGTAGATAATGCTTGTAACCCACGGCATGTGATTGCTACGGATGAGGATATATTGGATGTAGAACTTTATAAAAAGATTGAGACGTATGTCAACGACTGAAAAGAAACAATATCAAGAAGATTTGCTTCATGGTCTTGAACTGGCGGAGTATCGTATGCTTCGCGATAAAGCTATGCGAAATGAAACGCTCATTCAAGGAGACGGCAAAGGCGGATGGGTGGAAGTGTCTGCGCGCGAGTTGTTCGTGAAACTATACAACGAGCCAGTACCGACTTTTTAAACTGACAAAACATAATAAACAACTTTATACATTAACCCGACTGAGGATAGAGGAACAGGAATAAGTACTCACCCCATCCGCAGTCACAAAAAATCTAAAAAACAATGAAACCAACTCACATTGAGCATCTTGGAATCGCTGTAACAAGTTTGGAAGAGGCAATGCCTTTCTTCGAGTTTTTAACTGGTGGTAAATGCTACTCTATCGAAGAGGTAGCTGACCAAAAAGTAAAAACTGCCTTCTTCAAGGTAGGTGAAGTAAAAATCGAGCTTCTTGAGGCAACTAGCCCAGAGTCTTCTATCGCAAAATTCATCGAGAAGAACGGTGGTCGCGGTGGTATTCACCATGTTGCATTCAACGTTGATAGCGTAGAAGAGGCATTGGCAGAGGCTGAGGCAGCAGGTATCCAACTCATCGACAAAGCTCCACGCAAAGGCGCTGAGAACCTCATGATTGCATTCTTGCACCCAAAATCAACCAAGGGTATCTTGACAGAGCTCTGCGAGCAACCTAAGTAACTGAAAGGTGAAAGGTGAAAGGTGAAAACTGAAAACTAATAAAATTCAAGTATAGAAATGGATACAACAAAATTGCAAAAACTGATTGACAACCGTGTGAAAGCAGCAGCTGGTGGCGGTGAAGCAGCAGTAGAAAAACATCACGCTAAAGGCAGTTACACTGCTCGTGAGCGTATCAACATGCTCCTCGATGAGGGCTCATTCGAGGAAGTGAACATGTTCCTCACCCACCGTTGCCACGACTTCGGTATGGAGAAAAAAGTGTTCTTGGGTGACGGTGTGGCAGTAGGTAGCGGTACTATCGATGGTCGCCTCGTATTCGTATTCGCACAAGATGCTACCGTAATCGGTGGCTCACTGAGCGAGACCATGGCACAAAAAATCTGCAACGTAATGGATCAAGCCGTTAAACTCGGTGCTCCTATCATTGGTTTGAACGATTCAGGTGGTGCTCGTATTCAAGAAGGTGCTTGCGCACTCGCAGGTTACGCAGAGATATTCGAGCGTAACATCTTGGCTTCAGGTGTAGTGCCACAAATCTCAGTAATCTTTGGCCCTTGCGCTGGTGGTGCTGTTTATAGCCCAGCTTTGACCGACTTCATCATGATGACCGAGCAAAACTCATACATGTTCATCACAGGTCCAAAGGTAGTGAAGAGCGTGACAGGTGAGGACGTAACCGTAGAGCAGTTGGGTGGCGCGAAAGTGCACGCAACCAAGTCTGGTGTTACTCACTTTGTAGCAGCTACCGAGGAAGAGGCATTGCAAGAAGTACGTCGTTTGGTTAGCTTCATCCCACAAAACAACATGGAGGAGGCACCACTCATGAACTGCACTGATGATCCAATGCGCGTAGAGGAAGGTTTGAACGAGATCGTTCCAGATGATCCAAACAAACCATACGATATGAAAGACATCATCTACACTATCGTAGATAATGGCGACTTCATGGAGGTTCAAAAAGACTATGCAAAGAATATCATCTGCGGTTTTGCACGCTTCAACGGTCGTTCAACAGGTATCATCGCTAACCAACCAAGCTGGTTGGCAGGTGTGTTGGACTGCGACGCTAGTCGTAAAGCAGCTCGTTTCGTTCGTTTCTGCGACGCATTTAATATCCAAATCCTTACCCTCGTGGACGTTCCTGGTTTCCTCTGCGGTACAGGTCAAGAGTACGCTGGTATCATCGACCACGGAGCAAAGTTGATGTTCGCATTCGGCGAGGCAACTGTGCCTAAGGTGACTGTGACTATCCGTAAGTCTTATGGTGGTAGCCATATCGTGATGAGCTGCAAGCAATTGCGCGGTGACGTATGCTACGCATGGCCAAACGCTGAGATCGCTGTGATGGGTGCAAGTGGCGCAGTAGGTGTGCTCCAAGCTAAAGCCCTCAAAGCTATCGAGGATCCAGAAGAGAAGAAGAAATTTATTGCAGAGAAGGAGGCAGAGTACAAAGACTTGTTCGCTAGCCCATATCAAGCAGCCAACCGCGGCTATATCGATGACATCATCGAGCCACGCAACACTCGTAAGCGCATCGTTCGCGCATTCGAGAACTTGCAAACCAAGCGCTTGACCAACCCTCTCAAGAAACACTCTAATATTCCATTGTAATTATGATGTTACTTCAAGTTGCAGCCGAAACAACCGGCATTACCGCCCAGACATGGTTTATCACTGGTCTTGGCTTTGGTATGGTGGTACTTCTGCTGTTTGTCTTCGTGTATATCATGAAGTTGATGGGTTGGATTATGCAACCCCGCGTGAAAGCGAAGAAAGTAGAAACAACAGCCAAGGAAACCGTTACCTATACCAAGAGTAAAATCAACGATTCTATCACGCTGACTGCGGATAGTACCGCTGCTATTGCACTTGCGTTACACCTTTATTATAATGGTGTACACGACGAGGAGGATACCAAAATTACAATTCAACCACACCGTACACAATGGAACAACAAGATGTACGGCATGAACAATTTACATCGTTAAAAACATGAAAAAAGGATTTAGTTTTACTATCGGTGGTGAGAAATATGATACCACCGTTAAAGAGATAGAACCAAATGTAGCAGAAGTAGTTGTAAATGGTACTTCCTTCATTGTTGAGTTCAAGAAGAATGAGTCTAAGAAAGTGAAAGCTGCTCGCGTAGCTGCTCCTGCAGGTAGCGCACCTGTAGCTGCTCCTGCACAACCTGCTGGTGCTGCCACCGTTAAGAGTCCATTGCCAGGTAGCATCGTTAAGGTGATGGTGAAACCAGGCGATAGCGTGAAGAAGGGCGACACCCTCCTCACCATGGAAAGTATGAAGATGGAGAACGTCGTAGCAAGCGAATACACTGGTACAGTGAAGAACGTACTCGTTCAACCAGGTCAAAACGTAATGCAAGACGACAAGTTGGTTGAGATTGAGACCGTAGCTGTGGCTGCTGCTCCTGCTGCTCCAAAGCCAGCACCAGTGGCTCCTAAGGCTGCTCCTGCTCCACAACCAGCACCAGCTCCAGCACCTGCTGCTGCACCTGTAGGTGGCAACAAAGTGAATAGCCCATTGCCAGGTTCAGTAATCTCTGTGGCTGTAAAAGAAGGTCAAGCAGTGAAGAAAGGTGATACCCTCCTCGTGCTCGAGAGTATGAAGATGGAGAACCCAATCATGGCTGACTGCGACGGTACTGTTACCAAGATTGCTGTGGCTCCAGGTCAAAGCGTAATGCAAGATGACTTGCTCGTTGTTATCGCATAATTTTATACCTTTAAAACTTTTAAAACCCTTAAAACTTTTAAACTTTTAAGATTATGTGGAATGACGTTTTAACCTTCTTCCAAGGGATGGGATTTATGAATATCGACTGGCGTCAAGGTCTGATGCTATTGATTTCGTTCTTCCTACTTTTCTTGGCTATTAAGAAGCAATACGAGCCACTGCTCCTATTGCCTATCGCCTTTGGTATGTTGCTTACCAACTTGCCAGGCGCGGAAATGTATCACCCAGAATTGTGGACTAACTTCCTTGATGTCAACCACGAAGGCTATCACAGCTATGGCTACATCATGAAGAATGCAGGTCTGTTGGATGTGCTCTATATCGGTGTAAAAGCGGGTGTTTATCCTTGCTTAATCTTCATCGGTGTAGGTGCGATGACCGACTTTGGTCCGCTGATTGCTAACCCTAAATCATTGATTTTGGGTGCTGCAGCGCAAGTGGGTATCTTTATCACTTTCCTCTGTGCAAGTGCATTCTTTACTCCAGCAGAGGCAGGTTCTATCGGTATCATCGGTGGCGCAGACGGTCCTACTTCTATCTTCTTGACATCTAAGTTGGCTCCTCACTTGCTCGGCCCTATCGCTATCGCAGCTTATTCCTACATGGCATTGGTGCCAGTGATTCAACCACCTATCATGCGTGCGTTGACTACTCCAGCAGAGCGTAAGATTAAGATGAAACAACTCCGTTCTGTGAGCAAGGTAGAGAAGATTGTCTTCCCTATCATTATCACTGCTATCATCGCATTGGTATTGCCTGATGCAGCTCCATTGATTGGCTGCTTGATGTTGGGTAACTTGATGAAAGAGTCTGGCGTAGTTGATCGCTTGAGCAAGGTGGCTCAAAACGAATTGATGAATATCGTGGTTATCTTCCTCGGTCTTTCTGTAGGTGCTACTGCTACAGGTGCTACCTTCCTCAACGTGAAGACCATCTTGATCCTCTGTATGGGTATCGTGGCTTTCGGTATGGGTACTGCTGGTGGTGTGCTTCTCGCTAAGTTTATGAACCTCTTCTCCAAAGAGAAGATTAATCCGCTGATTGGTTCTGCTGGTGTATCTGCTGTGCCAATGGCTGCTCGTGTGAGCCAAGCAGAAGGTCAAAAGGCCGACCCAAGCAACTTCCTCCTCATGCATGCTATGGGTCCAAACGTAGCAGGTGTGATTGGTTCAGCTGTGGCTGCAGGTATCTTGCTCACCATGCTCGGATAAGATACACCTTATTATATATTATAAGAAAGAGAGTCTTCACGGCTCTCTTTTTTGTGTGTTGTAAAAAGTACTTTTATTAAGATTGCCCTCTCATTTCCCTCCCTTATACCTTGCCTAATTTCACCGACCGAACACCGACCGAACACCGAGAGAACTCCGACTCAACTCCTTGCCTATAAAAAGTGACTTTTGTTAAGATTCCTTTCTAAAAAAGTTTCCACCAATCCTAAAAAGGTTGACTGCCTTCCTAAAAAAGTTGACTAAAAAACGCTCTTCTCTTGCTCAATCCAAAATAATTCACTACCTTTGCAGTCGCAAACTAAAGTTTGCAGACATAATTAAAAAGCGTTTATTAGCGCTTGTTTTGGTGTAACGAAATCTGGTAAATTTCACAATCGCCCAAAACAGGAAGGCAATAAACGCCCTTTGGGATATGTATATCCTACCGCAGAGCATCCTTCGGGATGGCTCTGTTTGGTAGCATTCATATTCGGCGTGGGCGTTGCTTGCTTATTCTTGCGAAAGGGTTTACCAGAACCTCGTTACAGAGAATAAGCAACGGTAAGGTTCCACGCTTTTATTAGAGAAAACGGACATATGGAACCAATGTCCCTAATATAAATACTAATGAAAAATTTAACTCACTTGAGCAAACTCTTTTTTGCTTTAACCCTCGCCTTTGGAATCAATGTATTCGTATCTGCTTACGATTTTAAGGCTGGAGATTTGTGTTATTCTATTCTTAATTATGAGGAGGTGGCAGTAGTTGGAGAAAATTATGCACCAGCATACGACTATCTTCCAAGTACTCTGGAAATTCCCAGTCAAGTTGTTCATTCGGGCAATACATACACAGTAACAGAGATCGGAAATTATGCATTTCAAGCATGCGAAATGTTGGAGTCTGTGATTATTCCTAATACAGTTAAAAAGATAGGATTTTATGTTTTTACAGGTTGTACAAAACTATTGAATATTTCTTTCCCAGAAAGTTTGGAAGATGTTATGGGAGGAGCGCTATACGAGTGTGCTTGGTATAATAATCAACCAGATGGATTGGTATATGTAGGCAATCTATTGTACCGTTATAAAGGAACTGCACCTGTTGGAACTATAGAAGTGAGAGAAGGAACTAAAGCAATTTTGGACTTTGCATTCTCTCAACAATCCAATATCCAATCAGTTGTATTACCAAGTAGTGTTACCTCTGTACATCTTCAAGCATTTGCTAATTGTGCTAATTTGGAAACTATTGTTTTGCCAGATTCGCTATCTGTGATAGACGATGAGGCTTTTACAAATTGTGTGAAATTAACTGCTATCAAATTGCCACAAATATTATCAATAATAGGCGAAGGTGCGTTTAGTGGTTGTAGTAATTTGTCACAAATAGAATGGCCTCAACACATGATTAGTATAGGTGCAAGTGCTTTCTATGAGTGTACTCAATTAGATAATGTGGAAGCTATACCTGCAAGCATTCAAAAGATAGGTGCTAATGCATTCTATAATACTGCATGGGAAAACCGTCAGCCTGCAGGATATTTGTATATTCATAATATATTCTATGCTTACACGGGCGAATTAACTGAAAATTTACATATAAACATTAAACATGGAACAACCTACATATCGGGTGGTGCGGTATCTCATTGTTGGCTTACAAATGGGCGTTATAGAGAAAATGTTGTTACAAAATTGACTATTCCTACTACTGTTAGAGAAATAGAGGATAGAACCTTTGCAAGTTGTAATAAACTTGACACCATACTTTGCGCAGCTGATAGGGTGCCCGTTATAGGAGAAAACACTTTTAGTACAAAAACCTATGCGAACTCTAAATTACTAGTATTTGACTATTTGTTGACATACTATCAGTACGGAGATTTTTGGAGTAACTTTGTGAACATTCAGCCTATTACAGATTATTCTTCGTTTAATCCAAAAACATTTATGAGCGATGGATTCTATTATAATATCATCAATGATACGATAGCACCTTTTGAAGTCGAAATTACATACACATGGGGAGCGGGAGCATCGTTTAATACTAGAAATTATACAGACCTCACCACTTTACATATTCCATCTACAGTGGAATATCAAGATATAGTATATGATGTAACTCGTATTGGAAAGAATGCTTTTTGTGGTGCTCAAAAATTGCAACGAGTATCAATGAGCGAAAACATCAAAACGATTGATAAATTTGCTTTTGTAAATTGCTCACAATTGACGGAAGTACAAATAGGTGAGAACGTGGATTCTATTTTACTGGATGCTTTTAGCTTTGGCAAATTGCAGCAATTAACTATTCCAAAGAATGTTAAGTATATTGCGCCACTCATTGTACGCAACAATCCAATAACATCCATTAACGTACATCCTGAGAATACACATTACACTTCAATTGATGGGGTGTTATTCAATAAAAATGGGAATGTGCTACACACCTTGCCTGCAGCCTACGCTACAGAATATACAATACCAGAATCAGTTGACACGATTGGAGCCTGTGCGTTTGCTAGTACATCAATAGAGTCTGTAATATTTCCCAAAAATCTAGTTTATATAGCAAATGACGCATTTATTGGTACAAATTTAACAGAACTGATTTTGCCCGCTTCGTTACAATCAATAGGAATGTATGCCTTTGATATGTGTAGTAGCCTCACAAAGGTGACTTGTTGTGCTACCACTCCTCCCATTATGAGTGATGGAAAGTCTGAATACAAATATCATGTATTCTTGCGAGTGCCTGTTTCCGATATCCCTCTCTATGTACCAGCGGAGTCTGTAGATGCATACGAAGAGGCTAATCAGTGGAAAGAGTTTGGTCAAATTTTACCAATTGAAAACACAAGTGTAAATCAGGTAGAACAACCGTCTGTAGAACAAGCAAAGAAAATTCTCCGCAACGGTCAACTCCTTATCCTCCGTGACGGAAAGATTTACAATGTTATAGGACAAGAATTATAGTTTGTGTTTAGTGGACGCTTCGCTACTGTTTAGCGTTTAATGAACGGTGCATAGCGACTACTGTTTTAGAGGACACGTGCGGGCAAGCCCGCACGTGTTGTTGTAAATGCTCTGAAATCAAACAGCCACAGAAGTGCCACCGAAAGCCCATAGATATCCTATGGTGCTCGCCTAATTCGTAGGACACTTAGATTCCAATATTTAGTCTTGTGATTTTTGCCAAAGGATGGCGTCACCTTCGAGGGTCCAGTTGGCGAGAGGAGAAGAAGGGGTAAAGCCCATCTGCTCGTAGATATGCGAGCAAGCGGTATTATGCACGCTGATAATGGCATATACCATACGCAAGTGTAAGAAATTAAAGGCGTATTCTAGAAGCAATTGGACTGCTTGTTTCCCTACACCTTTGCCACGCGCTTCAGGGGCGATATACATGCCTATTGCCGCTTTGCGATTGCGGGCATCGAAATCAAAAAGGTCGATGCAGCCTATGATATTAGGCGATGAGGAGGTTAGATCGCCACTTTGTGGCTGTAGATCGGCTTCGCCTGTAGATGGTAGATCGCTTTGCTGTAGATTAGTAATGATCAAGCGCAATTGTCCATCGCGGTAGATGTCGCCTGTGGTGTTCTCAATGTATTGATGCAGGTCGTGACGAGATAGCGGATTATGCGTATCCGAATCTGCCCACATCGTAGCATCATTCTCCCATTGATAAAGAAATGGGAGATCAGAGGGCTCTATTTTGCGCAAGCGGAGCATTGCTTAAGTATGAACTATGAGTGATGAGTGATGAATAGTATTAGCCAAAGAGACCAAAAAGACCTTTTTTGCGTTGAGGTTCTTCTGCTGGCATACCAGTTGGTGCAGGTTTGAAGTGATTGCCAGAATGAATCATTTGGTAGATTACTCCCCAATCAGGAATACCACCTAAGTTGCGGTCATCGATAAAGAGATCCGCCTCCAATTTGCGAGCACGAACAATATCCGATGTTTCCTCTGGGAAATTGGAATTCACAGCATAGAACTCCAATCCACGCGCAGCACAGTAGTCAATGGCCTCTTGCAAAAGGTCGCCCTCGCGGCAAGTCCATAGAATGAGTTGATGATGATCCTCTTGCTGAAGTTTCTTGAGTGTCTCAATTGCAAATGGAATGGGTTTGCCAATTGCAGGATATGCGTGGGTAACGATAGTACCGTCGAAGTCAATTGCGATTACCATATTCGTAGAATTTAGTAGTTTTCTTGATTGGGTTGTTTGGGTTGGAGTTCGGCTTGGAGTTTGGCTTCAGATGGTTTGGTGAAGTACCAACCAATAGCCGAAACGGCCGTAATCCACAACATGGATTGGTATGCGCCCATAAGGTAGAATGCTGCTATACCAAAAACCATCGTATTGCTAACCAACAAGATACGCCAAGTAGCAGCACGTTTGTAACCTGCAAGTTTGACTGCTTCGTCGGTAAGTTCTGCGAGTTTGATACACTGGCGTTTGCAAAGATACAAGCCAGTAGGGATAGTGAGCAAGGCGTCAAAAATAACGACATATTGCAGCACCTTTCCGAGTGTGGACATAGGGTCAATAGGTTGCACAAAATCTTTCATAATCAGGAAATATGCCAATGTTCCTGAGATGAGGGTGAGAATCAGTACACAATAGTAGTACAGATTGAGGGTTTTGATGATGTTTTTTTCCATTACATTTTAAATTCTATGCGGTTGACGATGGAACGCCCGAGGGTGATCTCATCGGTATATTCAAGTTCGTTGCCGATGGCTACGCCACGAGCGATTTGGGAGATCTTAAGTGGTGTAGTATCGTTTAGCAGTTGTGTAGAATGGTGTAGAGTTGTATTTTGTAGGCGACGGTAGATGTAGAAGTTAGTAGTGTCGCCTTCCATCGTGGTCGGTAAAGCGAGGATAACTTCGTGGATATCTTCCTTCTCTATGCGAGCGACAAGAGAGTCGATCTCTATATCTGATGGTCCTACTCCATCCATTGGAGAGATGATTCCGCCCAATACATGATACAGACCATTGTACTGACCTGTGTTCTCAATCGACATCACATCTTGCACGTTCTCCACTACACAAATAGTATGCTTGTCGCGCGAGTGAGATTGGCATATTGGACACACCTCTTGATCAGAGATAGTATGGCATACACGGCAGTACTTCACCTCTTGCTTGAGGCGGGTGAGTGCCCCCGCAAAAACTTCCACCTCCTTATCGCTCTGACGAAGCAGATGCAACACAAGGCGCAAAGCCGTCTTGCGTCCTACTCCAGGTAAAGAAGCGAACTGGTCAACCGCTTCGGAGAGTAATATGGAAGGATAGTTGTTCAAGTTATGAGTTATTCTTTCTTTTTAGCCCATCGGGCGGGGAGGATACGATAGGCATGTCGCTCGCGCATATGTTCGGCATTAGGGCAGTCGCAACGGTGGATACGAATACCATTGTTGATACTAATAAACCCAAAGATAGCGTCGCCTGGTTGCGGATCGCAACATTTGGCAAGATTGTAGTCCACACTCTTAACATTAATATCCACCTCAATAGCCAACGCCTCGTGATTCTGAGGCACATATACGTGCTCTGAACGTTGGAAATCGGTGTTAGGAGCATCCAACGTGAGGAACACATCTTTTAAACGCAGTATATCCTCCTTGCCTAAAGCGATGGACTGGTAAAGGTCGTTGGTGACTTTATATCCTAGTTTGAGCGCGAGGCGGGAGATATCGCCCTCCTCGTAGTCAAGTTTCCAATTCTTGAAACGTCGTTCCAGCATCTCACGTCCTTCTGCTGCATTGCGATATTCTATCTCTTTGAGTGCTTGGCGAATCTTGTTTTTCGCTTTGCTAGTAACTACAGCATTGAGCCAATCAGCAGTAGGTTTTTGATTAGGAGATGTTAGAATTTCCACCTGATCACCATTTTGGAGTTTCTGGCGAATACTCACATTTTGGTTGCGTATGCGTCCACCTACACATTTGCAGCCCACATCGCTATGGATAGAGAATGCAAAATCAAGCACAGTAGCTCCTGCAGCCAGTCGCTTGAGGTCGCCCGTAGGAGTAAAGACATAGACGCTCTGCGCATCGGTATTGAGACGATTGCCGTCCACACCTTTGTATGACCAGTGTGCAGCTACACCTTTTTCTGCCACCTCATCCATACGGCGGGTACGAATTTGCACCTCCACCCATTTCTCTTCGGGACCTAAGACGGTAGTATGAAGACTCTCGTACCCATTCTCCTTGGGTACACTCAGCCAGTCGCGCAGGCGCTTAGGATTGGGGCGATACATGTCCGTGATTAGGGAATATACTTGCCAGCAATCTAGTTTCTCGCGTTCGAGTGGAGAGTCAAGGATGATTCGGATAGCAAAAAGATCGTAGATGCGATCCACATCGCAATGCTGCGCTTGCATCTTGTTGTAGATGCTATGGATGGATTTAGGACGACCTTTGATAGTGAAAGTAAATCCGTTATCTTTGAGTTTTTGCTCAAGTGGCGTAATGAAAGAGGAGATGTAAGCATCGCGCTGTGCTTTCTTCTCATTGAGCGCGTGCGCGATATACTTATAGGTCTTGTAGTCGGTAAATTTTAGCGAAAGATCCTCCATTTCCGTTTTGATGGCATATAGACCTAGTCGATGCGCCAAAGGAGCATGGAGCTCTTTGGTCTCACGCGCCACGTGGCGACGACGATCAGTGTCGCCATCTTTGTCCAAAGAACGCAATAACTCTAAGCGTTCGTTGAGGATATCGTATAGCACCTTATTGCTATCTTCGTTTGCCATAGTAACAAATTTACCTTTTTCGGCTGCAAAGTTACAAAAAAATTTGCATATATGAAAAAGATTTAGTAATTTTGCAGCGAATTTGTGGGATTTTGTACAAATTCGCTAAATTTTGATTGAATATAAATTTAAGTAATCATGAATACAAAAGTAATTATCCGTATTTTGTTGGGTGTAGCTGTAGTTTTTATGGCATACATCTGCGTTAAGAGTGTTGTAACTCCTATTCAATTTGAGGAAGCTCGTGTACAACGCGAAGTGAAAGTCATTAACAACCTAGTTAGTTTGCGTACTGCAGAGGCGCAATTCCGTTTGGATAAGGGCTATTTCACAGCAGACCTTGACTCTTTGATAGAGTATTTGAAGACTACTCCAAAGAAAGAGGTGTATAAGGTGGGTTCTTTGACCGAGAAACAATTGGAAGACGGCTTGACCGAGAATAAAGCAGCAAAAATTTTGGAACGTGCACGCTTGAAAGCACAACGCAAGATGAAATTCCAAGGTACAGATAGTTTGGATCTTCTCTACAACTATATTTGGGAGAAAGACCGTGAAGTGAAAGCTGAAGGTTTGCAAGGTTTCCGCCGTGATACTATCCTCACCAATATGATTCAATCTCTCTACAAAGGTCAATATACAGAGGAAACTATCGGTGAGATTGTATATATTCCTTACACTGACAATGTGAAGTTTGAAGTAGAGACCAACAATGGTTACACTACTTCACAAGGTATCAAGGTACCTATCTTTGAGATTCGTGCTCACTACAATACCTATCTTCACGACCTCAACAATCAAGAGCGCGTGAACTTAATTGATAAAGAGGAGAAATTGGATCACTATCCAGGTCTGAAGGTTGGTTCGGTGGATGCACCTAACAACAACGCAGGTAACTGGGAGTAATATTGGGTTATAGGACGCCCTTCGGGCTATAGGACGGCGCAAGCGCTTATAGGCGATAAGGCGAAGAGGCGATAAGGTAAGAAATATGAGAATTATTTCGGGAATGTTTAGGGGGCGTCGATTGATGCCCCCTAAAAATATAACAGCACGTCCGACAACGGATTTTGCAAAGGAGAGTTTGTTTAACCTCCTTACAAATCGTATGGATTTTGAGGGCGTGGATATGCTGGATTTGTTTGCGGGCACAGGTGGAATAGGACTAGAATTTGTGTCACGCGGAGCACGAGAAGTAACTGCCATAGAGATGGCACATACACAACAAAACTTTATTATTTCATCTTGTAAACAATTGGGTATAAAAAACTTGCACTTGATTCGTGGTGATGTGTTTAAGTTCGTAAAAGCCTGCCATGTGCAATACGACTTTATTTATGCCGATCCTCCATATGATTTGGAGCAACTGCCTACCCTACCCGATTTAATTTTTGAGCAAGGCATCCTAAAAGAAGACGGCTACTTTGTGCTAGAACACTCTAAACAAAATGATTTCTACAATCATCCTCATTTTGTAGAGCAACGCAGTTATGGAAGTGTACATTTTAGTTTTTTTCAATAAAATTAACCAAAAATTTGCATCATATAAAAAAAAGTAGTAACTTTGCGGTCAAGTTCATTAAGAAAATACTGTTTCTTAAGAAAACAAAACGCAAAATTAATTATAAACAATTAAAAACCAAAATGTTATGAAAAAGAGTATCTTATTAGTTGCTGTGTTGGCACTTGTAAGTGTTGCAACAGCAGTAGCACAACCACGCGCAATTGGTGCAAACATCGGTTATGGTTTTGATATTTCTTACCAACACGCTCTTGGTGAGGCAAATATGATTGATGTTTCATTGAACCTCCCACTCTTTTCTGGTATCGGTGCTACCGCTACTTATGATTGGATTAACCCATTTGGTACTGCAATTCCTTGGAACTATGCTGGTCAATGGAATTGGTATCTTGGTGTTGGTGCTGGTGCTGGTGCTTATCACTTGTTTAATCGATGGATTACTACCTCTTGGTATGTTGGTGCAGTTGGTCACGTAGGTGTTGAGTATTGCTTTGATTTCC
The DNA here is from genome assembly GCA_017503075.1 of Paludibacteraceae bacterium. Taxonomy (GTDB): domain Bacteria; phylum Bacteroidota; class Bacteroidia; order Bacteroidales; family Paludibacteraceae; genus Colicola. The sequence continues at coordinate 94,169 of JAFVTU010000015.1, read as the reverse complement.
CATTGCAACTTTCTTTGGATTGGCGTCCAAACATCGGTGTTGAAGGTTGGGGAAGTTATGTAGGCTTCAACCCTTATGGTCTTTACAGCGGTATCAGCCTTGGTGTTCGCTACTTGTTCTAATAGAATTTAGAAATAGTGAATATATAAATAAGGTGTCCGAGAGGGCACCTTATTTTTTTGTTAGAAGCGAGGTATATCAAAGATGACAAAATTGTCTATTCTCTCACTCCTATAGAGGTAACGAATTGTGTGGTTATTGTATGGTTATTGTATGGTTATTGTATGGTGCGTGCAGGGAAGGTGCGATAAAAGAATAAGAACGTCATTAGATTGAAAAAATAACTGCGTCAAGTGGATTGACGCAGTTATCAAAATGAAGTATATTGTGAAATGAAGATTAACGAATTATTTTCTTAGCAACTCGTTGACCATTCTTTTCATATTGAATGATATACAAACCATTATTAAGGCCATTGAAATCAATCTGCTCTACATTGCGTTGTACAGAAATAGGCTGACCGCTAATGGTGTAAATTATCACATTATATGGAGGCAATATCTCTGTAGAGACCTCTGGGATAAATATATTCTCCACATCGGTTGCAAAATCATATGCCTCTGGCATTTGTGGCAGAGTCACTTGTTTGCCAGTGAAAATAGCCACTTCGCCAGGAGTGAGTGTGATTGTTCCTGATTGCTGCTTTTGTTGGAAGTAGTTGTACCAAGTACCACTTGGTAATGTAACAGTTTGATTGCCTGTAACACCGAAATTACCGGCTACATAAACATTGGCACCCCATTGGATATAGCGAAGTGATTTTCCAGACCCAAGGCTAGCAGCAGTTGGGTTACCTTCAAAAACCTCAGGCATTATGCGAGTACGGAGTTGAATGATTTGACCTACCTTTTGGAAAGCTGCCATATGTAGATTCCCTTTTGTAAGCCATTGCTCTACACGCTTTTTAACTTGTGTTTTAGCATCATAATTTTCTCCTAATTCACTAACAATTCCATAATCATTTTTACCCCATTTGCTATCTTTATTTTGGAACTTAGAATCATCAAAGCCTAATTCTGCAAAGTGATAGAACATTTGTGGTCCATTGAGTAAAGTAAGGAATGCCATATTCAATGGCACACGCGCTATGCGAGCTTCCTCGTTGGTTTTAAGGTCACCATTGCCCCATTGCTTCGCCTTAAAGAAAGAGCGTTCCTCATCATGACTCTCACAATATGAGATATAACCATCTTTATTCGCACTAGAAAGGTCATCACCATCTTTAAGCCATCCCATGGCCGTTTGACAGTAGGCATTTGATGTATTATCCCAGCACAACATTCCAGCATTTACAAGAGTTGAAGCTCCACTATCCCAATGCTCTAAAGTCAGATATGCATCTGGAGAAATAGCCTTTACGCCTTTTGCATAATACTCTTGCAAATGCTCAACATCATCGTCTGTTGTACCACAAAGACCATGACTTAAGTCAAGACGGAATCCATCCACCTTGTATTCATTGAGCCAATATTGAAAACAACGAATAAACATCGTTTTAGTTGGCCCGAAATCATGATTCCAGTCTGGTTCAAATTCTCTATCCTTATGGGGGATAGAACCTGTTTTATTGAACCAAGGGTTATCCTTCAAATCATTACCATAAGGATACAATTCAGCCATCGGATTCTGACCTGTAGTATGATTGAATACCATATCAATAATGACTGCTATGCCACGTTTGTGACACTCGTCAATAAATAGTTTTAATTCATCTGAAGAACCATATGACTTATCCACTGCAAAATAGTGATTTGGATTATATCCCCAACTATCATTGCCATCAAATTCGCATATAGGCATTAATTCTATGGCATTTACACCCAAATCCTCAAAATACTCCATACGCTCCATCAAGCCCTTGAATGTACGAGCAGGTGTGTGATCACGAACCCAAAGTTCGTAGATAATGAGATTATTTTTGTTAGGGCGCTTAAAGTTGAGTGTGGCATCAGACCAATTAAACTCTGGTTTACCAGTTTGGATAACGGTCACATAGCCTTCACCAGCAGCAGGATAAGGTTTCAAGTTAGGATAGTTTTGCGAAGGTTCCCAAGAGTCATCTTTGTGCAACACCAATTCAGAATATAAATCAGAAATGCGCTTTACCTGCCCATCTGCACGAACAACAACATATTGCATAGCATATTCTTTTTGAGGAGTAAGTCCTGAAAGTTCAATCCAGAAATATGCACTATCGTTGGCCTGCTTGAGTTGATAATCATTAGAAATCGTCCAATCGTTGAAATCACCTACTACAAAGACATGTTTAGCAGGTTCTGTTTTGCTGCCAGCAAAAGTACAAAGAGTGACTTTGGTTTGATCATTCTTATCGTAGTAGATACCATTGATGATACCAGTTGGACGATTTGCTTTGATTGGCGCTGTAGGCACACATGTAAATGCTGTAGCAGTTTTGGTTTCTGTACCATTAGTAGCAGTCAACTCAAAATTATAATTACCCTGCTTGTCTAACTTATGGGCATATGTCATCTCAGTACCATTAGCCGTTTTTACCACTGATCCATTGAGTTTTAAGGTCAAAGTAGCTGTAGCTGTAGCATAGCAGTTTAATGTAACAGATTGACCCATAGAGGAAATCTCAGGCATTGAAGTACTAATCGATGCTGCTAAGCCAACTTCTGCCAATTCTACAAAGATATCTGCATTCTCGGCTGTTTTACCCTCCTTTGATCCACCTTTACCATCGTGGAACACAAAAGCAAGTTTCTTGATATCAGTTGATTTAGAACAATTGTAAAAAGTGTAGATATTTGGGATTACCAATTTCCAATTATTGCCATCTTTGGTCAATTGAGTTTTGGAAGTATTTTCACGCCAACTTTCTACTACATTCTTCCAGTCGCCATCGTTGGATGAATCAGAAGTAATAAGTCCCGTGTGTGCGTAGCATTGTGTCGCACCCACCATGCCTTTGTTACCTTCATTTGGATTAAAGATAATAGTTACCTCTCCACCGTACCCTTTTTGAATAATACCTGGTACAGTAGTTACTTGAGCAAACGCTATAGATGCGAATGCTGCAAAAATAAATAATGTAAATTTTCTCATAGTAAATATAATTATTTTGTTATTTGCCAACAATAAGCGTACAAAGGTACTAAAAAATTTGGATGTATGCAAATAAATTTGTACCTTTGCCAAAGATTTCTGTAGAAAAGATGGATAACATACGAAAAAAACGCGTATTGATAGGCATGTCAGGTGGTATAGATTCCACAGTTGCAGCTATCTTGCTCATGGAGCAGGGGTATGAACTTGTGGGAGCTACATTTCGCACCTTTGACACCATCAAAGACTCCTGCCTCTCCAAGGAGAAAGGTTGTTGTTCAGTAGAGAGTATTCTGGAGGCAAAGCATATGGCTGCTACTTTGGGGTTTGAGCATCATATTTTGGATTTTCGAGACACTTTTCGCGAACATGTGATTGCAAACTTTGTTAGTGAATACGCGCGCGGGCGTACGCCTAATCCTTGTGTAATGTGTAACTCGCATATCAAATGGGGTGAACTCATAAAAGCAGCTGAAGAGTATAATTGTGATTATATTGCAACGGGACACTACGCGCAAATTGCGGAGTATCGTGGCCATTACTATTTGAAGAATGCCGTTGATACGCATAAGGATCAAACTTACTTCTTGTGGATGTTAACCGAAGAAAATTTGCGCAGAACTATATTTCCATTAGGCGGACTGACAAAAGCAGAAGTCAGAGAAATTGCATTGAATCACGGGTTTGAGAAGTTGAGCAAAAAAGCAGAGAGTCAAGAAATTTGTTTCGTACCTAATAATGATTACCGCAGCTTTTTGGCCGAGCAAGGTGTAAATATTGGTGCTGGTCATTATATTGACACTGCAGGTAAAATATTGGGCATGCATCAAGGTTATTGCCACTACACTATTGGTCAGCGCAAAGGATTAGGCATTGCATTGGGAAGCCCAAAGCATGTGATCAAAATTGATGCAAGCAATAACACTGTAACCTTGGGTGATCATGATGAATTATACACACGAGATGTACGTGCAACTCAATTTCGCTTGCGCGATATAGAATGGTTAGAAGAATCACCTTCTATAGAAGCCCGAATACGCTATAAATCTCCTGCTATAAAAGGACAATTGACCATCGCTGACGGTCAATTGCATATTCACTTCAACGAGCCAGTTTGGGGTGTGGCACCAGGACAATCCCTAGTAATTTACAAAGATGGTTTACTAGTTGGAGGCGGCATTATAGAAGAGGGGTAAAGTTTAAGGTGTAAGGTTTGAAGTTTAATGAGAGGATAATAAAAGGGCACTTTTTTATAGTGCCCTTTTAAATTATTCTAATTTGCGATAACGAATACGCTTGGGTTCGGTAGCATCTTCGCCAAGGCGCATTTTCTTATGTGCTTCGTAATCAGAGTAACTGCCTTCGTACCAATATAGTTTGCTATCTCCCTCAAAAGCAAGGATATGAGTACAGATACGATCCAGGAACCAACGGTCGTGGGAAATAACTACTGCACAGCCAGCGAAATTTTCCAAACCTTCTTCCAAAGCACGGAGAGTATTAACATCAATATCGTTGGTAGGCTCATCAAGAAGTAACACATTTGCTTCTGACTTAAGTGTCAAAGCCAAATGTAAGCGATTGCGCTCTCCGCCAGAGAGAACACCGCACTTCTTCTCTTGATCTGAACCTGTGAAATTAAAGCGACTAAGATATGCTCTAGCATTGATTTCGCGTCCTCCAACACGGATATACTCAGTACCCTCAGCAATGGTTTCAAATACGGTTTTATTAGGGTCAATATTGGAGTGAACTTGGTCCACATAACCTACCTTGACAGTCTCACCTACGGTGAACGTACCTTTGTCGGCTTGCTCCATGCCCATGATCATACGGAAGAGTGTCGTTTTACCTGCGCCATTAGGACCAATGATACCAACAATACCATTAGGTGGTAGCATAAAGTCGAGATTCTCGAACAGCAATTTGTCGCCAAAGGCCTTGCTTACGCCCTCCGCATTGATAACTTTGTTGCCAAGACGTGGACCATTAGGTATGAATATTTCAAGTTTCTCTTCGCGCTCTTTCTGTTCTTCATTGAGCATACGGTCATAAGCTGCCAAACGTGCTTTACCTTTGGCTTGACGTGCTTTAGGAGCCATACGAACCCACTCCAACTCGCGTTCCAGGGTCTTGCGGCGCTTGCTAGCTTGCTTCTCCTCCATCGCCATACGAGCCGTTTTTTGCTCAAGCCAAGAGGAGTAGTTACCCTTCCATGGAATACCTTCGCCACGATCTAGTTCGAGAATCCAACCTGCCACATTGTCAAGGAAGTAACGGTCGTGGGTGATACAAATGACAGTACCTGCATACTGGTGTAGGTGTTGCTCTAACCAATCAATAGATTCAGCATCAAGGTGGTTAGTAGGCTCATCAAGCAGCAAGATATCAGGTTGTTGCAACAACAGACGGCATAGTGCCACACGACGGCGCTCACCTCCTGATAGATGCTTGACAAGTGCTTCATCTGCTGGACAGCGGAGTGCATCCATAGCACGATCAAGGCGCGTATCAATATTCCACGCGTCCACACTATCAAGTTTATCTTGTAGTTCTGCTTGGCGAGCAAGAAGTTTGTCAAAATCTGCGTCTGGTTCCGCAAACGCCATATTGATGGCATCATATTCAGCCAGCATATCCATGATAGGTTGTACACCTTCTTGCACACACTCGCGAACCGTTTTTTCTGGATCAAGTTGTGGGTCTTGTTCTAGATAGCCTACACTATAGCCAGGAGAAAAGACAACTTCGCCTTCGTAATTTTTCTCGATACCAGCAATAATCTTCAGAAGGGTTGATTTTCCTGCGCCATTGAGACCGATAATACCGATTTTTGCTCCGTAAAAGAAACTGAGGTAAATGTTGTTGAGTACTCGTTTTTGTGGAGAGAAACTTTTGCTCACTCCCACCATTGAAAAAATAATCTTTTTATCGTCAGCCATAATTTAACAAGCAGACTACGCTCACAGGTAGTGGGCGTAGTCAATTGAAAGTTTTATAGAATTATATTATACATTATTTTCCAGCGAGCAATAGTTCTAATTCTGCTTCGTTGAGATTGCGACCTACAATTATACCTTCTTTGTTAATAAGGATAGTCGTTGGGATAGCTGAGATTCCATACAAATCACATGGGTTGTATGGTTCTTCGCGCTGATCACGGATATGCAACCATGGCAATTCATCTTCTTGGATAGCCTGAAGCCATGCTGCCTCGTCTCTGTCACAGCTGACACCTAGGATTTCCAATTTGCCAGATGGATGATACGATTCGTATAACTCTTTGAGAGCAGGCATTAATCGGCGACATGGACCGCACCATGAAGCCCAGAAGTCCACCAATACATAGTCGGTCTTGTTTACCAATTCGCTCAGAGCCAACGCTGTGCCGTCTGCCTTCAGCGAAGTAATGTCGATGTATGGATTGCCCGCTGAGGTGAGCAACTCTATTTGGTATTCCTTGTACACGAGCTTTAATAGAGGCATCTCCCAGCGCTCTACTGGAATGGCTGCAATGAGCTCGGCTTTTTGTTCTGGGCTGAGCATATAGAAGTGTGACAAGACGATAGAGTCACTGGTCACGTCTTCTACGTTCTCCATGATGAGGGTGTAACCGTCAGCCACGAAATCATCAATCAGTGAGTCGCGTACAGCGCGATCTTCTATATTCTGTAGTTGTGCATCGAGGGCATTATACATTTCTACGTATTGCTCGTATGCTGTTTTCTTAGGGGTACATGCTACCAAGCATCCGAATGCTAGTAGCGAAATAAAAATCTTTTTCATATTAATCTGTATTTTTAAACTTTACACTTGCTCCCTTCCCTTTATGGATGGGCTGGGGGTAGGCTTTTTATTCTGCCGTAGCTAAAGGACTTGCTTGTGTATAAACGCGCGCCGCAAGTTCTTGATCGAGTTGGTAGAGTCCATAGCCATTGTCGCCTACCATACGGAATTTGTTTACGAGGTCAGTAGCATTCTCTTCTTCCTCAACTTGCTCATCTACAAACCAATTGAGACGACTTTGAAGAGCAAAATCTTTCTCCTCAACAGCGAGTGCCATAAGGTTGTTGATCATAGCGGTCACTTTACCTTCGTGCTCAAGAGTATGTTGAAAAGCAGCCAATGGTGAAACCCATTCTGTATCAACCGCAGCAATAGGTTCGAGCAATACGCGACCACCACGACTTTGTAAATAATTGAAAAGAATCATAGCATGATCTTGCTCCTCTTTGAATTGGATAGCAAACCAGTTTGCAATACCAGGATAGCCTGCATCTTGGCAGTATGCTGACATACTCAAATAAAGATATGCTGACCATAATTCAGCATTGATTTGGGCATTGATAGCCGCTTCGAGTTTCTTTGAAATCATAACTTGTATTGTTTAGAATTGTTTAGTATTGTATAGAGTTGTTAGTACAAAAATCGTGCCATTACATACGTAATTTGAATCCTGAAAGAATAGTGTCAGGTTTGAAATGGAATACACTTGCCATCTCGCCTGCCATACAGAAACCGCACACGCGGCATTGTTCAGTGCCATAGCCCAAGCAAAGACTACGGCTACCATCGGTGTAAATAAAATTTGTAACAAAACATTCTTTACCTAAATTAATTTGCCCTAAAGCATTGCGTTTCATCAGTTTAAGTCCAGAACGAGAGTTCATGATAGGATAGCCTTTCTTCTTGTAGGCGAGAACTTTGTCTATGAGTTGCGCTTTCTTTTCAGGTGGTAGCATAAGATATTCTGTCCCTGGATATGGTGTATGGAAATTGATAGAAATCTGCTCAATGGCAGGGTTATTTTTAGCATACTCCATTGCAGCATCCAGTGACTCATAGTTGATGGAGTTAACTACCATATTTACGCAAATATGCTTGAAGCCTGATTTGCGGATGTTTTCTTCCAGTCGTGCGAAAGTGCCCTCTCCTCGAACCCGGTCATGGTATTCGCCTACACCATCCATACTTACCCAAATGGATTGTGGACGAATCCAAGAGAAGTCTTGTTGTGCATTGGTCGTAACAGTAATTGAGAAGAATCCGATCTCTAATGCTTTGTCTATAAGGTCGTTAATCGTTCGTTCGCCTTCCTTCCAGAGTGTAGGCTCTCCGCCTTCAAGGTCGATGAAGCGTGAGCCAAGTTGGTAGGAATATTGCATATCAGCAACAATATCTTCAAAAGAACGTTGTTTGTATCCTGCGCTGCCATAAACAGAGCAGTGCTTGCAACGGAGATTGCATTTATCAGTAATAAACAAGACTGTTTGTAGAGGGGCTTTTCGTTTGAAGAAGCGTGCACGCAAGAACCATTGTGCCAAGTAAATATAATGTAAAAGAGTTTTGAACATAATTTTTCTCCTTATCGAATTAATCAATTACCAATAGAGTAACATGAACAATAATTAAAATAAGACAAAAGAAGGTACATATATTTCGTGCAAGAAGCCATCGATACAAGAACCAATCTATGCCAACTTTCTTGTATCCTTCCCAGTTACCCATTGGGCCCATCCACCAGCGTGGTGTGTCATTGCGATGTAGGCCATATGCGAAAAGTCGAGTGGAGTGAATAAGGTAGATTGACATTGGCAAAGTAGCCAAAGTGAGTAAGTACCAAGGGCTCCACCACCCCATCCAAATACCCAAACCTAACAATAGAAACGGAAGAATGGCAAAGATGGCGATAAAGGTAATCATGGCAGCCTTATTACGCAGTAAACGTGCAAAAGTCATCTTTCCCAATTCAGCATCCGCATTCACTTCCATCACAGAATGGACATATACAATGTTTGTTACCATACAACCAATAGCAATACTCATGCAGAGCATCTCCCATGAGAAAATATTGCCTGTGATAGCTGCTTGTATGCCCAGCATGCAGAGAGGACCAAACATAAGTCCTATAACGAGTTCGCCCAAGCCATGGAAGCCAAGTTCGAGTGGTTTGCCAGAATAGTTAATACCTACGAACAATCCAATGAGAGCATACATCACTATACCCGTAGCTGCTTGCCATCCGTGAATAAGCCATTGTGCTACAAAAGCGATACTGCCCATTAGCGCTGCAAAGCCGAGGAAAGCGACAATCGCCCATCCGAGTTGAGAAATAGTGGCCTTTGTTTCGCTAGGTGCCTCATCGCCACGAACGAGATAATGGCACTTTTCCATCCGTGCGCGCACGCTGTTTTTATTAATGTCTGCACGTATTCGTGAATCATGTTTAAAATCGTAATAGTCGTCCGCGAGGTTCATTCCTAAATGGGCAGCACATACACCCAAAAGCAATGGTAGAGCCAGCCACCAGAGAAAACCATCTTGTCCGATACACAAGATGATAGCAGTCAAGGTAGGCAGAATTGACTGCGGAAGCGCAATGTTGCGTGCGTTTTGAAACCAAAAAGCAATTTTTGACATATAATAGAATAGTCTTTTTGTTAATTAGGGCACAAAGGTACAATAAAATTTGCAATCGTGCAAATTTTTCAGTTGAAAGTTAAGAGTTTAAGGTTTAAAGGTAAGGAAACTGTTTAGAGAACGGCGCAAGGCGCCTACAGTTTAGTTTTTAGGGGCTTTGATCCTATAGGAGTAAGACGGTGAAGGTCGCTGATTCACCTAAGAATAACCTATAAATCACTTAAGAATCACTAAAGATTTACAAGTGCATTCCATGGGAAATGGAAGAAAAAGACGGGATGTTCGATAGAAAGAAAGTAGGAGAAGATTGTTGAAAAAATGAAAGAGAGAGATAGAAATGCTCTTTTTTTGTTGATTTGCTTGCATATATGAAAAAAAAGTTGTACCTTTGCAGGCTGGTATGGTATTCAAGGACTTCGAATTACCAACTAACTAATATTTGGATATAATTAAAATGATATATTAACGAATAAAGATTTTTTTAAGACAATGGACAACAAGAAACGTGTTTACACCTTCGGTAACGGACAAGCTGAGGGTAACGCCAAGATGCGTGAGGCATTGGGCGGTAAAGGCGCAAACCTTGCAGAGATGAACCTTGTGGGCGTACCAGTTCCTCCAGGTTTCACTATCATCACTGATGTTTGCAACGAGTACTACAAAGTAGGACAAGAGGAGATTGTAAAGATTCTAGACAAAGAAGTAAAAGCTGCTGTAGCTCATATTGAGAGCTTGATGAATAATACATTTGGCGATCCCAAGAACCCACTTCTCGTGAGCGTTCGTTCTGGTGCTCGTGCTTCTATGCCAGGTATGATGGATACAATCCTCAACCTTGGTTTGAACGATGAAGTGGCTGCAGGTTTGGCTGCAAAGACCAATAACCCTCACTTCGTTTACGACAGCTATCGCCGTTTCGTGCAGATGTACGGTGACGTAGTGCTTGGTATGAAGCCAGTAAACAAAGAGGATATCGACCCATTTGAGGCTATCATCGACGAGGTAAAAGAGATTCGCGGTGTCAAACTGGATAAAGACTTGACCGTTGACGAGTTGAAGCTCCTCGTAGCTCGCTTCAAAACAGCTATCAAAGAGCAAACAGGTCATGACTTCCCTACCAACCCAGTTGAGCAACTCTGGGGTGCTATCTGCGCAGTGTTCCGCAGTTGGATGAACGAGCGCGCTATCCTCTATCGTAAGATGGAAGGAATTCCAGACGAATGGGGAACAGCCGTAACTGTACAAGCCATGGTATTTGGTAACATGGGCGAGACATCAGCTACAGGTGTATGCTTCAGCCGTGACGCTGCTACTGGTGAAAACCTCTTCAATGGTGAGTACCTCGTAAACGCTCAAGGTGAGGACGTAGTGGCAGGTATCCGTACCCCACAACAAATCACCATTGAGGGTAGCCGTAGATGGGCAGCATTGCAAGGTATCAACGAGGAAGAACGCGCAAGTAAATATCCATCAATGGAAGAGGCAATGCCTGAGATTTATGCTCAACTTGATGCTATCCAAACTAAGCTTGAGAACCACTACCGCGATATGCAAGATATGGAGTTCACCGTACAAGAGGGTAAACTCTGGTTCCTCCAAACACGTAACGGTAAACGTACTGGTACTGCGATGGTTAAGATTGCTATGGACCTCGTTCACGAAGGTCTTATCGACGAAAAGACCGCTATCATGCGTTGTGAACCACAAAAGCTCGATGAACTACTCCACCCTGTCTTTGACAAAGCAGCTTTGAAGACCGCTAAGGTAATCACTCAAGGTTTGCCAGCTAGTCCAGGTGCTGCATGTGGTCAAATCGTATTCCACGCTGACGACGCTCAAGAGTGGGCTAAGGACGGTCACAAAGTGGTGATGGTTCGTATCGAGACTAGCCCAGAGGACTTGGCAGGTATGTCTGCTGCTGAGGGTATCTTGACTGCTCGTGGTGGTATGACCTCTCATGCTGCTGTGGTAGCTCGTGGTATGGGTAAGTGCTGCGTTTCTGGTGCAGGTGCTATCGTAGTTGATTACAAAGCAAAGACCTTGACTATTGAGGGTGTAACCTACAAAGAGGGCGACTACATCTCAATCAATGGTTCTACTGGTCAAGTATATGCTGGTCAAATTCCAACCAAGGCTGCAGAATTGAGTGGTGACTTCAAAGAGCTCATGGATCTCTGCGACAAATATACACACCTCCAAGTTCGTACCAATGCAGATACTCCACACGATGCTCAAGTGGCTCGTGACTTCGGTGCTAAGGGTATTGGTTTGACCCGTACAGAGCACATGTTCTTCGAGGATAAGAAGATCGTGGCTATGCGCGAGATGATCCTTTCTAAGGACGCTGAGGGTCGTGAGAAAGCTTTGGCTAAGTTGTTGCCATACCAAAAGGCTGACTTCAAGGGTATCCTTGAGGCTATGGACGGCTATCCAGTAAATATCCGTCTGCTTGACCCACCATTGCACGAGTTCGTGCCACACGATGCTGCTGGTCAAGAGGTTATGGCTAAGGAGATGGGTGTAAGCGTACAAGAGATTAAGCAACGTGTTGACTCTCTCGCAGAGAACAACCCAATGCTCGGTCACCGTGGTTGCCGTCTGGGTATCACCTTCCCAGAGATTACCGCTATGCAAACTCGCGCTATCTTGAGCGCTGCTTGCGAGCTCAAGCAAGAGGGCAAGAACCCTATGCCAGAGATTATGGTTCCATTGATTGGTATCCTCTACGAGTTCCACCAACAGAAGGAGATTATTGAGAAAGTGGCTAAAGAGGTATTTGCTGAGTACGGCACAGAGGTAGAGTTCGAGATCGGTACCATGATTGAGATTCCACGTGCTGCTCTTACAGCAGACCGCATTGCTACTGAAGCTCAATATTTCTCATTCGGTACAAACGACTTGACACAGATGACCTTCGGCTATAGCCGCGACGATATTGCTAGTTTCTTGCCAGTATATTTAGAGCAAAAGATTTTGAAGGTTGATCCATTCCAAGTTTTGGATCAAAACGGTGTAGGTCAATTGATTCAGATGGCTGTAGAGAAAGGTCGCGCCGTTCGTCCAGGATTGCGCACTGGTATTTGCGGTGAGCATGGTGGTGAGCCAAGCTCAGTGAAGTTCTGCGCTCGCGTAGGTATGAACTACGCAAGTTGCTCTCCATTCCGTGTGCCAATCGCACGCCTAGCTGCTGCACAGGCTGCTGTAGAAGACGACATGTAATTAGTCGTTTCCATAATGCCACAAGCATTTTGGAAAGCAAAAAAATAGAAAAAAGAGTTGCCTTAGAGGCGACTCTTTTTTATTATTAATAAAGAAAAAATAAGTTTCTTGTTTTTTTCTTGCATAATTGCAAAAAAAGTTGTACCTTTGTGGGCTAATTATATATAAGGAGGATTTACATGCACAATTTTGCATTAATTGGCGCCGCTGGCTATATTGCGCCACGCCATATCAAAGCCATCGCAGATACAGGAAATAACCTAATGGTTGCTTATGATAAGTTTGACTCCGTAGGAAGACTAGATGCTAGTTTCCCTGATTGTTCGTTCTTTACCGAGAATGAGCAGTTTGATCGTTTCTGCTCCAAGCAAATGCGCACTGACAACCCACTATCTTGGGTGAGTATTTGTACGCCCAACTACACGCACGATGCATTTATCCGCTATGGATTGCGTTTGGGATGTAATGTGATATGCGAGAAACCATTGGTACTGAATCCATACAACATCGACAACCTAGTGGAATTGGAACAAGAGACGGGTTGTCAGGCTTATACTATTCTGCAATTGCGTTTGCATGATAAGATTGCAGCCTTGCGTGAGAAGGTACAGAACGGTCCTAAAGATAAGATTTACGATGTAGATTTGACCTATATTACTAGTCGTGGCAAATGGTACTATAGTTCATGGAAAGGTGATATCCACAAAGCAGGTGGCATAGCTACCAATATTGGCGTACACTTCTACGACATGCTACAATGGATTTTTGGTCCTGTAAAACAAAACATTGTTCATGTGATGTCGTTTGACCGTGTAGCAGGCTACCTAGATTTGGAGCATGCTCGTGTACGTTACTTCTTGAGTATCAATGCTGATTGCTTGCCTGCTAATGCTGTGCAAGGCGAGAAGAGAACATATCGCACATTATCCATTGACGGAGAAGAGTTTGAGTTTAGTCAAGGCTTCACTGAGTTGCATACCGAGAGTTATAAGCAAATTTTGGCAGGCAATGGTTTCCGCATCTCAGAAGCACGTCCAAGCATTGAAATTGTAAGTACCATCCGTACAGCACAACCAATTGGACTAGTTGGTGACTATCACCCATTAGCCAAATTACCACTAGCGAAACATCCTTTTGGATGGGATGAAAAGAGATAATTAAGTCGCAAAGATGTATATTAGAAAATTTTTGATATTATTATTGCCATTACTAATGGCTTCGTGTGTGACTAGCAAAAAAGTAAATTTGATGCAAAAAGCTGGTCAAAAAGGCATACCTGCATATACAGACACATTAAGTTATGAAGACTATTATGTGCGTACGGGTGACCGCCTATATGTGTATGTATACTCTATCGATGAGCGAGTAAGTAGCATGTTCAATGCTTCTGGCAACGGAATAAATAGCTCACAAATACGCCAAGGAAACAATATGGGCGGTTCGTATGATTTGTATACATATCTAGTATATGAAGACGGTACAATAGATTATCCGATGGTTGGTCGTTTGGAAGTGCGGGGCAAGACCACTCGTGAGATTAAAAATGATTTAGAGCATAAGTTGATGGAATATGTGCAAGACCAAACTGACCTCAAGTTGCTCTCTGTGGAAGTGAATATTGTTCGTCGTTCATTTAGTGTGATTAGCGATCATGGAAGTGGCACATTTTCATTGGACAAAGAAAAAGTGACCATTTTTGAGGCTTTGGCAATGGCTGGCGATATTGGTGATTTTGGTGATCGTAGCAAAGTACGGATCGTTCGAGAAATCGAAGGTAACACCCAAGTAAAAGTGTTTGATGTACGTTCGGAAGATATCGTAAACTCAGAATTTTATTACATTGAGCCTAATGATGTGATCTACATACAGCGGATTAAAGGCCAAAGTTTTGGCATAAATTCTGTGACAACAGGCATCAGTGTAGCAGCCACAACATTGGCATTTGGCGGTTTTGTATATGGTTTGGTTGTTCGAATAATAAATCGTGTGGAAGCCACAGAATAAAATAGGAGATATGATGATGAAAAAGATAATACAACATATTAGTTTTGTTCTCCTATTGCTCACGATGACAGGATGTTATGGTTATCGTCAGGTAGGATTACTGCAAGAGCGTGAAGATTTACCCCAATATGATTCCGCTGCTTATGAGCCGTATCGTTTGCAGGTGAATGATGAAATCATTTATCGAGTAGTGACAATGGATGAGACAATAGCGAAGACACTTTCTGCAAATAACAATAACGCAGGACAATATGCAAATGCTTATCGAATTTACTCGGATGGTACGGTGGATATCCCATTCCTATCCCCCATAAAATTAGAAGGTTTGACGGAATTAGAAGCTCAAGACACATTGAAGAAAGCTTTTCGCGAAATTATCCCTGATGCCGATGTAAAATTGGCAATGTATAACAAGCGTTTCACGGTATTGGGTGATGCTAATTCGGGTGTATATAATATTTATAAGGAGAGAATGACAATATTTCAAGCTTTAGCAATGTCGGGTGATTTGATGAATTCTGGAGATCGTAGACATGTGCGTATCATTCGCCCTCATGGTAATGCGGAGCCTGAGATTCTGGAATTTGACATCCGCACAAATAGTATTATTGATTCAAGATATTACTATGTTTATCCTAATGACTTGATATATGTAAGTCGAGATCAGGGTAGTTTCTACAAACAAAGTAGTTATAGTGGTTTCTTAGCACTGATTACAAGTTCAGTATCATTATTAATTACAGTATTGAATTACATTCCTGGTGTTTGGTAATCAAAAAAGAATATATAACAATAAGATAAAAGAAAATTAACTATATATGGCACAAGACGAAATACTTCAGAATGGAGGCATGCCCTTTGAAGAAGAAAAATCAAGTTTTGATATTTTGGAGTGGGTCATTCGTATCCTACGCCATTGGTATTTGTTTGCAATAGCAGCTGTAATAGCCTTTTCATTGGCCTACCTAAAGAATAGGCGCGTGATTGAGAGGTATCTGACAACAGGCACAATGATTATCAAAGAATCGAGCGGTGGCGGCTATGGATCAGCTTCTCTTATGCAAGGTTTTGGAGTGGGTGCTGGTTATACAAATGTAAATAACCAACTAATACTCTTGGGCAGCTATGATTTGATTGCTCGTACGGTAGATTCCCTGCCATATATGAATGTTGAATACATTACAAAGGGTCGCTTCAAAACTAGAAATATTTATCGCAACTCTCCAATATCTGTAGAATATTCGAAGGTAGACCCAGCAGGATATCAACACTTATTCCGCTGTACTGTACAAGAAGACGGTTCGTTATTGATTAATACTTTTGATGAGAACTACCCATTCTCTTATGTAACTCGCTATGGTGAAGAACTAGAAACCAGTTTGTTTACAGCTCGTATATGGCCAACCAATATGATGATGCATCCTGGTCAATATGTATATTTCCGTTTTCGTAGTCGTGAAAGTCTAACGGATGAATTTTCGAGTCGCTTACAACTCAACTTTTTAACAGAACGCAGCACGGTCTTAGGAATTCAATTAGTTGGTGAGACTCCAGAACGTGATCGTGAATTTATTGATAAATTGTCTGATATCTATTTATTGCAAAATGTTGAGCGCAAAAATATGGTTGCAGAGAAATCTATCGCATTTATTAACGATCAACTAGAAGTTCTGCAACGAAGTCTAACTGAAAGCGAAGGTGCAATGACCAATTTCCGTCAGGAAAACAAGTTTGTGGATGTCAACTCATATGCTGGTGGACTAATGTCAAAAGTAAGCCAATATGATCAACAAAAAATGGCTTTACGCTTGAAGGAGACATATCTGGATTATTTATCAGACTACTTGAACCAAAAGATAGATCAAGGTTCGGTGATAGCTCCAGCTACATTGGGGTTGAATGAGCCAATGCTAATGCAATTGGTACAACAACTGAATGACCTACACATTCAACGAGGAGAATTAAGCCAAAAGAATGTGTATTATGCCAAATATACAAGTGACATTAACAATGTGAAATCTGCCATAGCTGAAGTTGTCCAATCTATGTTAACTTCGCTTGAAATTGAGAAGAAAGATTTAGATATACGAATTAGAGAAGTAGAGCGCGAAATTCAAAGTTTGCCTGAAAAAGAATTGCAAATGGTGTCGATAGAACGAAACTATCGCATTGATGATAACTATTACACCTTCTTCCTTCAAAAACGCGCTGAAGCAGAAATTCAAAAAGCAGGAAATACTCCTGATAGCGAAATCATGGATCGAGCGCGTACTACCCGCTCAATGAACAGTAAGGAGAAGCGCAAAAATACTATGACATATTTGGCAATAGGTCTTTTGATTCCATTATTGATATTAATTCTATCAGAATTATTAAATAATAAGATTCGGACTCCTAAAGAAGCCGAAAGATTAAGCACTTTTGACCTACTGGGTGCATTGCGTCATGTAAAATCTCAGAATCCTACATATGCACGCAAAAAACCCCGCTCAACATATGCGGAAATGTTGCGAAATATTCGCATGCGTATAGAGTTTAAGGTTCTTCGCAAGACAAACATATCAATCACAATTACCTCATCGCAATCAGGAGATGGTAAAACATTTATCAGCACAAACTTAGCGGCGTTATACTCTATGACGGGGCATCCAACCGTTATAATAGATATGGATATTCGCAAGCCTAATGTGCATGATAAATTGGGACTAGAGGCATCTATCGGTGTAACCAATTATCTTATTGGAGATTGTACATTGGATGATATTATTTTGCACAACGAAGAGCTAGGTTTTGATGTGATTCCTGCGGGAACAATACCTCCAAATCCTGGCGAATTGATTCGTAGCGAAAAATTGGCTGAAATGTTTGATATATTGCGTAAACGTTATACATTTTTGATTATTGACTCATCTCCTGTAGGTATTGTACCTGATGCAATGGCATTGATAGAACAAACAGATATTACTCTATATGTACTACGTTGTATGTCAACGGACAAACGATTTGCAAAACAAACATTGGAAAATCTTTCTATGCATCATAAGGATAAGATTAACCTTGTTCTTTCTGATATTTCTGCTCCAAAAGCAGGTAAAAGTTATGGATATGGATATGGGTACGGATATGGGTATGGATATGGCTATGGATATGGCTATGGTTATGGATATGGAGCAAATTATGGATATGGTAACAAGTCTAAAAAATATCGCTATGGGTTTGACTATCTTCGCTCCAAATTAGCAAAAAAGACTACAGAGTCATCCTATAAATACATTGATGATGACGAGGAAATATAGTCATACCGAGAGTTATAAAATAGTTATTCAACTATGAAAAAGTTTCTCGCTATCATTCCTGCTCGTTACGCAAGTTCTCGCTTTCCAGGAAAACCACTAGTGGATTTAAAAGGTAAGCCAATGATTCAGCGTGTCTATGAACAAGCTAAAACAGTATTGGACACAGTCATTGTGGCAACTGACGATCAACGTATCTACGACTGTGTAAAAGCATTTGGTGGTGAAGTGATAATGACCTCCCCCAACCATACTTGTGGAACAGATCGAGTGTATGAGGCGTACCAACATTATTGTGCTGCTAGTACATCTCCTATTAATCATTCAGAAACAGTAGTGATAAATATTCAGGGAGATGAGCCATTTATTCAACCAAATCAAATACAGGCGCTAATTAATTGTTTTCCTACAGAAATTGCGACTTTGGTACATCCTTTTACAGAAAACGACACGCTCAATGACTTGCAAAATTCTAATTATGTGAAAGTCGCCATTGCGTTTGAGAATAATCTTGAGAAAGCAACGACTGGACGTGCCATGTATTTTTCACGCAATATCATTCCTTATATACGTGGCTTACAACCCAACGAATGGCTACAACAAAGAAAACATTACCGCCATATTGGTATGTACGCATATCGAGCTGATGTTTTGCAAAAAATTACCCAAATGCCACCTTCTTCCTTAGAAAAAATGGAGTGCTTAGAGCAACTTCGATGGTTGGAAAATGGGTTAACAATTCGTGTTGCAGTGACAGAACATATCTCTATCGGAATAGATACTCCAGAGGATTTGCAACATGCGCTAAGATATCTTAACAATAAAAGTAATTAACTAGTATTTATATAGCATATGTCTATTGGTAAATGGCTATTTGGAGGTTTAGGCTTTGCTATAGGCGGACCTATAGGTGCATTGATTGGAGTATTTATTGCTTCGCTATTTGATGCGAGTAAACAAGTTATACAAGAGAACGGGACCAACTCGTCACAGGGATATCGTCGTGCAACACAAGGAGATATACAAGTATCAATTATTGTACTCATTGCATGTGTAATAAAAGCAGACGGACAAATATTAAAGTCAGAGATTAATTACATCAAACCATTTCTTGTTCGTAATTTTGGCGAAGCAGGAGCTAAACAGGCTCTGCAACTTCTCAAAGAATTACTGAGCAAGGATATAGATTCCATAGCTGTAACACATCAAATCAGTCAGCATACCAATTACTCCACACGACTAGAATTGGTGCATTTATTGTTAGATGTCGCTAAATCTGATGGAGACATTAACCAACAAGAAATAATAGCAATAGAACAAATCGCCATCAACTTATCCATACAACCAGCTGATTATCAATCAATACTCGCATTATACCAACGACAAAAAGACAACAATTGGGCATATAAAGCATTAGAAATATCTCCTTCTGCCACGGATGAAGAAATAAAGAAAGCATACCGCCGTATGGCTATGAAATTTCATCCAGATAAAGTTGCTACCGCTGGAGAAGAAATTCGCAAACAAGCTACAGAAAAATTTCGTGGTATCAATGAAGCTTATGAGCATATAAAAAAACAGAGAGGATTATGAAATTTACGCTTCTAGTTGTGGGACGAACCACAAATGCTCATATTGAACAGTTAATACAAGAATATCAAAAGCGACTCACTCGCTATATCTCATTCACTCTACAAGTTATTCCTGAATTAAAAAATACCAAAGCACTTACACCTGAGCAACAAAAGATTGCTGAAGGCGATATTATATTACATACCATCCAACCTACTACGGATTTGGTGCTCCTAGATGAGCACGGTAATGAATTTCGCTCTGTTGAATTTGCAGATTACATTCAAAAAAAGATGTTATCCAGCCGAGATGTAACATTTGTAATTGGTGGACCATATGGTTTTTCGGATAATGTCTATCAACGAGCAAATGGAAAAATTTCATTGAGTAAAATGACTTTCTCGCATCAAATGGTACGATTATTTTTTGTGGAACAAATGTATAGGGCTATGACCATTCTTCGTGGAGAACCATATCATCACGAATAACAATAAACTTGTTTGATTTGTAAATGTTTGATTTAAGGTAATATGCAAAACTTTTTTTCTTTTAAAGATGTTTTTTGTCCAAAGTTATTCACAACTTTTCGTCACTATACAAAGCAACAATTCATGCAAGACCTAATTGCAGGTATGATAGTTGCAGTAGTGGCTATTCCGCTAGCTATTGCATTTGGTATTTCATCTGGCGTCGGACCAACCGAAGGTCTAGTGACTGCAATTATTGCTGGTTTTCTTATTTCTGCTTTAGGAGGAAGTAAAGTACAGATTGGAGGTCCAACAGGTGCATTTATTGTAATCATTTATGGTATTATTCAACAACACGGCATCACTGGTTTGCTTATCGCCACCATCATGGCTGGTATCCTGCTAATTGTGATGGGAGTATTCAAATTAGGGAATGTCATTAAGTTTGTACCCTATCCTGTGATTGTTGGTTTTACAGCGGGTATTGCGATTACTATCTTTACAACCCAAATGAATGATCTTTTTGGTATGGGAATTAAAGACGCTCCTGCTGACTTTATTCATAAATGGATTTGCTATTTTGAACATTGGAGAAATATTAATTGGTGGGCATTCGCTATAGGTATTGCCTCTATATTAATTATTATTTTTTCTACTAAGATTAGTAAAAAAATACCAGGTTCATTAGTAGCTATTATACTCATGACATTGGTTGTGTGGTTGTTACGTAAGTATGGGAATATCACTTCAATCACTACGATTGGGGATTTATATACCTTACCTACTGGCATGCCAACACCTCAACTTCCCACCCTACAACTGACAGAGGGAAAGACATTGCTTACTTTAGTACAAGAACTCTTCCCATCAGCCTTTACTATTGCACTATTAGGCGCTATAGAATCATTGCTCTCTGCTATGGTGGCAGATGGTGTAATTGGAGATAAACACAATTCCAATACAGAATTAATTGCACAAGGTCTAGCCAATGTGGTAGTTCCTTTCTTCGGTGGCATTCCTGCTACAGGCGCTATTGCTAGAACTATGGCCAACATAAATAATGGAGGGCGTACTCCTATAGCAGGAATTGTACATGCTGTCGTACTACTTTTGGTATTGTTATTTTTGGGGCCATTAGTAGGTATGATTCCATTGGCATGTCTAGCTGGTGTACTCATCATAGTTAGTTATAACATGTCGGGATGGAGATCATTTTTATGGCTTTCAAAAGCGCCAAAGTCAGATTTCATTGTAATGCTTGTTACTTTTAGTTTAACAGTCATTTTTGACCTCACCGTAGCACTAGAAGTGGGTATGCTCTTGGCAGTTATTTTGTTCCTAAAACGAACCAACGAAGCTACTGTTATTCGGTCTTTCTCGGATGAAATAGACCCTACACATCAAAATGATATTCGCTTGCATGGCAATGACCTAGATATGTTACAAATTCCGCCACACACAGAAGTATATGAAATTGATGGCCCATACTTCTTCGGTATTGCCAACAAATTTGATGAAATTAGTCAACGGATGGGAACGGATGGGCAAAAAGTCCGCATATTACGCATGCGAAAAGTATCATTCATGGACTCTACAGGTATTCACAATCTAGAACAACTTTACATGCGTTCACAGCGTTGTGGAATGACCTTAGTATTATCTGGTGTGAATGAAAACGTCTTTAAAGTGCTTGATAAAGCAGGCCTAGTAAAGATGATTGGCAAGGAAAATATACGTGGACATATCAATGGCGCATTAGCTAGGGCGACAGAGATCGTTAAGGAAAGTAGTACTAAATAACTACATAGTAAACTATAAAAAAGGCAAAATTCTTGTATATATGCAATTTTTATAGTACCTTTGCACGCAAAATAATAAGTATAATATTTTATAGCAATGAAAAACATCAAACTTCGACTAACAGTCATGAACTTCCTCGAATTTGCCGTTTGGGGAGCGTATTTAACATCAATGGGTACCTACCTCGCTACGCATGGTATGGCTACCAATATCGGCTGGTTTTATTCCATCCAAGGTATCGTCAGCTTGTTTATGCCCGCACTCATGGGTATCGTGGCAGACCGTTGGATTCCTGCTCAGAAAGCATTGAGTCTTTGCCACGCATTGGCAGGTACCTTTATGATTGCTACAGGTGCTTATGGCCTCTTTGCAGGCGACGGCGTACAATTTGCTACACTATTCTCGCTTTACACCGCTTCGGTGGCATTCTTTATGCCAACCCTTGCACTCAGCAACTCCGTGGCTTATACCGCATTAACGCAAGCAAACATGGATACAGTGAAGGACTTCCCTCCTATCCGCGTACTCGGTACAGTAGGATTTATTGTGACCATGTGGGTAGTGGATCTCTGTGGATTCCAAGCTACTCCTAAGCAATTCGTTGTCAGTGGTGCGTTGAGTATTGTACTCGCTATCTACTCGCTCACTTTGCCTAAGTGCCCAACCAAAGGTCATGTGGAGAACAAATCGCTGGTGGAAGCACTCGGTTTGGAGGCATTTGCGCTGTTCAAACAAAAGAAGATGGCAGTATTCTTCATCTTCTCTATGTTGCTTGGTATGTGCTTGCAAATCACCAATGGCTACGCTAACCCATTCATTACCAGCTTCGGAGCGATTGAGGAGTTTGCCGATACTTTTGGCGTACAACATGCAAATATCCTGATTTCTATCTCACAAATCTGTGAGGCATTGTGTATCTTGTTTATCCCATTCTTCTTGAAGCGTTTTGGTATCAAGTCGGTGATGCTGATGGCAATGCTGGCATGGGTATTGCGTTTCGGCTTCTTCGGCGCAGGTAACCCAGGTATGCCAGGCGTGATCTTGTTCGTATTAAGCTGTATCGTCTATGGCTTTGCTTTTGACTTCTTCAATATCTCTGGCTCGCTGTATGTGGATCAAGAGACCGACCCTGCACAACGCTCTAGCGCACAAGGTCTGTTTGTGATGATGACCAACGGCTTTGGTGCAACGATTGGTACATTGGCAGCGCAAGCGATTGTAAACCATTTCGTTAATGCAGAATCTGTGATTGCTGCAGGTCCAATGGCTATTTGGGATGGCTGGCAAACCAGCTGGTATATCTTCGCAGGTTTTGCATTGGTAGTTGCCATTGCCTTCTGGATAATCTTCCCAAAGACCCCAGTGAAGAAAGACTAACATAAGTCCTACATAACAACAAATCGCCATTTGTGTTTTCGAGCATGGATGGCGATTTTGTTTATCACTTATCACTCATAGTTTATAGATTTAAAAGGCATTTTATTAAGATTTCCTTCCCTTGTACCTTCCCTGTCTTTCTCGTGTTAATAACCAAGGACGAACCAAAGAAGAACCAAGGAAAACCGAAAGAACTCCCAAACTCAAAATGTGTGTTTTATTAAGATTACCGTCTCTTTTACTTCTCTTATACCTTGCCTAATTCTACCGAGAGAACTCCGAGAGACGACCGAGAGAACTCCGACTCAACTCCTCGCCTACAAAAATGCTTTTTGTTAAGATTGCCCCTCTCCCACTAGTCCAGTGCTCGGCGTTAATTCGCCGAGTAATCCCCGCCTTTAAACAATAAATAGCAAAAAACTCGCCATTTCCTTGCATATCTCCCAAAAATTCCGTAACTTTGCGGGCTAAATAATACATACTATGATCACAGGCGAAATTAAAAACAGGATTGACCAAATCTGGGATGTGTTCTACACCGCAGGCGTCACCAACCCCATATCCGTTCTCGAGCAGATGACCTACCTCTTCTTCATGAAGATGCTCGACGATAAACAGCGCAAGGAGGAGGCTACTGCCAGCATTTTCGGCAACCGACTCAAGAACCCCGTTTTCCCCGAGGGCAACTGGCTCAACCCCGAGACCGAGAAGGAAGTGCCTTACCAAGACATGCGCTGGTCGGTTTTCAAGAACACCAGTGCCGACAACATGCTTCGCATGGTGCGTGATAATGTGTTTGTCTTCATCAAGCATATCGGCGAAAGCAGTGGCGAGAGTGCCTATGCCCGCTATATGGGTTCGGCTATTTTCCTTATCCCTAATGCCCGCACGCTCCAGCGCGTGGTGGACGGCATCAATGCCCTCGACATGAACAACCGCGATGCTATGGGTGATGTCTATGAGTATATCCTCGGCAAGATGGCTGCCAGCGGCACCAATGGTCAGTTCCGCACTCCTCGCCATATCATCAGTATGATGGTCAACCTCGTGCGCCCTACTCTGGACGATGCTATCTGCGACCCTGCTATGGGCTCGGCGGGCTTCATCGTGGAGAGTGCCAAGTACCTCCGCGAACACTACGAGAAGCAACTCCTCGACCCCGCCACACAAAAACGCTACAAGACGCAGATCTTCCACGGCTTCGATACCGACCAGACCATGCTCCGTATTGGTGCAATGAACATGATGCTCCACGGCGTGGACGCACCTAATATCCAATGGCGCGACAGTCTCAGTGGCGACAACAACGACCACCAATGCTACTCCCTTATCCTCGCCAACCCACCTTTCGCGGGCAGTCTGGACAAAGAGGTAGTGAATAAGAACCTCCTCACGCTCACCAATACGGGTAAGACCGAACTGCTGTTCCTCTCGCTTTTTATCCGTTCCTTGGCACTCGGTGGCCGCTGCGCGAGTATCGTACCCGATGGCGTGCTCTTTGGCTCCAGCAAAGCCCACAAGATGCTCCGCCAAGAATTGGTGGACAACCAACGCTTGCAAGCCGTCATCTCTATGCCCAGTGGCGTGTTCAAACCCTACGCAGGTGTCAGCACCGCTATCCTTATCTTCACCAAGACCGACCACGGCGGTACGGATAAGGTGTGGTTCTATGAGATGCGTGCCGATGGCTTCTCGCTGGACGACAAACGCAGCCCAGTGCAGGAGAACGACATCCCCGATGTGATTGCTCGCTGGAATAATCTGGCGGATGAGGAAAACCGCTCACGCAAAGACCAGTCCTTCTTGGTACCTGTAGAGGATATCCGCGCCAACGACTACGACCTCTCGTTCAATAAGTACAAAGAGATCGAGCGCGTAGCCGTGCAGCACGAGGATCCACAAACCATCCTCTCTCGTATCGAAGCCCTCGAAAACGACATCCAAACTGCCCTCACCAACCTCAAAGAGATTATCGGATGAAAAAAGATTGGACATATAAGAAACTGGGGGAGGTAGCGGAGATAGTAGGAGGTTCTACCCCTAAAACATCTGAGCCTGCCAATTGGGAGGGTTCTAATATGTGGGTTACTCCAGCTGAGTTAGACGGGAGTAAGTATTTTGGAAAAACACAAAGAACTATTTCAGACAAAGCTGCATCTAAATTACAATTACTACCTATTGGCACAGTGTTATTTTCTTCTCGTGCTCCAATAGGAAAGGTTGCGATAACAACCGCACCTATGTATTGTAATCAAGGGTTTAAGAATGTTATTTGTGGCGACAACTTGTATAATGAATATGTCTATTGGTGTTTAACATATAATATCCCATTATTACAATCCTTCGGTGTTGGGGCAACTTTTAAGGAGTTGTCGAAATCTGCTATGTCTGATTTCTCCATCCCCATCCCTCCATTATCTATTCAGCGTTCTATCGTTAGTGAGTTAGATTTGCTTCATTCGGTTATAGAGAAGAAGCAGGAGCAGCTTCGTGCATTGGATAATCTTGCCCAATCTCTCTTTTACCAAATGTTCGGCGACCCCATCACCAACCCCATGGGCTGGGAAATCAAAAAACTTGGAGAGGTGTGTGATGTTAAAGGTCGGATCGGTTTTAGAGGTTATACGAGAAATGATTTTGTGGATAGTTCTAAAGATGGTGCAATCTCATTAAGTCCAACAAATATCATCAATAATCAGATGGATTATTCTAAATGTTCGTATGTAACATGGGATAAATATAATGAATCACCCGAAATTATGGTTAAGAATGGGGATATATTACTAGTAAAAACAGGATCTTCCTATGGTAAATGTGCTTATGTTGATTTTTTACCACATGAGGCGACAATAAATCCTCAATTTGTTGTTATAAAAGAGCATAAAATCATTAGCCGATATTTAACGGCATATTTACAAAGTGAGGCTGCAAAAATAAAATATAATGAATTTGTGATAGGCACTGCAATTCCTACTTTTAGTCAAAAAAGTTTAAATAGTATGCCTATTTTATGCCCTCCCCTTTCTCTTCAGCAGTCATTTGCTGCGAAGGTCAGTGCGATAGAGGAGCAGAAGCGATTCATCAGCCAGAGCATTAAGGACGTCGAATCCCTCCATGCCCAGCGCATGGATCAGTATTTTGGATAACAACTTACCATGGCGGAAAGATACAAAACAGAAGAAGGGTGGCGATGTGAGAAGAAAACCAGTAACCATCGCAGAGCCCATTGGTTGGATTATCAGAATCCAGCCACTCTGTTACTAACTTTAGTCACTACCGATCGGCTTCCGCTTTTTGGTTATTTACAAGGTGAGGAGATAGTGCGCACCGCATTAGGGCAGTGCATAGCAGAAGAGATAGAGCATATCCCTACATACAAAAATGCCTCAGCGATAGAGATATACTCTTATGTAGTTATGCCTGACCATGTGCATATATTGTTGCATATTCACGAGCGACTACCCAAGCATATCGGTCAATATATCGGATGGTTTAAGCGCCAATGCACGCTCATCTATCAGCAACTCGCCACCGCTTCAGTGCTCGGCGTTAATTCGCCGAGTTCTATGCTCTCCTCTTCCACTGGTCCAGTGCTCGGCGCTAATTCGCCGAGCGATAAGTTTTTCCCTTTTGCACCCGAGTACCACGATCGCATACTCACCCGCAAGGGGCAACTCGCTAACATGAAGCGTTACATACAGGATAACCCTCGCCGTCTCGCCCTCAAACGCGCCAATAAGGAGCTTTTCAAGATACATCAAAACATATCCCTCAACCACTTGCCATGTACCACTTTGGGTAATATGTTTCTTGCCGACTATCCAATCAAGCAGGTCATCCAGTGCTCACGTCGCTTGACCCAAGAGCAGATTGATATGCAGAAGGCCCAGTGCTTGGCTAATGCTGCGGAAGGCGTCGTGCATATTACTGGTGCCATCTCCGAAGGTGAGAAACAGATCGCTCAAGCTTTACGCGAGAACGGTTATCCGCTGATTGTGATACTGCACGAGGGCTTTCCCAAACCCGAAGACCCGCACTATCGTTATTTCAAACCACAGGGCGTGTATTTCGAGGCATGCGCAGCAGGCAAGTTGCTGTTGATAGAACCAGACAAGGAGTTACTTGAGCGCAAGGATATCGTTGCTTTGACAGAAGCGAAGGTGGGGCATATCCCGCATGAATCGCAGCGCTATCGTTTCGTAGCGATGAATATGATAGCAGACGAAATAGCTCGGCGAATTAACCCCGAGCACGAAACCAACTAAAACTCCAATATCGCAGAAATAGTAAAAACAGAGCAGCCAATCCAGTACTTAATATAAATAATAAACAAAATTAAATAACAAACAATATATCCCCACCGGTTTAGTGCCCGCGGGTACCCCCGCGGGATAAAAAATCAACCAAGCCCCTAAAATCACCACCATGGCAAACTTCGACTATCTAAAAGACATACGCGAGATGCACTCCGTTTATCCCGACTGCCGCGATGCGGAGCAGTTTCAGTTGGTAGCACCCGACAAGAGTGTCACTGCAGCACGCCGCGCTCTAGAGAAATGGGTGAAGATTGTGTATCTCATCAACGACTGGCGTATCCCCGAGCGTGCCTCATTGCTCGAACTCACCAGTTTCTTCCTCTTCCAAGAGTATGTAGGCATGGACATGATGAAGCGCATCGACTATATCCGCAAGCGCGGGAATATAGGTGCGCATGGTGGCACAGTCAAGAAGTCTGAGTCCTTCTTCGCAGTGCTCAACCTCTACGAAGTCATCAGCTCTTTTCTACAATCGCTGCATGTCATCGAAGACTACGCTCCTTTTGATAAGACACTCATCCCAACCACCGTCATGCTAACAGCGGTGTCGGTAGGCGGCGATGAACTCATCCAGAACGACGACCTCAACCGCCTGTCGCAAGTCGCCCCCGCACCTATAGTCATCAAGAGCAGTCCAGATGCGCCATCTGAAGCCGAGACACGCCGCCTATATATCGACATGATGCTCCGCGAAGCGGGTTGGGAGGTGCAAGAGAAAGAGGGGGCTACCGTGCCTGGTACGGCATGCGTGGAGATAGAGGTCAAAGGTATGCCATCCGAGAGTGGTGTCGGCTATGCCGACTATGTACTCTTTGGCACCGATGGCAAACCGCTGGCGGTAGTAGAAGCCAAGAAAACCACCGTTGACCCTCTGATCGGCAAACACCAAGCCGAACTTTATGCCTATTGCCTTGAGCAACGATATGGCGTGCGCCCTGTGGTATATTACACCAATGGCTTCGAGACATGGGTCATCGACGGACTGGGTTATCCCCCACGCCCTCTCTATAGTTTCCATACCGCATCCAATCTCGAACTGCTAATCCAAAAACGCAACCGTCAGAATATCACAGACCTGCGCGTGAACCCCGACATCGCGGGACGCGCCTATCAGATACAAGCCATCCACTCTATCGTGGAGCGTCTGAATAAGAAGATGCGCCGCGGACTGCTGGTCATGGCTACGGGTACGGGTAAGACCCGCGTCAGTATCGCTCTCGTGGAACTGCTCATGCGCAACAACTGGGTGAAGAATGTCCTCTTCCTTGCCGACCGAACCGCCCTTGTCAAACAAGCATGGCGCAACTATACCAAACTGCTGCCATCCGTCAGCACCTGCGTGCTATCTGACGACCGCAACCCCGATATGGATGCACGCATCATGTTCTCTACCTACCAGACCATGATTCACTATATCGACAGCGAGAAGAAGCCCTTCTCTATCGGTCGCTTCGACCTCATTATCATCGACGAGGCACACCGCAGTTGCTATGGTCGCTACGAGAGTATCTTCGACTATTTCGATGGCCTGCTCGTGGGTCTCACTGCCACCCCACGCGAGGACATTGAGCACGACACCTATTCGCTGCTCAACACCGATAGCGATGATGTGTTCGCATACGAACTGGAAGATGCCGTTAAGGAGCACCACCTCGTGGGGTATAATGTTCTACAACGCCAGTCTATCATCATGACCCAAGGCGTTAAATACGATGACCTGTCCCCACAAGAGAAACAACAACTCGAAACCGCATGGGCATACGAAAAAGCCAAGTTAGCACTCGACCCACGATCGGAATACGCACGCGATATTGATGCCAAAGAGATTTTCCAAGTCTTCTACAACCAAGACACCATCGACAAAGTGCTAGAAGACCTGATGGAAAACGGCTTGCGCGTCAATGATGGCGATACTATCGGCAAGACCATTATCTTTGCCTATCGCCACAAACACGCCGAGATGATTGTGGAGCGATTCAATGCGCTCTATCCACAATACGGACCTGACTTCTGTACGCTTATTGACAACCAAGTGAAGTACGGACAAGACCTTATTGATAATTTCTCTGCAGCACCACAAGACCAAAAGAAGAAAATACAGATTGCCGTCAGCGTGGATATGCTCGACACGGGTGTGGACGTGCCCGATGTACTCAATCTGGTGTTCTTCAAGCAGGTACGTAGCAAGGTGAAGTTCATGCAGATGATTGGTCGAGGCACACGCCTCTGCCCTAATATCTTCGGTGCGGGCAAAGACAAAGAGCAGTTCTATATCTTTGACCACTGCGGCAACTTCGAGTATTTCGGTAGCCAGCCCAACGGCTCCGAACCTCGGCGCTCCGCTTCGCTCACCGAACGGCTCTTTGCCATCAAACTGCGCATAGCCACTATCCTGCAAGATGTGAAATACCAAGAAGACCCCTCTGCCAAAGCACTGCACGACCGTCTGAAAGACGAACTGCGCATGCAAGTGGAGACATTGGAGGACACACGCACCGCCGTGCGCAAACATTGGCAGATTGTCAGTCAGTTCAAGCAAGCCAAAGCATGGCAGTATATCTCTGATATTCAACGCGTATCACTGGAGCAAGAAGTAGCCCCATTGCTCATCACACCGCCTGTGGATGAGATGGCACGCAAGTGGGACTTGCTTAACTTCATGGAAGAACTATCCATGCTCGACGACACCGTCAACGGACTCAAACCTGCTGCCAAGATACAAACCATTGCCAAGCAATTGGAGAAGAAAGCCAGCATACCAGAGGTGCTCAGTAAGATAGAGACCATCCGCCTCTTGCAGACACCTGCTTTCTGGGAAAACAAGACACTCCAATCAGCAGAGTATGTGCGTCAAGAGCTGCGCGACATCGTTCATTATATCGCAGGCGAGCAGGGCAAGACGTTTGTCATTGATATTGAGGATGTGCTCACCCCTGTAGATAGCGATACTCCTGTGAGTATGCAAGCCACCTATCGCCAAAAAGTGATGGACTATCTGCAAGCCCATTTAGAGGATGATACGGTACTGCAAAAGATTTTCCACCTCGAACCACTGACCAACGATGATATCCGCGAACTAGAGCAAATCTTCTGGAAAGAACTGGGCACGAAGGAGGACTACGAGCATACCTATCTCCGCCAAGAGCGTTATAAGTTGTACGGAGGAAATATCGCGGCATTCATTCGATCCATCATTGGTATTGACCGTGAGATTGCTTTGCAGAAATTCATAGACCTGATACAAACAAGTGCCTTGACCACCATGCAAAGCGAGTACTTGAAGAAGATTCTGGACTATGTATCCGTCAATGGCGACATCACTACCGACACATTTGCAGAAGAACCCTTCAGCAATATGGATTGGCTGGACACCTTCGGTGCCCAAACCATCTGTGTACGCGACTATATCCAACAACTACATGGTATCATCTCCTACCAAGGGATAGTGTAAAAATCAACGGAGAAGTAAAAACGGAAAACTAAAAGCCATAAATAGGGCACAAATAGGCAATAGATAGGCACTAGTGGTCGCGAAATGGTCGCCTAGCCCGCAGGCAACTTGAGAGCAATCTAAAAGCCACAGAAAGCCCATAGATGTCCTAGAGATGTCCAATGGTGGTCCCGAAACTTGCAGGGAATTTATGAGTACAAAAGGTCAGTATCTAAATATAAATTGAATAAAAAACACATAAAATATTTGCATAACTCAAAATAAATCACTACTTTTGCAGAGAAAATTAGAACGTTAGTATTAAAAAGTACATTCACATGTTCAGAAAAGAACTCTCATATTACTTTTCAACGCCGATTGCGTATATCGTGATTGGGTTGTTTCTATTAGCAGTGAGTCTATTCCTATGGGTGATACCTGGGCAATGGAACATCATCGAATCAGGTTATGCACAAGTGGATGGACTATTCCAAATCAGTCCATGGCTACTCATGCTCGTGTGTCCCGCATTGACCATGCGTCTGTTTGCCGAAGAGCGACAAAGCGGAACATGGCTGCTACTACGTGCACAACCTATTCCACTTTGGCGTATCGTAGTGGGTAAGTATATGGCATCTTTCGTGCTTACAGTAATAGCCCTATTACCATGTGTTGTGCACTACTTTATTGTCTTCTACATGGCAGAGCCGATAGGCAATATCGATGGCGGACAATTCGCGGGTTCCATGATGGGTTTGGTGCTCTTGAGCGCATCGTTCATAGGCATTGGCATGCTTTGCAGTACAGTGACACGCAGCCAACTAGTGGCATTTATCTTAGGTGCAGTTAGCTGCTTTGTACTATATTGGGTAACGCTGCAAGACCACTATAGCAGTATCTCGCGTGGCGTGGTGGATTTGCGAGATGTGGTATTCTTCTTGAGCGTGGCTGTAGCTGCGATGATAGTGAGCATTTTGGTGCTGGAAAAAGCTGAAAAAAAGTAAAACCACTGTTTGTTGGGAGATATTAAACGACAATTTATGTCAATTAAGATGTCAATTGTTGTCAATTCTCGAAATATGATTTATGACACGAATAGGCGTACTAAGCGATACACATGGGTATCTTGATCCGCGAGTACTGGAGCATTTCGCAGAAGTGGACGAGATATGGCATGCAGGTGATATAGGCAGTGCTATGGTGCTACAACATTTGCGTGAGTTCAAACCCACTCGCGCAGTGTATGGCAATATGGACAGTGGCGATGTACGATTTTCGCTCAGCGAGTTCTATCGTTTTCGTGTAGAAGATGTCAATGTGTTGTTAACGCATATTGGCGGTTATCCTGGGAAATATAATCCATGGTTGTTGCCGATGTTCAAGAAAGAGACACCGCAATTATTTGTATGTGGTCATAGCCATATTTTGAAGGTGCAATACGACCCCACATGGCAGATGCTGACCATGAATCCTGGGTCTGCAGGCAAACAAGGTTGGCAGACCGTACAGACATTGCTCAGGTTTGTGATTGATGGGAAAGAAATTCGCGATTTAGAGGTGATTGAGTTGGAAAGATACTAGCCAGACGCTCCGAAAACGTATGTTCTACAACATATTTAAGCTTTTTTCGCTAAAAACGTGTTGCATAACATATAAACAACTCTTGCGGGGATGAGAAAAAAGCAGTACCTTTGCAGCGGATTTAAAAATCGACACAATCTTTTTTGTACCTTAAAAAATCAAACAGACTAATACCGTGGAAAAAAAGCCGTCGTGAGACGGCTTTTTTCTTTGTTAACGAATGAAGGAGTTAACGAAGGCAATCATCTAATGCCTTGCAGATTGCTTCCTTATCGATATTTTGTCCAATAAAGACTAGCTTTTGCATACGGTCGCCATACTGTTCATCCCAATCACGTCGCAACATTGGGTCAGTAGCCATCATTTGCATTAGTTCTTCTTTAGGCATAGTGGCATAGAAAGTACCAGCCTGCTTGAGGTTAAATTGCTTGCCTGCTTGCTCAAAGAGATAGCACATATCGTACTCATCTTCAAAATAGCACATACCCTTGCAGCGTATAATTCCCTTATCCCAATGACGTGCTACAAACTCATCAAAGCGGTTGAGATCAAAGGGCCTACGTCGGTAATAAACAAAAGTGGTTATTTGGTTATGGGACGGCGTTTCGCCTATTAGATATTGGACGCCCTCTGGGCTATTGGACGCTTCGCTATGGGCAGCTTCGCAATGGCAACAATGGCAATGTTCTCCATGCTCATGATCGTGGTGATGCTCATGATGGCAATGTTCGTGTTCATCGTGATGATGATGTTCGTGCTCTTCTTCTACGTCGCCTTCAACGCCTTGAATCCATGCGGCAGAGGTGGCTACCTCTTCAAAATCAAAAAGTTCGGTATCAAGAATCTCAGAGAAAGGTACATCGCAATAATCGCAGTCAATAATTTTGGCTTTGGGCTGAATAGCGCGCAAGATGGCACGGATATGTTCGCGTTCCTCTGCACTTACCTCCGACACCTTATTTAATAATATGAGGTTGCAGAATTCAATTTGCTCCACAACGAGGGAAGCGAGGTCGTCACCTTGGGCAATAGGCGATTGGCTATTGGCGATCGTTGAGAGTTGAGAGATGAACTCATCACGCAATCTGAGAGCATCTACTACGGTTACCACAGCGTCCAATTTAGGCGATGGGCGATGAGGCGAAGAGGCAATGAGGCTATCGTACGAACAAATTGTTTGTGCGATAGGAGCTGGTTCGCAGATACCAGAAGCTTCAATGACAATGTAATCGAAAGCAGCCCTGCTGCTTTCGGACGCTTCGCTATTGGATGGCGTTCCGTCTATTGGATATTGGGTATCGGTTTGATTACACAGGTCGCGCAGTTGTTGAACCAGATCCATTTTGAGGGAGCAACAGATACAACCATTCTGCAGGGCGAAAAGGTTGTCGTCTTGTTGCGCCACTACTCCACCCCTTTGTATGAGTTCGGCATCGATATTTACCTCACCTATATCATTGACTATCACCGCGAATCGTATCCCCTTCCTATTGGAGAGGATACGATTGAGAAGAGTTGTCTTGCCACTGCCAAGGTAGCCAGTCAGCAGTAAAACGGGTATTTTATATTGATACATATTCCTATACTGTATCTACTAGCGAGCATATTGAGAATAAATATCAAAGTACTTGTTAAACAAATCCTTTTGCTCGAATCGTTGAAGATTGTTTAGTACAAATCCAAGTACTGCAGTATGGTGTCCTATGGTTGATTGTGCAGATTTTCGTAATTGTGGCTCTAAGGAAGCTCCCCACTCCATATACTCAACACTATTTTCAGCAACATCAATCATAATTGCATTACCCTTCTCTATTTCATCCATAGCATAATAAAGAGAAGCCATTGATGCTGAAGTATAATCATAAGGGACATTGAATCCTGGTAACATTTCTTCAGCAAAGTCTAAGACATTCAATGCCTTATCATATTTTCCTTCGTCATACAATGCTTCAGCTAATTGACAGAACATCATACGGTGCGTACGACACATGCGCATGGTATTTTCATCTATATATATACCTGGTATATTGATATTACCATATTTGAATTTATTTAGCATATTATCATACATTACTTCTGTATTCACACGTATTTTGCCATCTTTACTGCGCTCTGGAGTGATGCGATATGCCATACCAGTTAGTTCAAGATATGGATTGAGTCCCAAATGATAATCGTCCCCAATAGTTACAGCGAAGTACATTGGTCGTTGCCATTCGTTGGTAGAAAGCATCTCCATCACCATCATTTCAGAACGGGTAAATCGACGCGCTTTCTTGAACATAATCTGTTGACTATCAGGAGAAAGCACATAAAGTTGGTCACTTGGGATATATCCTTCACCATCGCGTTTGGTGCGAGGGTCATCCGAACGCAGGAACTGGAATGCTTTGCTGACTTCGAGTGGTGCATTGAGGCGATTCTCTACCCAAACCACCTCGTTTTTACCTGGCATAAAGTCTTTGTACTCCCACGAAATTGGCAATGCAGGTGAATTGTAATATGGACGCTTCATTTGGCTAATATACCAATCGGTTTGCAGGTAAGAGAGGTTGCAAGCACGTACATCGTTGCGCTCTTCCTCAACCTCAATATTATACCAAAGAGGGAAGGTATCATTGTCTCCATTACAGAAGATGATCGCTTCTTTATCACAGGATTTCAAGTAGTTAGCACCGAAGTCACGCGCTGCATAGCGATTAGATCGATCGTGGTCATCCCAGTTTTGTGAAGCCATTTGCGCAGGCACTAACATGGTTACAAGTACGGCAGCCGCAGCCACGGCAGTACGTGCCTTCTCGTTTTTCACTACACGATTGAGTATATCAATGAGCGCCATGACACCTATACCAATCCAAATACAGAACGCATAGAACGAGCCTGCGTATGCGTAGTCGCGCTCGCGTGGTTGATAAGGTGTCTGGTTGAGGTACACTACGATGGCTAAACCTGTAAGGAAGAACAACAAGAAGACAATTGCGAACGAACGGAATCCTTCTTTGTTCTTACCTGCGTTCTGACGTTTGCTCAATTGCCAGAATAAGCCAATTAGACCGAGGATGAGTGGGAGGAAATAATATACGTTATGTCCCTTATTCTCACGGAGTTCGGTTGGAAGTGTAGATTGGTCACCATACAACGCGTTATCAATGAATGGAATACCCGATATCCATTGTCCTTTGGTGATATCTCCATAAGATTGAAGATCGTTTTGACGCCCTGCGAAGTTCCACATAAAGTAGCGCCAATACATAAAGTTGACTTGGTAGCGGAAGAAGAAACGAAGGTTCTCTCCGAAGGTTGGACAATATTCCGTTTTCTTCTGTCCACAATAGTCATAGCGGATTTTCTTTCCTTCTATATCAGCCCACTCTTTATATGCCTGAATATGAGATGGTTGTCCAGAGTGCATACGAGGGAAGAGCATCTTAAACTCGTCCATATACTCGTAGCTAGTCTTATAGCCTGTTACGACATAACGATCTTTCTCACCTTCTACCTTGGGTGCAGGTGCATATTGCGCGTTTCCTTTCTTCTCTACAGGCACGCACATATTGCCCCTAACGTCTAGTTTGACAGGGGCATTGTATGTTTGTCCATAGAAGAGTGGCGTATCACCATATTGCTCGCGGTTGAGATAGTATTTGAGCGAGAATACATTATCTGGTGAGTTCTGATCCATTGGGGTGTCCGCAGAAGAACGAATGACAATTGCCGCATAGCTGGCGTAGCCAATCACAACGACCGTCACCATCATAGAGATGGTATTGAGCCAACGTGCAGGGATAACCTCTTTCTTGAGGAAGAGTGTAATCAGCATCACAATAATCAACACAATGCCAATCACAGCACTTTCCTTGATAAATGGCACGCCTGCGAGCGCCATCGCCAAAACGAAAGAGATAATGGTGCGAGTATTGATGGTTGTTTCTTTCTCTATCACAGCATAACTTTCCCATATTGCCCAAGCAAGCGCCGCAGCCATAAGCACGAGATAGATTGCTAATCCTGTATTAAACGGACAGCCCAACATATTGGTAAACAGCAACTCAAACCAACCTGCAATAGTTGGAACACCTGGGATAATGCCATAGAGAATAACAGCAAGGATTGCTACCGATATACCAAATGCGCCACATACGCCTTTCCATGAGAATTGGTGGCGACGGAAGTAGTATACGAGTACGATAGCAGGGATAGTCAAGAGGTTCAGGAGGTGGACACCTATACTCAATCCCATAAGATAAGCGATGAGAATCAACCACTTATCAGAGCCTTCTTCATCTGCATGTTCGTCCCATTTAAGGATAAGCCAAAAGACTACTGCCGTAAAAAGGGAAGATAGTGCATAGACCTCACCTTCTACCGCCGAGAACCAGAACGTGTCGGAGAACGTGTATGCCAACGCACCTACAACACCAGCTCCAAGAAGGGCGATACCTTGTGTCATTGTGTAGGATGGTGTAGCGTTGTGTAGCGGTTGGATGAGTTTGCGCCCGAGGGCGGTGATGGTCCAGAAGAGGAACAAGATAGTAAACGCCGAAGCCAATGCCGAAAGGGCATTCACGCACATTGCCACGTGCGCTGTATCGCTAGCAAAAAGCGAGAAGAAATGCCCCAAAAGCATAAAAAATGGCGCCCCAGGTGGGTGACCAACATCTAACTTATGTGCACTTACAATAAACTCACCACAGTCCCAAAAGGATGCTGTTGGCTCCATCGTCAAAAGATAAGTTGCGGCAGCAATTGCAAATACAAGCCAGCCACAAACCACATTCCACAGTTTAAAATTCTTCATAAAAATGTATTGTTCAGTGCGCTCATAGCGCGTTCAAAATAGTTCAATATGGTTCAAGATTGCCCATTCTAGGCAATTTGGCTACAAAGGTACACTATTTTGTTTATATACACAAACAAAGTCACTAATTCTTACTCGTTTAGTATAGAAAAACAGCATTAAACGTCAAATATTACATATTTGCTTGCATATATAAAAAAAAAGTTGTACCTTTGCACGCTTAATATAATTGAGATTTTTGATTTAGAAAATCAGACAAGAACAAAAATTAAAGAAAATTTGAAAGATATGAATTTGAACGACAGAGTAATTGCAGTAATTGGATTGGGCTATGTGGGTTTGCCACTTGCAATCGAGTATGGTAAGAAATACCGTGTGATTGGTTTTGATATCTACCAAGCTCGCGTGGATGAGTTGAATCGTGGCGAAGACCATACATTGGAAGCAGACTTGGTGGGTATGAAGCAGGCTCGTGATGCGTATGAGAGCACCAAGAAGATTGGACTTACTTTCACAAGCAATCCTGAAGACTTGAAGCAAGTGAACACCTATATTGTGACCGTTCCTACCCCAATTGACCGCTTCAACAACCCAGACTTAACTCCGCTGTTAAAAGCAAGCGAGACAATTGGCAAGACATTGAACAAAGGTGACTTGGTGATTTATGAATCAACCGTTTACCCAGGTTGTACGGAAGAAGATTGCGTACCCGTCTTGGAGAAGTTTAGTGGGTTGAAGTTCAATGAGGACTTCTACTGCGGTTATTCACCAGAGCGTATCAATCCAGGCGATAAAGTGAATACATTGACTAAGATTAAGAAGATCACTTCGGGTTCTACTCCTGAGATTGCGGACTTGGTGGATGCGTTGTACAATAGTATCTTGGAGAACGGCACTCACAAAGCGCCAAATATGAAGGTGGCTGAAGCTGCAAAAGCAGTAGAGAACAGCCAACGAGATGTAAACATCTCATTTATGAACGAGTTGGCGTTGATTTGCGACCGTGTAGGTATTGATACTAACGATGTGATTGAGGCCGCAGGAAGCAAATGGAACTTCTTGAAGTACCGTCCAGGTTTGGTAGGTGGTCACTGTATCTCGGTGGATCCATATTACTTGGCGCACAAGGCGAAGTCATTGGGTTATGACCCACAGGTGATTTTGTCGGGTCGTGCAGTAAACAACTCGATTGCGAAGTTTATTGCAGATAAGGTGCTGAAGTTGATGATTCAAAAGGATCATAAGATTAATAATTCGAATGTATTGGTACTGGGTGTAACCTTCAAGGAGAACTGCCCAGACTGCCGCAACACAAAGGTTGTGGATATAGTGGATGAATTGGAAGATTTCGGTTGCAATGTAGATATTTATGATCCATGGGCAAGCAACGAGGTTGTAAAGCACGAGTATGGCAAAGAATTGATTGCAGCTATTGATCCAGACAAAGAGTATCAGGCTGTGATTGCATGTGTGAGCCACAATCAGTTTAAGACATTTGACTTCAAGAAATACAAAGAGCAAGGCGCTGTGATCTTTGATGTAAAAGATTTTGTGGATCGCAGCGTAGTGGACGGAAGACTGTAAGCAGCGGAGCTGCGAAAGTGGCGGCAAAAGCCGCGAAAGTGGTAGCCAAGGGCTACGAAAATGGCTGAAGCGTACATGAGCGAAGCGAATCACTTTCGTGAGTGAAACGAACAATAAACAAAAACAACGTAAATATGACAATTGCAGTAGCGGGGACAGGATATGTAGGATTGTCGATTGCGACATTGCTGGCACAACATCACAAGGTGTTGGCAGTGGACATTGTACCCGAAAAAGTAGAGATGATCAATCGTCGCCAATCACCTATTCAAGATGAGTACATTGAGAAGTACTTTGCAGAGAAAGAGTTGGATTTGACTGCGACTTTGGATGCGGAAGCGGCATACAAAGAGGCGGAGATTGTGGTCATTGCTGCGCCCACGAACTATGATAGTCAGAAGAATTATTTTGACACCTCGGCTGTGGAGCAAGTGATTGAGTTGGTTTTGCGTGTCAATCCCA
Source organism: Paludibacteraceae bacterium (assembly GCA_017503075.1). Taxonomy (GTDB): domain Bacteria; phylum Bacteroidota; class Bacteroidia; order Bacteroidales; family Paludibacteraceae; genus Colicola. Next base: position 54,717 of record JAFVTU010000015.1, on the reverse strand, counting down.
AGACGATTATGGTGATTAAGTCCACTATTCCTGTAGGTTATACGGAGAGTGTGCGTAAGAAGTTTGGTACGGAGAACATATTGTTCTCTCCTGAGTTCTTGCGTGAGAGCAAGGCATTGTATGATAATTTGTACCCTTCACGCATTATTGTGGGTACGGATTTGAAGAATGAGCGATTGGTGGATGCTGCCAAGCAGTTTGCGGGATTATTGCAAGAGGGAGCGATTAAGGAGGATGTAGATACCTTGTTCATGGGCTTTACGGAGGCAGAGGCAGTGAAGCTTTTTGCTAACACGTACTTGGCGTTGCGCGTGAGCTACTTCAATGAGTTGGATACTTACGCTGAGATGAAGGGATTGGATACACAGTCGATTATAGAGGGCGTTTGTCTGGATCCACGCATTGGCACACACTACAACAACCCATCGTTTGGTTATGGCGGATATTGTTTGCCTAAAGACACCAAACAGTTGTTAGCTAATTATCAGGATGTGCCAGAGAACTTGATTGAGGCGATTGTGGAAAGTAATCGTACGAGAAAAGATTTTATCGCAGACCGCGTGCTGGCGAAAGCAGGATACTACGACTACTATAACAATGGTCAGTACGATGCACGAGAAGAACATGCGTGCGTGATTGGCGTGTATCGCTTGACGATGAAATCGAATTCGGATAACTTTAGGCAATCAAGTATTCAGGGCATCATGAAACGCGTGAAAGCCAAAGGTGCGCAAGTAATTATTTACGAGCCCACCCTACAAGATGGTTCAACGTTTTTTGGTTCGTTGGTGGTGAATGACTTAGAGAAATTCAAGCAACAGTCGCAGGCAATTATTGCCAACCGCTATGATGTATGTCTGGAGGATGTAAAAGAAAAAGTATATACAAGGGATATTTTCCGCAGAGACTAATTTTGAAGTAAGAATTTTGAAGTAAGATATAATGCTATGAAAGGAATTGTATTAGCAGGAGGTTCGGGAACACGTTTGTACCCAATCACCAAAGGTATTAGTAAGCAGTTGATGCCAATCTATGATAAGCCTATGGTTTATTATCCAATCAGCGTGCTGATGTTGGCAGGTATTCGTGATATTTTGATAATCTCAACACCATACGATTTGCCAGGCTTCAAGCGTTTGTTGGGTGATGGTAGTGATTATGGTGTGAACTTTACCTATGCCGAGCAACCTTCGCCAGACGGTTTGGCGCAAGCGTTTACTATTGGTAAGGAGTTTATTGGTGATGATAGTGCTTGCTTAGTATTGGGTGACAATATCTTCCATGGTTCGGGTTTTACGAGCATGTTAAAAGAAGCAGTCCGCACAGCAGATGAGGAGAAAAAAGCAACCGTATTTGGTTATTGGGTGAGCGATCCAGAGCGTTATGGTGTAGCGGAGTTTGACAAAGAGGGCAACTGCTTGAGTATTGAGGAGAAACCACAAAATCCCAAAAGCAATTATGCTGTAGTGGGATTGTATTTCTATCCAAATAAAGTGGTGGATGTGGCAGCCAACATCAAGCCATCTGCTCGCGGAGAGTATGAGATTACGACTGTGAATCAGGAGTTTTTGAAGGATGGCGAATTGAAGGTGCAAACTTTGGGTAGAGGCTTTGCATGGTTGGATACAGGTACACATGATTCGTTGTCTGAGGCAAGTACTTATATTGAAGTATTGGAGAAACGTCAAGGCTTGAAAGTGGCTTGTCTGGAGGGTATTGCATACCGTCAAGGGTGGATTACGGAGGAGCGTATGCGTGAGTTGGCACGGCCTATGCTGAAGAATCAGTATGGACAATATCTGCTGAAGGTGATTGAGGATGTGAAGCAGAATGGATTTTCGCAATTAGACTGATTTTATGGAAGTTATAAAGACGGCGATAGAAGGCGTATATGTGATTGAGCCAAAGGTATTTGGTGATGCTCGTGGATATTTCTTTGAGAGCTTTTCGGAGAGAGAATTCAAGGAAAAAGTGGGTGATATACACTTTGTACAAGACAACGAAAGCATGTCGAAGTTTGGCGTGATGCGTGGTCTGCATTTTCAATGTCCACCTTATGCACAAAGCAAATTGGTACGTTGTGCGAAAGGGAAGGTGCTAGATGTGGCTGTAGACATTCGCAAAGGCAGTCCGACATATGGACAACATGTAGCGGTATTGCTGACAGAAGAAAATCATCGTCAATTCTTTATCCCTCAGGGATTTGCGCATGGTTTTGCGGTATTGAGCGAAAGTGCGGTATTCCAATACAAGTGCGACAACTTCTATCATCCAGAGGCGGATGGTGGCATTTCGATATTGGATGAGTCGCTTGGTATTGATTGGGGATTGGCGATGAATGAGGCATTGCTAAGTGAGAAGGATACGAAACATCCAAAGTTGGCAGAATTTGATTCGCCATTTGTTTGGAATCAAGAACAAGGAACCAAGAATCAGGACTAAAAAAATATGAATATATTAGTAACTGGTGCAAACGGGCAACTCGGTAATGAGATTCGTATTGTGGCTAAAAATAGTCGTGACACCTATATATATACCGACGTAGTGGAAGTAGAAGGAGTGGAAACTACTCTGCTAGATATTACGTCGTTGGAAGCGGTGCGCAAGATGGTGCAAGAAAAAAACGTAAAGTGCATTATCAATTGTGCTGCATATACCAATGTGGATAAGGCTGAAACGGATGAAGAATTGTGTGAGTTGCTGAATGCGAAGGCAGTTGAGAATCTGGCAATAGCGATGAAGGAGGTGGATGGATTGCTCGTGCATGTGTCCACGGATTACGTGTTTGGCGGCGATCCATACAACACACCATGCAAGGAAGATCAGAAAGGTACACCGACGGGAGTGTATGGTAAAACCAAATTGCAGGGCGAACAAAATATTTTGGCATCAGGCTGCCATCATATTATCATCCGCACAGCGTGGCTATACAGCGAGTTTGGAAAGAACTTTGTGAAGACAATGCTAAACTTGACCGCTACGAAGCCACAGTTGAAGGTGGTGTTTGATCAAGTGGGTACACCGACCTATGCATATGACTTGGCAGCGGCGATATACGAGATTGTTGGCGAGCGCAAGTACGAGGACAATGATGGTGTGTATCACTATAGCAATGAGGGCGTTTGCAGTTGGTTTGATTTCACGAAGATGATCGCAGAATATGCAGGACATACGGAGTGCGATATTCAGCCCTGCCACAGCGACGAGTTCCCATCGCCAGTAAAACGCCCTGCGTATTCGGTACTAGACAAGACGAAAATCAAAGCAACTTTTGGCGTGAAGGTGCCATATTGGATAGAATCGCTCAAAGTTTGTTTGAGTAACTTGGGAGAGATAAAATAATGACCAATTCGCAACGCATCATAGTAAATACCATCGCACAATACACACGAACAATTATTAATGTGTGTTTGTCCTTGTATTCTACAAGGCTCATCCTATCCGTATTGGGGCAGAGCGATTATGGTATATATTCGGTAGTTGCCGGAGTGGTTGCGATGCTATCTTTTGTAACCAATGCATTGGTGATTACGACCCAGCGCTATCTCTCCTTCTATCATGGAAAAAAAGACATACATCAAGTTAGTTTAGTCTTTGGTAACAGCATGTTGTTACATTTCTTTATTGGACTATTGGTAGCAGGTGGATTATGTGCATTTGGTCCTTGGATAACACACGACTTTTTAAACATTGAAGCCGCTCGCAAAGGTGCTGCTTTATTCGTATATTTTGCGGCTGTAGCGATGTTGTTTATCAGTTTTATTACAGCACCTATTCGGGCTTTGTTTGTTGCAAGGGAGAATATTATATACACATCTGTTGTGGATGTGATAGATGGTATATTGAAGTTGCTGATTGCTATTTTACTATCTAAAATTTCATATGACTCTCTTATTTCCTACTCTGGTTTGTTGGTATGTATTTCTACCTTTAATCTATTGGCTTTTGTCATCTATGCAGCAATTAAATATCCAGAGTTTCATTGCCCTAGAATCAAGGAATTTGACAAAGAACATATTAGAGGATTGAGCAATTTTGCGGGTTGGACAGTGTATTCAACGGGATGCGTTATCGCACGCAATCAAGGCATTTCAGTAGTACTCAATTTGTTTTATGGTACATTAGTCAACTCTGCATACGGAGTAGCGCAACAAGTATCGGGTGCTGTTCAATTTCTGTCCACTTCAATTTTGAATGCAATGAATCCACAGATTATGAAAGCGGAAGGTGCGGGAGAACGAAATAAAATGTTGCATTTATGTGAATCAGCGAGTAAATATGCATTCCTATTATTATCACTCGTAGCAATTCCATTAGTTGCAGAAATGAATACGATTCTACAACTTTGGTTAGGGAATGTGCCAGAACATGCAGTTATGTTTTGTCAATTCATCTTAGTTGCAGCGATGTGTGATCAGATTTCAATTGGTTTAACATCTGCCAATCAAGCGATAGGAGAACTTCGCACATATAATATTGTGTTCTATACATTAAAATTGCTTGTAGTTGTTATCGGATGGATTTGTTTAAAATGTGATTTACCCATCAGTTCTATTATGTGGAGTTATGTAGTCATTGAAATGCTCACCTCCCTACTGCGTCTGCCTCTAATGAAACACATCGCAGATATAGATATTTCTCGTTTCTGCAAAAATGTGTTTTTAAGAGTAGCCATTCCATGCTTAACTATGATTGTAGCATGTTATCTATCAATCACTTATTTAGTTCTTTCATGGAGAATATTAATAACATTCGCATTCGCCGCTAGCATGGGAGTGTTAACCATTTGGGCATTCGCATTGAGTGACAAAGAAAAACAATACATTAAAACTTGGTTCACAAATTTAAGAAAGTAGTTGAGAATGCAACAGCAATCACAATCATCCATATGGCAACCATTGATCTATCTAATCATGATAGGTTTTACTTTTATTGCCATGCCTCAAAATAGCAGTACACACTTGCTCACACGCTGTGTACAAGCGATTGAGGTCGCTTTCTGCATATCACTATTTATTCAATATTTTAGGCAAGCTATACGCCCCAACGGTTTTAATATACGAGTTAATCTGTGGTGGTTATTATACACAGTTTTAGCGTATGTACTAACATCTTCTACATTGGGGCTAACACCCTTTTTCAATTGGTTGAATATCATTATTTTCCTATTACTTGGTGTATGTTTTTGGCAACATGATATTGAAAATAGTTATAAGTATATTGCCACCACTTTTTCTATCTTAATTTATTTGAATGCCATTTTATTCTTTTTGTTCCCCGATGGATTATGGATTGATCATGATTGGCAAGGCACAGGAGATTCTACACGCCATTTATTTGGGAACTATAACCAAACGGGATTTGTGTGTTTAATAGGTATAACCGCCCAAGCTATGTATACACTAACCACTAAGCGTGGAGTGTTTAATTTGTTTGCTCTTATAATAGTCTCTTTAGGATCTGTTATTTACATAGGTTCAATGACATCTTCTATTGGATTATCTATTTTGACTATCTATATAATATTCCACAAATTTATCAAACGGCCAAAAATCTATTTGACCATTTTTGCAGTGTTATATGTCTTATTTTTTGCAGCTATTATATGGTATGGTAATTCTATTGAAGAAATTAGTTTGATGACTAAATTCATTGAAAACATTCTTTCTAAAGATACTACATTCACCAGCAGAACATACATATGGAGTAATGCTGTATATAAAATACAACAAAGTCCTTGGATTGGCTATGGTTTACAAGATGTAAAATGGAATATGACATATTTAGCTGGATCAGGACCACATAACTTACTATTAACGTTATTATTACAGGGAGGAGTTATTCTGTGCGGAGGGTTTCTTATCAATATCATATATGTTGTTAGAGGGGCGCTTAAAGCCACTAATGGAGCAGGCGTTTTAGGTGTTGTATCAATATGTGTACTTTTTCTAATGTCGCTTTTTGAAGCGTATAACATCGTACAAACATTCTTATTTTTGCAACTAGTATATTATTCTCCGTTATTAAACAATTATGAATCAAGAGGTTAAAACAGTATCCATTATTACTCCTTGCTATAATTCAGCGCAGTATATCGCCCAAACAATTGCATCCGTACAACAGCAGACGCTTACTACATGGGAAATGATTGTGGTGGATGATGGATCAACGGATGATAGTGCAGACATCATAAAGGATATAGCAATTAATGATTCTCGTATAAAGCTTATACAGAAAGAGAACGGAGGCTCTGCTTCTGCTCGCAATGTAGGATTACAATATGCAGAAGGCGATTACATACAATTTATAGATGCAGATGATACTATCGCTAAAGATAAGTTGGAGCGTCAAGTTGAGTTAATGGATCAAAAAGGGTTAGACGTCACTTACACAAACTACAAATTTACCCAATCTGATGGAATGATTAATTCGCAATTGATGGGATTCCGTTTAAATCTATTCAAATTATTAGCTGGTTGGGGTGTTTTTGGTACAATTCCATTACATGCATTTTTATATAGACATTCGTTTTTGACAAAGCATGATATTAGAAATACATCCGAGATAAAGGAACGAGAGGATTGGGATTTTCATATAAAAGTTTTTTGTGCTTATCCAAAGGTTGAATACTTAGCACAATACTGTGGAGCATATTATTTCCTTTGTCCTACGGGGAAAACGACTAATGGCTCATTAACAAAACTTACGAATGGTACACTAAAATACTTATTATACAAAATACAAAAAACAACTGGCGACCACAAACTATTACTATTGATTCGCTTATCATTTGAAATGATAAGGCTTGCTATAGCATGTTTTCGCAAGAGTATTGATTACACACAAATAAAACCAACACTAGAAAACGCGTCAACACAAACAAAGATACTCACAATCGCATTACTGCCTGTATCCATAATTTTATATGCCTATTATTGGTACCGAATACATAAAACACACAAACACTAATATGCAACAACTACTATTTTTCATTGGTAAATTATATTCATACATTTGTCCAAAAACTATATTGGACAAATGGGACGCCATCAAGCTTCATTGCTTTGTTGGCTACAAGTCTAGACAATTTAGACACCTCGGAGAAAAAAGCACCTTGAGACCGCATACGATTTATATAGGAGAGAAATATATATCCATTGGAGCCAATTCGCATATAGGAGATTACGGTCGTCTGACAGCATATTCGTATTATCCACATACTAAACAAACATTTTCGCCAGAAATAACTATTGGTAATAATTGTAGCATAGGTGCTCAGTCACATATTACGGCTATCAATAAAATTGTGATAGGTAACAACGTATTAACTGGTCCGCGTGTTTTAATCACCGATAATGCACATGGCAACTCTGTTGATAAAAACGAAAAATTAGACATCCCTCCTTATAAAAGAGAACTCATCAGTAATGGTCCTGTAATCATAGAAGATAATGTATGGATAGGCGAAGGTTCAATGATAATGCCTAATGTAAAGATTGGGAGAGGAAGCGTTATTGCCGCTAATAGCGTGGTAACCAAAGACATTCCTTCTTATTGCATGGCAGCAGGCTCACCTGCAAAAATCATAAAAACACTCAGATAAAAGACGATATGAACTCACACAACAAACCCAAAGCACGCGTCATAGCATTCTATCTTCCTCAGTTTCACCCTATACCAGAAAATGATAAATGGTGGGGAAAAGGTTTCACAGAATGGACTAATGTAGCGAAAGCAAAGCCACTTTTCAAGGGGCACTACCAACCCCGAATTCCTGCCGATTTGGGATTTTATGATTTGCGTGTACATGAAGTGCGTGAGCAACAAGCTCAAATGGCTCGTGAAGCTGGCATAGAAGGATTCTGCTATTGGCATTATTGGTTTAGTCACGATCACAAGTTGCTTGAGCGTCCATTTCAAGAAGTACTAACAAGTGGCAAACCTGACTTCCCTTTTTGTTTGGGTTGGGCTAATCATAATTGGACTAACAAGAGTTGGGAAGCAGGAACCCGCAAACAAAAAGAGATGACACTCATGAAGATGGTTTATACAGAAGATGAGTATATAAAGCATTTTTATGATGTGCTTCCTGCATTCAAAGACAAACGATATATTACAGTAGACGAAAAACCATTGTTCTTAGTTTGGAAACCATTGGATTTTCCAGATACTACCGCCTTTATCCAATTATGGCAAACACTTGCCAAGCAAAATGGATTAAAAGGAATTCATTTTGTGGGATTACAACAGAATATTGCTAGTACAAAATCTATTACGTTGTTAAATATTTTGCTAAAGAGAATTCCTTCTCAAGCAGAACAGCTATATCAGGAGATTATTGATCATGGTTATGATGCAGTACATGGAAGGGGATATCTACGAGCTGAACAATTAGTACGTCCTTTACACGAGGTTTTACTCCGCAGTTTATTAGTTCGATTATTTAAGATTTTTATTATTTCAAAATGTGACCAACGAAAAATAAATAAGCATCTGTACGGAGAAATAGATAAAAGAGAAAATGTATATCCTCTTTTATTTCCACAGTGGGATCGTACCCCCCGCAGTGGAAAACTTGCGCGCATTTATACACATAGTACACCATCCGTTTTTGGAGAACAAATAGATTCCGTATTAGAATTAGTAATGCAAAAAGAGGAAGAACATAAAATCGTATTTTTAACATCATGGAACGAATGGGCTGAGGGTAATTATGTAGAACCAGACCTAAAATACGGACATGGATATTTGAACGTATTACGTAAAAAATTAATAGAATAATTACCATGAATATTTTTATTATCGCAAGAGGTTATCCATCAAAAAAAGATCCACATTGGGGTTGTTTTGAAAATGACCAAGCAGAGGCACTAGCTAATCTTGGTCATAAAATTACAATATTAAGTGTTGATGCACGTTTTCGTTTTTATTGGCGTCCTCTGGGTATACAACATAAAACAGAACGTATGGTATCTATTTATAATATATTCTTATGTCCATACGCATTACTATTTTTTTTGCCAAAACAAATAAAAAGATTATTCTATAATTGGCAATTAGATTATATCTATAAACGTGCAGTCCGACAACAAGGGGAACCCGATATTTTGTACTCTCACTATTTGCCTGTCACTCAAAGAGCCATATCATTACGAAAAAAATACAATATACCTTTAGTCGCTATTGAACATTGGAGCGAATTAGCAAAAGATCAAATTTCAACAAAAATCATTCATACAGCTAAGCAAACATATAATCATTTGGACCAGCTAATTGCTGTATCTCAATCTCTTAAAGATAATATAATACAAAAGCATCTTATTCATAACGAGATTAAAGTCGTTCCCAATTTGCTAGGGAAAGAATTTACATACCAATCTAACAATACGAAACATCCACTGACTATAGTATCTGCAGGTCGATTAGTGCCCAGCAAACGTTTTGATTTACTTATTGACGCAGTACACCAAATACAGGCATCGCTACCCAACGAATGGAAATTATTGATTATTGGAGGCGGATGTATGAAGACTGCATTGCAAGAACAAATTAACACACTACATCTTCAGGAACACATTCAACTATTGGGACAACAGACAAAAGCAGAAATTGTAAGATTATTTCAACATAGTGATCTTTTTGCGCTACCCTCTCAGATGGAAACTTTTGGAGTAGTATATATTGAAGCTCTTGCCTGTGGGTTGCCTATCATAGCGACCAATTGTGGCGGTCCAAGCGATATTATTATGAAAGAAAATGGAATACTAATTCCAAACAAGGATATAGATGCTTTGAAAGAAGCTATTTTACACATGAGCAATAATCTCAAAGATTACAATCGAGAAAACATCGCAAAGGATTGCCAAGCACGTTTTGCCCCTGAAGTAATTGCCAAACGACTAACCACAATTTTTGAAGAAACAATAAAAACACATAAAGAGCAACAATAATTTGCATATATCAAGAAGAAATTGTGACTCTGCGTGTTTTTGTATGTTATTGGGATAATATCATTTTAACAGACTGGATATGTATAAAAAGTATTTCAAACGCTGTATTGATTTTATAATTGCATTTTTAGCATTAGTTATAATTGGATGGTTCATTCTGCTTGTAGCAATCATGCTGCATTTCGCAAACAAAGGTGCTGGAGCATTTTTCTTGCAAGAACGTCCAGGAAAAGATGGCAAACCATTCAAAGTCATAAAGTTTAAGACCATGACAGATGAACGAGGAGTCGACGGAGAACTGTTGCCTGACATACAACGCATTACTAAAATAGGTAAATTAGTACGCTCGTTGAGCATTGATGAACTGCCACAATTTATCAATGTGTTAAAAGGAGACATGTCACTCATTGGTCCTCGTCCCTTGTTAATGCACTATTTACCCTGGTATACACCTGAACAAGCAAGACGTCATGAAGTACGTCCTGGAATAACAGGATGGGCTCAAGTCAATGGTCGCAATCACTGCAAATTAAGTAGAAAATTTGAGTTGGATGTTTGGTATGTAGATCATTGTACCTTATCAACTGATTTAAAGATTTGTAAATTGACTATTTTAAATATAATTAAAAGAAAAGATATAGGAGAAGGGACTGGAAATATGGAAGAAGTGGATGATTTAGGATTCCACCAACGTTATTTGCAATTATTAGAAGGGCGCAAAAGAAATGATTGAATTTGGTAGTGATTATCATTTGTGTGGTGAAAAGCACACAGGAGGAAACACATTGTTTGATGTATTTCCAAATGTGCGTTTATATGCATGTGGTCGTCATGCATTTTCTGCTCTGATCGGACAGCAAGATTGGAAGCGCATTTGGATACCTGCATACTTTTGCTACGAAGTGATTTCACATATTGAACAACTAAATATTGCTATAGAATTGTATAACGATTTTCCAAACAACACTAACTCGAAAGAGATAATAGAATCACTTCCTATTCGAGAAGGAGATGTTTTGTTGCGAGTTAACTATTTTGGAGTTGATTTAAGTGCTGAAACATTGGATATTGACATTCCTATTATCGAAGACCACACATTGGGATTAAATAGCGGATGGGCAAAAAACAGCACTGCTGATTGGTGTGTTGCTTCCTTGAGAAAATCTTTACCAATAGCTATAGGAGGAATGCTATGGTCGCCCAAGCAACATACTTTACCCCAAACTGTAGAGGTAACAAACGAGGTCGTAGAATTGGCAGACAAACGCTATGAGGCAATGTCTTTAAAGACTGCTTATTTAAACCATCTATTTCATCAGAAAGATGTATTTCGTAATATCTATATCGAAACCGAGCAACAAATTGAGACGCTGCAAGTATCGGGATTAGATAAAAGAACTATCGACATTATTGCACATCTGAACCTCGAAACATGGATGAATACAAAAAAAGAAAATTGGGAAACAGCACACCGCTTACTGGTTTCACATGCAATACAACATGTCGAAAATCTAGAATATCCTTTTTCTATCATTTTAAAATGCAAGTCGAATGACGAAAGAGAAAAATTGAGAAAGCATTTGATAAAACGCTGTATATATCCTGCTATTCTTTGGGCTTTGCCAGAAGATTCTCCATTTGACGAAGCCAAGACATATTCTAACACGATGCTGAGTGTGCACTGTGATGCAAGATATAATTTAGACGACATTGAATATATTTGCAAACAAATAATTGAGTTCTATGATTGAAATATATAACTTAACAGCGCATCAAGAGTGGGACGATATTGTACGTTCTTTTGCCGATTATGATGTATATTATCTGAGTGGATATGTGCGGGCATTCTACGCACACGGTGACGGCGAACCACAATTATTATACTACACGAGCGATCAACTACGCGCGATATATGTATATATGAAGCGCCATACTACTATAATAAATGTATACGATAGTGTAACTCCATATGGATATGGTGGAGTATTATTTGAGGGAGATAAATCAGATCTATCACTATCTGACTTTTGGAAAGAATATGTACAAAAGATGAACGATGAAAATATTATTGACAACTTCGTAAGATATCATCCTGTATTAGAGAATGCCGTACATATGAAGGCCATTTCGCACGTTATCGATTTGGGAAATACGATTGCTTTAGACTTATCCTCACCTGAGGTAATCTGGGAGAATATCACAAGCAAAAACAGAAATATTATACGCAAAGCGCAAAAAAATAATATTCAAATTCATCACACAGAGGACTATTCTATATTCGAGCATTTTATTTCGATATACAATCAAACGATGCAGCGTGACAATGCGGAGGAATACTATTACTTTCAGGAAGAATTTTACAAAGCTATACACGATTACCTTAAAGGCAATTATCAAGTATTTTACGCTACATTAGACGACCAGATTATAGCAGTTAGTATCATTCTATACGCCAACAAACAAATACACTACCACCTATCGGGTTCCTTGAGCGAATACCGCAGTTTTGCACCAACAAATCTATTGCTGTACGAAGTTGCATTGTGGGGACATCAAGAAGGTTACAAGACATTCCATCTAGGTGGAGGACTCGGATCTGGGAATGACAATCTATACAAATTCAAAGCTGCTTTTAATAGAAAAAGTGGATTGCAATTTTCAATTGGAAAACAAATTTTTAATCAAGCATTATACAATCAATTAGTAGAAGAGCGATTAGCAGAAGATCCAAACTTTGATCTTGAAGGCAAATACTTTCCACTATATCGTGCTAAATAATACAACAAATGGATATGATATCGGCTTTAAAAAATAAAAAATTATTGATTATCGGAGGTGACAGTTTTTCTGTAGATATTGTAAAAACTGCTCAAAGTATGGGTATTTATACTATTGTTACAGACTGGTATGATACCAAGCGGTCACCCGCAAAATTAGTGGCAGATGAATATTGGAATACTAGTATCGAAGATTATGACTCGCTAACTAAGCAAATCAAAGAGCATCAGGTCGATGGTATTCTCACTGGTTTTACAGATTCTTATTTATTGGCATATCAGCACCTTTGTGAAATTAACAATTTCCCTTCTTACGGAACCAAAGAACAGTTTGAAATATTAACCAACAAAGCCTTATACAAAGAATGGTGTAAAAAGTTTAATGTTCCTACCATCCAACAATACAATGCGTCTGATACCGATATTCAATTTCCCATAATCATTAAGCCTGTAGATGGTAGTGGATCACGAGGGCTACATGTATGTCACAATCAGAAAGAGTTGCAAGACGCTATGGCCGCTTCAAAAAAATCCTCCAAACTAGGAGAGGTAATTATTGAGCGGTATATGACAGGGCGCGAAGTGACCATATTCTGGACTTTTGTTGATGGAAATTATTATTTGTCTGCCATTGGAAATCGACATGTAAAACAAAACCAAGGTGAGAATGTAATACCATTGCCTGTTGGATACACATTCCCTTCTATTGTCATTCCGAAGTACAAGCAAGAAGTTGAAGAGCAAGCAAAAAAGATGTTTGCAGCCTTAGGAATAAAAAACGGCATGATGTTTATGCAATGTAAAGTAGAAGATGGCACATGCTATGTCTATGATATTGGTTATCGTTTGACTGGCTCTATGGAATATAAGATATTGGAAGTGGTATCTGGCTACAATCCACTGAAGATGCTTATCAACTTTGCGTTAACAGGCAAAATGACAGATGAGGACATCAGCAAAAAAGTGAATCCTGCGACTATGAGCCCATGTTACAATGTGTCATGTTTGTGTGCTCCAGGAACAATCGCAGAAATAAATGGATGCGATACATTGATGCAGGAAGATGGAGTAATCGATTCAATACTCACACATTTCCCTGGCGAAACCATCACAGAGGAGATGAAAGGTTTGCTCACACAAATTACAGTACGAGTATTGGGAACAGTTAAGAATCAAGAAGAATTGTGCTCTACGATGCAGCATATCGGAGAAACTATACAAATAACATCTACAGATAATCGTCAACTACTATTACCTGGTATTCAACAAGAGGATATTGAAGGTATGGTATTATAAAACATAAGTTTATGAAAAATATCTTAGTCACAGGAGCATCAGGACTCTTAGGCAGTCATATCGTGAAGCATTTACTTAAAATGCACTGCCACATTATAGTATCCATACTTCCTGAAGAAAAATTAACTTATAAACCTTTAGAAGGGGTTGAAGTTATTATCAACGATGATATATTTGCAGGAAATATACCTCATATATCAACTGTCATAAATTGTGCTTTTGCAAGAAGTAATCAAGCACAAGATCTTGCAAATGCCATAGATTTTACCAAAAAACTAATAAATGGCTTTAAAATTGGCAATATTGACAGTATCATTAATATATCCTCACAGGGAGTATATAAACGCTTACCAATAGGTCAATTATCTACTGAAAGTTCTCCGATTGAACCTATTGACCTATATAGCATGGCTAAATATGCAGTGGAGAAGACCTTTGAAACATCGGGACTAAAATATGTAACAAATGTAAGGTTAGCAAGCATTAATATGAAACAACGCTTTTTATATCATTTTGTACAAAAAGCAAAAAATCATGAAACTATAATTATAAACTCTCCTAATCAATACGCTTCAATTCTTGATGCAGAGGATGCGGCCGAAGCTCTTGCTAGATTAGCAATGCTATCGGAGCAGCTACGGAAACCTATTTACAATCTAGGAACAGGAAATCAAACATCATTAATTGAATTTGCTGAACTAGTAAACACAATTGGAGAAAAATATAACGCACATGCCAACATAATTATACAAGAGAACGACTCAATCAATACGGCTGGAGTGGATATTTCATTGATATCAACAGATTGTAATTGGTCTCCTTGCATAACGAACCAAATCATGATTGAAAATCTATTTTTATCAGACTAAACTCTAACCTACCTTAACCCACTTTTGACGGAACTAACTAATTTTTTGCCTAAAAACAAAAAAAGATTTGTTTATCTCAAAAAAAAATTGTACCTTTGCGCGATTTTTGTGTTTCTCATAGTTCGCAACGCAAAAACATATCGAAATAAAATAAACAAAATAATATTATGGCAACATTACAATCAATTAGAAATCATGGCACTATCTTGCTGGTGGTAGTAGGTCTCGCCATGTTGGCTTTCATTTTAGGCGACTTCCTCAATGGGAGTAGCAGTTTCTTCAACAAAAACCGAGAAAATGTGGCAGAAATTGCTGGCCACAATGTTCATTACACCGAGTATGAAGCTGCAAAAGAACAGTTAACTGATGTCTACAAATTTGAGTATGGTACTTCTGACATTAATGAAGATTTGACTCTGCAAATTCGCAACCAAGTTTGGCAAACTATGTTGATGGACTATACTCTACGTGAGCAAGTTGAAAAGATCGGCATGGATGTAACTGCTGAGGAGTTAAGTGAGTTGTGCATCGGTGCAAACCCTCATCAAATCATTATGCAACGCCGCGCTTTCTATGATGAAACCGGCAATTTTAATCGAACTGCATTTGTAAATTTCCTTGCATCTTTGGAACAAGAACCTGAAAATGCAGAGCAAGCCGAAGTAATCAATCAATACAAAAATTACTGGAACTTTTGGGAGAACACAGTACGCTTGCAATATTTGCAAGAAAAGTATGTTGACCTTTTGAGCAAAATGGTTACAGCCAATAATATTGATGCAAAATATGCATTCCAAGCACGCCAAGAAACTGTCAATGTTCAATATGTTCAGCAACCATACTATGCTGTAGCTGACTCACTTATTAAGGTAACGGAAAGCGATCTCAAGAATCTCTACAGCCAAAAGAAAGAGCAATACAAACAAACCCCTAACCGCTCTATTGAGTACGTTATTTTCCCAATCGTACCTTCGGCTGACGATTTCGCAGAAACAGAACGCCTCATTAAAAGTCTTGAAAATGATTTCCGCACCAAAGAAGATGTAGCAGCTATCGTTAATGGTAATTCTGATATCTTGTACGATGGTCGCGATTATTCCAAGGAGACAATTCCTGCTGAGTATCAAGAGTTCGCATTTGGGAAAGGTGTAAAAAAAGGAAAATGTACAGAGTTAACTTTTGATAACGACACCTATTCTATTGCACGCGTGATGGATTGCGGTTACAAGAAGTCAGATTCAGTTAAATTGGCTGCAGTTGTCAACGAAGAAATACAAGATTTGGGATGGTTTACCGCTGCAGTACTTCCAACTAATATGGTGGAACTTGCATTTGATGGTAAGAAAGGCGAAACATTCACCGTTGCAAACGGTATGAACGAACAAACTTTCAAGATCTTAGATAAGAGCAAACCTACTCCAAAAGTAAAATTAGCAATCCTTTCACGCAAAGTATCTGCTAGCAGCAAGACATATGCCGCAATCTACAACCAAGCTAAACAGTTTGTCGTAGCCAACAACAATGCAGACTCGCTCCACCAAGCGGCTTTTGCACAGGGACTTAGCATTAATCCTGCATATGCACTCAACGAAAACACCGACAAAATCAATGATTTGAAAAGCAGCCGCGAAATTGTTCGCTGGGCATTTGGCGCAAAGCAAGGGCAAGTTAGTGATGTTTTCACTTGTGGTGATCAGTTCGTAGTAGCAGCGTTAACAGAAGTGAATGATAGCGAATATCGCTCACTAGAGGCTGTCCGTGCAGAACTTATAATCACTGCCACCAATGATAAGAAAGCAGAGTATATTATCAAACAACTTCAGGGCGTCAACTCTCTAGAAGATGCTGCAAAATTATTTGATACCGATGTGAAATCTGCAGAAGGAATCTCATTAACCTCCTATCGACTTGGAGCTGCTGGAGTAGAACCTGCAGTCATTGGTACTGCTTTAGCATTAGAAACAAATAAGGTTTCTGCCCCCATAAAAGGTAATAATGGAGTATATTTACTTACCGTTGATGGCAAGACTGCTGCTGAAGGCGAAGTTAATGCAGCTCAAGAAATCAGCAACTTGAATATGCGTACTTCTTACATGATTCCTTACCAAGCAATCAGTCTCATACAAGAAGATGCTAAAGTAATTGACAACCGCGCACGTTTCCAATAAGAAGATATGATTGGCAATATCATGCACTGCTCATTTGATGGGCAGTGCATTTTTTATACAAAAAAATTTGTTCAACTCAAAAAAAAGTAGTACCTTTGTAGGCAGTTAAGTGTAAGAACTAAAATCTAATATTATATGAAACGTTTTTTACTCATTCCAACATTGCTGATGAGCTTAGCCACTATGGCTCAGCACGGCACAATTAACATCCAAACGAATTTGGATAGTACGGTTATTCTCCAATATGGTATTGACACGTTGGAGAGTTATCAAGTAGGGCCTGGTATTATCTATACTCGATTTGACATTACATCCAACAAAGGACTATTACGTCATTGCTATATCTATGAAGTGGATTTAACTAATCCATACAACACTGTAGAAGAAAGTCATCATACTACAATGGGTTACACCGAACGCATGGCTGATGCCCATGTGCGTCTAAATACACCAGGACATCGCTCTATCGGTTCGGTTAACTGTAATTTCTGGATAGTATCTTCCCAAGATGAAGGCCAATACAACGGTTTGACAGGGGTACCTTGCACAGGTCAAGTACGCAATGGTAAGATTGGTACCAACATCACTAACTGGAATATTGGTCACGGCAACCCAGATCCGGTATTCGGTCGTTCACAAGATATTGGTTACCTAATGATTGATGACCAAAAGCGCGCTCATATTGACCAATTCTCTTGGGATGCCCATTTGAAAATCGGCGACCAAACAATGCCTATCAATGAGGTCAACCGCAACCGTAGTAACCCTAGCGATAATGACTTAGTGATGTTCAATTCGGACATGGGTACTAAGTCAACTCTCACTAAGGCACAAATAGACGCTCGCCTCGGAACTGACCTACCATTGATTGAGGTTGTGGTGAAGTTGGAGCAAGATTGGGCAATCAACCAGCACATGTTTGGCCAGGTTGTGAGTATCAACACCAATGGCGGCACCAAGGTAGAAGATGGATACGCAGTTTTCCGTGGTCGCGGTACGGGCAAGACATTCTTGGAGACAGCCAAGATTGGTGACCGAGTACAATTTATCATTGGCATGTATGAATCGCATTCGTTCGAACGTCCCAATATTATGCAGCTCAGTGCCGGCAATTGCTACGTAATGCGCGAAGGTAGATTGACCAATCGCAATTGGAACGAAGATTATAACAATAAAAACTATCCACGCACGGGTTTTGGTGTGAGCCAAGATCATAATACGCTGTGGCTGATGGTTATGGAAAAACCGGGAATGTACACCCATGAGATGGCATCCATTCTCCGTCATTTTGGTGCATGGGAAGCTGCTGGTGCCGATGGCGGCGGCAGTGCACAATTTAATCTGGGTGGACAAATTATCAACCCCACCACCGAAGGTGTACCTCGCGCTGTAGGAAATAGCATATTCCTCTTCTCTACTGCTCCTGATGATAGTGTTGTTACCGAAATGCGTACTGTTTCCACTTTTATGCGTTTGCCTAAGTATGCAGCTATTAAGCCCGATTTCTTAGGCTACAACCAATATGGTATGTTGGTGAGTAAACAATTGCAAGGCGTAGAACTAAGTTGCGATCCCGAAACAGGTTACATTACAGAAGATGGACACTTTGTATGCCTTGGTAGTGGTCTACTCACAGCTTCGTATGGCAATGCTTCATTACCAATAGATATAGTATTGGTGGATGAAGCAAATCCTTCTTTACGCCTTAGTAATGTACTTATCTCTAATAAAACTCCATACTATATTGAGGTTAATGGAGTCGTAGATGCTAAACAATTTACAATCCTTCCTTCCTCAATAGATTGGAGCGTAGAAGATAATACCATCTGTTATGTTGATGAAGATGGAATGTTACATGGTCTTAAAAATGGAACTACCACCGTTTATGGACAACTCGGAACAACAAAGATGGCTTTGGGAGTACACGTGGAAATGGTAGATAGCAATGTTCTCCTATGGGAAAACATGGTTGATTTAGACGACCGATGGGATATAAAAGCCTCAAGTACTAGTTGGAGAACTGAAATGAAAACGAATGCCGAAGGTAACGCTTGTTTATACATCAACTACACAGGTGGACGCGTTGCACAACTTTCATTCAATGCAGATACACTTCTCTACTCTACCCCTAAAAAGTTAGAAATGAATATGACACCGCAAGGCAATCTCATCAATCGCATCGATTTTGGATTTGCTGCAAATAATGGATCAAATGCCAATTATGCATGTATAGACATCACACCGGATCAACCATTGAGCATCAAGATTGATCTTGACAGTTTGTTTGAAGTCAAGAATGACATTGCCATTTACCCCATCAAATTAAAAATCATATCCTTCTCCCTTGACAAGAATGCAGAAAAAAAAGAATATAATATTCCATTTGAAGGAATTTATTTGCACTATGGCAATGATTTCGAAACTGGACTAGAATCAATCCCTAATCATAGCAAACAACACAACAATGTGTACAAACTTCTCCACAACGGACAACTAATAATCATTAATAACAATAAAATTTACAACATTTTAGGTCATGAAATCACTGAAAAGTATTAATCCTTGGCTTTGGGTACCTACTCTATACTTCTTAGAAGGTATTCCATACTTCTTAGTCAACAACATCTCAATGGTTATGTTCAACCAGATGGGTGTACCTAACGGCGAGATGTCATTCTTCACTACATTGCTTTATTTCCCTTGGGCATTGAAGTTCTTGTGGGCTCCATTCGTGGATTTGATCAAAACCAAACGTTGGTGGTTCCTCACTATGCAATTCCTCATGTTGGGATTGGCTGTACTGACTATCTTCTCTATTCCTCAACCAGACCCTGCTACTATCGCTGCTATGGGTACGGAAGTGAAACTCTTCACAGGCGTATTGATCGCCTTTATCATTATGGCATTTGCAAGTGCAACTCACGACATTGCAGCTGACGGTTTCTATATGTTGGCTCTCACTTCAGGCGTACAAGCCGAGATGATTGGCTGGCGTAGTGTATTCTACCGTCTTAGCAATGTATTCTGCAACTCAGCGCTCATCGCTATCCCTGGTATCATCTACGATTGGACTATCAAACAAGGCGAAGCCAATATGCCTATGGCATGGAAAGTAACAATGGTTATCACAGCCGTTATCTTTGCATTAATGGCAGTATGGCACGTGTTCTTCACGCCACGTCCAGATACCGATAAACCTAATGCTGACACTACAGCCAAAGACATTGTTACGGGTTTTGGTAAGGCCTTTGCTACCTATTTCACCAAACCTGCTCTTTGGGTGGCTATCGCATTCATGCTCCTCTATCGCTTGCCAGAGGGCTTCCTCATGAAGATGATTTATCCATTCTTGCTCGGTGCTCGCAATACTGGCGGTTTGGGTATGACCATGCAAGAGTTGGGCGTCGTATATGGCGCTATCGGCGTGATTTTCTTGCTATTAGGTGGCATCTTGGGTGGTTATTATATCTCTAAAGTAGGTTTGAAGAAGGCATTCTGGTGGATGGCAATCGCAATGACCCTACCATGCTTGAGTTTCGTTTACCTCAGCATGTTCTTGCCTACTAATATGGTATATATCGCTATCGCAATTGCTATTGAACAATTCGGCTATGGATTTGGTTTCACTGCCTATATGATGTATATGATGTTCTTCTCCGAAGGCGAGTTCAAAACTTCACACTATGCTATCTGCACCAGTTTCATGGCACTCAGTATGATTCTCCCTGGTTTGGTAGCTGGTTATATCCAAGAAGCTATTGGCTATCAACACTTCTTCTGGATGGTAATTGCATGCAGCGTGGCTACATTCTTCGTCACCTTCTTAGCCCGCCGCATTGTAGATGCTAACTACGGTAAAAAATAATTTATATAATGCAAATTAAACGTATCATACCTAACTCACTGACCTGTGCAAATCTTTTGTGCGGGTCAGTGGCGGTATTTATGGCAACGCAAAATGCGTTCCTTATCGCCTTTGCACTTATTCTTGCAGGGGCTCTTTTTGACTTTTGTGATGGTGCTTCTGCTCGATTGCTCAAAGCCCCATCTCCAATTGGTGTAGAGCTTGATTCGTTGGCCGACGTTATTACCTTCGGTTTGGCACCAGCAATGATGCTGATGTGCTACCTCAAGCCCATCATTGGTTGGTGGAGTCTGATTGCTCTGCTCATGGCGGCATTCTCAGCATTACGATTGGCTAAGTTTAATGTTGACACACGCCAAACTACCTCATTCATCGGTTTGGCAACACCACCAAATGCCATATTCTGGGCATCAATCACCTGTATGCCGTATGCATTCACTGCTACTCCATGGTTACCTTGGACGCTATTGGTACTTAGTTTGGTAAGTTGTTACCTGCTCGTTAGCGAGATTCCTTTCTTCGGAATGAAATTCAAGAATCTCACGTGGCACGATAATTGGCAAGTATATATATTCCTTATTGGTTGCATCATTATCATTGCTTTCAGTGTAATACGAGCATACGTATTGCAACATTTAGAGTTGGCAGTTTTTGCAGGCGCAGCATGTATCTTGTGGTACATACTATATAATTTTATCACACTTCTAACCCGCAGATGAGCTTACCTAGACCATACATATGCTTTATTGCTTGTATCTGCGTTGTTCTTGCACATGCAGAGCAGTTGCCCAATGGCTACTACGATGCTATTCAAGGTAAACAAGATTCTGTACTCAAAGCCACCCTGCATCAAATCATCAAGGGTGGCGAACGCTATGTCTATGGTTCTACCACCTACCACACCACCAATAATATCAAAAATGGTGATACCATCTGGATTAAAGGCGATTTGAAGGCCTATGGTACATGGCATGGATTTCAAAGTTGTGACCAACAATCAGATGGCAGTATTTGGGACATGTATTCCACAACCAAACGATATTTCCCCATCAAAGGAGGTAGCGCAGCTGGTATGGATATTGAGCATAGCCTGCCTAAATCATGGTGGGGCGGCACGGAAAATGAAGCTTATAAGGATCTGTATCTGCTCAATCCTGCAGATCGTGTTGCAAATAATAACAAATCCAACTACCCTCCTGGCATACTCAGTGACTCGAATAAAGTCAACAATGGTACTTTCTTTATGGGCAAGGATACTCAGTGGAAAGACTATGCTTTTTCAATCATTGATGAATACAAAGGCGATTTTGCCCGTGCTTATTTCTATGTAGCTACTGCCTACCATGATATGAAGTGGGATGCGTCATACTCCAAATATGTCACCAACACTTCCTACCTAACGTTCACACCATACCTAATTGAGGTATTGTTGCAATGGCATCGCATTGACCCTGTTAGCGAAAAAGAAATCAATCGACTAGATGCCATATCAACTATCCAACACAACCGCAACCCATTCATCGAATATCCCGAATTAGTCGAACATATCTGGGGTAATAAGAAAGGAACAATTGTCAATCTGGCAGATTTAACTCTCACCACATCAGAGAATTATGAAATTCCTGTTGACACTATCAATCCTATGGCTTACCTCGCGACAGAAATCACAGATACTTCGTTCATTGCCCATTGGAAAGACCAAGCGCGTGATTCGTATCAATTAGATGTATTCACTATTCAAGAGTCTGGACATAATGATACACTCGTTGCTATGCCCGGATTCAAGAACGACATCATCAAAGGGCATAAGCAAATCCATTGGCAATTAGAAGATGGTTCAGACGCGCCTTACACACTCATGGACGGCAGTTATGCAGTATGTTCGTCCACGCAAGAGAAGAAGCGTGTGATACGATTCAACAATTTTGGCACGGCGCCTACTAATACATTTTTGACCGTCAAATGTTGTGTGTACAAAGGTGATCAAACAGCCGACCTACTTGTGCGTGGCAACAACGATGAAGTGCTCTATACCCAACCACTCAGTTTTGACGAAGAATATTACACATTCGCTATTCCCGAAGGAACAACCACCGTTTCTCTCATACAAAAGGAGATTGGCACCAAGTCTAAGGGTTTCCACCGTATTTCATTCCAACAAGCATATCTCTACACGGGTGATTATCAATGCAATGAAGTGCATATTGATGGTTCGCCTTTCACATTATCAACTACATCCTATAGTATCCAGCATAATCAACCATTGGGTACTACTATCTATTATCGCGTTACACCAGAAGGATTACGAACTTCCAATACTATCGCAGTTACGCAACAAACTACTACTGCATTACCCAACATCATTACTCCAGATCAAAAAGCCCAAAAACTCCTTCATAACGGGCAGTTAATCATCTTATTAGGAAATAAGAAGTACAACGCTCTAGGACAAGTGTATGACAAATAAAACCTACACAAATATATTGCCATTCCTTATCCCTACTTTGATTTTAGCCCTCTGTATTACATTATTGCTGGCTATTATTCCTAAGGGAGAATTACATTTATTGCTATGCCAACCGCATACGCCATTTCTTGATACGATAGTACCTATCTTCTCTGATTTGGTGGATTGGTTGCCTTATCTGATTGTTGTACTATTACTATTTTACCGTGCGGGCTGGGCGACCTTCTTAGCAAGTAATTTGTTGCTTTCTACCCTCATCGTACAACCTATCAAGCATCTTGTCAATGCCCCTCGCCCACTCACTTGGTTTGCGGAGAATATGCCAGATGTCACGCTGCCACTGGTAGAAGGGGTGAAGATGAATCTTTGGCTGTCCTTCCCTTCGGGACATACAACCACTTTCTTTGTGCTGTTTTTTAGTTTGAGTATTATTTTGTGTGCAGAAAACGTCAAAGGCAAAACGATTTTATCTTTGCTCTGTTTTCTCTGTGCTTCTTTTGGGGCATATACCCGAATTTATCTATCCCAACACTTTGCATTAGATATTTTTGCAGGAATATTGATTGCTATTTTATCTACCCTACTTTTGTACTATTTTCTCGTTTTGAAGACCCAAAATACCCGTTTTTGGGGTTGGAGAATGCAAAAATTGAGAAAATAACACAAAAGAACGTATTTTTTCAAAAAATATTTGGTCATATGCGGGCTACACCCTCGCATTTAGCGACACTATTGTACCTTCGGACGCCGCCTGTTGGAAATTCTTACCTCGCTATGCTCGAACGAATTTTTTCAACATTCCCCCGAAGTTACGGTCGCAAAATGCAGCCCATGCCCTCATTTTTGCCCCAAAATACACTTTTTTTCAAAAAAAATGCATTTTTTTGCAAAAATATTTGGTCATGTCCATTTTTTGTTGTACCTTTGCACTCGCTTTCGGAAAGGAAGTAACTCAAATAAAATTGAGGGCGTTTAGCTCAGCTGGTTTAGAGCATCTGCCTTACAAGCAGAGGGTCGGCGGTTCGAATCCGTCAACGCCCACAAGAGATTGGTTACTAAGTAGCCAATCTTTTTTTTATTTACATCTGACTAGTTTCCGACTCAGATTAATTTATCCGCAGCGTAGAGACCTCTTTATACGAATTTCTGTTGCTCCCCATCGAGGAGAGCAACAGAAAATACAGTTGTATCACACCCGATTTTGTCGTGGCTTCGCTTCGAACAAAATCGGGATGTTCTTATTGCAAATCCTTAACGAGACGGACTGATCGACCGCAGTCGCGATTGTAGTCGTCCATGTCCGCCGCGCCCAAGTGGAAGTAGAGGTAGTCCGCGTAGAGGCTATTGTCCTCTGTGGCAGACCAATAGTTGCCGTAGCTCTGCACAACGTACACATTGGAGCCGTAGCGGTCGCCCGCAGCAGGCAGGAAGACTGCACCAGCGGATTCTAACTTAGACCATTGCTCAGCAGTAAAGGTTTGATAAGCTGCATAATACTCAACACAATAATTATTGTGGAAACCAGACTTAAAAGTTACACCTGATGGGCATGTCCAACTATCTGGCAACAAGATCAAACCATTTACACCATTCACCTGAGCTACACCCTTGAGAGAACTTGCGTTTGGACGAGTATTTAACAGATATTTCCACTCATCATAAGTCAATGTACGCCATGTGTTAGGAGCATCGTTACCTATCTTATTCTTACCCCAATCAACGAAACTTCCTGAATAATCATTATTATTATCAGAAGTACTTACACCAAAATTAGTTGCACTTGTACTCCAACCGAACAAATCTACCTTATCTGCCAAAGCAGTACCTTCTTTGCTATCGCCATAAGTTAGATCGGAAGATACGCTACCACCTGTGACATTATCCGTACCAATCACTTCCCACTGAGTACTCGCAAAAGACCATGTGTTGGTGGATTGGGTATATTGCAAATTACCCTTTGAGAAAGTCACTTGTTTGCTGTCAGAAACAGAGAACGTACCAATACCATCAATCTTTGGATCCTCCAACGTTGTAAATTCTTTGATCGCACCAAACTCATACTGCGTATTATTTAAGAACACCCATGCACAATAATAGTACTTGGTCTCTGGAGAAAGCTCATCTATTGTCAACTCAAAGTCCTTGCCTATCAGCACTTTCGCTCTATACATCTCACCATCGCGAGCATTCAATTCTGCCTTATCCTCAGACACCATCATACCAAATTCTACATCCTCATACTGAGAGATATCCACATTCACAACACCATGCAACACTACGGACTCCGTAGTAATATCAGACGCTGCACCTGTTTCTACCTTACTCGAGGTTGCTGGAGCATTGGGCTCGCAAGCAGCGAATAACAACGCCATTATGCAAATGACTAAATAAAATATTTTTTTCATAATAACTTAATTTTATTTGTTAGATTTGTTGTTTAATTACGTTGCAAAGGTAGTGAATTATTTTGGATTGAGCAAGAAAAAAATGTTTTTTTGCTGTTTTAAAGTCATAGAGTACCCGAATGTGATTCGGGAATAATAAAGAAAGATGTTGGAAAATTTGGAAATATGAGAAAATTTTTGTACCTTTGCAGCATATTGGAACCAAGAACAAGGAGCCGAGAATCAAGATAGATTAAAATTTGTAACTTACTTAAAATTAATTAACTATGATTGTACATGTAGCATCGTTTTTAGAAAGTATTGGTGGGAGTATTGATAAGGAACATTGGTTGCGCCCTATCCCAGGTCGGACAGGGTATGCTGCTTATTGCAGGAAACCACAATACACCAAAAAACAGAAAGAAGATATGGCAGAACGCCCTGCTGTGAAGGCGTTTTCATCCTTATGCAAAGAGGCATCGGCTATCATGCGTGATCCAGTACTAAAAGCAGAATGGACGGCTAAACATCTTGCTGCCAAACGAGAAGCCAGCAAACATCAACGCATGCCACAAGCGAATGGCAAGCCAGCAGTACCCGAAAGATTGTGGGATTATATTCGTCACGAATTAAGTAAGCAGAAATAAACATTGAGCAATGTGCCTTGATTCTCTCGGTAATCTTAGGGTGAACATACGGCGAAGTTCCTATGAAGTCCCTATGAAGTTCCTATGAAGTTCCTATGCGGATAGGTGGCAAGTAAGGGGGAAGTAAAGGGGAAGTAACTGAGAATTATGAATTATGAATTAAGAGTTATGAATTAAAAATTATGATCACATTTATCATCTCACTTATAGCCCTTGTGGTTGGATTCGTTCTCTACGGAACATTCGTGGAGCGTGTGTTTGGTATTAACGAAAAAGCACAGACGCCTGCCGTCACCAAGGCAGATGGTGTGGATTTTGTTCCGATGAAACCGTGGCGAATCTTCCTGATTCAGTTCCTCAATATCGCAGGACTGGGTCCTATCTTCGGAGCGATTATGGGTATATTCTATGGTCCTTCGGCTTTCCTGTGGATTGTGTTTGGAACCATCTTTGGCGGTGCCGTGCACGACTACCTGAGCGGTATGATATCCTTGCGCAAGGATGGCGTATCCCTCCCCGACATTATCGGCGATGAACTGGGCAAAGGCGTGAAACTCTTTATGCGCCTGCTCTCTATTGTGTTGCTCGTATTGCTGACTACCACTTTCCTTTCGGGACCTGCTACCCTACTCCAAGGGCTCGCAGCGTTGGGCACAACGACTTTCCAAGGGCACATTATCCCAATTGTATGGGTGCTGATTATCTTTGCGTATTATATCCTCGCCACTGTTCTTCCTATCGACAAACTGATTGGTCGTTTCTACCCTATCTTCGGCGGCGTGCTGCTGTTTATGGGTCTGGGTATTATGGTGGTGATGTTGGGTTGGCATGCAACAGAAATGCCCGAATTAACCGACGGTTTGCACAACCGTCAGACGAATGGTTTGCCACTCTTCCCGATGATGTTCGTGAGTATTGCATGCGGAGCTATCTCTGGTTTCCATGGTACACAGTCGCCGTTGATGGCACGCTGCGTGACCAACGAACGACAAGGGCGTTGGATATTCTACGGAGCCATGGTGGCAGAAGGTATCTTGGCGCTTATCTGGGCAGCCGCAGCAGGTACGATGTTCGCTGACCCAGAGGCAGGTTTGTACGGAATAGACGGGCTGCAGGCCTTCGCCGCAGCGCATCCAGGCGAGAATATCGCTGCTTTGGTAGTGGACAAGGTATCTCGTTCGTGGCTTGGCGCAGTAGGCGGAGTGTTGGCGATTATTGGAGTGATAGCAGCCCCCATCACCTCGGGCGATACAGCATTGCGTTCGGCTCGACTGATTGTGTCGGATTTCCTACACCTCAGCCAACAGCCCATCCGCAACCGACTGATGATTGCTATTCCATTGCTCGCGTGCGTATTTGGTATGGTGTTCGTGGACTTCAATATCGTATGGCGTTACTTCGCATGGACCAACCAGACATTGGCTGTCTTTACCCTGTGGGCGGGAACGATATTCCTCTACAAGAACTCGCAGACCAACAAACGGTACCCATATGCTTATCTCATCGCATTGATTCCTGCGCTGTTTATGACGATGGTAAGTGTCAGTTATATCTTTATTGCGCCAGAAGGCTTCCACTTCGCAAAGATTGGGCTGAGTTGGGTGGCATACTTGGTGGCAGGTGTCACCACGGTGGCATTGCTTGGAGGGTTTGCCTATTGGACAAGGAAAACTAATTTTAAGACAATTGATGTCAATTAAGACGACAATTAGTGTCAATTTATGGAATATTTGTTTGTGCTCAAAAGAATGCAGTATACTGCATTGGTGAGCAAAACAAAAGTTTTGAATTAAGAATTTTGAATTAAGAACTATGATACAATCCGCTTCTTTTGTAATCTCCAGTCCTGATGTGATGCAATGTCCTCAGACGACTATTCCTGAATATGCTTTCATTGGTCGAAGCAATGTAGGTAAGTCTTCGCTAATCAATATGCTCACGCATAATCCTAAGTTGGCAAAGACTAGTCAAAAGCCAGGTAAGACTCTGCTTATCAACCACTTCCTTATCAACGCAGGCAGCGATACGCATTGGCACTTGGTGGATTTGCCTGGCTATGGTTTTGCACAAGCAGGCAAGAAACAACGCGCTAAACTCAAGACGATGATTGAGCGCTATTGCCTTTTGCGTCAAGCATTGGTTAGTTTGTTTGTGTTGGTGGACTGCCGCCACGAACCACAGCAGATAGACCTCGAGTTTATGGAGTGGCTGGGCGAGAACGAGATTCCTTTTGCTATTGTCTTTACCAAAGCCGATAAACTCAGCAAAAGCAAGTTGGCTATCAATGTGGACAATTATAAACAGAAGTTGCTGGAGACATGGGCTGAGTTGCCACCAATCTTTGTCACTTCCGCCGAGAAAAGTATCGGTGAATCCGAGCTGATTGCATATATCGAAGGCATTAACCGCGACATTACCAACCGTTCGAATTAAGAATTATTTTAAGACAATTAACGTCAATTGGGACGTCAATTACTGTCAATTCAAGAAGTATTTGTTTATGCTCAAAAGAATGCAGCAAGCCGCATTGGTGAGCAAAACAAAAAATTAAATTAAAAGTTTTGAATTTTGATATACTAAATACGGAAGATATTCGTGTAGAGCATTGCGACGGAACACGTCGCGACGTGCAGCGTGTGCTGGATGCTTGCCGTGAAGAGCGAAGACCGTATGTTATAACCACGCCTCTAACCTCTAGCCTTTCACCTTTAACCTCAATTTTGGTACCTGTGACCATGCTCGAAGAGGAAGTGTACAAAGCAGAGATTTGTACCTACTTGGCTCGCAAGACGGGGGCACACCTTATATTGTTACGCGCGAACGACTACGGCAGCAAAGCCAAACGGAACACCCAACGTATCATCACGCATATCCAAACCATTGCAGAACGCACAGGCGAAACCATCACCTACGAGGAGCGTGTAGCCAAAGGCGATAGTTTCCATATCCATAAAGAGATTGTAGGCGATCAGGTGATTAGGCTATTAGGCGATAGAGCACCCCAAAACGCCACCAGCATTTCCGGGAACCCTGCTGAGGCTATGAGAGGGGGGCTTATTCTCCTCACCGCCAGCCGCGAGTATGGATTAGATGACTGGCTCTTTGGTCCTCCAGAGCAATATGTCATCCGACATAGTGCAGTACCAGTAATGCTTGTCAATCCACGAGCAGATCTTTTCTCATTATGCGACTGATATATAACAAAATTCGCACGTTTCTTGCATAAACAAAAAAAATGTAGTACCTTTGCACACAGAAAACACCCAATACCATGTTTACACAATCTGACTTAGCCCAACTTGAGGCACGCGGTATTTCTATAGAGAAAGCCGAAAAACAACTCCAGTCATTTGCTACTGGTTTCCCAGAATTAGACATCGTTTCAGCCGCTTCGGTTGGAAACGGAGTTCTTAACCCATCTGAAGAAGAAATCGATGCCTACGTAAAGGCGTGGCAAGATTATCTTGATGAGGGACATACCGTCCTAAAGTTCGTACCAGCTAGTGGAGCGGCAAGCCGCATGTTTAAATACTTGTTTGAGTACTTAGAAGATGGCAAAAAGACCGATTTCATCGAGAAATTCTTGACGGAAAAAGACCATTTTGCCTTTGGTCCTCAACTTGCTAATCTAGACGAACAAGCCGCAGTCTCGCATTTGCTCAAAGATATGAACTATGGCAACCTACCTAAGGGCTTGCTACTCTTCCATTCTTACGAAGATGGTCCTCGTACTCCAGCACTAGAGCATCTTGTAGAAGGGGCGATGTACGCAGCTTCTAAGGGAGAAGTAAATATTCATTTCACAGTTAGCCACGAGCATCTGCCTCTGTTCCAAGCACATATTGCAGAAAACCTATCTGCATACGAAGCAAAATTAGGTGTTAAGTTCCACGTATCCTACTCCGAACAAAAGCCTTCTACCGATACACTGGCTGCTAATCCCGATGGCACACCATTCCGTACCGCAGATGGCAAACTGCTCTTCCGACCAGGTGGACATGGTGCGTTGATTGAAAACCTCAACGAGCAATCGGCAGACATCATATTCATCAAGAATATTGACAATGTAGTGCCAGACCGTCTCAAAGGCGATACCGTTCGCTACAAGCAACTGCTTGCAGGTGTATTGGTTACAGAGCAAAAGAAAGTATTTGAGAAATTGCAAGATCCTAACCTCAGTGCTGAGGAGCGTGCGCGTTTGGCACGTCCATTGCGCGTATGTGGTGTGGTAAAAAATACAGGTGAGCCTGGTGGTGGACCATTCCTTGTACGTGAAGCTGATGGTAGCATCTCTTGCCAGATATTAGAATCTAGCCAAATCTCTGACCCTGCACTTATGCAACAAGCTACCCACTTCAACCCTGTAGATCTCGTGTGCGCTACCCGCGATGTCGAGGGCAAACCATATAATCTACCTGACTTTGTAGATGAAAAGACGGGCTTTATATCGCACAAATCAAAAGATGGTAAAGATTTGTTAGCATTAGAGTTACCCGGTCTATGGAATGGAGCTATGAGCCGCTGGAACACGATTTTCGTAGAGGTGCCCGTATCCACCTTCAATCCGGTAAAAACAGTAAATGATTTGCTTCGCGCTGAGCATCAATAATGGCAAACCAACAAGCATATTTCTTTGACATGGATGGGGTGTTGTTCGATTCAATGCCCCATCATGCTATCGCATGGGAAGAAGTTATGAAAAAACATGGCTTATCTTTCACGGCACGCGATTGCTATATCAATGAAGGTCGCACAGGTGAATCTGTTATCCGTGAGGCCATGTGGAAAGCTCGCAATCGCGATGCTAGGCCTGATGAAATCGAGCAAATCTATGCGGAGAAGTCTGCATACTTTCATCAATTGGGCGAGGCATATCCTATCCCTAACGTAGCAGATGTACTGCAATATGTACAGTCATGTGGGCATCAAATTTGGGTCGTGACGGGTAGTGGACAGCGCACATTGATTGATAGCCTGCATGCCGTATTTCCCAATATCTTCCAGCGCGATAGAATGATTACTGC
Source organism: Paludibacteraceae bacterium (assembly GCA_017503075.1). Lineage (GTDB taxonomy): Bacteria > Bacteroidota > Bacteroidia > Bacteroidales > Paludibacteraceae > Colicola. The sequence goes on along the minus strand of JAFVTU010000015.1, from coordinate 23,270 downwards.
TTTTGATGTCACACATGGCAAACCCGACCCTGAGCCATATCTAAAAGCTTGGGAGCGTTCTGGACTCCCAAAAGAGAAATGTTTTGTCATCGAAAATGCACCATTGGGTATTCGCGCTGGCAAAGCAGCAGGACTAACCGTTTATGCGGTGAATACGGGTATTCTTACACGCGAAGACTTAGCCCAAGCGGACCAAGTCTTCAATTCAATGACAGAACTATTAATGTTCTTGAAGCAATAATACTCGCCTCTAAACTATTCCTTAAAGAATTTACCAATGCGCTCTCCAACGCGCACGATGTACATGCCTGTAGATAAAGATTCTACTGGCACATTTGTCACTGCTCCACCTACCGATGTAGTAATCAGTAGTTTGCCATTAACATCATAGATATTAATCATATCCTCTTGCTCGTAAGCATTCATAAACACATTCAAATATGCATTAGCTGGATTAGGATATAGCAGTAATGCTAAACGATTCTCCACAGATATATTATCTACATCTACCGTCTTCTCATCTGCAAAACTGATAGGTTGAGTACATGTTTCGCCAAACACATTGGTGATGAATGCGCGTACATACGAACCTTGATAACCTGCATAGCAGAAGGTATTACCTATGCCCACCACAGTGCTGCGCGCAGAAGATGCTGCGCTGGAAGTCTTGTCCGTGGCATAAATCCAATGTACCAGTCCATTGGCTTCGATGGTAATAGTTTGTGCCGTTTCATCTACTTTGATAGATGAGATGCGAGGGGCTTTGGCTTCGCCTGTACCTGCTGGCTCGTAGCAGAAATAACTCTCACCCTTTCGCATGGCATCTTTCAATTCATCGGTAGTTAGATCCTCCATAAGCATGAAATTGTAGTTGCGGAAGAGTTGGTCGTTATTGTGTGCATCATCGCAGGAATAGCCATATACAGGACGATGAGGCATAGTGCGTTGCAATATTTGATCCCATAGGATACGGTCGTTAGGACGACGGTTGCCTTGATTATAAACTTCCAATCCAATCAATGATGGGAAGGTTTCGAAATTGGTTGCATGCCAACCAGGACCATCTTTTTGCGTCTCGCTATAGGTATTGTCAATGCTCCAATACTGTCCTGGGTGATTGATAATTTGCATGCCACCGAGGGCGTAGGTGTACGCGTACGACTCCTGTAAGGAAGCAAACTCCTGTCCTTGGCGACCTGTGAAGAAATCATTGTGGTGGTTGAATTGTCCGCCTGTACGTTCGCTCCAACTGTTGGTATTATCCTTACTGAGCTCGTTGCCTGGTACAGCTAACATACCCAATGCAGCAGGATCGCGTGCAGGCACGGTACTCATATATTGTGGGAACAACTCCCATGGATATGGATTGTAATCGTGGTCAGTAAGGGACAGAATCTTATAACCCGCCGCATGGTATTTGTCCACTACGTAGGCAGTAGTAAAACCGTCGCTAGCATCGTTGGATTGGGTAGTATGTGTATGGAAATTGCCCTTGAATTGGTTGATAGTAGTCCAATCAATATCTGCGTATGGGTTGTTGGATATAGCAGGAGTAATAGTTTGTCCCTCCACTACCTTGACATATACCGCACGGTGCGCTTTGGTGGTTATCCCGTTGAGTTCGATGTCCAAATAGAAACCATAAATACCACTTTCTGGCGATGAAATCGTGTAATACTCCTCGCCATTGTTGCCTTTGCTGAGGGTGATAGCAGAAGAAGATTGGTTGTTATGATTCATGCGGAAATTGACATTGTAGCCATTTTTATTGGTAATCTTCACCGACATTTTTACAGGAGTGCCTGGGTGTACGACAGCAGGCTCCACCTTGAAGTATTCCAAGTCAATATCCGAACTGCCCCATGCAGTCTCCTCTACCGTGAGTTGGTTGGTCAGATAGGAGTAACGGACATTGGCTTTGAGGCAGTTGGCTGATACGCTTGTGCTGACCAATTCGCCCATGTCGCTACCCGAGTTCACACTACCATAGTGCACAGAAACAGTCTTGTCATCAGTGAGGGAGATGGTGGCTGTCAATTCGTAGTTACTGCCAATGGTCATGGTGGTGCCATTGACTTTGAAATGCTCCGCAGAAGCAGCTGATTGCTCGTAACTGCCATCTGCAAACACTGCTACACGCTGCCAAGAGGTAGTTTTTCGAGAGTCTTTGAAACCAATATCTTTTGGCGATGCCATCAGCAAATCGCCATCGCAGTTGCTACCGCTATTGAGATTCCAGTAGTAGCTATATTTCTTTTTATCCACAGGGATCTCCTTAATCAATAGTTGTGCGGGAGTGGCAGTCTTTCCATCTTTGTAGAAGTTGCCCTTTTGTGTAGGTGTGCCATCGCAGGTGAGCGAAGTAGTACCTTCGCCCTTCATAAAGTACCATGTATTGGCAGTATAATCTGCTACCACCTTATTCGATGCATATTGCCCCATTCCTGCAACAACTGGGAGTTCACCTACGACTGCTTTGAATGCTTCTCCCCATGTGCGATCATCGTGCTCACCCGTAAATTCCAAATGACTAGGATAATATCCGTGACTAGACAACCACTGAGTGTAGTAATCAATCTCATCGGTTATCCATTGGGTATCAGAAGATGTCTGTACGAAAACAAAACGTGTGTCGGTTGGCGTAAGTCTCTCGTTCTCGATGAAACCGCGCATTTCTTGACGATTGTACCAAAAAGCAGGCGAGTACATCACACACTCACCAAACTTATCTGGGAACTTCATAGTAGCATAGAATGCAAATAAACCTGCCACATCTGCTCCCATGATAGTGCATGCTGCTTTGTCCGATGAAATCGCATATTTCTGTTCGAAAGCAGGTTTGAACTCTTCTACAAATCCCTTGAGGAAAGCATCTGCTCTGCCTGTACCCATATACTCCTCGTTTGTCCATGGAGTAAATTCGGGTAGTTGGGCATAGATGACGGCAATAATTCCTACCTCAACACCTTCTTTTTCTAGTTCTGTCACAGATTCTGCCACTCCCCATGAGTCAGAATAGAGAATACGGTCACCCATTTCAGTATCGGAACCCGCATCGCGATAGCGTTGGTGGCGACCGAACATATAGGTTACTGGGTATTGCTTGGTATTGTCATAGTTGGTAGGCAAGAGGATTTGTACAGGATAATCCTTGCCTGCAAATGTCCACTTCTCTACGATTCCAACGGCAGTATAGGTGTTTCGCCAGCGTGCTACAACATCGGGATTACCAACGGTCTTGCGGTTGGCTACCTCACCATCAGAAGCAGTGACCTCTACGTATTTCCAATCGGGTCCGCAGACGTATTTATATCCATCGGATGCACTAATATCAGCAGTAGTAATACCTGCTACCGTGACGGTAAACTGGTCCATTCCTTCCACTTTTGTCATGGCAACGCCAGCCCCGGCAGCCCAACTACTAAGTTCGGGAAGTGCACCTACTACATAACAATGGGTAGTACCTGCAGGCACATTCACGCGGAAAGTAACATCGGCAATAATAGGATTGGCACAACATATTAGTCCAACCATTAAAATAGAGAAAGATCTTTTCATAGGTATATAAATTTATTTCTACAAAAATAATTCTTTGGGATATTCAACCTTAGTCAGATATAATCCTTCAGCAGGTGCGGAATCGCCTGCGGCACATCGATTGTGCTGAGCAATAACCTCAGCAAACTGCTCTTTGGTCATTTTGCCACGACCAACTTCAAATAGTGTCCCCACTACCGCACGCACCATATTGCGTAGGAAACGATCTGCCGAAATGGTGAAGACGGCATGTCCATTACCCAATTCTCGCCATTCGGCATGCGTGAGATCGCAAGTAGTAGTTTTCACATCCGTATTTGTGCGACAGAATGAAGCAAAGTCCTGTTTGCCAATCAACAATTGAGCTGCCTCGTTCATGGCATCAAAATCCAATCCTAGGCGTACGCGTGTTGCTTGTTGGCAGAGGAAAGGATCTTTGTAATCTACAATATGATACTCATAGGTACGACGCACTGCATCAAAGCGTGCATGCGCATCATCTTTCACAGGGTAAATATCATAAATCGCGATAGAATCGGGCAGAATACCATTAAGACGGAAGACCAAATTAGGAGGTATAGGACGCCCTATTGGGCTATTGGACGGCGTTTCGCCTATTGGATATTGGCTAGGTAAATCGAAATGCGCATACATCTCACGGGCATGGACACCCGCATCGGTACGACCAGCGAAAGTAAGCGGTATCTCCTCGCGGAAAATCATAGCAAACGCCTGCTCCATCGTCTCTTGAACAGTAATGCCGTTAGGCTGGCGTTGCGAGCCATGAAAAGCGGTGCCATCGTATGCAAAGCGAATAAAATAGCGCATAATCCTTGCCTTTAACCTTTAACCTTTAACCAAAACTTTCGCACCTGTTGGTTGATTTCGGGCGAAAGGTTCTTGTACCATGCTACGCCACAACCTCCTCCGATAAGGACTATAGTACGAATGATACTGCTAAACCATATATTATTGATAGGCATGTACTCCTGCCATAGGAAATTCAAATTAAGTATCACCAGAATCAGCAATAGAATCTTTAGATGCTGGCGCGTGAAAGTAGGCGCATGTAGCGCGAAACGGACTGTCAGAATAATAAATAGGAAGTATATTGCATAAGCAATAAGGTTGCTTACTGCTGCTCCATTCATACCGAAATGAGGAATGAGGAGATTATTGAGCAAGATGGATAAGGTGGTTAGGATAAATGAAAATAACAAGGAGAAGGCATAGAAACGCGAATAGTTGAGTGCAGAAGAACTAAACGAACAAACAGCAATTATGAGTTGGCTTGTACCTAACATCAAAACCACTTGGCGGGCTGCTACGTATGTTTCGCCATTGGGTAAAATATGGAAGATAAGATCAATATTGAGCCAAATGATACAGAGGATCAATCCACCAATAAGCAGTAGGGTGCTACTGACTTGCTGTATGAGATGAGCAGTTTCCTGTTGGTTATTCTCCTTAATCGCGGTTGCTAATTGTGGCGAAGCGATAGCAGTCATAGAACGATAAGGAATACTGACCATCACTGCTATATAGGTGGCAATAGCAAAAATGCCTGTATACGAAAGACCCATTTCAGCTGTGATAAAGAAAGAAGAGAGCGTCGGAGCTAAGACTGACGCCACTGCAGAAACGAGCAAAAAGCCAGTATATAGCAAGTACTGGCGTATTAATTGACGATTATTGCTGAGGAAATTCCAATCAGGACGCAAGGATATTTCACCTAGCGAGAAGAGATAACCTAAATTGCATAACATCGCAACAGCATATACACTGCACAATGCCACTACAAAACCATTGATATCCACTACGCGGAAAGCGTAGAGCAAATAGACGATGAGTAGCCCAATACGAGTGATGAGTTCGCGCACTGCACGAGGCACTACAATATGCATACGTACATTGGCATTAGTTTCGAATATGGTTTGATAAAGCATAAAGAATGCCATGGGTAGTACCATATAGTAGTACTCTACAAAGAGCGGTGACTTCTCGCCAAACCATTGACTTAGCGGTTCGTGACATGCACAGTAAATAGCAGCAAATAGAGCAAAACCTACGAGTGGAACAATCAGTGTCCAGAAAAAGAAACCATGATCGGAGTTCTCACCTTTCACCTTTCCCCCCTCACCTTTCACCTTAAAATGCGGATAGAAGCGGATGATAGAAGACGAAGTGCCGAGTTGAGCTAGTCCGATAAAGAGTGTGGCAGCATCCACCAATACACGTGCTAACCCAATCTCCTCAGCTGTGAGGAATCGGGTAAGCACGAAGAACGTAGTAACAAAGCCCACCGCCACCCCAAGATAGGTGACGATGGTACCTTGTATACTTTGTTTGGCGATGATGCCCATGATTTATTTCTCGATGCCGAGCAACTCTACTTCGAAGATGAGTGTAGAGTATGGAGGGATTGATCCTGCTTGTTGCCCACCATAGCCCAATTGTTGTGGGATATATAGTTTAAACTTGCTGCCAACAGGCATCAGCTGCAATGCCTCTGTCCAACCAGCAATTACTTGGGTCAGACCGAAAGTGATAGCTTCACCGCGCTCAACGCTACTGTCAAATACAGTACCATCAATCAGTGTACCGTGATAGTGTACTTTAACTTTATCTGTAGCAACAGGCTTTTTTCCCTTACCCATCTTTATTACTTCATATTGAAGACCGCTAGCAGTAGTAATCACTCCCTCTTTCAAGCCGTTCTCTACAAGGAATTGTTCACCTTGGGTTTTGGTGTCACCATACTTGATGGTATTCATTGTATTTTGGATATACTCACCAGCTACATCACCAGTCATTACAGTATCACCGAGCAAGCCATTAATAAAACCTTGCTTGATAAGTTCGAAATCAGTAGCTAGGCTTGACTCACCAATCAGTCCATGAGGTTCTTGTTCCTTGATACTCTTACCGATTTGCTCACCCATATTCACTAGTTGTGGATTCTTCACATTACTCTTAAGACCTTTGTTGATGTTGGCAATAAATTCTTTTTTCATTTCACCTGTGCTATCCAAAGCAAAGACATACATTGACACCTCATTACCATTGAGATATCCAAACGCATAATTAACACTATCATTTTGTGTCGCTAAAGTTACTATTTTCACTGTACTTGGACATTTTCCTTTGATAGTCTTACCTGCCTTTACACTATCATTCGACATTGCTGAGGCTTGGTATTGTTCTTGGAAATAATTACGTGCATCATCCACTTTCATAACAAGTGTATCATGGTATAAGCCATTCACGAGACCTTGGAAGAATAGTTTTTCGTTGAGTGTCCATAATGGATTATCAGCAAGGCCTGTTTCTTCTGACATTTTAATAGCCTGACCGATATTACGGCCAACACTAGCTGCTTCGCTCAACTCTTCTACTTTGCCATCATAACCACGTTGGAGCGCATCAATAAACTCAGTAACTGTTTCCATTGAAGAATCGTTACGAAGTTGATACATTTTAAGTTGTGAGCCATTAAGCACGCCAAGTGCATAGTTCATACTGTCGTTTTGGTTAATGAGGGCAACGGTTTTAACTTGATAAGTGTTGCCACATGAAATCATTGCAACTGCAGCAATGAGTAGAATAGATAATTTTTTCATTTTAATACTATATTTTATATGTTATTATTCAATTCCGAGCAACTCTACGGTGAAGATTAATGCTGCGTATGGGGGAATGTTTGCACCTGCGCCGCGCTCGCCGTATGCCAATTGGTATGGCAAGTAGAGTTTGTATTTACTACCAATAGACATAAGTTGAAGACCCTCTGTCCAACCTTTGATGACTTGGTTGAGCCCAAAAGTGATGCTCTCACCGCGCTTGTAGCTGCTATCGAATACGGTGCCGTCAATGAGTGTACCCTCGTAGTGTACGCGCACTTTGTCGGTAGCTTTAGGTTTTTGTCCGATAGTTGCTTCCAATACTTCGTATTGCAAACCGCTCTCGGTTACTTTTACGCCTTCGCGTTTTGCGTTTTCAGCGAGGAACGCCTCACCTGCTGCTTTAGCTTCGCCTGCGATTTTAGCTTCGAGTTCGCTGAAGAACTTACCCAACACTTGTTGTGCCTCTTGATAAGAGATTTGTGGTTGGTTCTTCTCAAGAACATCTTTGATTCCTGCTGCCAAATCAGCATATTCGAGGGAAGTAACACCACTTCCCATTAAGTTTTGACCCATACTAAGGCCAATAGCATAACTAATTTTGTCCATTTCGTTTATTTTGTTAATTGATTCATTCGTGTGATATATTTGCCGATAATATCGAACTCTAGGTTTACTTGTGTCCCCACTTCGATATACTTGAAATTGGTGTTGTCGTGGGTGTAAGGGATGATACATACACTGACATAGCCTTTGCCATTCACCACATCGGGTTCGCAAACGGTAAGACTGACACCATTGATACTAACCGACCCTTTGTCCACGCAAAAGTAGCCACGCATATCCATCTCGCGGGTACTCTCATACTCAAAACGGTAGTACCAACTTCCATCAGTTTCTTTGACCTCGATGCAGCGTGCTGTCTGGTCCACATGTCCCTGCACGATATGTCCGTCCAGACGTTCGCCGAGTTGCATGGAGCGTTCGAGATTTACCCAATCGCCCTCTTTTGCTTCGCCGAGGTTGGTGCGGTTGAGTGTCTCTTGCATCGCCGTGACAGTATAGAGGTCACCCTCCATCTTTACTACAGTCAAGCATACGCCGTTGTGCGCGATAGACTGGTCAATCTTGAGCGGATCACCATATGGGTTGCGAAGCGTGAAGTGCTTATTACCTTGTTCTTGCTCAATCTTCACGATTTGAGCCATTGTTTCTACTATTCCTGAAAACATAGTTATTTCTTCTTAATGAGCGTCTTTCCATCCAAACGGTAGAAAATGACACAATATATAATAAGGAGTATAGTGCCTATACCCATTTTCATCCATTCATTGATTGGCAATAAGTGTGCCAAAGTGTAATATCCTGCCAAAAGTGTCACTACAAGTAGGGTATATATGCCAATTCGGCGCAAATCGTATGGTATCTCGAGGTGTTTGCGTCCCACGAAATAGGACAGCAGCATAATCACGAAATAGCATACAGTACTGCTGGCTGCGGAAGCCATATATCCAATTCGTGGCACGAAAATAGCTTGCAATGCGAAGGTAATCACCACGCCGATGATGGAGAAGTAGGCGCCCCATTGCGTTTTATCGGTGAGTTTGTACCAGAAGCTGAGGTTGAAATACACGCCTTGGAAGATATATGTCCAGAGGACTACTGGTACGATTTTTAGTCCTTCCCAATAGGAAGGAGCGATAATAAACTTCAGTAGGTCGAGGTAGAAAATCATCCCCAAGAGAATCATGTAGGAGAAGATGATATAGTACTTCATTGCATCTGCATAGGCAGCTACGGATTCGCGGTCTTTGTGTTTGGCAAAGACAAAGGGTTCGTAGGCGTAGCGGAATGCTTGGGTGAACATCATCATTACCATCGCCACTTTGAAGCAGGCTCCGTAGATACCTAACTGCGCTTGCGCATCGGCTCCGTCATAGAAGAATGGGAAGAGGATACGATCGAGCGTTTGGTTCATGATACCGCACACACCCAAAACCAAGAGGGGCAACGAGTAGCGAAGCATTTGCTTGAGAAGGTCACCTGAGAAGAGTCGTCGGGAGTTGGAAGCCGGGAGTCCGTGCTCATTTTTAAAGCCCTCAAATATCGCTGGTAACAAACATAGTGTTTGTATGCCCGTAGCCAAGATATTTGCCACGAAGACATACCCTACTCCATAGTTGGGATTGTACCATGAGGAGATGATTGCCCAATCCTGAATCTTCGGACAAAGTACGAGGAAGAATAGATTGAGGGTGATATTGAGGAATACGAATAGGAGTTTGAGCGCAGCGAATTGCAAAGGGCGTTTCTTATAGCGCAAGTATGCAAATGGAATACTAGCGAAGGCATCCATTGCTACTACGATGCCTAATAATGCAATAAACTCGCTGTGCGTAGGGTATCCCAATGCGTTGGCTATTGGCGTTCGCCAAATGGTGCATGCTACAGCGAAGAGCAGTGAAGTGGTAAACAGCGTGATGAGCGAAGTGCTATAAACCGTTTTAGGATTTTCTTCGGTTTTGTTGGCAAAGCGGAAGAAACCCGTTTCCATACCGTAGGTGAGAATCACTAGCAATAGTGCTGTCCATGCATATAGGTTGGTCACGATACCATAATCTGACTGCTGTTGCAGCACGTATGTGTATAGCGGAACGAGCAGCCAGTTGAGAAACTTGCCTACAATGGATGAGACGCCATAAATGGCGGTTTCTTTAGCCAATATTTTCATTTGCAGATTACTGCTCATATCTCACTATCTTCGGGGTATCTTCGGGATATCTTCAGGATAAATTACTTTTCGTTTTTGCCTTCCACAACAAGTACAATTTCGCCTTTGGGTGGCGTTTGTTTGTAGTGCGCTGCCAATTCAAGTAGTGTGCCTCGTTGGGTATCTTCGTGCAGTTTGCTAATTTCGCGGCTGACGCTTGCTCGGCGTTCGCCGCCCATCACCTCTGCCAATTGCTCCAGTGTCTTGACCAAGCGGAAGGGCGATTCGTAGATAATCATCGTATGTGTCTGCTCGGCAAGAATCTTCATGCGTGTTTGGCGACCTTTCTTCTGTGGGAGAAATCCCTCGAAGTAAAAGCGGTCGTTAGGCAATCCCGAATTGACTAATGCGGGCACGAAGGCCGTTGCTCCAGGCAGACATTGTACTTCTACACCGCGCTCTACGCAGGCACGCACCAACATAAACCCTGGGTCGGAGATACAGGGTGTACCTGCATCGGAAATAAGTGCCACAGTCATGCCCGCAGCAATACGATTGGCCATATCGTCGCTTGTCTCATGCTCGTTGAACTTATGATGGCTTTTGAGCGGCGTATGGATATCGTAGTGCTTGAGCAGCACGGATGAGGTGCGGGTATCTTCAGCAAGAATGAGGTCCACTTCTTTCAGTACGCGGAGCGCACGAAAAGTGATGTCCTCAAGATTGCCAACGGGTGTAGGTACTACGTAGAGCATTTCCGTTTTCAGTTTTCAATTTTCAGTTTAAGCAAAGCGTCTTTTGAGTACATTCTCGAAGAGTTGTACTGCGGTGGACTCTTTGTCCCAATCGAAGTTGTCAAGTACATAGTCCATTGCTTCGTTGAGCGAACCGAGGCCATTGATTTCGTCGAGTGTCTTTTGCATCAACTCACCATTGCCTGCAAAGAGTTCGCGTTGGAAGAGGAAACGGTCACCCAAAGAGATCGCTTGACGGATGTCCTCTACAGCGGGACCAAAGAGCGAAGTTTGGAGAGGTTGTGTAGCGTTGTGTCGTGGTTGTGTAGGTTCTGCCACTGGCTCTGCCGTTGCTTCTGGTTGTGGAGCAGGTGCTGGCGCTACAACTGGTTCTTCTACAACCGGTGCTTCTACCTCTGGAGTATCTATAATATCCAGCGTTTCTAGTTCTGCTTGAACTTCCTCTTGTGGTTCTTCTACTGGTTCTTCTGCGAGCTCGTTTTCAGTTGTCACCTCTTCGTTTTCACTTTCGGTTTCTTCTTCCACGATGAGTTCGATCTCTACTTCTGGTTCTGCGGCTTGCGCAGCTACAGCACCTGTAGCTGCCAATGCAGCCACTTCGGCTTGCAAGGTTGCTATCAAGGCTTTCGCCTCATCGCCTTCTCGCCTCATTGCCTCATTGGCTTCTTCGAGTTGCGCCACACGCGCCTCCAGAGCAGAGAGTTTCTGCTCCAGAGCGGTCGTGTAGTCGGTTATTGCTTGAATTAAATTTTCGTTCAACATGGTTCAATATTGTTCAAAATAGTTCAATATTGTATTACTTCGTTGCGTCTTCGAGTTTCTTCATCATTGCGAACATAAAGATGGCAGCCACAGCGCAAACGCCTACGAATACGCTCCATACGCCCCACAAAGGCATGTCGCCCCATAGGTTACCACCAATAGAAACGAGGTAGTTACCGATGGCGGTAGCCACAAACCAGCCACCCATCATCATACCTTTGTATTTTGGAGGAGCCACTTTGGTCACGAAGGAGATACCCATTGGGCTGAGAAGCAACTCAGCGAAGGTAAGAATCAAGTAGGTGTAGATGAGTACGTTAGCATTCACGAAGGTTGGGTCACCCGTTACGCGAGCCAACTCTTGTGCGTTAGGAGTGAGCAGACCAACACAAGCTACAGCCATCACGATATAGGCGATAGTAGCCACCACCATACCCAGCGCAATCTTGCGTGGAGCAGATGGCTCTTTGCCTTTCTTAGCGAGTGCACCAAAGAGTGCCATGCTGAATGGAGTGAGTGCTACTACGTAGAATGGGTTGAACTGTTGGAAGATAGGTGCGCTCAAGGTGATTCCTTCTGGAGAGATATGGAGGTACTTGTATGCCAATACGCCCAATGCAGCCGCGATAGCCACGCCAGAGAATACTTTTGCTTTAGTAGTCTTGCTTTGTACCAATGAGAAACCTGCATATACGATGATGACAATCATCACAAGGTTGATGATGTCAAACCACATGGTTTGTACGCCAGTGCAGAGTGGTTGTACGAACTCGTTAGCGAAGTAGGTAAGGGTCAAACCGTTTTGGTGGAATGCCATCCAGAAGAAGATTACCACAGCGAACACGAGGCAGAGAGCCACGATACGCTTTTTGGTTTGCTCTGGGGTCAGTTCTTCTACTTTTGCACCAGTAGCAGCTGCTTGCTTAGCAGAGTTCTCTACGTGCTTAAACCAAGGACGGCAAGCGTAGTAGATGACGATACTGAGTATCAATGATGCGCAAGCAACCATGAACGCGAAGTGATAACTGTCGTTCACGCTCACGCCAAGACTAGTTTGTGCCCAATCCATGATCTTCACGGCTGCGGTAGGAGCGAACATCGCACCAATATTAATTGCCATGTAGAAGAGTGAGAAAGCCGCATCGCGCTTGTCTGCGTATTTAGGATCATCATAGAGATTACCTACCATTACTTGTAAGTTACCCTTGAACAAACCAGTACCGAAACTGATGAGTACCAATGCAGCAATCATCGCGCCCATAGCGGTGCCACCTGCACCCAATGGAATAGCCAGCAGAATGTATCCGAGGAACATTACCATGATACCGATGGTCACGCACTTGCCGTAGCCAATCTTATCAGCCAAGATACCGCCTACGAGTGGCAAGAAATATACCAACGCAAGGAAGGTAGAATAGATTTGTCCTGCAGTAGCAGCTTCCAATCCGAAGTTAGCACGGAGGAAGAGTGCAAATACGGCTAACATGGTGTAGTAGCCAAATCGTTCGCCTGTGTTGGCAAGTGCCAATGCAAACAGACCTTTAGGTTGATTTTCAAACATAAATAAGTTCGTTTTTTTATGGTTAATATTAGTTTTTGCTCTAGTTACGCACAAAATAACGCGCAAAGGTACAAAAAAAATTGCATATATGCAAATAAAGTGCAAAAATAATAGGAGCCAGCTCAAAAAATAGCTAGCTCCTAATTTAACATGCCCTTAAAATCAGCAGATTACTCTATAATTGTACACCAACCGTGCTTATCTTCTACTCTTCCGTATTGGATGTCTTGCAAAGCGTGATAGAGTTTCGTTAAGATATGACCGGGTTTGTCGCCGAAGATATAAGTAATATTATTATCGGGATCAACGACTTTAGTTAGGGGAGAAATTACGCATGCTGTACCGCAAGCAGCCGCCTCTTGTAGATCAGCTAATTCATCTACACGGATGCGACGGCGAGTGACCTTAATCCCCATCTCTCTTGCTAGGGTCATCAACGAGTCGTTGGTGATACTTGGTAAGATAGCGTTTGAACGCGGCGTAATATATTCCCAGCCTTTAGCCTCTAACCTTTCGCTTTTAATCTCTTTTATTCCAATAAAATTGGATGCTGTACATTCGTCAATATACTTATGTGTTTTGGCATCGGTGAACATGCACTCATATCCCATGGCATGCGCTACTTCGCTAGCACGGAAAGAGGCAGCATAGTTGCCTCCGACTTTCCAGCAACCCGTACCTTGCGATGCTGCACGATCAACTGTGCGGTTGACTATAGCGGGCATACCTTTGAATCCATTGGGGAAGTAAGGACCGATAGGTGTAGGGATGACTACAAACTCGCAGTCTTTGCCAGGTCCAACGCTAATATCGGGTGTAGTAGCTACCAATAACGGACGGAAATAGAGTGTAGCACCTGTCTCGTAGGGAGGAAGGAAAGCGATATTCTTCTCCAATGCCAGCAAAATAGCTTCGCAAAAAAGTTCTATGGGCACGGGTGTCATCAGTAGTCCTTCGGCTGAATGGTACATGCGTTTGGCGTTCTCTTCCATGCGGAAGATACGCACCTTACCGTCCACACCACGAAAGGCCTTTAGCCCTTCGAAGCACTCTTGACCATAGTGCAGACCCGTGGCTGCGGCATGGATAGGAATCATCTTGTCGCGCGTGGCATAGGGGCGCTCCCATACACCATTCTTACATGCCGCACGAACGATATAGTCCGTCTCGGTATAGTGAAATGTCAGTTTATTCCAGTCTATATTCATATCTTCATTACAGATTCTGGTCCGTATTCAAATAATATGTCTAATATGCTTTGTCCATTGCCGAATGCTTGCTCTAAATCTTGCCCTGCCCAATCTACAGTGGTAATTAGTCTTTGTTCTTGGCTCTTTATTCTTGGCTCATCGTTCGCCATCAGGCGAACTATTACCTCATGCAAACCCTCGTTCAAATCCACCAAAAACTTCGTTTCCTTCTCATAGAACGGACGGAAGAAATCCGCGTAGTAGTCAAAGTACGGCGTGCGTTTGTAGGCACTCACGAGCGCAATCCAATGTTGGTGTTGCCAGCGCTGCTGATAGCTTATCTCTACATCGCGAGTAAGTTGTTTGCTATCGGCGCGCTTAACGGGAACACTCAAAGTTAGTGGTCCGTCGGGTGTCGTAATGGTGCAGCGATTACGGTAGGTTTGTTTGGGAAAACTCTCCATCACCTCAATCTGCACAGCCGATGGATTCGCCAAAAACTGGCGGTACCATTCGATGGAACCCATATATGTGGTTGGCAAAATCATTCTTAGCATCCGGCGTTCGGCATCCAGCATCCTGATGATCACTCAAAATTACTCAAACCGATGCGGTTCCAACGAATATGTCCTTTACCCCATGGGTTATCTTTCTCGATGCTGAGCCATACGAACATTGGGCGCCCAACGATATGATCTTCTGGTACAAACCCCCAGTAGCGGCTATCAGCAGACTTGTGACGGTTATCACCCATCATCCAATAGTAGTCCATTTCGAATACATAGGGTTCGCCAATCTTCATGGATTTAAACTCATAGGCATCCGCAATGCGTTTGTAAAGGTGGAAGTTTTCCTCGGTAATCATCACTGTATCACCTTTGGCTGGAATATAAATTGGTCCGTAGTTATCGCGTGTCCAAGTGTTGTGTCCCAATGGATAGACTTCACCACCTTGGTCTTCGGGTTCGACTGTGATACTCAGCACATGAGAATTCTTCTCAAGTTCCGCTTTCATAGCTGCGGTCAATGGCAGACGATAGAGCTCATTGCCATTGCTCTCGCGATCTTCTTTGGAAATGCCGAGTTTGGTGAGATAGCTATTGCCTAACACATGTCCATCGGTTTGGACGATGTAATTGTATTGCAGATATGGGTGTACAGGCTCTTGTACGCCGTCGATATAAATCACATTATCTATGATTTGCAATGTATCGCCAGGCGTACCCACGCAGCGCTTGACATAGTTTTCGCGTCTATCCACAGGACGCACAACAATCTCGCCAAAGACATCCTTGCGATTCTCCACAGTGCGTTTGCCATAATAGTGGCAAAGAGTGTAGTAATCAGGATTTTGCATCTTGGTGCAAACTGTATCACCTGTAGGGAAATTGAATACCACAATATCCCCCTTCTCTACTTTATCCCAACCACGGAGTCGCTTGTACTCCCATTGTGGGTGCTCTATGTAACTCTTGCCGCCCCAGGGGAAGGTGTGCTGCACCAGCGGCATAGAGAGTGGCGTGTTAGGTACACGCGCTCCGTAACTCATTTTGTTCACACAGAGGAAATCGCCCACACGCAGGGTTTTCTCCAACGAAGAAGTGGGGATTTGGTAGTTTTGGAAGATATACACATTGATGAAATATACTGCTACTAATGCAAACAATATGGCATCAATCCATGAGCAGATAGTGTAGAGTGTACTATTGGCATCTGGATTCTTCTTGCCAGCAGCCTCTTCCTCTTTGGTGAGGGGTTTATACTTCTTCCACCAATTCCAAGGGATATACTTGGTAGTAAACATATCTGCTATAATAGGCAGAAGTACAAGCCAAGCGAGACTTGCCCAATCGTCCCATGCTACCCAAACGACAAAGGCGATGTAAATGGCGCACCATACACCGCAAGAAATCCACCCTTTGGTGGTCACTTTCTGGATTCTATCTTGAAAAGTTTTCATATACATTATTGTATTTCGCAAAAAATCGTGCAAAGGTACTATATTTTAAGCACATGTGCAAGCACATTAAGTTTTTATTGCTTACCAAACCCATGGAATCAATCGCCAACGAACTTGCTTTTTGTAGTCTGCATAGCCCTTTAGTCCACTGACGAGCACTTGTTCTTCGTTTTGTATGCGTTTGATTATCAGCCAAGGATAACAAGCAAACAGAAGCAATGCCCACCATGACCCCAAGATAAGCGGCATGGAAAGAAACATGAGTAAAGTGGCCGTGTACATAGGATGACGCACAATGCTATAGAGGCCTGTATCAATTAGTTGTTGATTGTCTTGTACTTCGACAGTACGTGATAAATATGCATTCTCTCGCAACACTTCGGCATATATGACATAGCCAATAAGGAATAGCATAGAAGCGGTAATAACCACCCAAAAAGGGACTTGCGACCATGCAAAACGATGATCTAAACCACATAGGATAAAACCTCCCAAGAACATCAATCCCGAGAAGACAACAACATGCTTTTGTGTCCGTTCTTTTTCCTTATTATTCAATCGTTTAGATAACAGCTGTGGGGAGAAAAACAACATGCCTATCCCTAGACAAATCATAGGAATAAACAACAGTGCAAGTAGCAGCCATGCATGCCAATAATGCCAAGTTCCTGCGGGTACAAACAGGAGCAATGCTATCATGCCCAAACCGACGATAAGTTTGGACAAGGCATTAATGATGAGTTGGGTTTTATTCATGACTAAAGACTACCTCGGAAAATTCGTGCCACCCTGTCCTGCCTTTCATCCATTCGGCTGCGATCACGGCCCCTAGGGCAAAGCCCTTGCGAGATTTAGCAGAGTGAGTAATAGTAATAGAATCTACCTCGCTATCCCATGTGACGGTATGAATACCAGGCACTTCTCCTTCACGAATTGATTCTATCGCCTCCAGTGGAAGTCGCTCCTCACCAATAGCTTCTTGCAAAGTTTTTGCGGTACCGCTTGGGGCATCAAGTTTATGAATATGGTGCACCTCTGTCATGTGTGGGGTATATTCAGAATAAGACTTCATAAACCTGGCTAATTGCGTATTTAAGGCAAATAAGATATTGACTCCTATACTGTAATTGGATGACCACATTAAAGATGGTGTAGTGTGGTGTAGCAGTTGTATAGAATTGTGTAGCAGTTGTTGCTTGAGGGATTCTACGTTCCACCCAGTCGTCCCACATACCACAGGCACGCCCGCACTCCATGCGCGAAGGATATTTTGTTCAGCAGTTTGAGGTGTTGTAAACTCAATCGCCACATCTGCCGAAGCAAAAGCATTTGACTCGAATTCATCGAGATTATTTTGGTCAATAATGCACACTATATCGTGTCCCCGCTCCAAAGCGATAGACTCAATTATGTGTCCCATCTTGCCATATCCAATCAAAGCTATTTTCATTGTTGCTTAATCATTACTTGTAAATAATTTGCAAAAGTACAAAAAAAAATACAACTATGCAAATGATAGACATTTTTTTAGAAAAAAATTTGTTTATATCTAAAAAATTATGTACCTTTGCAACACTAAATAATTTCTATCATGAAAACGATTAAATTTACCCTTTTTGTTATTGTGGTACTCCTAGCAAGCACCACTCAAATACTAGCTGCAGAACGCTGGCTAGAAGGTTATAAGAAAGTGCTGGTCATTGGCGCACATCCTGATGATCCTGAAACGATGTGCGGCGGTACGATGATTAAATTACGCGAGATGGGCGTTGAGGTGGTGTCTGTGTATTTTACTTCAGGCGAAGCGGGCATTCCTGGCAAAACGCACGAAGAATCTAGTAGCATTCGCACCGCAGAAGCTAAGAAAGCTTGCGAAGTAATGGGCGTACGAGCGGTATTCATGACCCAGATTGACGGCAATACAGAGATAAACAAAGCTCGCTATGCAGAAATGAAAGCATTGATCGAGGCAGAACAACCAGACATGGTGATTACGCACTGGCCCATAGACTCGCATCGCGATCATCGTATTTGTTCCATTCTTGTTTACGATGCATGGCGACAAACAGGGTATAACTTCGATCTCTACTATGGCGAAGTAATGACGGGGTTGCAAACACAAACTTTTGCACCCAACCATTGGGTGAACATCACGAAGCAACATGACCAAAAAGTGAAAGCATATTACTGCCACGAGAGCCAAGATATGCCTGTAGTACAAGAGTGGCATGATGCCATGGAAATTCTGCGCGGCATGGAATGTCATGGCAAATATGGCGAAGCGTTCGTAAAACAACAATGGACAGAGGAATGATCAACATAAAAAAAGGACTTCTTTTACTCTTGGCATGTATATCTATTTCTGCCGTTGCAGAGACATATATATACAAGGGAACATCATCTTATCGTAGCGACATACGTTTTACATGGGATGGAAGATACTTATACGCTGGAACATCACCTTACCAGAGCGATATTATTTGCTCATACGATGGTGAGTATATTTATAAGGGTACTTCTACCTACCATAGCGATGTTCTTTTCCGTTGGGATGGGAGATATCTATACGCCGGCACATCATCCTACCGAAGCGACATATTATGCTCGTTTGATGGAGAATACATCTACGATGGCACCTCCACATACCGCAGCGATATACTCTACTCTATTCGAGGTAAACATGTGTATTCAAATACTTCGCAATATAGATCAGACATACTCTGTACGATAGATGGTATGATTCCTATACCCGTGTTGATCATGGTATTAATGTTATAAAGAAATGAAACAAATTATCTCTACAACTCAAGCACCTGCAGCTATCGGTGCTTATAGCCAAGCCGTTGTGGCTAATGGCATGCTCTTTGCTAGTGGCCAATTGGGTATTGATCCTGCTACAGGCGATTTCGCAGGTGCGGATTTCCGTTCGCAAGCCGAGCAAGCAGTTAAGAATGTGGCAGCCATCCTAGCCGCTGCTGATACAGATGCTAGCCATGTGGTCAAGACCACCGTATTCCTAACTGACATGGCTAATTTTGCCGTACTCAACGAAGTTTATTCTACCTTATTTTCAGCCCCATTCCCTGCGCGTTCTGCTGTGGCAGTAGCAGCATTGCCTAAGGGCGGATTGGTAGAAATCGAGGTGTTAGCCGTATTGGATTAACCGCCATTTTGTCAGTCTTTAAATAGTGGCACGATATTTGTCGTGCTTTTGGTGTATGAAACGGATTAAACTGTTTTTCCTATTCTTTTTGCTTGGGTTTACGGCTCAAGCAGCGGCATATACGCCAACGTCTTTGCCCAATCCAAAGGCACAAGAGATTAATAATTATGTCTGTAATCCCGATGGAATCGTAGCTACCGAGGAGGTCGTATTCCTCAACCGCCTAGCGCAGCAACTCGAAGATTCTACTCTGGTGGAACTTTGTGTAGTTGCCATAGAGAGCATTGGCCAAGCTGATGCTTTTGACTTCTGCTACGAAGTTTTCCAGCGTTGGGGTATTGGCAAAGAAGGAAAGAATACAGGTGTGTTGCTATTTCTTGCTGTTGAGTCGCGCGATATCCGCATTATGACAGGCGGTGGCATTGAGGGCGTTCTAACAGATGCCGTTTGCAACGAGATTATTCAATCAACAATGATGGAGCCGCTGCGCAATGCAGATTATTCCGACGCGCTTGCACTAGGTGCCTTGCGTATATACGAGGTGTGTACAGATGGTGCTGCGTCTGAAGAATTGCGCCAAATGACATCGGCTATAAATCGCTATCATTATGCCGATGAATCCGGAGAAAACGAACTTTTTGAGTTATTATTAGCTGGAGGCATAGTGTTGGCATTGCTTGTGTTTGCATTCGCGATAGTGGCCATACCCAAGAAATGTCCTAAATGCGGCAAACGCAGCATGCACAAGACTAACGAACAAATCATCACTCGTGCAACCACGAAGAAGGAAGGATTAGCCGTGCGCACATACTGCTGCAAACATTGTGGACACCGCGAAGATAAATCGTATGTCATCCCTAGGGAAGTACCAACAGTCATTATCACTGGTGGTGGTTCTCGTGGCGGCTTTGGTGGAGGCAGTTTTGGCGGTGGCTTCGGCGGAGGTAGCACATTTGGCGGAGGTGCTGGAGGTAAGTTTTAATTGTGAATTAAGAATAATAAATTAATAAGTATGAATAAGAAAACTATTATTTGGATTGTGGTACTAGGAGTACTGGCAATCGCCATCATTTGGGGCGTTGGTCGCTACAATGCCATTATTACTGCAGAAGAGAATGTGAATACTGCTTGGTCACAAGTGGAAAACCAATATCAACGCCGTGCGGATTTGATTCCAAACCTCGTTGAAACCGTGAAAGGCTATGCGGCACATGAGAGTGAAACATTGGAAGGTGTGATTGCAGCTCGTGCCAAGGCAACACAGGTGGTAGTAGATCCTGCTAATGCAACTGCGGAGCAGATTGCTGCTTTCCAAACGGCTCAAGGCGAACTTAGCCAAGCGTTAGGCAGACTGATGGCCATTTCGGAGAACTACCCAGACCTGAAAGCTAACCAAAACTTCGCGGCATTGCAATCGCAATTAGAGGGTACAGAAAATCGTATTACCGTAGCTCGCAACAACTTCAACGAGGTGGCTCGCCAATTCAATACCATGATTCGTCGCTTTCCTACCAACATTATCGCTAATGCGATGAATGCGGAGAAACGAGCCTATTTTGAGGCAACAGAAGGTGCTGAGCAAGCTCCTAAAGTACAATTCTAATGTTATGGATATTTTTCTTATTGTTTTAGGCGCGATATGCTTATTGTTGGGTCTTATCGGTTGCGTAGCCCCCGTATTGCCTGGCGTACCATTGTCGTATGTAGGATTGCTATTGCTGCATTTTACTGACCGCGTGCAGTTTTCATGGCAGTTCTTGACCATCTGGGCAGTGATTGTGGTGGTTATTCAGTTGCTTGACTATTTTATTCCTGCATGGGGTACAAAGAAGTTTGGTGGCTCTAAGTATGGTGTGTGGGGTAGTACGATCGGTTTGTTGTTAGGATTTTTTATGGGGCCTTGGGGTATAGTGATTGGTCCTTTCGTGGGCGCAGTAGTTGGCGAATTAATCTACTTTAACCGCCATCCACAAACGGCAATAGACAATACAAACCCCAATAAGAACAATAATCTCAACCGTGCTCTCCGTGCTGGTATAGGTTCTTTTATCGGTCTGCTTACAGGCACTATACTCAAATGTATTTGCTGCGGCATGATGATTACCTACTTTGTGAAGGAACTGATTTAATCATCCTATAACTAAATATAAAGCCCTCGCTACGGTATTGGTAGCGAGGGCTTTATCATATCATGCGGTTGATTATTTCCCCACAAACGCTCTCTCCAAGCTCTGCGAGATGTTAATCATGAAGTCGCCCATGTGCTCAAGCTCGTTGATAATGTCGATGTAATACACGCTCGTTTGGTAGTTCTTGTCGTTGTTATCCAACGCCTCAATCTCAGCCTCGCGCAGCTCGTTGCGCAGCGCATTGATTTGTTCCTCAGCATCATACGCATTTGCAATGCTGGTCAGCGTACCCTCATGCGCAGCAGTCAGATTGGCAATCATCACCTCATACGCGCTATCCACTTTTGCTATCATCAAGTTAATCTTCTCAATAGTCGCAGTATCAAAACTCTTCTTGTGTTCATTCCTGCGGCTAAGCATGCGACTAATCGCCTCGCCCGAATCGCCCAACGACTCCAACTCACCGATAATCTTATACATTGCCTTGATTTTCACACTCGTTGCCTCACTGATGTCGCCTGCGGACACACCGTTAAGGAAGGCAGCAATCTCATATTCAATACGGTCGGAAATCTCCTCGTACTTCACCAGTTTCTCGCGCAGCTCATCAAAATGCTTTGCATCGGCTGCAATCGCTTGCTTGGCATAACCCAAACCATTGCGAGAGATCTCTGCAAAGTGTACAATCTCATCAAACGCTTGCGCAGCAGCGAGTTCTGGCGTAGCCAATGGGCCAGCAGAGATATATTTGAGGCGGAATGGCTCTGCTTCTTGGTTCTTTGGTTTGATAATCCATACCACCGCTTTCTCTATGTACTTGATAAACCATACGAGAAGCAAGGTGTTAATGGTATTGAACATCGTGTGCAGCATACTCAATCCGTACAACGCTGCCGTACTACTACCCATATCGCCTTCCACTACCGCAAAACCCTCTGCTGCTGGGTTAGGCAAACCAAAGAGTTCGATGACCTTACCCACCAACGCTGTAAATGGCTTAAACAGAATCAATGTCCAAATCACACCAAAGAGGTTGAAAATGGTATGCGACATCGCGGCACGCTTAGCTTGCGTATTACCTACTGCTGCTGCGATATTCGCGGTGATTGTTGTACCGATATTCTCACCCAACACCATCGCACACGCCATGTGGAAAGGTATCCAACCCATGCTCAGCATGATGAGTGTGATTGCCATAGTGGCAGAAGAAGATTGCAGCACCAATGTCAAGATTGTACCAAACGCTAAGAATAGCAGTACCGAACCAAAGCCATAACTTGACCAGTTGCGCACAAACTCCAGCACTTGTGGTGTCTCGTTCAAATCGGGCACTGACTCTTTCATGAACGACAAACCGAGGAACAACAGCGAGAAGCCCACGATAAGTTCGCCAATGTTTTGATGTTTGTTCTTCTTCGAGTTAGAGAACAAGAAACCGAACAGCATCAATGGAATAGCCAGAATTGAGATGTCGGCTTTGAATCCGAGCCACGCTACCAACCATGCGGTAACGGTTGTACCGATGTTCGCACCCATGATCACGCCTATTGCTTGCGTGAGGGTCAGCAGTCCTGCATTGACAAAGCTCACCACCATCACCGTTGTGGCAGAAGAAGATTGGATGATGGAGGTGATGCCCAGTCCTGTAAGTACACCTTTGAACGGATTAGATGTCATGGCAGACAAGAATCCGCGTAGTTTATCACCTGCGGCTTTCTGCAAGCCCGATGACATTAAGTTCATTCCGTAGAGGAACATTCCGAGCGCTCCTAGGAGCGTAAAGATTTGTAAAATTCCCATAAATTATATAGTATTGTTTAAAATTGTTCTTTCAAATCCTGTGCAAAAGTACTGCCATATCATTATATAGGTATTAAGAAAAT
>JAFVTU010000014.1 GCA_017503075.1 Paludibacteraceae bacterium | reverse complement strand
CACACCATGTTCGAGATGCTCGGCAACTGGTCGTTTGGCGATTACTTCAAAGCGGGTGCCATCGACTTCGCGTGGGAGTATCTCGTGGACGTGCTGAAACTTGACCCAAAGAACCTCTACGTAACCGTGTTCGAGGGTTCACCAGAAGAGGGCATCGAGCGCGACAACGAGGCAGCAGAGATCTGGGCTAAGCACTTGCCTGCCGACCATATCCTCAATGGCAACAAGCACGACAACTTCTGGGAGATGGGTGATACAGGTCCTTGTGGTCCATGCTCGGAGATTCACGTGGATAGCCGTAGCGAGGAGGAGAAAGCGGCTCTCTCTGGTCGCGAACTCGTGAACAAAGACCACCCACAAGTGATTGAGATTTGGAACCTCGTGTTCATGCAATACAACCGCAAAGCCGATGGTTCGCTTGATACCTTGCCAAACAAAGTGATTGACACAGGTATGGGCTTCGAGCGCTTGGTGCGCACTATGCAAGGCAAACAGTCGAACTATGACACCGATGTCTTCCAACCTATGCTGAAGAAGATTGGCGAGATCTGCGGCTCTGAGTATGGCAAAGAGGAGAAAGTGGATGTGGCTATGCGCGTGATAGCCGATCATATCCGTACTATCGCTTTCGCTATTGCTGATGGTCAGTTGCCAAGCAACGAGAAAGCAGGTTATGTGATTCGCCGAATCCTCCGCCGTGCAGTGCGCTATGGCTACACCTTCCTCGGACAACGCGAGGCGTTTATGTACAAACTGGTGCCACAACTCATTGCCGATATGGGCGAAGCATATCCCGAATTGGTGAAGCAAGAGGCACAAATCACCCCTGTAATCAAGAGCGAGGAGGATGGTTTCCTCCGCACATTGGACAAGGGTATCTCTTTGCTCGACAAACTGATGAAAGAGGCGCAAGGTAAAGAGATTTCGGGTGTGGATGTGTTCACATTGAAAGATACATACGGTTTCCCTCTCGACCTTACTCAATTGATTTTGAGCGAGAACGGATTTACCACCAATGAGGAAGAGTACAACAAGGCATTGGAGCACCAAAAAGAGATGGGTCGCCAAGCCAACAAACAAGAACTGGGCGACTGGGTAGTGATTAGCGAAGGCGAGACAGAGTTTGATGGATACGATGTGCTGCAATGCGAGACACAAGTGTTGCGCTACCGCAAAGTGAACCAAAAGGGCAAAGAACTCTATCAAGTAGTGCTCAGCCAAACACCATTCTACGCTGAGATGGGTGGTGAAGTCGGCGATTCGGGTACATTGGGCAATGTGCGCGTGTTGGATACCAAACGCGAGAACAATCTGGCAGTACACCTCTGTGCGGAATTGCCTGAGAATATCAAGAGCAAGATGATGGCTGAGGTAGATGTTGCTCGCCGTCAAGCCATTGCTTGCAACCACACTGCTACGCATATCATACACTACGCATTGCGTCAAGTATTGGGCGAGCATGTGGAGCAAAAGGGTAGCTTCGTATCGGCAGACAGTTTGCGTTTCGACTTCTCACACTTCCAGAAAGTGAGTGCGGAGGAGCTTCGCCAAGTGGAGATGCTTGCCAACGAGATGATTCGCCAAGACTTGCCTCTTGAGGAAAGCCGTAACACGCCAATAGAGAAAGCGAAAGAAATGGGTGCAATGGCACTCTTCGGCGAGAAATATGGCGATGAGGTACGTGTCATCAAGTATGGTCCATCCGCAGAGTTGTGCGGTGGTTGCCACGTGGCAAGTACGGGTAAGATTGGTGCGGTGCGCATTGTGATGGAGACCAGTGTGGCTGCGGGTATTCGCCGCATTGAGGCAGTGACAGCAGCCAAGGCCGATGAACTCTACTACAAGCAAGTGGATATGATTGGTGGTCTGCGTGCATTGTTCAACAACGCTCCAGACTTGGCAGGCGCTATCCGCAAAGCCATTGATGAAAATGCGGGCTTGAAGAAGCAGATTGAGACCTTCATGGCTGAGAAAGTAGAGCGTTTCCGCGATGAACTGATTGCAAAGGCAGAGGACTACAATGGCATCAAACTGGTGCGCGTAGAGGGTACCGTAGATGCTAACTTGCTGCGCAATGTGCCTATGTTGCTAAAAGGCAAGTTTACCGATGTGAAGTTCGCTGTAGTAGGTGCTACCGAGTGGGAAGGAAAACCAATGATTACCGTAGTACTATCGCAACCATTGGTAGATGCAGGCAAGAACGCAGGTCAGATTATCAAGTCGGCTGCTAAGCATATCCAAGGCGGTGGCGGCGGTCAAGCATGGATGGCTACTGCAGGTGGTCGCAATGTGGCTGGATTAGGTGCTGCAATGGAGGAGATGCTAGCAGCGTTAGTGTAAAGTTTAGGGTTTAATGTTTAAAGGTGTGGAATAGGCGGCTATGCCGATTTACTCTGCCTTTAACCTCTAACCTTTAACCCTCAATAGTAATGAAAACCCTAACAGGTCGTTTACCGATAAAATATCGTAGTGCAGTCCGTTTCGTGCTCGTAGGAGCATTAGGAACGGGGCTGCAATATGGTATTTACTACTTGTTGCTAGGGGTGTTTCAAACCAAATGGCCAGAGGTTGCATTGTTGACATCAGTCGCATTCACTGCAGGGTTTATGATAGAGATGGTGGTGAACTATTTTTTGACCAGTTTCTACACCTTTAAGAAGACTCCAACTTGGAAGAACGCAGGAGGATTTCTTCTTGGGCGTGCACTCAATTATGGCATACAACTGCTGTTCTTGAATGTGATGATCTGGCTACACATAAGTGAAGAATGGGCTGGAATTGTAGCAATTATGCTGGCTGGAGTGATCAACTATTTTGTACTAAGACCATTTTACAAAGATAAAAAGAAGGAGTCGTAACATAGACTCTACAAAATATATTTATGAAAAAGAAAACATACTTAGATAACCAAGGAAGAGCATTGCCATATCCTTGGTTGATTAACACAGCATTATGCTTGGTAGGTGGTACGCAACGATTGCGCTTGAACTATTGGAATCGTCATCCCAAGCATGCTGCGGAAAAAACGTTGCGAGATATTTTAACTATTTCGCGCGATACAGTTTACGGCAGAGAACATCATTTTGATCGCATTCTATCTGCTACCACCACAGAAGACTTGTTCCGTTTGTATCGCCAGTATGTGCCCGTAAATGATAGTTTTGAGCCATTGCGACCATATGTGGAACGTCATAAGAATGGCGAGGAGAATGTGCTCTTCCCTGGCAAACCAGATATGTATGCCACTACTTCGGGTACTACTTCTGAGCCTAAATGGGTGCCTATGACCCATAAGTATCTCAAGGATGTATATGGCAAGATGACCCACGTGTGGATATGGAATTTTATTACTCATCGTAGCCGTATTTTCGGAGGACACCTATTTACCACCGTGGGAAAGGAATTGGAGGGATACGCTCCAGATGGTACAGTGTTTGGGTCGGTGAGTGGTGTGCTGGTACGTGATGTGCCAAAAATCATTAAGAAGCATTATACAGCACCTGCATGTGTGATGTCGATTGATGATTATGCGGCGCGCAACTACACACTGATGCGACTGGCTATGCAACATCGTGATGTGACATTGTGGGCGACGGCTAATCCATCTACTATACTTGAGTTGCTGCGTACGCTCAATGAGAATACAGAGGAGATGATTGACGATATAGAGAAGGGTACACTGAGCTGGAACTTCGATATTTCAGAATATATCCGCGAGGAGTTGCATGCGTATATGTCGCCTCTACCAGAGCGTGCAGAGGAGTTGCGTCAGTTGCTGACGGAGCATGGTAAATTAGAACCAAAGCACTTCTGGCCATGGTTGCAACTGCTTTCGACATGGAAATGTGGTAACACCAAGATATATATGGAGAAGTATCTGGACCAATTCAATTGGGACAAAACCATGTATCAGGAATTGGGCTATATTGCTACAGAATGTCGCTTTGGATTCTCGCTGGATGAAACCAACGAATCGGTGCTGTTCCCGCATTTCCACTACTATGAGTTTGTGGAAGAGAGCGAACTAGATAAGCCACATAAGCATTTCTTGCAAATCTACGAGCTCGAAAAGGGCAAACGATACTGCGCCTATGTCACTACATATTCTGGACTCTTCCGCTACAACATGAACGACCTGGTAGAGGTGGGAGGCAAGTTCTACAATACACCTACCGTACACATGGTATCTAAGGTCAATGGTATTGTGTCTATGACGGGAGAAAAACTCTACGAACCACAATTCATTGATGCCGTACATAAGACCGAAGAATTGATGGGTGTCAAGACCAAGTTCTTTGTTGGTTTTGCCGATGTGCGCGAATCGAAATACCACTTTTACTACGAGTTTGTTGACGAGGATGTTGATCAACAAACGGCTGACGAATTTACCAAAGTGGTTGATCGTAAGTTGCAGGAAATCAATAACGAATACGAGTCCAAACGCTCCTCATTCCGTCTCAAAGAACCTCAAGCACATATCTTGCTCAGTAATGCCTATGCACGCTTTAAGGCCGCTTGTTTGCGTGATGGTTTCCGCGATGGTCAATTCAAGTTTAACCTGTTGATGCAAGACGATAAGCGTCGTCGCAAATTTGACCAGATTGAACGCCTTGAGACATTGTCTGATAAGATTATGACTCTAGCGGATAATATTGATACTAATATTACTCGTCGCAGAAAAGCGCGTGCTGAACGCAATGAGACTCGCCAAGGACGCCGCGCTGAGCGCAATAAGAACCACTCGATAAAGCAGTGAAAAAACTACTACCATACATAGCCATTATCACAGCTATGTTGATTTGGGCAGGAGCGGGGATTGCAGTCAAAGAAGCTTTGCATGTTTTTCCTCCGCTAACGCTCATAGTAGTGCGTTTTACGATAGCCGTATTGCTGATGCTAGCGTTAGGGCTAGTATTTCGCAAAAATGAGATATTGGGATTGCAATTGGCTGATAAGCAGGATATTCCGTTATTTATATTAGGGGGATTGTTTCAGCCATTCTTGTATTTCATTTTTGAGACATATACTTATCAGAGTTTTGATTCTCCTACGATAGCTGAGGCACTGCTGAGTACCCAGCCCGTGTTGGCACCTATATTTGCTCTAGTTTTGCTTCGCGAAAAAATCACGCGCAATAATATCATCGGTATATTGCTATCTACAGTAGGTATGTTGATACTGTTGCTGGTCGGTTCCAATAACTTTGCTTTGGGCAACCCGTGGGGCGTTTTGTTGGCTTTCTTAACTGTCAGTATGTCAGTGAGTTATTCTATAGTTTTGCGTCGTATACCCAGCCGCTATTCGCCCTTGTCTATTGTCTTTTATGTGCAGGCCTTTGCGCTATGCATGTTCTATCCGCTATGGGGATTCACCGAGGCCGGCCAACTGCTCCACACCCTACACTCTACGCTCTACACCCTACACCAAGCTACACCCCTCCTAGCCGTCCTCTATCTAGCCATCTTTGCCTCGGTAGCGGCCTTCGTGCTCTTCTGCTACACGGTACGCAAGATAGGTGTCACGCGCGCGAATGTATTTAATAATGTGCGCGCAGTGTTTACTGCCATACTAATGTGGATAATATTTGGCGAGATACTGCCGATTTGGAAATTAGTTGGTATATTTCTTATTATAGTGGGCTTATTTATAAGCCAAAGATACGAAAAATATAACAATAATTAAGAATTATTTGTATAATTAAAAAAAACTTTGTAACTTTGTCGCCTAATTGGTTCTAGTCTATCGCCTTATCGCCTCATAGCCTAGCAACCCAAAATGTATTGCTTATGATTGGAATATCTACTCTAGACTCATTTCATAATTTTCTCTTTGTGCTAGCCCTAGTGGGGTTGGTGGTATTTGTTGCCCTATATTTTGTGGATGCTGGCTATGGCAAGATGCGTACCGAGAAATGGGGACCTGCTATTAATAACAAAGTGGGCTGGTGCCTAATGGAGATGCCTGTATTTGTGGTAATGCTATACCTATGGGCTACATCGCCGGTGAAGTTTGATTTGCCTTATTTGATATTTTTCTTGATATTCCAATTCCACTATTTCCAGCGCTCATTTGTATTCCCATTTTTGCTCAAGGGGAATAGTAAAATGCCATTGGTAATCATGGGATTATCAGTGATATGGAATTTGATAAATGGTTTTATTCAAGGCTATTGGCTCTTCCACTTAGCACCTTTCTATGCGCCATATGCTGCAAGCTGGCTACTTGATCCTCGTTTTATCATAGGTGCGGTTATTTTCCTTATCGGATGGATTATCAATATGCATTCTGACCATGTAATCCGTCACCTCCGCAAACCTGGTGACACTAATCACTATTTACCTAAGAAAGGTATGTACAAGTATGTGACTAGTGCCAATTATCTTGGGGAAATCACCGAGTGGCTTGGCTTTGCTATTCTCACATGGTCATGGGCTGGTTTGAGCTTCTTCTGGTTCTCATGCTGCAACCTCGTTCCTCGTGCGAACTCTATCTACCACCGCTATAAAGCAGAATTCGCAGACGAGTTCGACGAAAAGAAACTGAAACGTATTATTCCGTTTATATACTAATAGTTCAATAGCCCTATGGGCTGTTCAGTATGGTTCAGCGCTTCGCGTTCAACATTGAACCATATTGAACAATTTTGAACCACATTGAACAATTTTGAACCACATTGAACAATTTTGAACCACATTGAACAATTTTGAACCACATTGAACAATTTTGAACAATGAATAATAACCTCCTTTTTACCGAGCATAAACTCGGTCCTATTACTTTGCGCAACCGCGCCATCCGTAGTGCTGCGTTCGAGAACATGGCATACGGCAACAAACCTAGTCAAGATCTTTACAACTATCATACTGCCGTAGCACGCGGTGGTGCAGCGATGACCACGGTGGCATACTGCTCTGTCACTCGTTCGGGTGTCTCTTTCGACGGTCAACTCTATATCCACGACGAAATCAAGGAAGACCTCAAACGCCTCACTGATGGCATCCACGCAGAGGGTGCGAAAGCAAGTATTCAGCTTGGGCACTGCGGTAATATGACCCACTTCTATACGTGCAAATGTATGCCAGTTGGTGCTAGTACAGGTTTCAATCTCTATTCGCCAACTTTGCATCGCGCACTGAAGAAAGAAGAAATCAAGGAGATTGTCAAGGCGTTTGGTCATGCGGTGGACTTCTGCCGTGAGTGCGGTTTCGACTGCGTAGAGATTCATGCAGGTCATGGTTATTTGATTTCGCAATTCCTTTCTCCATATACCAACCATCGTCGCGATGAGTATGGTGGTTCGTTGGAGAATCGTATGCGCTTCATGAACGAAGTGATGGCGGAGGTGATGGAGCATGCAGGCGATGATATGGCGGTCGTAGTCAAGACCAATATGTACGATGGCTTCAAGTCGGGTTTGAAAGTAGAGGAGTGCATCCGCATCGCACAAGAGATTGAGAAGCATGGTGTACACGCACTCGTACTCACCGCAGGCTTTGTGAGCAAAGCACCTTTCACCGTCATGGGTGGAGCTATGCCAATCAAGACATTGGCGCACTATATGAACCCATGGTCATTCTGGTGGTTGCGTCTTGCGCTTCGCTTCGTGGGTCATTTGATGATTCCTACTGTGCCTTTCAAAGAGCTCTTCTTCCTCGATACGGCTAAGCAATTCCGCAAAGCACTCAAGATGCCACTTATTTATGTCGGTGGTATCATGGGACGTGAGAACGCAGAGACAGCTCTGGCTGAGGGCTTTGATTTCGTGCAGATTGGACACGCTTTGGTGCGCGATACTGACTTCGTGAATAAGATGCGCGAGGAGCAATATCACTCTGAATGTAAACGCTCTAACTATTGCGTAGCGCGTATGTACACACTTGATATGAAGTGCCACGAGTGCGATAAGGATATCCCTAAATACCTCAAGAAAGAAGCCCTCAAGTACGAACAAATGTGGTATCCAGAAAAGTAGGTTATAGGACGCCTCTTTGCTATAGGACGCTACGCTATAGGTTATAGGCGAAGTACTGCGGCATAGCCGTCCTGCCTTTAAACTTTCAACTATAAACTTTCAACTTAAAGAAACATGCTTGCACTCGTTACTGGCGCATCATCGGGTATTGGACTTCAATATGCCACCCAACTTGCGCGCGATTATCATACGGATATTCTGTTGGTTAGTAACCAGCAGGAAGAACTCAATCAGGTAGCCACCGACTTGGCTGCTCAATATGCTGTAAAGACTATTCCGCTATACGCCGATCTCAGCAAACAAGACGCAGCGGAGCAATTGCATCAATACTGCAAGGACAACAACCTCGTAGTGGATATCCTTATCAATAACGCAGGTGTGTTCTTCTTCAATCCCTACTGCGAGACCAGTATGAAGCGCATTGACCTGATGCTCAACCTGCATATGATTACGGTGGCTAAACTCACTCGTCTCTTTGGCGAGGATATGATCAACCGCCAACTCACCGTAGAAGAACAAGCGCAAAAGATTTGCCGCAAACCACGCCAAAAGGGCTATATCCTCAATATGTCCTCTATGTCTGCGTGGATGGCTATGCCAGGCATCCAAACCTACAATGCTACCAAGGCGTTTATCTATAATTTCTCCAAGTCTCTTTGGTACGAGTTCAAACCTAAGGGCGTGAATATCACCGTGATGGCTCCAGGGGCTGTAGATACAGCTTTGTTTGGCTTGGCACCTCACTTGCGTCGTTTGGCAGTCAACTTGACGGTATCTATTCCACCTGAGAAATTGGTTAAGCGCGCTCTGAAGAAACTGTTCCGCGGCAAGAAAGCCGACACTCCAGGTTTCCTCAATTGGCTGGCAACGCCATTGCTCAAGCACACTCCCGACTGGCTCGTGTTCTGGGCAATTAAACTAGTCGGTAAGTTCCAGAAATAACCACTTTTGCGCTATCCTTGCGCTACCTTTGCGCTAGGAACTCTATTGCCCTCAGCGTCAGTCTCGAAAACGCATAATTATCCAAATCGGACAAATGTACCACCACCGTGTCAGGAATCTTCGGAAGTTCTGGCACGTTTTTTATTATGAACCTCGCATGCAACTTCTGGTGCGAAAGCACGTGCGTCAGCTCCAATATCTTCTCGCCTTTAACTTCTGCGGGGGCTCCGATAACGCTCGCAGCGTTATGGGGTGCACTTAAACTGTAGCCCGAATGGGCGTCCTCTAAACTATGAATTTCCTGAACTGGAAATTCATATAGGTGCTTCCAAATATCATTCCCTTTGCGCTGGTGAATTAGCGTTGTCCGTTCGGGCGTAATATATATGGTGTACTCTAAGTACCGCTCGCGTAGTTTCGGACGAGGCTTGCGCACGGGCAATAGTTCTACCGTATTGTTAGCCAGCGCCTTACACCACGTATTGAGCGGGCAAGTATGGCAATCAGGCGCAGTAGGGACACAATGCAACGCTCCAAGCTCCATAATAGCAGAGTTGAACAAACGTGGGCGCTCTCTGTCTAGCAACTCCTCTGCCAACTTCCTAAAATGCTTCTTGCCTTGTGTAGTGTCGAAAGCAATCTCGCAGTCGTATAGTCGCGAGAGAACACGATAGACATTACCATCTAAGGCAGGGTAGGGCAAGTCAAAAGCAAAAGAAGCAATCGCTCCCGCCGTATAATCGCCAATTCCAGGTAGTGAACGCAGTTGTTCGTACAAAGTTGAACTATTTTGAACCATGTTGAACAATCCTGAACTTGCAGCAATCTTAGCCGCCTTATGCAAATTCCTCGCCCGTGAGTAATACCCCAATCCTTGCCAATAGAGCAATACCTCGTCCTCCTCGGCATCTGCAAGCGACTGAATATTAGGGAATCGCTCCACAAAGCGCATGTAATATTCCATACCCTGAGCCACGCGCGTTTGTTGAAGAATAATCTCCGAGATCCAAATCTTATACGGATCGTCCGTCTCACGCCAAGGCAAGATACGTTTGTTGAGTTCGTACCAATCGATCAGCTCATTATGTAGCAATTTCATATTCATAATACGGACTACAAAGTTACTACTTTTTTAGTAAATATGCAAAAGTTTCTGCTATTCGTAAAAAAAATACAATATTTTTTGCCCAATTTCTTGCATAATTCATTTATTTATAGTATCTTTGCACCCGATTTCGGTTTTTTGTAGGCGATGAGCCTCACTTTTGAAGATAAAAAGTATAACTTATTAAATATAAAATCATTATGACAAAAGCAGAACTCGTTAATGCAATTGCTATCCAAACTGGTTATGACAAGACTACAATCTTGAATGTAGTAGAGTCGGCAATGTGCAACATCAAGAAGACAGTAGCTAACGGCGAAGCAGTGTATCTCCGTGGTTTCGGTAGCTTTGCTACCAAAACTCGTGCAGCTAAGGTAGCACGCAACATTACCAAGAATGAGTCAATCCTCGTTCCTGAGCACAAGATTCCAGCTTTCAAAGCGGCTGATAGCTTTGCAGAATTATTAAAATAATTTATTAATACATTACAATTATGCCAAACGGTAAAAAGCACAAAAGACATAAAATGTCTACTCACAAACGTAAAAAACGTTTGCGCAAGAATCGTCATAAGCATAAGTAAGCTTTGACGCATTACTACGGCTTTGTGGTCATAACCTATTTGGGCGCAAATAGGTTGCCACAAGGCATTTTTTTTAATTTGGGGCAAGCGAGCCCCTAAGATAATTATTTGACATATGAAAAGCGAATTAATTGTGGATGTTACACCACAAGAGATTGCTATTGCGCTGACTGAGGACGATCGCCTTATGGAGGTCAATCGCGAAAAACGCGGTGAGGACACCTTTGCGGTGGGAAATATCTATTATGGACGGGTCAAGAAAATCATGCCAGCTCTTAATGCAGCTTTTGTGGATGTAGGACATGAGAAAGATGCTTTTCTGCACTACCTTGATTTAGGAACAGAGTTTCTAACACAGCAGAAGTATGTCACCAAACTCGTTTCGGACCGAAGACGCATACCTGAGTTACACAAAATCGAGCGTCAGCCTGCTTGTGGTAAAGAAGGACAAATCGCTGATTTCTTGAAAGTAGGAGATACCATTTTGGTACAGGTGAGTAAGGAACCAATCAACTCCAAAGGGCCAAGATTGACTGCTGAGATATCCATTACTGGACGTAATTTTGTGTTGATACCTTTTATTGACAAGGTGATGGTCAGCAGCAAAATCAGTCGGCAAGCTGAGAAAGGACGCCTCAAACAATTGGTGCAATCCATCAAGCCACACGGCTTTGGAGTGATTGTACGCACCGTGGCCGAGGATAAACGAGTGGCGGAACTGGACAACGAACTGCGTGTGCTAGTCAAACGATGGGAAGACACTGTGCGTACGTTGCAGCGCAAAGAGCCAGTTAGCCTGATTAGCGAAGAACTGGGACGCACAATAGGGATTATACGAGATATCTTCTCGCCACACTTT
This sequence comes from Paludibacteraceae bacterium, assembly GCA_017503075.1. GTDB lineage: Bacteria > Bacteroidota > Bacteroidia > Bacteroidales > Paludibacteraceae > Colicola. The sequence goes on along the minus strand of JAFVTU010000014.1, from coordinate 50,400 downwards.
CAGAGTATCTATGTTAATGATCAAGAAGTGTATGAGGAAATCAAACAGTACCTGGATCTCATAGCACCAGAATCGGCGAAAGTAGTCAAGCACTATACAGGCGAGCAACCTATATTTGACAAGTTTGACATTACGCGTCAAATGAAAACGGGACTAGGTCGTACCGTAGGATTCAAAAAAGGCGGATACCTCATCATGGATCGAACAGAGGCACTATTCTCAATCGATGTGAATAGCGGTAGTAAGAAACTCTATGAAGACCAAGAACAGAATGCATTTCATTTCAATATGCTTGCTGCAGACGAAATTGTGCATCAACTGCGATTAAGGGATATTGGTGGAATCATTGTCGTGGATTTCATTGATATGGATGACAAAACCAATCAACAAGCGCTATATGATCATATGCGCGAACTGATGGAGCACGACAGGGCAAAACATAACATATTGCCACTCAGTAAGTTCGGACTAATGCAGATCACACGCCAACGCGTGCGCCCAGCGGTGGAAATGCAAGTGATGGAGACTTGTCCGACATGTATGGGAAAAGGAAAAGTGCAACCTTCGATCCTCTTTACAGATCAAATTCAGGAGCAGATCGAAGCAATGACACGGCAGTATGGCAGAGGATTACGCCTGCATGTGCATCCATTTATCTATGCCTATATTTCCAAAGGCATTTGGAGCCAAAAATGGCAATGGCGACTAGAATATGGAATCCATACCATAGAAAACCAAAGTTTGGGAATGCTGCAGACCCAGTTCTACACAGCAGACGGGCAAGCATTAGATATCCCAACAGCAGGTAATGATAACAAGGAGTCAGAAAAGTAAAATTAACCTAAAAAGCCATCTAATCTACGGATTAGGTGGCTTTTGTTTGCATATTTGCAAAAAAACTACTACCTTTGCATCACGAATTATAAATATTACATTTGTTATGGCTAATCGTCAGTACCAAGAGTTAGAAGTCAGCGAAGGTGTGTATATCCCACAACCTGCTATGGATTATCCTCAGGAGAATCCCTTTGAGAGAACACTATTTCCTAAGCATGTCAAGGATATCGTTTTTGATGAGCACTATCCATATTTGGATGATAGTATCACATATAAGTTCAATACCATATGGGGCTACTACCTCATTGTGCACTTCTTTTTGCGCCTCAAACTCCGTCTGCAGATGGGCTTGCGTATCAAAGGTAGAGAAGTGCTCAAGCAATACAAGCAAGAGCTCTCCCATGGTGCTATCACTATCGCCAACCATGTCTATCGATTGGATTGTCCATGCGTCCTACTAGCTGTGAATGCCAAGCATACCACACGAATACCAATGTTCGCACCTAATTTCCGCACCAAAGATGGATTCTTTATGCGTTTAGCGGGTGGAGTGCCTATACCAGACTCTACTACCAATATGTCGGCACTCAAGAAGTTCAACGAGGCTTTTGATGAGTTTCATCGCCGTGGTTGGTGGTTCCATATCTTCCCAGAGGCATGCCGATGGGATATGTACAAACCTTTGCGTCCATTTCAAAAAGGTGCATTCACCATGAGCTATAAGTATGCCAAACCGCTGCTCCCATGCGTGATTACCTACCGTGAGCGCAAAGGTATCTTCCGCCTCTTTGGACCAAAAGACTTACCACTATTGACTGTCACTATTGGCGAACCTATCCTCCCGGATACAACTCAGCCTCGCAAGACCGAGGTAGAGCGCCTGCGCCAAGTAGCGCACGAGCAGATGACCCGTATGGCTGGCATCACCCACAACCCATGGCCTGCGGCCTGGGAAAATTTGTAGGGCAGCAAAGCTGCTGGTGTACTATACAATCCTACACAACCCTATACAGCGCGCAGCGCTATTATACCACCATGCAATACCTGATTTTCGACGATATGACCCAATGCAGCGAGCTGGAAGTGGCTCGCATGCTGCCATTGGTGTCAGAGCAGCGTCGTGAACAGGCACTGCGATATACCCATACTTTTGGCCAATACTGCTGCCTTAAGTCCTATGAGCTGCTCCAGCAACTCCTCGCCTCTTGCCGATATCCCATATCCAATAGCCCCTTAGGGCGTCCAATAGCGGCTTTGCCGCGTCCCATAATAGCCTCAGAGAGGCGTCCTCTAAACACGCCCACATTCCTCTACAACGAGCATGGAGCGCCCTATCTGGAAGATGGTCCTTGTTTCTCCATTTCCCATTGCAAGCAGGGGATTGCGGTAGTAGTGAGTGATCGGCCTGTAGGCATCGATATCGAAGGATTACGCAAGGTGGATGAGGGATTGGTGCGTAAGACGATGAACATCGTGGAGCAAGCGCAGATCGCCGCTGCAGCCAATTCGGAGCAAGAGTTTATTCGCCTTTGGACACGCAAGGAGGCATATGTCAAGATGCTTGGTACGGGTATCATTTCCGATATGCACACAATATTGCAAGATGCGACTGCCGTAGAATGGCAGGAAATAGTAGATTTAGATAGGGGATATATATGCACTATATGCACTATATGCACTAAAAATGAGCAGAAATAGTGTTCTGCTCATTTTTTTTGGTAAAATATTTGGTCATATCAAAAAAAAGCAGTACCTTTGCACTCGCTTTCGAAAAGGAAGTTACATGGTGGTTATAGCTCAGTTGGCAGAGCATCGGATTGTGGTTCCGAGTGTCGTGGGTTCGAGCCCCACTATCCACCCCAAAGAAAAAGACAACCGAGTGGTTGTCTTTTTTGTTGATTGCTATTTGCATTAGGATTGCGTACCGTCTTGCTGCGCTTTCTGCGTCTCTATCTGTGCCTTGATTTCCTCCCATGCTTTTTCGGCGTATGGGGTAAGGGTGGTGTAAACCACAGATTTTTCTTTCAGTTCAGGTTTGATTAGACCAAACTGCTTGTCTAGGTTATGCACGCATAGTACTAATGCAACAATCACTATGCCCCATTTGGCAGTGCCAAATAGTCCACCTAGTAGGCGGTTGAGCCAGCCTAGCTGAATCTTCTGGAAGAGTTTGGAGAGCAGTCGTGCCACGATGTTGAGTACCAAGGCGATACCAGCAAATAGTACGGCATATGCTACCACAATGCTAGCGGTCTCGCTCCAGTTGAACTGCTGCATCAGCCAACTGGCAAATGCTGCGCTCCACCATTTGGCTCCGAAGAAGCCCAAAATGATAGCAACGATAGAAGTAACTTCTACAATCAACCCCTTCATCAGACCTCGTATGAGGCCGATGAGTAGGGGAAGAAGGATTAGTATGTCAAGCCAAGACATGGTTAGTTATGAGTGATGAGTAGATTATTTCTTAGAATACTCGTAACCTGGTTTGTAGTCACCATTCTCATCATACAACCAGTGCTCATCACCATCATACAAACGCAGATCATCCACCGAACGGATAGAGATAGCCCAATCGTCTGCTGCAGGTGGATATTGCGAGAATTTCAAACCATTGTCATAGTAGAATCCCAAGATTCCTACTACATCTCCCCAATAATTTTCTGCTGGCAAGTAGAAGTGTGCATACTTAGCATATTCTGAGGTAGAAACAGCACTATGGTTGTTGTTCTCATCATAGAATACACGAGCTTGAGGGAAATTCAAGTTGTTGGTTGTAGGAGCGAAGACATTAGCGTTTTGATCGGTCTCTGGGTCGCCAGTAGTACATTTGGCTGGTGTACCATTGTTGTAGTATTGACCAGTGAAGTGTACATTCTTGATACGCACCAACTTAGCATCCCAGCTACGTGCATCTTTCAAATCAAGAATAGACTTATAATCGGTGATTTGTAACGTCTCGTAATACAATTTACTTTGATCTGGCATGCCAATGCATTGGGTACGCGATTTGAAGATAGCGATTGGAATACGACCAGATGCCCAACCCACTTTCTCTTCTGCCTTGTTGGCGTATATATTATTGTTATAGGAAGGCAAGCAGAGTTGTGGTTGGTTAGCATAGCGACCGATAGCGAGTCCATCTACGCGAATCAAGATCTCTTGTCCCAGTTGGTACAAACCACCGATCGAACCTGCATCTACAGAGAGGCGCAATGCTTGTTGGGTAGTATCGTTGCCATTTACAAACACTTGTTGGATACACAAGGTCTTGTAGAAGTTGCCCGCATAGTCGTCGGTAGTTACGCGTCCACGAATATATACAGGGGTCTTCGATGCTGGGATAGTATCAATCGAGAAGAGGTAGCAGTCGCCAGCTTTCGAACGTTTACGGTACAACTCTGGCAAGCAATAGTTACCTTCTTCGCTCATATAGCGTGCCTTCAAGTCTTCGATAGTCAATTCCTCGCCTTGGTCAATCAATGCTTGCGCTTGATCCTCGGTCAGGAATAGCTTGGTTTGATCTACATCAGGAGGCGTACATGCTACTACGCACAATGCCACGAGGGCGATATATAGAATCTTTTTCATATTGCTTAGAATTTATATTGGATATTGAGATAGAAGTTGGTTCCCCAAGCGTAGTAGTACTTAGATGGGAATTTCCATGCGTTAGGACCAATCACAGAGTTCTCGCTATCTGCTACACCTTGGCGTGTTTGACGAGGCAAACGAGCTTGTTGATAACCACCGGTCTTGAAGTGGGTATTGTTCAAGAGGTTGTTTACAGTCAAGTTGATAGAGATGGACTGACGGTTAGGCAAGTAGATAAGTTTACCCAAGCTCACATCCACTAGGAAACGGTGGAGTGGGTTGCTAGCAGTCAGCATCTCTTGATTAGACATGAGTGAGTATGGATATTTCAGTACTGGTACGCCATAGTTGTCATATACCACTTGTCCATCCACTTTTTCAATAGCATCCGTATATTGATCGCCATACCATCCGTTGACTTTGCTACCGTCGGCGCGTGTACCGGTGAAGAGACCTTGCATGCGGCGAGCGGGTGCGTAGTCCAGATAGCTCCAATCGAAGTAGTTCACGGTGATGTCAGCAAACCACATCTTTGGGTGGAAGAAGCTGAGCTTCAAGCTGGTATTGAGTTGAGGACCAGTAGCCACTTTCAATCCCTTGAGCAGTACGCTGTCGCGAAGCTCGTAGATAGGACCATTGGCGTTCTCAGCCAATGCCATACCGTTCTCGGCAGAGGTGATCGCCATCGCGTTGCTAGTGTAGCGATAGTCACCAATGCTGAGTACGCCGGTGAGAGTGAAGTAGGTGCCGAGTTTCACAGCAGCAGCTGCTTCCACACCCATGTGGCGGCGGTTGATGCCAGTCAGTGATTGGTTGACGAAGGTGCGTGCCTCATCGTCGTAGTAGCCGTTAAGCTCGGTGCCGTTCCAGAACTGTGTGAAGAATCCTGTCACGCGACCGCGAACGATTGGGTAGTTGAATGAGTAGGTCAAGTCACCGCCTACAATCTTTTGGCTAGCACCGAAGTACTCTTGTAGCCATGAGGTGCCATATTGTTGCGCATAGTATGCTGCATAGTCATGGCGATAGATTGCCTCGGTAGCACGGTCGTGTACACGTGGAGAGATGTATGCATCGCGTCCCAGAGGAGCTTTGGTCTCTGCTAGTGCGTTAATCTTCAGTTGGTTGCGACCGTCGATCTTGTAGGTAGCACCTACTTTGAATGCTGGGTCCACAAAGTGGTGATGTGAACCCGCCATGCGACCTGCTACGGCATCGTAGTTGCCTGCTAGGATAGCATCTGCATTGTCGGCGAGGTAGTACCATGCGTAGTCTGGGTTGAGTTTGGCTAGGTACCATGCGCGACCGTTGATCATGTCGCTGCTGCGTTGTAGGTAGTTGTAGGAGAGTTGGAGTGCGTAGTAGAGATCTACTTCGTTCCATTTCCATTCGTTTTGTGCCCACACCTTGGCGCTAGCCATATTGATACGGTAGTTATAGCCAAATTTGTCGCCTTTTAATGCAGCTGCATTAGGGTTGCGCAAGTCGTTTTGCTTCACATTGGCGATGTCGGCTTGTGTGAGACCGATATTGGTTGCCAATTCCTTGATATCGCGCTCAGCAAATGGGTCCACGTCGATCCATTGATTACCGCCTAGCAGATCATCCACCGACTTGTAGTGGATACCTTGTGCTGCCTTGAGCTCGAGACCTACGGTAGCGGTTAGGTGCTCTACCGATGTATTGCGGTAGTTGGCGCTAGCCACTGCCTCTTGGATATCGTTGTGACGGCGCTCTACGATATAGCGAGCCGAACCATCAGGGTTGTTCACGTTGTTGGCGTAGTTAGCAGCGTAGAGGGCATCCCAATCGATTTGGGTAGTCTTGTCATCGCGGCTAGTCCAGAGATCTACGAGAGTATTGTAGGTGTCCATATCAATTGATGGGCCTACATAACTATCATTGATGTATCCACCATTGCCGAGTTCATTACCATTCAAATCTTCGTAGATGAAGTTACCGTTCTTGTCAATTTGTCCGTCCCAGAGGAAGGATGGTAAGTTGCGGTAGTAGTCAGGACGTGGGTCTGGTGCGTTGTAGAAGGTGAGGGCTGAGTTGCTGTAGAATGAGTAGTGGTAACCAGCAGCCACTTTCAGGTGGTTCTCCTCGTTGATTTTCCAATCAAAACTAGCGATAGCAGTTGGGTCGTAGCTGTGTACGATACGTGAGTTGCGCACTTTGCCATCTTGGTAGCCCCAATATGGGTTGTAGCTATTGTGTCCCCAGCTGGTCTTATTGTATTGGTTGGTCAGATCGTATGTCTCCTGGGTGATACCAGCCGATTGACCACGGCGGGTAGGTGCACCAAAGGTGATGAGCGACAGGCGCATATCCTTGCTCCATTGTTTCTCTGCGGTGAGGAAGTAACCTACTGAGCTGTAGCTGATACCTTCGCCAATTTGACCCTTGATGTCGATGTATGGGGTATAGCGCCAAGCTAGTTGTGCGGCGAATGCCCAGCCGTTTTCCATCAGTCCGCTAGAGTAGGTAGCACGAGCGGCACCCTTGTAGTTGCGGTTGGTACCAGCCAATCCCACTTTCCAACCTTGTGCGTAGTTGGTAGCTGATTGCATGTAGTTGGTTGCTTGTCCGATCGAACCAAAAGTGAAGTTGTTGGCCTCAATACCCTCTACTACTTCTTTGTAGCGAGTAGCGTCGTTCAGACCGCCCATGGCTGAGAAGTTGAATTGTCCGCGTTCAGCAGAGTTGAAGTTCAATCCCTCAATATAGCCCGACTCATAGGTCTGCTCATATCCGCGACCGCGGTAGCGAGCGTTGGACCAAGCGTAAGAGATGGTGCTGTTGAATACATCCTGACTCGCACTGGATGCCGACGACATAGATTGGCTTTTGCCCTCGTCATCGTTGAGGTCCATCTCTGCGATGTTGAGTAAGATCTCCTCTTGCGCTTCGCGCACGAAGTCCACTTGCATGACTACATCTCCCAGATCGGTGAGTTGGTTCTCTTGTAGTTGCACTAGCAGGATGTCAGAGAGGTATCCTGTAGCCTCAATAATTACTTCTTCATCTATCGCCTCTAGATAGGTGAGAGAGAATTTTCCTTCTGCATTGGTGGTGGTAGTGTATCCCTGGTTGACTAGGGTAACTACTACACCTTCTATCGCCTGCTCATCAGGAGAGATGATTCGTCCTGTCAAGCGTGTCTGTGCGTTAGCACCTACAATCGCAGCGACTGCTAGGAGAATAGTGATAAATGTTTTTCTCATAATATTGTTGTTTTTGTGTAGTGTTTTGTTGTGTTTCGGCTATTGGTTATTGGCTATTGGCTATAGGTTTCTTCGCCCATCGCCCATTGCCCATCGCCCATTGCCCATAGCGCCATCAGCGCGTCCCATAGCCCGAAAGGCGTCCAGCGGCTTTGCCGCTTAAAACTCCGCTGTCTTAGGTGTACGTGGGAAAGGTATCACATCGCGGATGTTCTGCATACCGGTCACGAACAGCAGCAGTCGCTCAAAGCCCAGTCCAAAGCCTGCGTGAGGTGCTGCGCCAAAGCGGCGGGTATCTAAATACCACCACATGTCCTTCATAGGAATTTCGCGGCGCTCAATCTCTGCGTTGAGTTTGTCGAGGCTCTCCTCGCGCACGCTACCGCCGATGATCTCACCAATTTGTGGGAACAATACGTCGGTACCTTGTACGGTCTTGTCGTCCTCGTTGATCTTCATATAGAAGGCCTTGATATCTTTTGGGTAGTCGGACATGATGACTGGCTTGCCAAAGTGCTCCTCCACCAAATAACGCTCGTGCTCAGATGCAAGATCTTCGCCCCACTCGCATGGGAATTCAAATTTCTTGCCGTTCTTCACTGCTTCTTGCAGGATTTCAATACCCTCGGTGTAGGTGAGGCGCACAAACTCGGTGTTGACCACTGACTCAAGGCGAGCAATCAGCCCTTTATCCACAAACTGATTGAGGAACTGCAAATCATCTTGACATTTTTCCAATGCCCAACGAACGCAGTACTTGATGAAATCCTCTTCTAGGTCCATTAGTTCGTCCTTTTGGATGAATGCCACCTCTGGCTCGATCATCCAGAACTCAGCCAGGTGGCGAGGGGTATTGCTGTTCTCGGCGCGGAAGGTAGGACCAAAGGTGTATATCTTACCCAGTGCCATAGCGGCTAGCTCGCCTTCTAATTGACCCGAAACGGTGAGCGAGGTTTGTTTGCCAAAGAAGTCGTCGCTGTAGTCGATCTTGCCTTCCTCATCTTTCTTGAGGTTGTAGAGGTTCTTGGTGGTCACTTGGAACATTTGACCTGCACCCTCGCAGTCGCTGGCGGTGATGATAGGGGTGTGGAAGTAGAAGAATCCGTGCTCGTGGAAGTATTGGTGGATAGCCATTGCCATGTTGTGGCGAATGCGGAACACGGCGCCAAAGGTATTGGTGCGTGGGCGTAGGTGCGCGATGGTGCGCAGGTACTCCATGCTGAGTCCTTTCTTCTGCAATGGGTATTGCTCTGGGTCGGCTGTGCCATATACTTCTAGTTCGGTCAGCTGGATCTCTACGGCTTGTCCGCTACCTTGGCTAGCAACGAGGTGACCGGTGGCAGAGATACATGAGCCAGTGGTAACTGGCTTGAGGTTCTCCTCTGGGAACTGCGCCAGATCCACTACTATTTGGATATTCTTGATGGTAGAGCCGTCGTTGAGGGCGATAAAACTAACGTTTTTGTTGCCACGACGGCTGCGAACCCATCCTCTTACGTTGATGAGTTGTCCTTCGCCTGCCAGCTGCAGGGCATTGATGATTTCTGTTCTTTTCATTATGATTGTGTGTTATTATTATCGTACTTTTTTTGCTATCTACATAATAGCCCGCAAAGGTACAACAAAAAATGCACATATGCAAGCAAAGCGAGAAAATATTATAAGAAAAAATAGATTTTATCTATTTGTACTGTTATTATCTCACTATTTGAGCTTGCTCATGAGTGAGCAGGTGGGCGTGATTATAAGGAAGGCGAAGCCGTACCTTCTGTATAAGTCACTGTAATTTCTTTAGTACCAGCGGTTGACATATCAGGCTCTGTAACGTTTGTAGGAACTACAACTGCCATTTCATTCGATACCAATGCTATAATACATAAATCAAATCCCCCGTTGCAGCGAGCAACGGGGGATTTGTTATATGATTCGCAATCGGGATTACTCTACCTCTTGCCCCATCAGACTGTAGTTCTTGGCATCTCGGAGAATGATGAGCTGGCCATTGCGTAGGATTTTGCGTACGCTGTTGGTCGTCTCGGCGGGGTTAGTTTCCAATCCGCTGCCTATGCCCATTACCTTGATATATATGGTCACATACTCGTCGATGGCCAATTCAGTCTTGCTGTCGTGCTTATACGAATAGAAGTGCAACTGAGTGGTGTAGTCACCAATGGACTCTAGTCCATCAACTGCCACATACACTTCCTCGTCCTCGTAGTCGTATCCGGCATCGAAGTGCGCCGAGCCGTTGAGTTCCAATTCGTAATCACCCGCCAAGATCTCCATGCAGGCGTTCTCATATTCATAGCGGAAAAGCACGCTGTTGGAGTGTTGCCATTTGCAGTAGAGTGTCTTTTGCAAGTTGGATGCCGAGAAGGTGAACATCTGCAGGTCGCTATAGTCATTCTCCTCAAAGAGGTTGAGGGTTAGCGAATGGGTGGATAGTGAGAACGCTGGTTTGTTAGGGTCGGGTAGTGTGCCCAATGCAACTGCCTCGGCGCGTAGGTTGATGACAATATCCTCTACGCCTTCGGTAGCGGTAGAAAGGGTCAATTGACCTGTATAAATGCCCACTTCGTCGGTTTCCCAATAGATGGTGATTTCTAGAGGGTTTTTGGCATCTTTTTTGATGACCTCTGTACTGCAATAGAAGGTCTCGCTGCCCGATAGCGTGACAGTGATGTCATCGGTGAGGTCATTGAATGTGAGTGTAAAACGTCGTGCATCGCCCCAGTCTTTCCAGTTCTCATCGGAAGCGTAGGTGGTGTCGGGTTCTATTTGTCCCCAGTCTAGGGTAGTGGTGTCCACCTTCATCCATGAATCCAGTACGCGGTCTTCCCATTCGGGAGCGGTGCTGGCGTAGAGGATAGTCTTGGCTAGATAGCTAGCATCGTAGCCCTGATAGATATTGAATATCTCGTTGGTGCCTTGGCAATTGTTGTAGATATAGCGAGAGGTAAAGCCTGCGTTCTTGACTTCTACGGTGGCATCATCTTGGTTGATAGCGCTGATGGTCCAACGGGATTGGTTGTCGAGTGTGGTACTGCTACGCAGTTTGCTATCGCTGATAGGGCGTAGGTAGTTGCCGTCTTGGTCGATGAAGATGATGTAGTCGCCCTCGCGCTTGACGGTGTAGGCATATGCCTGCTCAGCGGTGACGGTATGACGGTTCTCGCCATAGGTGGCGGCTACGCCTTTGATATTATTTTTGCTGGTGGCTTCGTTGTAGATTCCCATGATATAGTCTTCGCCCTCTTTGCTGGTACCGAAGAACACTTTGGCTCCATCGGTGAGCAAGGCAGGGTCTTTCACTGCGTTGTAGGTGACAGTAGTTTGGTCCATTGCACCCAGTACAGTCACGGAGCAGGTGTCGCTGATGCCTACTGCGGTGGCCTTTACCCAGATTTGTGCCGACCCTTTGGCTACGGCAGTCACAACGCCATTGCTAACGGTAGCCACTTCGGGGTTGGTGCTACCCCATGCTAGAGTTTTATCTACTGCGTCTGAAGGGAGTAGTGTGGCGGTGAGGGTAGTTTGGTCGCCTACGCGGAGGGTGAGGGCCTCTTCGGATAGTTCTACGGACTTCACCGATACTTCGGGTATGGTAGATTCATCAAGGCGGTAGATGGCAACTTCCTTCATGTTGCTGCCAGAGTGGTAGAGAGCAAAGCGAGGTGAGGAAGCGTTGTAGGCAAAGAATACCTCGTTGTTGTTCTTGCCAGGGGTTTGGCTGATCAGTTTGGCATTGCCATTCTCGATAGAGATTGTGAAGTCGGTGGTAGTCTTTTGGTTGGCGTCTAGGTCGCTAGTGCCAGACTTATGCCCGATGGGTTTGGTACCGATATAGAGGTTCCAGTAGTTGCCTGCTTTTTTCAGGATGATGGTTGTCGGCTCTGTGAGGAGGACATTATCTTCGCTGCAGGTGGCATCGGTGGTGGCAATGAACTTCTTGGTAGAAGAGAAACCCGCACTAACTTTAGCGCCTGCTTCATAACAAAGTACAACTTGGTCACCGTCTTGTAGGGTAGCAGCATCGGTAACCTTAACGAATGTCTCAGCGCGGAGCGTGAATATGCTCGCGAGCGCGAGAAGAAGGAGGGAGATTTTTTTCATGTTATTCTGTTTTATGTTATCTGTTTTTTGGTAGCCGGCAGCCGGTAGCCGGGGGATTATCTTATTTTGGCAGCCGGTAGCCGGGGGATTATCTTATTCTGGCAGCCGGTAGCCGGGGGACTATCTTATTTTTGCAGCCGGCAGCCGAGAGCCTGTTATTTTCCGGTATCCGGCAGCCGGAAGCCGATTATTTTTGGCAGCCAGCAGCCGGGGGGCGGTGGCCTATTATCAATCTCGGGTGCCGTCGCAGCGGGGGTAATCGCTACAACCCCAGAATGTCTGTCCTTGTTTTGTGCCTTTCTTTATCATGCGTTGAAGCATTGGTTTGCCACACTTGGGACAGAGCGGTGCATTGGCTGATAGTGCCTCTTGTTGGCGATGCTCCAAACGAGCTTGGGTGAGGCTCTCGGTGAAACCACCCTTCTGCGTAAATTCCTCAAACAACTTGTCTATAAATCCCGATAGCATCTTCTCCATTTTTTTGCACAGCACAAATAGGGCATTTGCGCAATCCGAGATATTGTTGCCCATTACCAATGGTTCGTACAATGCTACTTGCATTTTGATACGCTCCGCAGCATCGTGTGACCAGTTGTTTTCCTCGTAATCGGTGTGGATAAAGGGTACCTGATGCAGCGCTAAAAATGTAGGGTTATTCACCCGCCAAATTTCTCCGTTTTGCTCGATGATGAGTTGCATAAGGTCTTCCGAGAGTTCGATGACGCTACCACGTGCAACATCCAGAAGACGCATCTCTGTTTCGGTAGAGGTGCTGTGTCGTGCGCGACCTTCGGCGATATTGGCATAGACTGAGCGTGCTGCCATATACATCTGATCGTAGTGGCGACCTTTGGGGTCGTTTTGTAAGGTTAGGAAGCGCTCGCAGAACCGCCTCGTGAAAATGGCTATACAGTGGGCTAATACCCAAGCATCGAGTTTGTAGTAACCGCTGCAAAAGAATCTTGATGACATAATCTGTTTATATTATTTTGGCAACCGGCAGCCGGTAGCCTGTTGTCTGTTTTTTTTGGCAACCGGCAGCCGGAAGCCGGGAGCCTGTTATTTTCCAGTGTCCAGGAGCCGGGAGCCTGTTATTTTCCGGCGTCTGGCAGTCGGTGGCCAGATTTCTTGCCCACGCGCAGGGCATAGCCCAGCGCGAGGAGAAGCAGACATGGTACCGCATCGGTGAGAGGATCTTCGTATGGATCCTTATTATCTCCAGGACGCGTTTTGCGAGGGCCACTCATGCCATGATCGGATGGGTTAGGATTATCAGTGCCGATTACCATATCCGTATCTGTGCTAAGTAGGGTAGAGCCTGATGTGGACATAACTGATGTAGAATAGAAATTAAAAGAAGGCTTTGCTACACCTGCTGATATATTGGAAACAGGCATAGATGCACTATATACGCCATTACCTATAATGCTCTTGGAACCTGCTCCATTTGATCCGATGGAGCGGTATGTAGCAGGGGAAGTTTGATACAATTTATACTGGGTTGCCATCAACAGGGTATTGCAACTCATGAGTGCGACAACTATCAATAATTGTTTCATTGCTTTCATAATCTTAATCATTAAACATTAAACTCTAAACATTAAACCTTATTTATTGATAGTTTGAATTTCTTGTCCTGTTGCATCATAGATAACTCCATCGCGCAGGATGTATAATCGATCTTGATGGATGAACTTGATTGGTTGGTTGGTGTTGATTTCTAATTCTTCTAATCCAGTTGGGGTATCATCTTCTTGCTCAGAACGCATTATCACATTAATGACAAAGCGCGCTTCACTTTTCTTCTCCGATGCATAGAATGTATATTCGTTCTCTAGAAGATCAGTTACTACGTTCATGTCGAAGTCATTGAGATAGATATGTTCGATATTCTCTACATCCGCATTCTCATCCAACTTAAAGGTATATTCTCCCACATCAGGCACCACATATCCAATCGGTATTTGCTCTTGGGCATTGATTGGGCTGAGGGCATTGTATGCGAGGTTGTAGCCATTGTAGATGGTATAGACGGACATAGAGCCAATCATCTTCTCAAGGTCGGCGTTGATCTCGTATGCAGGAGTGTAGTCTTCACCAATGAGCAGTCCCATGTTGTCGGAGCGAGTATCGTTGGCGAGGAGAATCTCGAACTCTACTTCACGAGGAGCATTCTCTTGTTGCAAAATACGAGCTGGTAGTGGTTGGCGATTAGCAAGCGCAAATGATAATTCTCCACCGGTCGCTATTTGCAGGAAGAAACTCTTGAATGGCAAGAGGGTGGCTTCAGAGAACTTCTGTTGATCGTAATCCTCGCCATCATTGTGTGGGATAGTTACATAGCGTATCTCATCATTCACCCACTCCCATGGACCTGTACCCGTTTCACGGAGATAACCCACTACAAGTTTGCTATCCGCTTCAGCACCTGAGATGGCAGCCATGTATGGGTTGCTGAGGTAGTTCCAACCTTTGTGGTTGGCGGTGATGGTTACACCCTTTTCGTTGTCGTATGCCACCACATTGATTGTCTTGGCTTCTTCTGAAGAACCAGAAGCGATATTACTCTTCATTGGCATACGGAGGATAGAGTACTCGTCACCATTAGATTGTGGTTCAGCAGAGATGGTGTATCCAATACCTGGCTTCAAAGTCGCTGAACCTAGTTTTTCTGCAAAATCAGTTTCCCAAATCCATGTCTTGCTTTCTCTGTTAGCGCGGGCTTGACCGTCGTAAGCAGATATGTACAAATCATCGCCCAATGTCATAATAGTACCATCCCAATAGGTAATCTCATTGAGATTCACATCGTATGGCACACCCACTTGATACATTTGGTCAAGATTTACACGCATGATATAATCCATAGTGGTAACAGTCTTGCCAAGAGTGCCCTTGAGTGAGAGTTGAGGTACGCCGTATTTATTGGTGGTGTATTTTTCGCCGTCATAAATATCATCAATACCACCAAAGAAGGTGAGAGTATATACACTGAGTTGGTTGTTTTCTGGCACGACAATCTTGGCAGTAGGATAGATGGTGACATTCACGAATTTATCGGGAGTATTCTTCGCACCAGTAATGTTTAATACAGCACCATCACGAACTACCAAGTCGGAGTAGTTATATACAGAAGTGGTCAAGGTGGTGAAAGGAGCCTCTGTAACGCTCTTCGTAGCACGCGATATAATAATAGGTATTACCTTGTTGCAAGAATATGAGTCATAACTGATGGTCAGTATCTTGGTTGGGTTGTTCTCCAATGGCAAACCGCTAATCTCGTAGAGTAGTTTTCCACCCTTTTTAGTTACAACAGGGCTTGCAACGGCAACGCCACCTACTGTAGCAGATACACTTGTGAGAGCGGCTTCTGTTTGCACTAGCACCTTGGTTGGATACCATTCTACCACTTGCATATCAAATGGGTTGTATGTGACATTAATTGGCAAGAAACGGAGGTTATTGCTTGCTACATTGCTTGCATGGGTACCAAAAGTGGCATTTACATTGATAGACAAATTCTTAGCACTTTCCACATTCTTGAGTGTATAATTGGTCAAATCGGTAGTAGGAACCCACTCATAGCAATCAGGATTGTTTGCAGCATAGTTGGTGTATTCCGCATATGTTTGGATATTGGCATTGCCGTTATTGGCGTACAATGTTTTGTTTTCAGCATTTACGAATACCAAATTCTCTCCATTAGCAGCAAAGCGATCATTTGGACCATTAACTTTGTAAACATTACGCAATGCCCACTTGGCTTTGGTTGGCAAACTTGTCACAGCTGTTGGATTGTCATTGTTATCCACTTCTACAGGATAACCCACTGGTGTGGTTCCTGAATTCAATCCTTGTGATGGGAGTGCGTACCAAACATTTCCTACTTTGGCTACGATAGCGAAGGTTTCTGGTAAGCAACGGCCTGTGACATTAAAGGTAGTTGTAGCACCGTTAGAGGTGGTGAGAGTTATGGTTGCTGTTTCTTCTTGGTTTGCGGTATTTACATAAGCAGTAGGTTTGTAATGTACTTCGATTGTTGATTCACCTACAGCTACATCATTCTTGGTCACAACAGTAAACGCCTCGTTATCACTTGTACCTGTAATAGATGCAACATCTGAGTATTCCAATGTGATTGGTACATATACCTTAACAGTTTGACCTACTGTAGAAGTAACTATTGCATCTTCAGCTTCTATCGTTCCGCAGACAAGCGAAGAGGTGTAGCGGATAGTTTTATTGGAAAAACGGTAAAGATAACCAGTTTTGCCTTTAGCATCATTGTTTGAATATGTACGCCATTCTGAATAGGACTCAGAATAACTAAAACAACGGTTATAATCTATACTTGAAACTTTTGCAATTTTAGTATTACTATCAAAGATAATATTCATACTATACCCTTTTGCAATGGTCTCACTTAAACCTGCAGCTCTCGTTTCATTCTTCGTAATACCTGCATATTTAATCGCCTCGGCATTATACACCGTATAATATTCGCCATATTTACTGATAGTCCAAATGATATCGTTGGTAGGTGATACTATTTTATCATTTTCAATTGTTACAGATACATCCTTTAATGTCTTATTATTTTCAGTATCCTCTTCATAGGTATTTTGTATTGCGACATTAAACTCATCATCTACTATCACATAATCGCCACTCCAGTCGGCAAGGGCTTCGGTGACTTTTACATAGCCATTAACTGGTTCTCCACCTTCTTCTGCATAGCGATATACTGCATAGAGGGTTGTGGTGTTGTTGTTTGGCATAGTGAATGTAGAGAAGTCCACCTTTTCATACGCCTCAGTACCATTGGTTACGGGTTCTGTTGCCCAACCATCAAACACATATTGGAATGGTTCGGAACAAATACCTGCCCATGGTTCCATTTCTTCAACGGATGTTCCCGCAAAGTCGGTAATTGTCTTGGTGTCTCCACAATCATTGAAGGTGAGGGTGTATTGTGGACAGTCAACAACCGCATGTACCTCTATTATTTGGTCTTCTGTGAGTTGATCGCCTGAGATTGTAATGGTGCCATCGAAGTTAGTATTCTTGCCTGTTGCATCCGCACGAACATATACAGATTGAGTTATCTTTCCTTTGTTGTCGCCTGATTGTACAGGTGTAACAGTTACTGATTGTTCGTATATATTATTTTGCTTGTTGGTTGAAAGTAAGAAACCTTCAGAAGCAGTCAATGTGATAGGATATGTCAAATCATAGTTTTTATCCGTTGGGAAAGTAATGGTTGAAGCGTTGGTTTTGTATGAAATAGCTCCACAATCTACTGCAATGTTGGCATTATCAATCTCTGCACCCTCCCAATGTGGTGTTGGAATCTCCACACATGTAGTTACATAATCGGAATAGACGGCAGTAGAAGCATTTTTGTACAACTGAATTCTATATCTGTCATTGTCCACGTTATATGATTGAAAATATTTCGTCTCACCTTGTATGTATCCAACAAACCAATAGTGTGTAGAATTCGCTATTTGTATTTTCCAATAACTATATGAAGAATTCCATGAAATAGTATAATATTCCGGATTATCTGATAAGCCTACCGATGGTGTAGTTGTCGCTTCAACATATTTTTGGGTTGCTGCATTATAAATGGAATAATTATCACCATTTTTCTTTATCTCCCAAATATTTGCTGCGGCAGGACTAGTATATTTATTATTTGTAGGAGCTAGTGATGTTGCAGCTAACTTAGTTGCATCTTTAGCTTCGGCCTTCAATATAATAGATGGAGACGAGGTATTATATCCATATGCTATCACATACTCGCCATCTGTTAGATCATTAATATCAGTAATTTGGTTGTAATCATTAGATGGTGTTCCTGTAAGTTTTGCAAAGACTGCGTAATAGGTTTTATTTGCTTGAATAGTACCAAAGTCAGTCACAAATGTAGGTTCTTCGTTGGTGCTGCCAGAAATGGTCTTATCTAACCAACCAACAAACACTTTGTCATCACAAGCGAACTCATTGGCATCTGGATCATCTGGTTTTGCAATAGCGGTACCCATCATCGCCGTTTGGGTGTGATATGGTTGACCATTCGCCATCCATGTGATTGTAAAGTTCTGTGTCCATTTTGCGTAAAGTTTGAGGTTATCAGCATATACCCACTTTCCTCCTTCTATGTAGGTAGGTGCATTTAGCCAAGCACCAGAAACATCAATGAGTTGTGTTCCTACGCCACTTTCTGCAGTATAATAGCCACCAAAAGTATAGCCATTGCGTGTTGGGACTATGATTGGACTAACGGAGAAGTCATTATTATCGAAGTGTACAGTAGCAGTTCCTGTACCTCCATCACCCCATTGCTTTAAGAATGTGATAGTATATTGGTTTGCATTCCATTTTGCGTAAAGGGTAGTTGCTGACTCAATAGGAGTATTGAAGTCAAATTCGGCATCTGCTTCGGTGTACCAACCAGCGAATGTGTAGCCGGTTTTTGTTGGATTGGCTGGTTTTGTTGCTTTAGTGCCGTGATCTACGTTTTGAGGTGCTACATCCGTGCCACCATCGGAGTTAAAGGTGACGGTGTAAACATCTAGTGTGGTGAAGATTTCCGCCTCTTGTTTTAAACCGCAATACCCAGAAGCAACAGGTGTAACGCCCCATAAATATACGCTTGCGCTACTTAAACCTGTAACCTCGTAATATGTATTCGATGTCGTTGTAATTATATCTTCAGTACTATCATCATCGTCTGTAATATGTACTTGATATTCTGTCGCGTGATCTATCTCATCCCAAGAAAGAGTTGCAGAACTAGAAGTAATGTCATCCGCTTTCAAATTAGTTGGAATTGCAAGCAATTCACAGCCTTCAATGGTAATTACGATATCACCAGTAATTCCACCTGTTGGCTGTACAAGCAAAAGTCCCTCTTCTGCTTCCCAAGCGAAATCATCTTCTGGAAGAGTATTCCCTCCCATTGTAATAGAGACTTGTTCTGGTAATTTATATCCACTATTCGCGCTGAAATACAATTCTATTTCACCATCAGTCCCTATATAATTTGGCATTTCAGAGTTACAAGTCACATTCTCCAAATTGTATATAATCCAATACTCATCAGATGCAATACATTCTTTCTTATAGAATTTGAGGGTTTGACCGCCCGTATTGTTGCCATAAGTCGTATAACAATACCAATAATAATTTGTATTATGAACACCTAAATAACGAGCATCTGTTGTTTGAGTATTTTTGAGGTAGCCACTTGTAGGGTCAATAACAAATATTTTCTTTTTATCCGAACCACTACTAACGCGAACCCCATCATTTTCATTGGTACAGTTTAGGACATAACCAGCATGATTTAATGATTCAAACGTAAGATTCTCTCCATCTTTGTTGATAATCCACACGTATTGTGTTGATGCATTATTTTTAAGACAATTGCCATCAATCTCAACCGTAATAGCTTGAGGGTTAGAACCTGTACTCTGATTACTTGGAAGAGCGTATGTGACCCCTAATCCAGATGTCATTGTAATCACAACCTCATCGCCACTTTGAATATCTCCTATTTCTGCTTCTACCCAGCGGCAGTTGGATGGGTTGACGGTGAGGGTGTAGGAGTCTGTTGAGACTGCGTGGGTAGCAGTTTCGGTGAAAGTAGCCGTGATGTCGGTTGTACCTGCCGCTTTGAGAGTTATGTTACCATCAGCATCAATGGTTGCAACATTGGTATTTGAACTAGAATAAGCGATTGGCGATAAATCAGCAGGCGATTTGGTCAATATAGGGAACTCATTATCTGCATCAATGGTGGCAGAATAAGTAGCCGCAGACCAAGAGAGAGAGGTTGCAATTTTGGCTGTCCATTTAGCATAGATAGTGATGTTGCTGGTAACAACATCTGTTTCAAAGTTCCATGCATTGGTACATTCTGCTTCCTTATACCAACCACCGAAGATAAAACCATTTGCTGTTAAATTACCAGGATTATTTACCTTTCCACCATGATTTATGATTTGATCATCAGGTTTAATGCCATGCCCTTGATCGTCGAAAGTCACGGTATATGAGTTGATTTTATATTGAGCATAGAGAGTGAGTTTTGCGGATTCATTATTCCATTTTCCCTCGTTAGAGGTGTAACCTGCTACATCACTTACAAACTCGCCTTCTTTATCAATAATCATCGTGCCATTTGTAGCAGCTGTATAGTATCCATTTAAGGTATATCCAGTAGCAGCTGTACATGCTGTGAACTCTGGCAATGCTTGGTCGTAAGTTGCAGTCACAGAAGAGTTTTCACCAGAACCATTGTTATTAGTATTGGCATCTAATGTGATAGAAGTAGTTTTGGCAATCCATTCGGCAGTGAGTGTCACAGTTTTACTTGGAGTGTATGGTGAAGTTACTTTAGTTTCGCCATCATACCACCCGTCAAAGTCATATCCAATTCTTGTAGGAGTTGGCAAGTCAATAGAACCAGTAACATCTTCTTGTTTGTAATTACTACCATCTGGATTCCATCCATCAGGAAGAGGAGCAATTGTACCTCCATTTGGGTCCAGAGTAACGCTCGTTTCTGTGCTACATGAAGTGATGTAAGTTACTGTCGCTGGTGTCGCTGGAATCGTATAATTTACTTTAATATTATCTACATAAGCAACATTTGTCGCTGCATTGTTATGTGAAAAAGTGTAAGTGTTTTTTTGATTTGCACTCGTTAAATTTATTGTGGTAGTTTTATTCGGTTGAGTCAAAGTCTGGATTGTGGTACTTCCTGTTTTTACAAGAAGGCTTATATTCTTAGACCAAGCATTACTCGTTCGTGTTATTGTTATTGTATTAGCAACAGCTCCAGTAGGCAAAGTAACTGTAGCTGTACCATTTTTGGGAAATCCAGAAGTCGCTGAGTTCTCAAATGTAATATTACTAAATGTCCATGTAGAACCATTATCACTCCAAGGAGATAATTTAGAACTTCCTATAGGAGCAAATGTTGTACTACCTGTAGTTCCAGAACCTGTAGACTCCTCTTTATCTGCAAATACAGCATGGTATTCTTTATTAGAACTAATAGTTGTTGAGGTTGTTATAATAGTTGGTTTTGTTGTGGTTGTACCATCAATTGTACTTTCTGTCCAACCTACAAAACGAGGGTAATTCGTTTGATCACAACTTGTAGCAGAAGGCAATGTTCCAATAGTAGAACCATTGAGTACATTCTTTGATGAAACCTCTTCACCTCCACTGAAGAATTTAACTGTATGTTCTTGTAAAGCATTACCTTTCAATGTAATAGTTTTGGATGTTGCACCAGAAGATGAAATTGTTAATGTTGCAGTATGCGCACCTGTTGCTATAGGTTTGTATGTTACCGTTATGGATTTGTCGCTAATACTTCCCGTTGAGGGGGCAACTATTTCTGTATCAATTGAAAAGTAAGATTTATTTGTCCCTGATATAGAAAGATTTGCATCAGCAGTTAAGTTTGATCCTGAAAAAGTAAACGTTTTAGTATTCGTAGAATTCACTGCCACATTAGAAAAATCTATTTCTGTAGTAGATGTCGTAAGAGAAGGATCAGATGCTGCAGTATAAGTGACAACAATCTGTGTCATGCGTACTTGTGCGCTAGCTGTTAAAGATACTGATGTCGCACCACTACCTTCCCATGTCCCAATGGTGCCACTATAATCATAACTGCCAGTTGAATTAGATAGTGAAAATTTACCAGGACCATTACTATCTGCATTACTACCTGTACAAGTAACAACAATCTTTGTGATATTATTGGTAGAAGAGATAGTCATAGTAGCACTTGCATAGCAGCGGAGTTGACTGCCATTGTTAATTCCATTTGTGACTGCTAAAGTTACTCCATCTATTGTACCAGATTGAGCTCCTGCATTGTCTGTCCAACCTCCTGATTGGCTTGCGGTAAATGTCGCTGTTTCACCCCACGCGTTTGTGGTGACGGTAAGGGTTAGGAATATGACGAGCAAGAGACGTATAGTCTTGCTATACCCTTGCAATACATTAAGAAGATTGGTTGCCACTTGGGTGAAAGAAGTAGATTGTTTCTTAGCCATAAAGGAACGAGTAGTAGAACTTTTCATAATTATATGAAGTTTTGTAGTTAATATGCGTTGTTTTTACTGCTACGACATTGGTGAGACATAGATGTGACATAGATGTGACATAGATGTCCTATAGTGGTCGCCTAATGGTCGCGAAACAGATAGGTAGTTTTCGTTATATCATATCAATATTTCTTGTTCGGCGAGCCGAACGTTGTGTGTCGCAAAGCGACGTTGTTATGTTGTTTGCACCTTTGGTGCGTTGTTTTGAGTTAATAAGGTTCATAGCGAAGATGAGGTTCGTGCCTTTAACCTTTCGCCTTTGACCAATAACCTAATATAGCGGCTCTGCCGCGAAGTGATCTTTGAAATGTTGAAAATGACTGATAAATGTGTATTTTTTGATAAAAAAACTTGCACATATGCATTTTTTGTTGTACCTTTGCGAAAAATTTCGGATAAACCCATGCGAATATTTTCGATGCGAACTTTTTCGCATGACGCAATAATAAGTAGTTAAAACATTGTAATACTCCGTTTTATGGCTAATAAATTTTCTTATGGAACTCTCGCTAAAGGTGATTTTTTTACTGATAGAAAAAGCGAACTATTGCGAATGAAACAATTCTTGGATAGCGAAAACCACCTTGTTTTAATCAGCCCACGCCGTTATGGTAAAAGCAGTTTGGTAAAAAAATGCGTGGAGGAAGTAGGGCGTCCGTACATTTGGTTGGATTTGCAGTATGTCGTATCTGTAGCATCGTTTACTACTCAACTACTGAAGGCTATTTTAGCTCAATATCCAATGGAACGACTACGATATGAACTTCGCCACTTTCGCATTATGCCTACTATCACGCTCAATCCGATTACCAATGAGTGTCAATTCGGTTTTCAACCATCTGAGTCAGCTGATAATACGATGCTTGAAGATGTGATGGCTTTGCTGCAAAAGCTGAGTACACCTGAGGAAAAACTAATAGTCATCTTTGATGAGTTTCAAGAAGTTCTCAAGATTAGCAAGGACTTAGACAAGCAATTGCGCTCTATTATACAACTTCAAAGTGGGTTGAATTATATCTTCATGGGCAGCCAAGAAGGAATGATGCTTGAGATTTTCGAACGTAAAAAATCTCCGTTTTATCACTTTGGTGGACTTATGCGACTCGGTAAGATTCCTTATGAAGATTTCTATCAATTCGTTTTTGAGCGTCTGCCAGAAGCTCCTAACAAAGAGGATATTACACGAGAGATTTTGGCATTCTCATCTTGTCACCCATACTACACCCAGCAATTGGCTTTTGAAGTGTCGAACCAAATTGAGGTAAATGCCGTACAAGAAGATGTTGTAACACGCGCTATCCATACAATCTTACAGGCACACGATCTCAATTATGAGCGATTATGGGAGAACTTCAACAATACCGATAAAAGTACATTGTTGCAACTATCCAATGGAGATAACCCATTAAATAACAGAAGTGTAGCTTCGAGTACAGCGTTTAGTTCTCTCAAGCGTCTAGTCAAAAGCGGTGTGATTATCCGCACAAAAGAATATATGCTAGAGGATCCATTCTTCTGCGAGTGGCTAAGAATAAAGCAAAACCCATCACGAATATCGTAATTACTCAAGCGAACTTTTTCGCATAGTGCAAAAATCGCACACTATCAGTCTGGCACAGAGCAAATGCTTTGTGTCAGACTGTTTTTAATCAGTCATTTCAATACGTCAAAGAACAAGTTTACGGCAGAGCCGTTATATTTCAACGCCCATTAGGGCTATTGATGTGCTAATTATAAAACAATAAAGATATGATGACAAATCTACTTAATGGTGCCCAAGTGGCAAACAAATTGTTTTCAACCATAGCAAGACTCCGCCTCTTGCTCGTGATGTTACTAACCCTTACCGTCAGTACCGAGGTGTGGGGTCAAAGTGCTGAGGTAAATTCTATTCTTTGGCAAGAGTCGTTTACTGGGACAACAACAAGTACAACTACCACATTTACCGCTTCTACTGCAGATGTCATCTCAGATGTAGCAAACGTGGAAAATGGAACTACTATGTTTCAAAGTGCCGATATCGCATCTCTTAAATATACTGCATCTAATGTAATGCTTACAGCCACCACTGGTACCAATTGCACAGCTGCCCATATATGGTTGAATAAACAAACTACAGCGTATTTTCAGGCAGAAGGTATTCCGTTGTATGGAGCTACTAAAGTTTGTATTATGTGGAATCAAGGAGGTGCTTCTTCTATAACTGCTCACTATAAATTAGATGATGGTGATTGGACCCCAATCCATTCAACAAGTTCTGCAGCTGCAAATATTACTTCGTCAGACATTAATACGACTAATAAAAAAACGATTGCAGTAAAATTTGTTCGAACTAGCACAAAGACAAATATCCGCTTAGATGATTTGCGTATAAAGGTAACCGAAGCAACTTCCTCTTGTGGAAGCAAAGTAACCATTAATACTACAAATGATGGACATGGAACTATAACAGCAAGTCCAACATCAATTGAAACTTGTAGCGATAATGATGAAGATCGTAAAATAACTATTACCTTAAATCCGAATCAACACTATAGCAGTAATACTCCTGTAATTAGTGGAATTGCTAATGCCACAATTACAGGTTCAGGTAACACCTATACAGTCCAACTTCCTAAAAGCAGCAATGGAACTTTGAATATCTCTGCGACCTTTAAGGAAGATGCAAAATATACCGTTACTTGGAGTGCAGATGGTACGCCTATTAAAACACAAGAAGTTTATGTGAATGAACAGGTATCTGAAGTTCCAACGAGTTCAGACATTCCAGAGGAAAATCGTTGCGGCGATAAGTTTGTCGGTTGGACAATTGCTCCGATTGCAACACCACAGAACGAAGCTCCAGATGTATTCACAACGGTTGCAGGTTCGCCAACTATCACAGAGCCAACAACCTTCTACGCAGTCTTTGCGGATTACGAACAATAAAAGCGAAAGGAAATAAATAGTATTAACCAATTAAAAATGAAATGATTATGAAAACTTTACATACTATATATACGAATTTCGCAAAGCGCGTGGCACTTGTCTTAAGTCTCCTCCTAACTCTCGGAGTAACGCAGGTGTGGGGAGCACTCTCAAGTCCGAGTGCATGTGTATTTACCTCTTCAAACTCTACAAGTTTATCTGATGACAACACAGATGTGACTTGGATTGCGTCCACAACACCGTCTGGTTTCGAATCGTCTAGTGATAAGAGAGGTTTGCAGTGGAGTGGTAGTGTGGTAAATGGTGGATTAACATTGTCATGTTCGAGTTATTCTTCTTACACCATTACAAAAATAGAAGTTGTTTGGAGTCGAAATAATAGCGCAGGAGCAAGTGTTTCTGCTACAGTGGGTGGAAAAAGTTTTGGTAGTTCCGATACTAATAATGCTAAAACAACGAATAGAAAAGCAACATTTACTGGTTCTGAAAAGGGTGACATTGTTATTAAGGCGACTAGTACTGCTACTAATAACTCATTTTATATCAAATCTATTACTGTTACTTACGAAGATGTCGCTTCTTGCAAATACACTGTTCAATTTAAGCCCAATGGCGGAACTGGCACAATGAGCGATCAAACATTCACTTGTGATGTTGAGCAAAAACTGACTGCCAATTCTTTTACCAAAACTGGTCACACATTTGCGGGTTGGGCAACAACTGCAAATGGGTCAGTAGCATATACCGACCAACAATTAGTAAACCTTTCCAGTATAAACAATGACAATATCCCGCTCTTTGCTCAATGGACTCCAAATAAATATACTGTTAATTTCACAGCATCCCCTAATGGATATGGTACAGTTTCGCAATCGTCAATTGCTAATGTACCTTACGGCACAACTGTAACAGAAAATTCAAATGCGATTACTATTAATGGCACAACAGTAACAGCAACACCTGCAGCAAAGGACGCAAATTATAGTTATTCATTTAATAATTGGAGTAATGTTCCTAATACTATAACAGGAACTTGTACTATTACTGCTAACTTCACTCGCACAGCACGTGCCCTCACCAACTACCGCACCACATGTAGCAATAAACCGAGCCTTTGTTTGATACAAAATGAGGTTGCTTACTAATGGTAAAGTAGCGAGTGGTAACGGAGTGGTTTCGGATGTAGCGGTCAGCTAGTGAACAAAACACACCCAAATTGATTTTTCATCATATCAATACGTCAAAGATCTCCTCGGTTTGGTGGGTGAATGGCTAACTATTCGCCCAATAAGGGATATATTACCCTTATATATACACACAAACGACTCAGCGAGTAGCCTAGTCTTTCATGGTCGGTGTGTATATCCAAATAATTTGCGCTATGCGCAAAAATATTCTAACCTCAAAAATATATAGAAGACAGATCCTGAATGGTAAACAAAAAGAAGCGTTAGAATTACTCTACGCCTCTTCAAATGATTAATACCCAATACCTTCCGCGTTCATTCAAAGAGTGTCTTAACCGTTGTTCATTGAATTCGACTACAAAGGTACAACAAATATTGCATATATGCAAGTAAATGAAAAAATTTTTTCAAAAAAAAGTACATTCCAATCCAAATACATATGACGGATCAGGTGCAGTTGAGAGGTTAAAGGAGAGGGATAGATGGGCATTACAAAAAGTGTAGCATAGAGGGTAAAAAAAACTACGCTGGTGGACGCAGCGTAGTTTTTTTTAAGGGTATGATTAATAATCTATTAACGAACAGATACCTTGCGGGTGGTAGTGCCCTGACGGATGATATACAAACCCGTACTTAATGACTCCAGCACGCTAGACAAATCGTCGGTAGTGGAGAGCAATTTGCCAGAGATATTATACACCTCACATGGCATGTTCGCATCAGCCGATACATCCTCCAATGATGTGGCTGTATCGCTGCCAATAGTAACATTACCCGTAACATTGCTGATAATCAATCGACCAAGCGATGCATCGTACTCCGCCTTAGCACCTTTGACCTCCACATTGGCAGGATGTGAACCATCCGACGATGTCAGATAAGTGATAAAACCATCTGACAAAGTGTGCATATAACGAGGTGAAACCTCCGCGCTGACATGATAAGTTACATTATAACGCGTAATCTTATTATAATCAGCGAAGATCTCAATAGCCAACTCAGGGAAGTCAATCATAGGATTGCGATTGCCCTGATAATCCTGCGCACCATCGTTGCGCACCATCTCGGTGAGAGAAGGAGGATCTTGCATATGCCACTTGAGCAACACACGGATAGATTCGAACACTCCGCTAGTGCCTAACTTGCTGAGCAACTGTGCATTACCATTGTATAGGCCGTTCTTGTAACTACCCGCCTGACCATAAACCAAATAGTCGTACAAGATCACACGCGCCGCATCGCCACGATAGGTACCGAGGTTGATCTTCTTATAGGCAGAGTTGTTGATGGAGATCTCATCATCTGGATCATAATAACTGCCAGACTCGCCATAGGCGGTGTTGCCACGGCTGGAGTTGACGGAGGTGTTGGTGGGGCGAACAGATTGCATATCGTGTCCCATGGTGGTCTCCTTCTTGGCGCCCTTGGACTGTGGCCAAGTGTGTTCGCGGTTCCAGCCGCTTCCCCAATCACCATCGAGCTGCTTGCCATCATAATAACCAATGATATAGCCCGAGCGATTGAGGTCGCGATCTACATCTACGTAGGCATAGCGAAGGTCGCCATAATCCAAGCCCCAAGCATCGAGCTTGCAGGTGTTGCCCATGAGCTGATTGAGGCGGCCGAAGAGCTCATCACCCGATAAGGTGATAAGAGTGGAGTAGGCGTAAGTGCCTGTGTAATACTTGTTTTGTTCTGCTGTGTAAGCAGTATATGCCTGCTTGCCTTCGTCGCAAGCCACATGGGCTTGCATGTCGATAGCAGCCAAGAGGCGCAGTGGCATAAGAGCCAAGAGGAGAAGAAGATAGATATTACGCATATTAGTGGTGTAGTGTTGAGTAGTGTGGTGTAGTAGCGCTATGCGCTGAGTAGCAGTTGAGTAGCGGTTGTGTAGGGTGGTTAGAATGGGGTTGGAGGTTCGTCGATACGGGAGGAGTCGTTGAGCGAAGCGCCATGGGCGTCGTCAATCGGCATAGAGTTCATGCGACTGGTACGCGTTTGGGTGTTAGTTTGCATATTCTCATACAAATTATCATCATATGCCGCATCTTCGTTTTGGAAACGAGTGTATTTGCCTATAAAGCGCAACCATATCTCATCCGTGGCACCATTACGGTGCTTAGCCACAATAATTTGACCCAAACCACGAAGATCCTTGCCATTGCCATCATCATAGAGCTTGTAGTACTCAGGACGGTGGATAAAACATACCATATCCGCATCCTGCTCAATAGCTCCAGACTCACGAAGGTCGGAGAGCAATGGCTTCTTGCCATCCACATTGCTATTGCTAGAATCGCGCTTCTCCACCGCACGGCTAAGTTGGCTCAATGCAATGATAGGTATATCCAATTCCTTGGCCAGTCCCTTCAGACTGCGCGAGATGATACTCACCTCCTGCTCGCGGCTACCGAAGCTACTGCCATTGGCATTCATGAGCTGCAGGTAGTCGATGATGATAAGCTGTATCTTCTTGTCCTTGACCAACTTACGCGCCTTGCTCTGCAACTCGAAAACGCTTAGACCAGGGGTGTCGTCCACAAAAATAGGCGCGTTCTGAAGCACATTGATTTGGTTCTCCAATCGATCCCACTCTGTAGGTGTGAGGCGGCCATTGCGAATCTTGCTACCCTCAATCTCGCAGACATTCATGATCAAACGATTGACGAGCTGCACATTGCTCATCTCCAAGGAGAATATAGCCACTGGGATATTGAAATCCACCGCGATATTCTTAGCCATCGACAACACAAAAGCCGTCTTACCCATAGCAGGACGCGCTGCAATAATCACCAAGTCGGACTTCTGCCAACCTGAAGTGATCTTGTCTAACGCGGTAAAACCACTAGGGATACCAGAGATATTACCATCGTTCTCAGCAGCCTTGTGCATGCGCTCAAAGGCCTCAGTGATGACTGGATAGATATGGGTGACATCGCGCTTCTGAGCACGCTGAGAAATCTCAAATATCTTAGCAGTAGCTTCCTCCACGAGTTCGTCCACATCCTGCGTCTCATCGTAGCCCTTTTCCTCGATTTGGCATGCCATAGTGATAAGGTCGCGAGCAGTGGCTTTCTGCGCAACAATCTGAGCATGGTAGTGTAGGTGTGCCGCCGATGCGATACGGCGTGTGAGGTCGCTGAGGTAGATGATACCACCTACCTGATCCAACTTACCCATGAGCTTGAGCTCCTCAGCCACAGAGAGTATGTCAATAGGGGCTTCTTTAGCTGATAATGAGCGGATTGCCTCGAAGATAAAGCGATGTTTATCCGCATAGAAAGATTCGGGATGCAACAGGTCAGAGACACTATTGAAGGCATCTTTCTCAATCATCATAGCGGCAATCACCGACTCCTCAAGTTCGAGGGCCTGTGGGGGGAGTTTGCCTATTTCGTTGGCACCCACCTTGATGATAGTGGGTTGGGTGGTTTTGCGTTTGTTAGTTGGTGTTGGCATGGGGGAGTTATTTTTTTGTTTTTTTTCTAGATATTCTAGATTTACTCTTTACTCAGTTCGCGGAAGTGGCGGAGGAGTTCATATGCAGCGGTAAAACTACTGAGCTCGTTGTTCAGTACTCGCTGTTCGGTGCGAGCAATGATGCCCTCCATCTGCTCCGACTTGTAGAACCCGTCTAGCAAATTCTGATTGATAGTCTCATACATCCAATACTTGGCCTGCTGGGTGCGTAGGTGCTCCAGATAACCGCTCTCGCGCGCGAACCTTATATATTGCTCTACCATATCCCAGACATCCAAGATACCATTTCCCTCAATCGCCGAACAAGTTACTGCATAGGGTTTCCATCCCGACTCGGTAGGAGGAAAGAGCGCCAGCGCATTCTTGAAGCTCACGCGAGCTGCCTCAGCACGCTCTACGTTGGCACCATCACATTTGTTGATGGCTATACCATCCGCCATCTCCATGATACCGCGTTTGATGCCCTGGAGTTCGTCGCCTGTGCCCGTGACCTGCAAGAGTAGGAAGAAGTCCACCATGCTATGTGCTGCCGTCTCAGACTGACCCACACCGACAGTCTCCACGATGATGGTATCAAAACCTGCCGCTTCGCAGAGCACAATCGTCTCGCGCGTCTTGCGCGCTACACCACCCAGACTGCCCGCCGATGGGCTAGGGCGGATGAAAGCATTGTTCTCCACAGAGAGTTGGTTCATACGTGTCTTGTCGCCAAGGATACTACCTTTGCTTCGCTCAGATGAAGGATCAATAGCTAGCACAGCAAGGTGCTTGCCCATACGGCATAACTGAGTGCCGATAGCCTCGATAAAGGTGGACTTGCCTGCACCAGGCACACCAGTAATTCCCAATCGAATGGCATTGCCTGCATGGGGTAGGCACTTCTCAATAACCTGTTGGGCTATGACCTGATCGCTAGGCAGGTTGCTCTCGATGAGCGTGACCGCCTGGCTGAGAAGTCGCATATCGCCGCGAAGGATTCCCTCAACATACTCATCGGCCGAGAGAACCTGCTTGCGACGGCGGAAAGTGGCATAGGGATTGACCGATGGCAGGTTTTCAACGCCTGCGTTGACGGTCAGTCCCTTGTATTCGCTGCTATTTTCAGGATGTTTCATTGTGTGGTGTAGGGGTGTGTAGTGTACGGATTATTCTACAACCCAGTTGAGTGAGAGTTTTAGGATAGACTTCTTAGGATCGTTGGTGATAATGGTGACCATACGAGAGTAGTTGCCAGACTCTAAGCCCGCTGTGTTGATCAGCATATTGATATCTGTCTTGCGACCACCCTTGATAGCGGCTTTAGGAGCGGTGATAGTGATGGTCTCATCGCTTGTGATGATACGACGGATAGCCAATGGATTGATACCTGCATTGGAAATTGTGAGACGAGCATTGTACTTTTTGTTCGCTTTGAGAGTGTCTAGATTAGGTATCTTCACCTCAACAATAGGCGCTTGTTGAAGCTCCTCAACGGTCATTTTACTGAAATCCTCTTTGAGCTCAGCTTTGATGGTGATAGCATACTCATCGGTGTAAATAGGTTGATCATTGATGACCACATAAACCTTCGCCTCGATAGGTCCCCAAAGTGGACATTCCAATGTCTGCAGAGCAAATTGGAATTTGCCAGTCTCGCCTGGTTGCACATTTTGGAGTGTAGCTAGAGGTTTGAGATAGCTATGCTCGTTGCTGGTCATGAGTTGAACCTTGATGGCTTGGTCGGTGAGGTTAGCATATTCGATAGAGAACATCTTGCCTCCTTCACGTTTGATAAGTACACCGAAGTTGAGTGAGTTCTTATTTAGGCTGAGTGGGCCCATCTTGACAGGGTAGGTGACAGCAGGTGCTGCAGGTTTGGGTATCACTTCTCCCTTGATATAGAGGCGTGTGGTAGCTTCTTCGGTGTTGCTAGTGACAGTGACTGTCTTCTGGAAGCGTCCTGGGCGTCCAGATGGATTGTAGGTAACGGTGATAGTGCCCGTTTGGCCAGGTTCGATAGGTTCGCGAGTCCACTTGGGTGTGGTGCAACCGCACGAAGCACGGACATTGGTAAGAACGAGTGGTACCATACCTTCGTTTTTGAATTCAAAGACGGTAGTCACACGACCATCAGCTTCGTTAATCTTGCCGAAGTCGTGGGTGGTCTTGTCAAAAGTGATGACTGGCATCTGTGCCATAGCTGTCAGGCTGAAAAGGATGGCAGCGAAAAGAATAATTCGTTTCATATTGTTGTGTTGTTTAGAATTGTATATAGAATTGTATAGGGTTGTGTAGAATTGTATAGGGTTGTATAGGATTGTTAGGTGATTTCGATGACATTGACGGCGGTAATACTTGGTATCTCTCGAAGCTTCATACATACTTGGCTAACAACTTTTTGCTTGAAGACCACTAGTTCGAGATTGCAATGGAAGAACGGACCATCGGAGGTGACATGCAAATCGCGTATGTTGATCTTGTAATCATTGCAGATAATGTCTAGTATATGCATAAGCACGCCGAAAGAATCTTCTCCCTTGATCTGCAGTTTAGCAATTCGCGCTTTGTCCTCAGGTGTACGATGAAAAATGGTATCCATGATACCTCTAGACTTCTTAAAGTACTTTTTGATACTATCCTTGGCTTTGGCCGTAACTGCAATCTCAAACCATTCAGGTTCGGGCTTCTGCTTTTGGGAGGTAAGTATCTCCACTTGATCGCCACTCTGAAGGATATAACTGAGTGGTCGGGCATGACGATTGACGTTGGCACCAATGCAATGTTCGCCTAATTCGGTATGGAGTTGGTACGCCAAATCAAGTACTGTAGCACCCTGTGCCAATGTGCGAATATCACCTTTTGGGGTAAACACAAATACTTCGTGTGCAAATAGGTTGAGTTTGAATGTATCAAGAAAGGCGATAGCGTCATCGTCAGGGTTGGCTAAAACATCCTTGATCTCCTGCAACCATTTGTCGAGTTCGCCTCCACTGTTTTCGCCCGTCTTGTATTTCCAGTGGGCTGCTAGTCCATGTTCGGCTAACTCGTGCATACGCTCGGTACGAATCTGCACCTCTATCCACTGGCCATGTTGCCCCATGACGGTTACATGCAATGCCTCATAGCCATTGGCTTTAGGCATGGAGATCCAGTCGCGAATACGCTCAGGGTGCGGGCGATATATCTCGGTGATGGCAGAGTATATCATCCAGCATTGGTCTTTCTCGGAGAACTCAGCTGTAGGTTCAAAGACAATTCGGGCAGCCAGTAGGTCGTATATCTGCTCAAATGGAATGCCCTTTTTGGTCATTTTCTTGTAGATTGAATATACGGACTTAGTGCGTGCATATAGTTGGAACTTATAGCCCATCATAGTGAGTTTCTTGCGAATCGGCGCTGCAAACTCCTCAAAGTTGCTCAATTGGGCATCTTTGTTGGCAAGCAGCTTGGCTTCTATCTCAGCATATCTATCAGGAAACTCGTATTTGAAACTGAGGTTCTCTAGCTCAGTTTTGATTGGAAATAATCCCAATCGGTGCGCCATAGGGGCGTAGATGTACTGCGTCTCGGCCGCAATCTTGCGCTGCTTCTCAGGACGTTGAGCGGCCAGCGTGCGCATATTGTGGAGTCTGTCAGCTAGCTTAACCAGCATGACACGAATATCCTCGGACATGGTGAGAACGAGTTTGCGGACATTCTCAGCCTGCTTCATAGCTTTGTCGGCAAAGACGCCTCCGGAGAGCTTGGTGAGCCCCTCAACGATACTCGCGATCTTGGGACCAAACATACGCTCGATATCCTCAATAGTATAATCGGTGTCCTCCACTACATCGTGGAGCAACGCAGCGCAGATACTAGTACTACCCAGTCCAATCTCCTTGACAACAATGCGCGCAACGGATAGAGGGTGCATCATGTATGGCTCGCCAGAGAGACGACGCACACCATGGTGGGCCTGCTTGGCAAGGCGGTAGGCACGCTCAATGAGCTCTACGCGCTGACTGTGCATAGAATTGAGATAATCTCTTAATAGGGCTTGATACTCATCTTCGATGAGACGCTCTTCTTCAGGTGTAAAATCGCTTTGTTCCATAGCCGTGAGGGGGTTGGAGGTGCACTTTTGTGTTTTTTTAACAAAAAAACATGCAAAGATACAGCTTTTTTTTTATATGTGCAAGAAATTTGTTGAAAAAGGTGATTTTTGTTGTTTAGTGGACGCTTCGCTACCATTGAGAGGATGGCGGAAAAGATAAGTGGATGTTGCAATTGAAAAAAAATACATTTTTCACTTGCGTATATCAAAAAAAAATAGTACCTTTGCACGCAAATTAAAAATTTGCACCAAAGATGGCGAACAATCGCAACATAATACAGATTCCGGCTCTTGTGGACCTTCATGTCCACTTTCGTGAGCCGGGTTTTTCGTATAAGGAGACTATTCAAACAGGCAGCATGGCTGCAGCTGCATCTGGCTACAGCGCAGTATTTACTATGCCCAATTTGAATCCCGTTCCCGACACCATCGAGCATTTGCAAGAGCAGTTGGACATTATTAAGCGCGATACATACACGGGCGTTTATCCCTTTGCCTCTATCACTATGGGGCAGAAAGGTGCAGGCGAATTGGTTGATTTCGAGGCATTGGCTCCCTATGTACGCGGTTTTTCGGACGATGGGCGTGGCGTGCAGAGCGAAGAACTGATGCGTGAGGCCATGAAACGCATTCGTGCGGTAGATCGTGTGATGGTGGCTCACTGCGAAGTGGAGGCGCTACTCAATGGCGGCTATATCCACGCAGGGGAGTATGCCGCAAAACACAATCACCGTGGCATCGTGTCTGAAAGCGAATGGAAAGAGATAGAACGCGACATCCGTCTGGTAGAAGAGACAGGGTGTCGTTTTCATATATGCCATATCTCTACCAAAGAGAGTGTGGCACTTATCCGCGAGGCAAAAGCGAAAGGTCTGCCCGTAACCTGCGAAACAGCTCCACACTATCTTCTCCTCACAGACAGCGACTTACAGGAGGATGGCAAGTGGAAGATGAACCCACCTCTTCGCGCGGAAGAAGACCGCCTCGCACTCATTGAAGGTATCAAAGATGGCACTATCGATTGTATCGCCACCGACCACGCACCTCATAGCGCTGAGGAAAAGAGTAGGGGATTAGAGAAAAGTGCATTTGGTATTGTGGGCTTAGAGACGGCTTTCCCGCTGATGTACACCCATTTTGTTAAAACGGGTATCATCACCCTCGAACGCCTTATCGAACTCATGTCCACCAACCCAGCCCGCATCATCGGTTTGGACAATAGCAATTCCTATGCTTACTTCGATTTGGACGCGTGCTATCGCATTGATCCTGCCAACTTCCTTTCCATGGGACAAGCCATGCCATTCGAAGGATGGGAAGTGTATGGCAAGTGCGTGAAGACTATAGTAAATGGAATAATAGTATATAATGTGAGCGTTTAGAGTTTAGAGGACGGCGCAAGCGCCTACAGTTTAGAGGTTAAAGGCAAGAATTATGAAGCAAAGATTATTTGAAATAAAATCCAACGAACAGATAGCCAAGAACGTCTATCGCATGCAGCTTTGTGGCGACACTACGGGCATTCTTCCTGGGCAGTTCGTGAATATCCGCGTAGAAGGACAATTCCTCCGTCGCCCAATATCGGTATGCAATATTGAACCACCGTTGAACAATATTGAACCACACCTTACTATTATATATAAGGTAGTAGGCGTAGGTACTGAGGCGATGAGTCGCCTACCAATCGGTACCCAACTCAATGTACTGACTGTTCTCGGCAATGGCTACGACCTCTCGAAGGCAGGCAACAAACCATTGCTTGTGGGCGGTGGCGTAGGTGTTCCACCCATGTACATGCTGGCTCGCCAACTCCGTGAAATGGGCAAAGCGGTGCGCGTGATTCTTGGCTTCAATACCAAAGACGAAGTCTTCTACGAAGAGGAGTTCCGTGCCCTAGGTTGTGATGTCACTGTCACCACTGTGGACGGCAGTCATGGCGTAAAGGGCTTTGTAACCAACGCCTTGAACGGCAAACAATCCTACTATTACACCTGCGGACCATTGCCAATGATCAAAGCGCTCCTGCAAGCCGCTGGCACTAATGGCGAAGTGAGTATGGAAGAACGTATGGGTTGTGGATTTGGCGCATGCATGGGCTGCACTATCCAAACGACCCAAGGACCCAAGCGCGTCTGCAAAGAAGGCCCGGTGTTCGCAGCAAGCGAGTTGCTGCTCTAGTTTAGAGAACGCCCTACGGGCTACAGTTTAGAGTTTAGAGGCAAGAATATATGAATAGATTGGAAATTATATTATCAGGCAAAGCGCTAAGTAACCCCATCATCCCTGCATCGGGAACTTACGGTTTTGGCGACGAGTTTGCTGAGTTATACGATATCAACTGCCTTGGCGGTATCTCCTTCAAAGGCACTACCCGCGAGGCACGCTATGGCAACCCATTGCCTCGTATTGCTGAGTGCGGCAACTATGGCATGATTAACGCGGTCGGACTCCAAAACCCAGGTGTAGAACATGTAATTGCCCACGAACTTCCTCGCCTCAAGAGCCACTATAATGGCTGCATCGTGGCAAATGTCAGCGGTTTCTCCGTGCAAGACTATGTGGAGACTTGCGCTCTCTTGGACAAAGAGCCAATCGACATTCTCGAGGTGAATATCTCTTGCCCTAATGTCCACAACGGCGGTATGGCTTTTGGCACCAGCCCCGAAGCAGCAGCCGAAGTCACAGCTGCGGTTAAGGCAGTGACTACCAAGCCTGTATATATGAAGCTTTCGCCCAATGTAACTGACATCGTAGCTATTGCCAAAGCATGCGAAGCAGCAGGAGCAGACGGCCTTTGCCTCATCAACACCGTACTCGGTATGCGCATAGATATTCGCCGTCGCCGTCCCGTGATTGCCAACCGCTATGGTGGCTATTCGGGCGCAGGTATCTTCCCGCTCGCTCTACGTATGGTGAACCAAGTAGCACGCGCCACTTCTCTGCCTATCATCGGTTGCGGTGGCGTAAGCAGCGCAGAAGATGTGATAGAGATGATGATGGCAGGCGCAACAGCCGTAGAGATTGGTGCTGCCAACCTCACCAACCCTATGGTAGCAAAAGAGATTATTGACCGCCTACCACCCCTAATGGATGAACTGAAAATAGAAAAACTAACAGATATAATTGGAATAGTAAACCATGAATAAAGATGTAATCATAGCATGCGATTTCGCTTCGGCAGAAGAGACCTATCGCTTCCTTGACAAGATGGGCGATGTAAAGCCTTACGTAAAGATTGGTATGGAACTCTACTATGCAGAAGGTCCTGCTATCGTGCGCGAACTCAAACGCCGTGGACACAAGATTTTCCTTGACCTCAAACTCCACGACATACCTAATACCGTCAAGAAAGCCATGTCCGTGCTCTCTCGCCTAGATGTAGATATGTGTAACCTCCACGCAGCAGGCACTATCGAAATGATGAAAGCCGCTCTAGAGGGCTTGACACGCGAAGACGGCACCCGTCCTATCCTCTTGGCAGTAACTCAACTCACCTCTACCAGCGAGGAGCGTATGCACAACGACTTGCTTATCCCTGGCAATATCGGCGATGTAGTGGTGCACTATGCCAAGAACGCACAGGCAGCAGGCCTAGATGGCGTGGTTTGCTCTCCACTCGAAGCAGGTATGGTAAAAGAGGCATGCGGTACTGATTTCTACACGGTTACTCCAGGTATCCGCTTTGCAGACGGCGTAGTAGGAGACCAAGTGCGTATCACTACTCCTGCCAAAGCACGCGAGATTGGCTCTGACTTCATCGTAGTCGGTCGTCCAATCACCGCTGCCGAAGATCCGGTAGCAGCATACCAACGCTGCGTTGAGGAATTTTGCGGCTGCTAAACAACACTACACAATACTACACAATACTACACAATACTACACAACGTTAAACAATTCTACACAATATGAAACAACTTATCGCCGAAGACTTGCTCAAGATTAAAGCCGTCTTCCTTCGTCCAAACGAGCCATTCACATGGGCTAGTGGTATCAAGAGTCCTATCTATTGCGACAACCGTCTCACGCTGAGCGACACACAAGTACGCAACGATGTAGAGAACGGACTCGCAGCATTGATAAAAGAGCACTATCCTCAAGCAGAGGTACTTATGGGTACTTCTACCGCAGGTATTGCTCACGCAGCTATCACCGCTACTATCCTCGACCTCCCTATGGGTTATGTACGCAGTGGTGCCAAAGACCACGGCCGTGGCAACCAGATTGAAGGCAAACTGCTCCCTGGTCAGAAAGTCGTTGTGGTAGAAGACCTTATCTCTACTGGCGGTAGTTGTATTGAGGTGGTGAACGTCCTCCGCGAAGCAGGTGCCGATGTTCTTGGCGTAGTGAGTATCTTCACCTACGGCATGAAGAAAGGCCTTGAACGCTTGGCTACTGCCGAAGTGAAGAACGTTAGTCTGTGCGACCTTGACACCCTTGTAGAGGTAGCGGCAGAAAAAGCATATATCGCCCCAGAAGACAAAGAACGTTTAATCCAATTCCGCAACAATCCTTCCGACGAAAGTTGGATGCTTTGAGTGCCGGAGGCACGAAAAGTGGTCGCCTTTGGCGACGTAAGTGATCTTCGACGAAAATGGCTAAAGCGAGAGTGGTCTTCGACGTAAATTACGTGAAACCATCAACGTGAGCGCAGCGAAACCAATTTCGTGAGTGAAACGAACCACTTTCGTGAAGCGCAGCGAAACCAATAACGTGAGTAAAACGAACAACATATGAGACACTTAATTGACCCTACTGATTTGACCACTGCCGAAGTGGATATCATCATCAATCGTGCGTTGGATATCATTGACCACAAGGAGATGTATGCCGAGGCATGCCATGGCAAAAAATTGGCTACACTTTTCTACGAGCCAAGTACTCGCACTCGCCTAAGTTTCACAGCAGCAATGATGGAACTTGGTGGCAATGTCCTTGGTTTCTCCGATGCCAAGAGTAGTAGTGTGAGCAAAGGCGAAACGGTGGCAGACACAGTGCGCGTAGTGAGTAGCTTTGCGGATATCATTGCCATGCGTCATTATAAAGAGGGTGCACCACGTGTAGCTTCCGAATATAGCCGAATACCTATCATAAACGCGGGTGATGGTGGCCATTCGCACCCAACACAGACACTCACCGACCTTCTCACAATCCGCAGAGAATTAGGGCATTTCGATCATTTGACCGTAGGACTTTGTGGCGATCTTAAGTATGGTCGTACTGTCCACTCGCTCATCAAGGCAATGAAGCGTTACGATGGCGTACATTTCGTACTCATCTCTCCTAAAGAGCTTCGTTTGCCAGATTACATGAAGCATGAGTTAGGCGACAATTACAGCGAATATTCTACTATCGAAGAAGCTATGCCTCTACTCGATGTCCTTTATATGACACGCGTACAGCAAGAGCGTTTTGCTGACCAAGCGGAGTATGAACGTCTCAAAGATGCCTTTATCCTTGATACCGAGAAGATGGCATTGGGTAAAGAGTCTATGATTGTTCTCCATCCACTCCCACGCGTGAATGAAATCACTGTGGACGTGG
Organism: Paludibacteraceae bacterium; assembly: GCA_017503075.1. Taxonomy (GTDB): domain Bacteria; phylum Bacteroidota; class Bacteroidia; order Bacteroidales; family Paludibacteraceae; genus Colicola. The sequence continues at coordinate 11,291 of JAFVTU010000014.1, read as the reverse complement.
ACAAAGACCCACGTGCCGCTTACTTCCGTCAAGTGGAAAATGGTAAATATGTCCGTATGGCACTTATCTACACATTACTCTCTTGGAAAGAAGAACAAGAATCACATCATGTGGATACTATCCTCACCGACAGATTATGCTCCAACGATCGTTGCATTGTCACTACCGAACCAGTAGAGCGCAAGGCTTATACCGATGCCGACGGCGTCCTCCGCTGTTATTACTGCGACCACGCACTTTGAGTGCCAAAAGCACGAAAAGTGGTCGCCTCTGGCGACGTAAGTGGTCTTCGACGAAAGTGGCTAAAGCGAGAGTGGTCTTCGACGTAAATTACGTGAAACCATCAACGTGAGCGCAGCGAAACCATTTTCGTGAACGAAGTGAACCACTTTCGTGAGCGTAGCGAACCAATAACGTTTAATATATTAAACTCGATAAAATATGACTGACCGCATTTTAAACGAAGGCCTCACATTTGATGATGTGTTGCTCGTCCCAGCCTATTCAGAGGTACTTCCTCGTGAAGTGGACCTCAAGTGCCAATTCTCCCGAAATATCCACCTGAATATTCCTGTGGTATCAGCAGCTATGGACACCGTTACCGAGTCTAAGATGGCTATCGCCATTGCTCGCGAAGGTGGTATTGGTGTCATTCACAAGAATATGTCTATCGCTGCACAAGCAGCCGAAGTACGCCGTGTGAAACGTGCTGAGAACGGACTCATTTCTGATCCTATCACCATCACCGCTGAGCAAACCGTGGGCGATGCTGAGCAACTCATGCATGACAACCACATCGGCGGTATTCCTGTGGTAGATGCAGAGAACAATCTCGTAGGTATCGTTACCAACCGTGACCTCCGCTTCGAAACCGATTATTCACGCAAAATCGGCGAAGTAATGACCAGCGAGAACCTCATCACTATCAGTTCTACTGAAAATGAAGTGATTATGGCCGCGCTTCAAGCGCATAAGGTGGAAAAACTACCTGTAGTGGATAAAGATGGTAAACTCGTAGGTCTCGTAACCTACAAGGACATTACTAAACTCAAAGACTTCCCTAACGCATGCAAAGACGCTAAAGGTCGTCTCCGCTGTGCGGCAGGTGTGGGTATCACCCCAGACTTCATGGACCGCGTAGCTGCATTATATAAAGAAGGTGTAGATGCTATCGTTCTTGATTCTGCACACGGTCACTCTAAGAATATCGTTAATGCACTCCGTACTATCAAGTCCACTTACCCTGATTTAGAGGTGGTAGTAGGTAATATCGCTACTGCTGAGGCAGCCAAGTACCTCGTTGAGAATGGTGCTGACGGCGTGAAGGTAGGTATCGGTCCTGGTAGTATCTGTACTACTCGTATCATCGCTGGTGTAGGTGTTCCACAGCTCACGGCTATCTTCGAAGTGGCAGAAGCATTGAAGGGTACAGGTGTACCAATGATTGCCGATGGTGGCTTGCGCTATTCTGGCGACGTGGTGAAAGCCCTCGCTGCTGGTGGCAACTGCGTGATGTGTGGAAGTATGTTTGCGGGTACCGAAGAAGCTCCTGGCGATACCATCATTTACAATGGTCGTAAGTTCAAGTCTTATCGTGGCATGGGTTCTATCGATGCTATGAAAGCTGGTTCAGCAGACCGCTATTTCCAAGGCAAGGAGACCAACATCAACAAACTTGTACCAGAAGGCATCGTAGGTCGCGTACCTTACAAAGGTAATGTCAGCGAAACGATCTACCAACTCATGGGCGGTCTTCGTTCGGGTATGGGCTATGTCGGAGCCCATAATATTGCCGAACTGCAACAGGCCAAATTTGTTCGTGTTACAGCAGCAGGTATGACCGAGAGCCACCCACACGACATCACCATCACCAGTGAAACTCCAAACTACACTCGTGGACAATAAACAACGCTAAACAATACATATATGCAGAAAATTATTATTCTTGATCTTGGTTCGCACACTACCCAACTTATTGGACGTCGCGTGCGCGAATTAGATACTTTCTGCGAGGTTTTACCTTACAACAAGTATCCCGAAGATGACAAAGAAGTCATCGGTCTTATCCTTTCTGGAGATAAAGACTCAGTGGAAGAGCCTCAAGCACTCCAAGACACTCTCAGCCGCTTCTGCAGCTGTATCCCTGTTCTTAACATTGCTAAAGGCGAGCAACCTACAGTAGATGAGCTCCGTCCCTTCGTGCTTGACACATGCCATAGCGCACAGGATTGGACTCCAGCTAACTTCGTAGAGACTACCGTTGCGCAACTCAAAGAGCAAATTGGTAATGAGCGCGTTATCCTTGCCCTCTCTGGTGGCGTGGATAGTTCTATCACAGCCGTTCTGCTTAATCGCGCTATTGGCGACCAACTCACCTGTATCTTTGTGGACCATGGTTTGCTCCGCAAAAACGAGTTCGAAAACGTGCTCCGCGACTACGAGTGCCTCGGCCTCAATGTGATTGGTGTGGACGCTAAACAACGCTTCTATGGCGACCTCGCTGGTGTGACTGACCCAGAGCAAAAACGTAAGATTATCGGTCGTGACTTCATCCAAGTATTCGATGAGGAAGCTAAGAAGATTACCGATGCAAAGTGGCTTGGTCAAGGTACAATCTATCCAGATATCATCGAGTCAATCAACCACTCAGGTAAGGTCATCAAGAGCCACCACAACGTAGGTGGTCTGCCTAAAGAGATGAACCTCAAACTCTGCGAGCCACTTAAGCTCCTCTTCAAAGATGAGGTGCGTCGTATTGGTCGCTATATGGGTGTACCTGAGCACCTTATCACTCGTCACCCATTCCCAGGTCCAGGTCTTGGTGTACGTATCTTGGGAGATATCACCCCAGAGAAAGTGCATATCCTTCAAGAGGCAGATGCAATCTTTGTGAACATGCTCCGCGAATGGAAAGATGAGAACGGTGTAAGCTTATACAACAAGGTATGGCAAGCAGGTGCTATTCTTTTGAGCACCGTACGCAGTACTGGTATGAAGGGCGACACTCGTACTTACGAACATCCTGTGGCACTCCGCGCTGTACTCTCCGTGGATGCGATGACAGCCGACTGGGCACGTATTCCATACGAGTTCTTGGCTAAGTGCAGCAACGAGATTATCAACAAGGTACAAGGTGTCAACCGCGTTTGCTATGACATCTCTGCAAAACCACCCGCAACAATTGAGTGGGAGTAATCACGTTCGACTATAAGAGATTATTGGAAATAAGAAGAAAAGCGCATTTCTGCGCTTTTCTTGTGTATGATGGATAGAGGAATTTATAAATATACCAAAAGATTTGCACAATTCGTAGAATTGTTGTACCTTTGTAGCGAAATTGCGTAATTATGTAAATTCTTGAAGCATGAAATCAATTCGTGAGATATTTCGTATTGGCTACGGACCAAGCAGTAGCCATACCATGGGACCTCGTAAGGCGGCAGAGATTTTTCTGGAGCATTATCCCGATGCTGCAAAGTATCAAGCGCACTTGTATGGCAGTTTGTCGGCTACAGGCAAAGGTCACTTGACCGATGCAGCCATTATCGATGTGATTCCATCGGTGGAGATTGTGTGGCATGATGAGTTTTTGCCATTTCACCCCAATGGCATGCGTTTTTGCGCGTGGAACGAGACAGGAGATTTGCTAGATGAATGGATTGTATATTCCGTAGGCGGTGGAGCATTGGCGGAAGATCCTACCTCATCGCCTCATCGCCTTATCGCCTCATCGCCTAGCGGCGAAGCGTCTATCTATCCACTTACTCGTTTGAGCGATATCAAGGATTATTGCGATAAGATGGGCTGGGACTACTGGGAGTATGTGGAGCATTACGAGGGCAAAGAGATTTGGGACTATCTGCGTGAGGTGTGGCAAGTGATGCGTGAGGCAGTGGAGCGCGGTTTGGACCACGAAGGGGTATTGCCCGGACCATTACACCTCCGTCGCAAGGCAGCGAGCTATTATATTAAGGTGGCAGGGTATAAGGATAACCTTCGTACACGTGGTTTGGTGTTCTCCTATGCCTTGGCTGTGAGCGAAGAAAACGCATCGGGTGGTAAGATTGTCACGGCTCCTACTTGCGGTTCGTGCGGTGTGTTGCCTGCGGTGTTGTACCATACATGGCGTTCGCGTGACTTCTCTGAGACACGTATTTTGCATGCGTTGGCTACGGCGGGATTGATTGGTAATGTCGTGAAAGAGAATGCCTCTATCTCGGGTGCTGAGGTAGGTTGCCAAGGCGAGGTTGGTGTAGCTTGTGCGATGGCTTCAGGTGCTGTGAATCAGTTGTTTGGCGGTACACTATCGCAGATTGAGTATGCAGCCGAGATGGGCTTGGAGCACCACTTGGGTATGACTTGCGACCCTGTATGTGGCTTGGTGCAGATACCTTGTATTGAGCGTAATGCTTTTGCGGCTGCTCGTGCGTTGGATAGCAATATGTATGCTGCTTTCTCCGATGGAACGCATAGCGTATCGTTTGACCGAGTGGTGGATGTGATGAAGCAGACGGGCCATGACCTGCCATCGCTGTATAAAGAGACCTCGCAAGGCGGATTGGCAGCAATAGGGGAGAAGGAGTAGTATAGAATAGGTTTATTAGAGATATATGAAAGTAATGAAGTTTGGTGGCACCTCTGTAGGTTCGCCACAAAGAATGAAAAGTGTAGTTGAATTGATTGCAGATGGTGAGCAAAATCTTGTGGTCTTGTCTGCTATGTCGGGCACTACCAATAGTCTTTTGGAGATTGCAGACTACCTCTATAAGCAAAATCAAGAGGGTGCCAATGCCTATATTACCAAACTAGAGGATAAGTACCGCCAACATATTGACCAACTCTATACTACCGATGAGTATAGGAATCAGACTTGGCAATTGTTGCACAGTATTTTCGACTATATCCGTTCGTTCACTAAGGGTGATTTTTCTGTTCGTGAGGAGAAGATTATCGTGGCGCAAGGTGAGATACTGAGTACCAATATGATGACCAATTACCTCTTGGAGCAGGGCTATAACGCAGTCTTATTGCCTGCACTCGAGTTTATGCGCACCAACCAAGATGGTGAGCCAGATTTGAAGTATATTCAAGAGCATGCTAGCAAACAATTGGCACTTTATCCAGATAAGCAAATCTATATCACTCAGGGATTTATCTGTCTTGATGCCGAGGGCGAGATTTCCAATCTGCAGCGTGGTGGTAGCGACTATACGGCTTCGCTACTCGGTGGCGCATTGTCGGCGTCGGAGATTCAGATTTGGACAGATATCGATGGCATGCACAACAACGACCCTCGCTTTGTAGAGAATACTACTCCTGTGAGTCATTTGCACTTTGACGAGGCGGCTGAGTTGGCTTATTTCGGCGCAAAGATTTTGCACCCAACGTGTATTCAACCTGCCAAATACGCCAATGTGCCTGTTAAGTTGCTCAATACGATGGATCCTACTGCGCCTGGTACAGTGATTAGCAATATGGTAGAGCATCGCAAAATCAAGGCGGTAGCGGCCAAAGATAATATCGTGGCGATTAATATCACTAGTAGCCGAATGTTATTGGCATACGGCTTTTTGCGCAAGGTGTTTGAAATCTTCGAGAACTACAAGACCAGTATCGATATGATTTGTACCTCAGAGGTGGGTGTGTCTGTGTCAATAGATGATAAAACAAATCTCTTGCCCATACTCAACGAACTCAAGAAATTGGGTGTTGTGGAGGTGGATGACAATATGTGTATCATTTGTGTGGTAGGTGATTTGGATTGGAGGAATGTGGGCTTCGAATCGGTGGCTGCTGAGGCGTTGAAGGATGTGCCAGTGCGCATGATTTCGTATGGCGGAAGCAATCACAATATATCGTTCCTTGTTTCTGCTCACGACAAGAAGCGTGCCCTTGAATCGCTGAGTAAGTATTTGTTTGACTGATAGCCAATTATGTTTCCAGAAACTCCGTTTTATTACTATGATACCGCATTGCTGCGTACCACATTGGCTGCTATAGCCAAGGAGATTGCGCCATATCCCAACTACCATGTGCATTATGCCATGAAGGCGAATGCCAATCCTCGTTTGCTTGAGATTATCCAGCAGGCAGGCTTAGGGGCTGATTGCGTGAGTGGTGGTGAAGTGCAGAAGGCAATTGATGCTGGTTTTCCTGCGGACAAGATTGTCTATGCAGGGGTAGGGAAGAGCGACCGTGAAATATTGACCGCTCTGCAGCACGATATTTTCTGCTTCAATGTCGAGAGTATTCCTGAGCTAGAAGTTATCAACGAATTAGCTGCTCGTGAAGGAAAAATCGCACGTGTATGCTTGCGTATCAATCCTGATGTAGAAGCGCATACCCATACGCATATCATCACGGGCATGGCGGAGAATAAGTTCGGCATTGCGCTCCATGATATGCTACAGGTGGTGCAATTGGCGCAGCAGCTGTCCAATATCTCTTTCTTGGGCTTACATTTCCATATCGGCAGCCAGATTACTAATATGCAGGATTTTGTGGCGTTGTGCCAACGAATCAACGAGATTCAGCACCTGCTGCATAAACATGCTATTTATCCCTCTGTTATCAATGTAGGAGGAGGTCTGGGTATTGATTATCAGACACCTTCTGAACATCCTATAGCTGATTTTAAGGCATATTTTCGTGTGTTCACCCAGCACTTGCACTTGCGCCCAGAGCAGTCGTTGCATTTCGAGTTAGGTCGTTCTGTGGTGGCACAATGTGGCAGTCTGATTACGCGTGTGTTGTATGTCAAGCAGACGGCAACCAAGCAGTTTGCTATTGTGGATGCAGGTATGACCGAACTCATCCGCCCTGCACTCTATCAAGCCAAGCACAAAATCCACCACGCCATACCATCGTTACACCACGCTACACAACGCTACGACATCGTTGGTCCTATTTGCGAATCGAGTGATGTGTTTGACAAGGATGTGTTGCTACCTATCACTCAGCGAGGTGACTTGTTGGCTATACGTAGTGCAGGGGCTTATGGCGAATCGATGGCATCTACCTATAATTGCCGTCCTCTGCCACCCAACTACACTGATGAAGAGGTAGATTTACCACTATAAATATGAGCAATGTAAATAATACAGAGCGACACTGCGTGCCGCTCTGTGTCGTTATATAAGCATGATCAATTAGTAGCAGGCTTTGAGGATAGCCAGGATGTCCTCTGCGTTGAGTTGTTTGTAACCGCCACCAGGAATGGTGGAATTGGCAATGAGTGGTAGCATCTCTTCGGTTGCACCCACTTCGCGGAGGGTAGCAGGAATGCCCAATTCAGCGATAAATGCTTCAAGGCGGTTGATACCCTCTAATGCAATCGCTTCGTCGCCCTGACCGTGGTCTTCTACGCCCCAGATATGCTTGGCATAGCGCACAAAACGGTGCAAGCCGTCGCGGTAGATATAGCGGTAGTAGGCAGGCGAGATGATAGCCAGACCAATACCGTGTGCGCAGTCGGTATAGGCACCCAATTGGTGCTCAATCATGTGCACTTCCCAGTCTTGGGTTTTGCTGAGGCCAAGAATCTTGTTAAGTCCCATCGTTGCGCACCACATGATATTGCTGCGTGCCTCGTAGTCTTCTTGATTAACGATGGCTTTGCGCGAAGCGGAGATGAGTGAGAGCATCAGTCCCTCGATGAGATAATCGCTGGTGCAGTCGTCATCGCCGGAGAAGTACTGTTCCATTAGGTGGGAGAAGATGTCGAAGATACCGCTAATCATCTGATATTTAGGCACGGAGTAGGTGTATTCGGGGTTGAGGATAGAGAAACGTGGAGTGACCAATGCCAATGGATAGACGCGTCCAATCTTCAGGTTCTCTGCTTCGTTGGTGATAACTGAGCCAGAGTTCATTTCGCTACCAGTACCTGCCATCGTGAGGATACTACCTACAGGCACTACGCGGTTGGTCACGGGTTCTTGATTGACGTAGTAGCGTTGCCATACATCGCCTTCGGCGTAGGCAGCACAAGCGATACCTTTGGCGCAGTCAATGACTGAACCGCCACCCACAGCAAGGATGAGGTCGATATTGTGCTCACGCACGAGACGTGCACCTTCGAGCAACTGGGTATAACGCGGATTGGCGTTGATGCCTGCCAGTTCGACAACGGTCTTGCCTTCGGCTTGCAGAATATTCATTACTTGGTCATAGAGACCGATCTTCTTGATAGATGCTTTGCCGTAAACGAGCAGGATATTCTTTCCGTACTCACGAAGTTCGTTAGCAAGTTTATTGATGGCTTTCTTGCCAAAATGAATCCGCGTAGGATTCTGATAACTGAAGTCGTATAACATATGTTTGGTGTTTAGTTTATAGTTTCAAGCTTGTAGTTTAAAGGCTAGGGGAGTTTTTGCCCCATGATATTGTAGAGTATATCCTCGTTGACAAGCAGCAATTGACCATTAAGAAAGACTTTTTGTGTAGCATTGTGTTGCACATGTACTTCATCTACATAGGTTGCAGGTGATGGTTCTATAAAGTTTTGAAATTCACACCAATAGGGCGCTTCTTTGTATCGTTGGCTAGATCCCAATGGCACATGTATAGGTATGCTACGATCTACGCCTTCAAAAGTATGCGCTTCGATGATAGGAGGCAGGGTGTCTTGTAATAGAATTTTGGATAATTGTGTGCAATGACTAAATGCACTATCACCTATCGTTTGTACCCCATCGCCATCAAAAACTAGTGAATCCAACGAAGAGCAATACAAAAAAGCACCAGAACCAATCGTGTGCACTTTCTTAGGAATGGTGATACCTCCTAAATTGGTAGCGTAGCACAAGAGGAAATCACCAATCTCCTCCAATTCGCTGGGTAGAAAATAGGTCTTTATCTTTTTATGTATAGTATCGTATTTGCCAAATAGGCGTTTGTCGTATGCATGCGAATCGTCTACATATGACCGGTTGAGGAAACTCGCGGAAGCATAGCCGTAAGTAACAATAAGGGTGTCTAGAGCATCGTTGTAGGCAAGCATACGGGTGATGCCTTTGAAGTAGCGAAGATTGTAGCAATTATAGAGTATGCCATTCTCCGATTCTGCATAGCCCTCGCCTTCGTACTCAAAGCGCAATAGAGAAGGCATTTGTGCAAAAGCATCTTTACCAAATTTCTTGACAGAAGCAGGAATGATAACTTCCGTAAGTTCTTGTCCCTCAAATGCATAACTATCAATAGATGTGATGCTGTCTGGGAACGATACAGAGGCAACTGTAATGCTGTTATTGGTGGTCCATGCAGGGTACTTGTACAGTTGCATTTTGCCTTTGCCCGTGATGTCGAGATGGCGGTTTTCGGTATCAAATGACCAAGACAGAGAATCACCACATTGACCTGTGATAGTGTCTGCCATCGCCAAGGAAAACGGCAGGAGAAAGAGTAATAAAGTAGAAATTCTTTTAAACATATTTTTAGTCTTTTACAATAGCAGTACCTAAACACTGGTATGCCATTCGTGGTGAGTTATCGCGGGTGTAGATGATGCCACAACGTGTGAATTGGGCTTGCTCAATGAGGTGAATCATGCGGGCATTGGCTTGGTGAGTATCTATGCGGATATTGCTGCATTGTGCTGAGCACCAGTCGAGTATGGTGCGGAAAATTCCTCGTAGCTGCCCATTGGAGGCAATGCGATGAATAGTGCCGTAGGGTAGCGTGTCGTCTAACCATTGCCCGTCCTCAATATAGTGATAGGTAGGGTCTTCGCCTATAATAAAAACGAAAGTGGCGCAGGGTACTCCTTTGTGTTCAATGACATAGCTCACGCCGCGTTGGATGTCGTTCTCCAACTGCTCGCGGGTAGGGTAACCATCGCCCCATTGCGTAGGATTGCCATCAGCCGCCATCTGCGTGCGAGCATGGGCAAAGATTGCCATAAGGGCATCAAGATCGGTGTATGTAGTAGGGCGGATGGTCATGTGGATATTTTTTATAATGGTGAATGAAGCGAATAGAACAAATTATCAAGGGAATTAGTGAAATTCGTACAATTAGCCGTTTACAATTTATTCTGTAACGTGATTATAGTTATTTCTGCAGGTACGCCGAGGCGGACGGGTAGGGTACAGCCAATGCCTGTGTTGATGTAAAGGGATTGTTCATTATTGTGATACCAGCCCTCGGATTCGGTAAACATAAGTGCAGAGAGTGGGTAGCCGAATATGCGTACTTGCCCTGCGTGGGTATGCCCACTGAGGGTCAGCGGAATATCTGTGGTAGGTACTACCTCTCCTCGCCACTGCGATGGGTCGTGCGAGAGCAGGATTTGCATCTTCATGGATTCAGGGTTCAGGAGTAAGGAGTCAAGACTGATTACTTCAGTCTGTTCGGTCGTTACTGATGTATCCTGACTCTTGGTTCTTGGCTCTTGGCTCAAAGAGGTCATCGCCTTCATAAGATCTCCTCGGGAGATAGTCTGAAATCCTTGTCCTGGGCTGGAGGTGTTGTCCACGCCAATGATTTGCAGATATGCGGTTTCGCGTGAGATGATATACGACTGATTGCGAAGCAGATGCCAACCTAAGGTGTTGCGTTGGTAGGCGGTTAGTTGCTCCACTTTTTGCTCTTTCTGTTCATCGGTTATTCCGTGGTGGTAGAGTGCAAAATCATGGTTGCCGAGTACGCTTGTGATACCATCTTTGGCATGCAGTTGGCGGAGCATATCCGTGAACGGAATTGCTTCTTCTACACCAAAGCCCACGAAGTCGCCTGTAAAGCAGATAAGGTCGGGTTCTTGGGCGTTGATCCTATCTACTATGCGTTGCAGAAACTTAGGATTATTGGCAAAAGAGGATAGGTGCAAGTCGCTAATATGCACAATCTTATATCCATTGAAGGCAGTGGGAATATGGGGCGAAGTGTAGGTAGTATGTTGCACGCGCAGTTGGAAACGTCCGAACCAATAGCCGTAGAGCATAGTGCCCATAAGGAGCAGCGCGAGTGCGAGACCTGTATAGGCAAAAGGTGCATACGGCATGGTGTGATGACACAGCCGTGCTACTATCCAGCAGAGTAGCCATACAAGAGTAGGGCAGAGAAATAGCACTACGATGCAGAATATGAGGAAGGATATAAACATGCTGCAAAAGGCGTTAGTTTGATGTTCCTAATTCGATGAGGCACTTGCGGCAGAGGCATTGGTTGGGATATTGCGCTGCCAGATGTGCACGAGTAGCAGGAGAGAGTTCCACGCCTGCACATTGGCACTTAGCGGGATTCTCGTGCTGGCAAATAAACGCAGCACCACAACGAGGACAAGATTTATGTTC
>JAFVTU010000013.1 GCA_017503075.1 Paludibacteraceae bacterium | reverse complement strand
TACCTGATGCAAAATAGTCTTCAACAACTTGTTGTTTGAATGACTGAGAGTAATAATTTACTGTTCGCTTCATAAAACTTGAATCTTAATAATTGATACTTTTTGTTCATTTTATGAGTAAACCTATTTCAGTATAAGACATGCTGTTTATTAAGATTGCCATCTCTTTTGCTTCTCTTATACCTTGCCCTATTCCACCGACCGACGACCGAGAGAAGACCGAGAGAAGAGCGAAGCGTTATCGTGCCCTTGCGGCTAAGAACTCCGCACTTTTCTTGAGATTGCTTCCCCAAAAAAATTGTTTCCCTTCCTAAAAAGGTTGACTTGATTCCCGAAAAAGTTGTCTCCCTTCCTAAAAAGGTTGACTCCATTCCTGAAACCGTTGACTTACATTTCTCGCCTCTACACCCTAAACCAGAAAAATCGCGCCAAAATACGATTTTTCTTGCACATCTCAAAAAAAAAGCGTATCTTTGCGAGCGGAATTGTAAATGGCAAAGAAAATCATGTCAAAAGAACTACGCAGGTGAGATGCTCATTGGGGCGTACCTTGTCAGCTGCTACGCGCGAACAAGCCTTGAAGCAAGTGCAAATGCTTCAGCAAGCCAAACTAGCCCAGGAAAATCATTTGTATTGATTGCATTGTGAAGTTTATTAGAAAATAAAATAACTAACCCCATAAAATCACTCATCACTCATAGTTTATAGTTAATCCGCAACGATACCGTTGCCCGACATATTTATCCAAACTATATTGTAGAACTTTTAACCATAACGACAGTATGAAAAAGTATTTGATGTGTTTATCTTTGCTACTTAGCAGTTTATTCGTAAGTTATACATTTGCAGATGATTATAACAAAACGACAATGGACAATCATCGATTTGAAATGCTTCAAATATCTTACGGAGCTCATGCGTATAATATCAAATTTGATAAGTGGACTGGAAATATTTGGTTATACTCAAAAGAAGGAGTTTCTCTTGCTATGAGAGATCCTATGAACTCGGATATTAAAGAACAAGACCAAAAATGCATTTATCAGTTGATGAAAGGGAATGTGTCTTCTGTGGAATCTTGCTTTGTGCTGAATACTATGACTGGAGAGGTTTGGGAGGTTTCTTTTAAGGGGAGTATAGCGAAATATTCAAAGAAGCAATAGTATGAAGGTTATCTCCAAAATATTCTCATTCGCTGCGACACAACGGAAAAGTAACGATATAGATATTCACAACACCATTAGTCTGACAGATGTTGTGAATGCCTTAAAAACAATCGAATTTCCAACTACCATCCTTCGTGAACCCAAATACGCTGGAGAGACAAAAGAAGGAAAAATTCAAAAATGTATCTTCAAATATCTACAATCTGTCTATGGGAATGTTAATGTAAAGACAGAGTACAGTGTCGGTGGGTATTGGGGTATGAGAAGTGATATTGATTTGTTTAACGGACAGGTCGGTATAGAATTAAAAGTTGCTGAACAATTGCTAAATGCCACTCATGTAGAACGTCTAATAGGACAAGTGGTGTATTATACTAAAAGGAGGTACACAACCAATAATTTGATTGTATTAGTGGTAGGACGTGAGAAAGAATATGGTGCACCAATGAAAGAGATAGAGACCATTATTGAAAGTTTAGGATGTACTTTTCTATTTAAAACAGTATAGATTTATTGGAATGCCAGCATTGTGACATCACTCCCCTTGTGCAGAAAGTTGCACAAGGGGAGCATTGTTTTTATATAGCCACCGATGGAGATATCATATAGATGTGCTATGGTGGTCCTGAAACGAAAAGGTAACTTTCACCTTTCACCACAACCTTCGGCACGAAGAAAAAAAATAACAAAAAAAATCACCCAAGCGGGAGGCGTTGGTAATCAACACCTTCCGCTTGCTTTAAGCACCTTTTTATGGCAAAATTTACAAATCTTCGGCACCAAAGCACCAAAATGCCGAAGATACGGCAAGACAATATAATATAGAGGCACAAATATTTGAAACCTAAAAGCCACAGATAAGACACAACTAGCCCATAGATATGATACAGTGGTCCCGAAATGGTCACGTAGTCCGCAGTCAACTTGAGAGTGATTTGAAAGCCACCGAAAGCCCACAAAACTCCTTATTTATTGTACTAATCCGAATTTTTAAACAAAATTTCGGAATATAATCCAAAAAATCGAATGAATTTTCGGAATACAATCCAAAAAGTTTGCATATTTCAAAAAAAAAGCACTATCTTTGCAGCATCTTTCTAACACAAAATTATACTACTATGCAAACAACCATCTTCCTTCCATTGAGTCCAGCTATCAAGTCTGTGACCATTATTGCCAGTATCATTATCCTCGCCACAATGGGTTATATGGCTTATCAATGGTACACAACCAAGCAAGTGATGCTATTGGTCACCTTCGTAATTGTTGCCATTGCCCTACTCAGTTGTATGGTGCTCATCCCCCGCAAATTAACGGTAACAACAGAGGAGATCAACATACACCTCCTTGCTTGGAAAATCAACATTCCTGCCGATGAAATCGAGAAGATTGAGCACTATCCACATGGCATCCAATCCAGCCGTATTGCAGGAGCAGGTGGTTTCTTTGGCAACCTTGGATTGTTTACTTGCCAAGAATGTGGCAAACACTTGTCTTTGATTACCGACCCTAAAGATGTCTGCATCATCACCCGCAAAAGCAAAATGCCTATTGTGGTCAGCATAGCAGACAATAGCGTTTTCAACGCCATTGCCGAAGTGCAAGAAAGAAATTAATAGGAACTACACAGAAAAGATATCTTGTAGCACGAGGGCTGCCATCGCTTCTACCACTGCCACAGCTCGCACGGCGATGCAGGCATCATGACGACCTATACTCTTGCCTTTCGCCTCATCGCCTTCTCGCCTTATTGCCTCAAATGTCTTGCGATTGGAAGCCGTAGGTTTGAAGACACAACGGAATACCACGGGTGTACCATCGGATATACCACCTGCTATACCGCCAGAAATAAGAGTATGGTTATCAGATAGATACATATCACTTCCTTTCAAACCAACGCCCTCAAAACCAGAGCCATACTCAAATCCTTTGCAACCATTGATACTCATCATTGCGAATGCCAAATGACTTTGCAACTTATCAAAAATCGGCTCGCCCACTCCTACAGGCAAACCTGTAATCACACATTCCACTATTCCACCTATGCTATCGCCATCACGCTGAATAGCAGCAATATACTCATCAAATCGTTCTGGATTTTTCTCTTCGCCCACTTGTACTAACTTCGCTTGTATCTCTACGCCTTTCTCTTTCAGCAATTGCTGTGCTACACTTCCTGCTACTACACGCGAAGCAGTCTCACGAGCGGAAGCTCTGCCTCCGCCACGGTGATCACGAATACCATATTTCTCTTGGTAGGTGCGGTCCGCATGCCCAATACGATAGGAGTGCTTCAGCCATTCGTAGTCTTCAGGACGAGCATCTTTATTGCGAATAATAAACGCGATTGGCGTACCCAATGTCACTCCATCCATCACTCCGCTCAGCCACTCTACTTCATCTCCCTCGCGCAACGCACGAGGTGATACTGTGCCTTTAACCTCTAACCTTTCACCTTTAACCTTCACTCTTCCCGCCCTCCTGTCCAACGCCTCGCGAATCATATCCATGTCAATACGCACACCTGCAGGCACACCATCCAGCACACCGCCAATTGCCCTGCCGTGTGACTCCCCAAAAGAGGTAAAAACAAAGCTTTTTCCTAATCTATTCATCGCTTATTCGCTTAATTGGCTGCAAAATTACAAAAAAAATTGCATATATAAAAAAAAAGCTGTAACTTTGCACGATAAAACTTGTACTAACCAATTAAAATCATAAACAACATATGAAAAAACTAATTCTTCTTACAGTTGGTGCTATATTTTGCTCCACTGTTTTAATGGTTGCTGCCCCTAAAACCATATGGTTAATTGGTGATGCCACTATGGCACATTATACAGACAGCACATCGGCCTATGGATGGGGAACTGCTTTGGAGCAGTACATTAATAATCGTATTGACGTTGTCAACATGGCTGGAACAGGTGTAAGTGCTAAGATCTTCGACGAAGATAATATGATAGAAAAGATAGAGGATATGCCCAAAAAGTCATACATCTTCCTCCAATTCGGAGCCAACGATTTGCGCGAGGACATTCCTGAGCAATTTAGTTCCAGCGAAACATTTGCACGTCGTCTAAATAAGATTATTAGTATCGCAAAAAAAAATAAAATCAACATTGTTCTTTGCACTCCTTTAGCTCAACCATATTACCAAGATAGCACCCTAGTGGATCGATTAGGTATATACCCCGATATCATCCGCCGTGTTGCCACATACAACCAAGTACCACTCTTGGACTTAGAGGAAGCCACACGCAATTGGCTCAATAGTATGACGGTTGAGCAAGCTGGTACATACTATGTGACACTCAATAGCAAACAACTTACAAACGGTGAATATCAACTCAACAAGGAAGGAGCAGAAATGGTTGCACGAATGGCAAAAGATGCAATCATAAATAGCAACTCTAAACTAAAAAAGGAAGTCATTAAATAACCTTTAGTCATTTTGTCGTGATTATTCCCGAAGATATTCTCAACTTCGTTGTTTCATACCTACAAACCAATCCACTGGGATGTGGTTTATTGGGTATTATGCTCGTTGTTGTAATACATCAATTGTATTTTTATCTTCGTTATATTAGAAAAGGAGCCAAGGTATCTCCTTCGGCTTCAAGAGAAAATACCCAACCATTGCCTGGAGTGAGTGTCATCGTGTGTGCACGCAATGAAGAAACCAACCTACAAGACTATCTTCACACATTACTCAACCAAGATTACCCTACCTTTGAAGTCATTGTGGTGGATGATGGTTCTGAAGACAACACCCATACTATTCTAGAACAATATAGTCAACAGAGCCATAGATTATACCACACCTTTGTACCTTATGGCGCACGAGTTATTAGTAGCAAAAAATTAGCATTGACCATTGGTATCAAAGCGGCACACTATAACTATATCCTTCTTACAGATGCGGATTGTCGTCCAGAGTCGCGCAATTGGATTCGCGAGATGGTGAATGGTTTCCATAAAGAAGAAACCGAAATCGTTTTGGGATTTGGACCATATTTTGAAAAAAAAGGGGTACTCAACAAGTTAATTTGCTACGATACACTTTTTAGCGGTCTACAATATATGGGAATGGCCAAATCAGGACATCCATATATGGGAGTTGGGCGCAATTTAGCATATCGCAAAGATACATTTTTTGCCAATAAGGGCTTTCAAGGATTACTTTGCGAACGAGCAGGAGATGATGATTTATTTGTCAATAAAATAGCAACAAAGAACAACACATCTGTCATATGTAATCCAGATGCTCTCACTTGGTCGCCACCTAAACGCACTTGGCATGAATGGCTTCACCAAAAACGCCGTCATTTGGGGGTATCTCCACATTATAGTTTAAAGAGTAAAATGCGCATTGCAGCAGAACCTTTCAGCAGAGGACTAGTATACTTGTTTTTGATATTTTGTATTGCACATAGTTGCTCTATCGGGCAATGGCTTATTGCGGCAATCGCAGTAGGACTATGGCTTATTCGTTTACTTATACAATTGATTATTATAAATTTAGCAACAAAGAGGTTACACATGCGCGGTGTAGGAATAGACATTATTTTCTACGACATTGCATTGCCTCTAATAAATCTATTTATATTGGCGACCCAACCCTTATTACGTCAAAAACAACAAATATATTGGTAAACCACCCTATACAATCCTATACAACACTACACAATTCTAAACAATACAATTATGGAAGAACAAAAACTCAACATCAACCTCTCGCCCGAAGTGGCAGAAGGTAATTATTCTAACCTCGCTATCGTAGCACACTCCTCATCGGAGTTCGTAGTGGATTTTGTGCGTATGATGCCTGGTCAGAAGAGCGCAAACGTGCAATCACGTATCATCATGACACCAGAGAATACCAAGAAACTACTCTTTGCGCTGCAAGAGAACGTAGCTAAATACGAGAAGCAATTTGGTACCATCAAAATCAATGGCACTCCTGCCCCAGGAAGTACTATTCCGATGTCTTTCGGCGGCGGTCAAGCATAACAAGTTGTTTTTGTTGGTATCTTGCGGTTTGTCGGTTGGTCATTATGTACCACATAACTCCCGCCCTCCGCGCCGCAATCTACTCAATAAAAATGCAACTTTATAGCATTAAAACTTTGAAACAAGCGGCTTTGCCGCGTGAAACCTTTAAAACTATTTTGAATCTATGAAAAAAACATTCCCTGCCAGCCAACTCATTATCAATGAGGATGGTAGCATATTCCATTTGCACATTCGCCCCGAACATCTGGCGGATAAAGTAATACTGGTCGGCGACCAAGGTCGCGTGAATATGGTGGCTTCGTTCTTCGACGAAGGCAGTATTGAGTGCGATATCCAAAGCCGTGAGTTTCATACCATTACAGGCAAATACAAGGGCAAACGCATCTCTTGTATCTCTACGGGTATTGGTACCGACAACTGCGATATTGTGCTCAACGAACTCGATGCCCTTGCCAACATCGACTTCGCCACTCGCACCGAGAAAGACGAGCACCGCACACTTGAAATCGTGCGTATCGGCACTTGTGGAGGCATGCAAGAGGATATTCCTCTCGGCACTTTCCTTGTCAGCGAGAAGTCTATCGGTTGGGATGGTGTCTTGGCTTTTTATGAAGGCCGTGATGAGATTGCCGACCTCGGTTTTGAGAATGCACTCGTGGACTTCATCCACTATCCCGCCAAAGCGGCTCGCCCATATGTAGTGGCTGCTAACCCAGAACTCGTTAACCGTATTGCAGGCGAAGATATGATGCGTGGCTGCACCATCGCTGCTAATGGTTTCTATGGCCCTCAAGGTCGCGTATTGCGCTGTGACTTGGCAGTGAAAGACATCAACGAACGTATCACTGACTTCCGTTATGAGGGACAACGCATCACCAATTACGAGATGGAGGGTAGTGCTATCGCAGGCCTCAGTCTACTGATGGGGCACAAGGCCATGACCGTCTGCTGCGTCATCGCCCAACGCAAAGTCGAAGCCGCTAACACTGACTACAAACCTCGTATCAAACAACTCGTACAAACCGTATTAGAAAGAATATAAGATGAAGAAACTAGCAATCCTCAGTCTCGCCCTGATTGCACTCAGTGCATGCTGCAAACAAGAACAAACATTCGACTACACCGTGGACAAGTTTTATGACCTTGAGATTCTGCGCTACCAAGTGCCAGAGTTTGACTCATTGAGTCTGCAACAAAAGACCCTCGTTTATCACCTCACCGAAGCAGCCCTGCATGGTCGTGATATCCTTTACGATCAAAACGGTCGCTACAACCTGCGCATCCGTCGCGCACTCGAAGCCCTCTACACCCAATATAAGGGCGATAAGACAAGCGCTGAGTTCCTCAACTTCGAGAAATACCTCAAACGCGTATGGTTTGCCAATGGTATTCACCATCACTACGCTTCCGACAAGTTCCAACCTGAGTTTTCTCAAGAGTGGTTTGTAAACGCGTGTGCTGAAGCAGGTGTGACCTACGACGAGGCAATTCTGCCAGTGATGTTCGACCCAACCGTAATGCCAAAGAGTTTGAGTCTTGACGGCGAAGACTTGCTCCTCGCGTCTGCCAACAACTACTACGAAGGCGTGACCCAAGCCGAAGCAGAGGCATACTACGAGGCACACAAGGACAACTCTGCAGAGCCACTGTGGATTGGTCTTAACAGTAAACTCGTGAAAGAGAACGGACAAGTAGTAGAGCGTACCTACAAAGTAGGTGGTATGTACGGCGAAGCACTCAGCCATGTGGTTGAGCACCTTGAGAAAGCACTGCCTTTCGCCGAGAACGAGCAACAACGTCTCGTGATTGAAAAGATGATTGAGTTCAATAAGACTGGCGACTTGAAAGCGTTCAACGAGTACTGCATCGCTTGGGTAAAAGATCTCGACAGCCGTGTGGACTATGTGAATGGTTTTACCGAGACATATGCTGATCCTCTGGGTATTACAGGTACTTGGGAATCGCTCGTGAACTTCAAAGATATGCGCGCTACCCACCGCTGCCAAACTATTTCTGACAACGCACAATGGTTTGAGGATAACTCCCCAACCGATAAGAAATACAAGAAAGAGGAAGTCAAAGGCGTGAGCGCAAAGGTTATTACCGCAGCTATCTTGGCAGGCGACTGCTATCCAGCTACCCCAATCGGCATCAACCTACCTAACGCTAATTGGATTCGCAAGGATTACGGTTCTAAGTCTGTGACTATCGACAATATCACCCACGCCTACAACGAGGCAGCCAAGGGCAATGGCTTCAACGAGGAGTTTATGATTAGCCCTGAGGTGATTACCATGTACGAGAAAGCTGGTGCTTGTGGCGACTTGCATACCGATCTCCACGAGTGCGTAGGCCACGGTTCGGGCAAACTGATGCCAGGTGTTACCAAAGATGCACTCAAGGAGCATGCTTCTACCATCGAGGAGGCGCGTGCCGACTTGCTCGGTCTCTACTACATGGCCGATCCTAAGCTCGTTGAACTCGGACTCTTAGAGGACGAAAATGCATACAAGGGCTTCTACTACCAACAGATGATGAACGGTCTGATGACCCAACTCGTGCGTATCGAGCCAGGCAAAGATATTGAGGAGTCACACATGCGCAACCGTCAGCTCATCGCCCTTTGGGTGTTCAAAAATGCCAAGAACAACGAGGTAGAGATGATCGAGCGCGATGGTAAGCACTATCTCCAAATCAATGATTACGAGGGCATTCGTCACCTCTATGGCGAGTTGCTCCGGGAGATCCAACGCATCACTTCTGAAGGTGATTACCCTGCAGCAAAAGCAATGGTGGAGGAATATGCTGTGAAAGTAGATCAAGACCTGCACAAAGAGATTTTGGAGCGTTACGAGAAACTTAACCTAGCTCCATATAAGGGCTTCGTAAACCCTGTTTACACCGCGCACTACGATGCAGAAGGCAATATCACAGATGTCACTCTCGACTACACCGAGGGTTACATTGAGCAACACCTCCGTTACTCCCGCGACTATTCTTTCTTGCCTGACATCAATTAATGTAGTTTAAAGTTTATGGTTTAAAGTTTAAAGGCAGGAAGTAGCGGCAAGGCCGTATCCCCCAGCCTTTACACCATACACTTTACATCATACACTAAAAAAATCAATGCGCATCGAACTGCCCATATCGAAGTCTATAGCCAATCGTTGGCTCATACTTCAGGCTATACACGGAGACGAGCTTATGCCCGTCTCCGATTCTATGCCCGATGATGTGCAGATTCTTCACCGCTCCTTATGCCTTATAGCCTCATCGCCTCATAGCCTCATTGATGTGGGCAACTGCGGCACGGCGATGCGCTTCCTCACTTCCTACTGTGCTCAACTAGAGGGACAAACGGTTATTCTTGATGGCGTAGAACGCATGCGTCACCGTCCTATAGGTCAGTTAGTAGAAGCTTTGCGTGAGATAGGCGCAGATATTGAGTATTTGGGCGAAGAGGGCTTCCCGCCTTTGCGCATTAAGGGATGTATATTGGATAAGCATAGGATAGTTACTCTCAACAATCCCCAATCCACACAGTTCGTTTCCGCCTTACTCCTCATCGGTGCAAACGTCCAAACCAATAGCACCTCGCCTTACATCACCCTCACACGAGAAATCATTGACCAATACCCAATAGCCCATAGGGCGTCCAATAGCCCACATGGTGGGCGTCCAATAGCCGCACAAGCGGCGTCCGCTTTAGAAAAAGACTGGTCCTCCGCTGCCTTCTGGTACGAGTATGTAGCCCTTCATGGTGGTGAGATTACGCTCCCAGGACTCTCTTGTGACTCCTTGCAAGGCGATAAGGTCGTTGCCGACATCTTCGCCCACCTCGGCGTACATACTGAATATACCCCCGAAGGCATCATCCTTTCGCCTATCGCCTATAGCGAAGCGTCCAATAGCCCACTGAGTGGGCGTCCTATAGCCGCACAAGCGACGTCCCATTCCAAAATCCTTACCCAGGATTTTGGAAGCTGCCCCGATCTCTACCCTGCTGTCGCTCTTACTTGCGAGCGTTTGGGCATAGAGTTACACGCCACAGGCACCGACTCGTTACCAATCAAAGAATCCGACCGCCTGCGCGCTGTGCGCGAACACCGTACCGACCACGACCACCGCATGGCAATGGCGTTGTTAATTGCTGGCTACGAAGTGGACGACACCGCCTGCATCAGCAAATCCTATCCGCAGTTTATGGAACATTTTCGTCGAATTAACACCTTAAAATTATAATAATATGAGAAGCAATCATGTGTTTATGGCTTTAGTTGCCATGATGTTAGTAATTACAAGTTGCGCTTCCAGCGCGGAGAAACGCACCGACCAAGCTATTCAGCAAGTGATGAACGACTACCAAGCAGTGGGCATTGCTGCTGTCATCGTCCAAGATGGGCAGATAGTTTATGAAAAAGCCTTTGGCCATGCCAATCTCGACAGTCAAACGCCTTTGACTACTAATCATTTCATGCGTATCGCATCTATCTCCAAGTCCTTCACCGCTACATCCCTGATGCAACTCGTGGAAAAAGGCGTCATCTCTCTCGATGATGATGTGAGTGATCTCATTGGTTTCCAAGTACGCAACCCACATCACCCAGAGGTGCCTATCACATTGCGCATGGTGCTCTCACACACCGCCAGTTTCCGCGACCCAGAGAATTATTCCACACTCGATCATATCAACCCTGCCGTAAATGGCGACTACAGCGCCACCTATTACGATTATGCTCCAGGTACTGGCTACAACTACTCTAATTTGGGTCTCAACTTCGCAGGCGCTATCTTGGAGAAAGTGTCTGGCATACGTTTTGACCGCTACGTAAAGGAGAATGTGATAACACCACTTGGATTGCATGCAGGTCACAACAATGACGAGCTTGATAGCACAAGACGTGCTGCCATCTACCGTTATCGCGACGGACAATACGTAGAGTCCAATGCCTACGGCAGCGTAGCACATCAACTCGATGATTACGTCATGGGCTACTCCGCACCTATATTTTCGCCTACTGGCGGCGTGAAAATATCAGCGCATGATTTGGCTACCTATATGATGATGCACATGAACTATGGCCAGCTCAATGGCGTGCGTATCATCTCTGAGGAGAGTGCTAAAACCATGCAAACGCCCGTATGGATCAAGCTAACAGATGACTACTACGAGGACCAATACGGATTGTGCCTCATGGAGTTTGTGGACTTCCTAGATGATCCTCACTACAATACCCCAGGCAACTACCCCGTGGGACATACTGGCGATGCCTACGGCTTGCGCAGTATCATGATATGGAGCCCAGCGGATGGTTGGGGTATCGTAGCCATTACCAATGGGTATGTGTTCAATCCCGAGAAAGATGTCGTCGAAACATTAGCCAATGCTATCTATAAGGCGTATTTTGGTCAATAAATCTGAAGGATTATCTTTTCGTGTTAAGAGGCGAGAAAAATATAACTATTGTTGTACCACAAAAGGGAATTAACGACGAAGGTAAGGGCAAGAAACATGCTCTTTATCGCCTTATATCGGAAGCGAAGACGGAGTATGTGTGGATGCAAGATGACGACGTCATCTTGCATAGTTTAGAGGACGCCCTATCGGGCTACAGTTTAGAGGTTAAAGGCATGGATTTGCTTATCTTGACTCTTCGGATGGAGTCGGAGAGGGAGAAACCGTCGCTCCTAGAGCGGTTGCAAATTGCCGAGTATGCTGCCATTCAGCAACTCACCATAGAAACAGCCAAGCGAGGGCACGCAGTCATGTGTAGCGGAGCGAACCTCATCGCCAAGCGCGACAGGTGGTTAGAGTCCTATCCCGATTTGCACCCCGAAATACCGAGTGGTGATGATATGTTTCTTTTAGAGTCGTTTAAGCGGAGGGGGCTGAAGATTGCGGTGAGTGAGAGCGAGGAATTGACCGCCATCGTTCGTCCTCACACCTCGTGGAGCGCGTTCTTCCGTCAGCGCATGCGTTGGGCAGGCAAGGCACCTAAATACACGGACAAAGATATTCTTTGCTGCGGAGCAATCGTATTGATAGCCAATGTGATACAGGTGTTATTTCCTGTGGCTTTGATTGTGAAGTTTCCGATTGAATATCACTTGATTAAGAAACGCGATAAGTCGGTTGGCTTCGGTACAGCGTTGCTGTTGGAGGTGGTATATCCATTCTATATATTAATCTGTTTGATTGGCGGATTATTTCGTCGCCGTTGGTAAACCCTATTAAATTTAGAACGTATGAAGATTACGAAGAAGATTGTATTGCAGGAGAATGAGATGCCTACTCAATGGTATAATATTGTGGCAGATATGCCCAATAAACCTGCTCCATTACTCAATCCCGTTACGCGTGAACCGCTGAAAAAAGAGGAGATGAGTTCGCTATTTGCAGAGGCATTAGTAGAGCAAGAGTTCTCGCAAGAGCCGTATATTGATATACCCGAAGAAGTGCAAGAACTATATCGTATCTTCCGCCCAACGCCTCTTGTGCGTGCCAGTGGACTGGAGAAAGCACTGGATACACCTGCCAAAATCTACTTCAAAAACGAGAGTGTCAGCCCCGTTGGCTCGCACAAACTGAACTCTGCAATACCCCAGGCATATTACAATAAGCAGCAGGGGATCAAGCATATGACCACTGAGACGGGAGCAGGGCAGTGGGGCTCCGCGTTGTCTATCGCGTGCAAACACTTTGGATTGGATTTAACCGTATTTATGGTGAACTCCAGCTACGAGCAGAAACCATACCGCAAGTCCGTGATGCGCACCTATGGGGCAACAATCATCCCTTCTCCATCCTTCACCACCGAAGCTGGGCGATCGCTGAGAGCACAGTTCCCCAATACGCCAGGCAGTTTGGGCATGGCAATCTCAGAGGCGGTGGAAGTGGCTCGTAAACAGCCAGATACGCGATATGGATTGGGCTCTGTGCTCAATCACGTGTGCCTCCATCAGACTATCATTGGCGAGGAAGCCCGCAAGCAAATGGAGATAGCAGGCGACTATCCTGATGTGGTGATTGGATGCTTTGGTGGTGGTAGTAATTTCTGCGGAATAACCTTCCCATTTATGCGTGATAACCTAACCAAAGGATATAAAACGCGCTTTATTGCTGCCGAACCTGAGGCGTGTCCTAAGCTAACGCAAGGACGATTTGAATACGATTTTGGTGATACTGAAGGCTTTACGCCGCTTATTCCAATGTTTACGTTGGGGCACGACTTCGAGCCAGAAGCCATCCATGCAGGTGGATTGCGCTATCATGGTGCGGGGGCTATCGTCAGCCAATTGCGCCAAGATGGGTTGATAGAGGCGGTGGATATCAATCAGTTGGATAGTTTTGAGGCGGGTGTACTCTTTAGCCAAGTGGAAGGAATTATCCCTGCGCCCGAATCTACACATGCCATCAAAGCGGCTATAGATGAGGCACTTAAGGCAAAAGAGGAAGGCGTAGAGCGAGTGATACTATTCAACCTATCAGGTCATGGACTAATCGATATGGCGTCGTATGATAGGTATTTCGCAGGCGAACTGAAGAAATGATATCCGATAGATATAAAAAAACAAATGAGAGGCACGTCTGCCTCTCATTTGTTTTGTGGAACTAATTCCAACTGTTCGTAGGAAATTACTCAGCCACTTCCTCTGTTTCGAACTCAGGAACAGCTTGAGCAGCTTGCTCAGCAGCAACTTGCTCTTGAGCTTGCTCAGTAACTACACTACCCTCTTCAGCGACAGCCTTGTCGCTCTTGTTGAATCCAACAGCGGTAATACTTAATGCTACGATAATAGCAATTAAAGTCCAACTTGCCTTCTCCAAGAAGTCAGCAGTTTTAGGAGCACCCATCACTTGGTTACCGCTAGAAAAACCAGCAGCCAAACCGCCACCCTTGCTGTTTTGAACCAAAACCAAAAGGGTCAGCAATACTGCTGCAATTACAATCAAAATAGTCAATAGTACGTACATAATTTATTATTTTAAAGTTTTAAGTGTAAAGACTACAATCAGCCCGCAAAGGTACAACTTTTTTTTGACACTACCAAATTTTTTACCATTTTGCGACAGTATCATTATATATTTGGTCTGCAATCTCCGCTATCATCGTGTTGCATAGCTCATCTTGCACATCATTGAGCATTTGCGATGCATCGAATGTTTGGTATGCAGTATAGGTCTTTTCGAAGCTCTCTTCAGGCGCCACATTATTAGTAAATCGCACTTTCACAGTGATTGTTAGTTTGGTTTCAGCAGCATAACTATCTGCAGACACTGCCATCGGGGTAAGTGTATAACCTGTGATTTCACCTTCAATTTCGAGGTTTCCCCCTCGTCTAACTTGTTCCAAACGCGTTTGACGCTGGAAAAGATCGCGAATACCATCCGATAAGTTATTGGACAAAGGAGCATATACAAGTGGCGCTACATTCGGAAAATCAGCAATGCTAATTGTCTTCGTTGTAGCATAGTCAATAGATGCTCCATTGAACTTGTAAGAGATAACACACCCATTCAGCAGGAACAAAACGATGATAATTGGATATCGGATAATAGATCTTGGATATTGAAATAGTTTCATAAGCCATATTCTTTTATCTTGCGATACAATGTGCGTTCGCTTAAACCTAAATCTACAGCCGTAGCCTTACGATTACCTCCATTCTTAATCAATGCCTTTTGAATAGTATCACGCTCCATATCAGCAAGATTCAGTTCCTTTACTTCTTCTACATTTGCTACCTCTGCCCCCTCTTTAAGCGCTACAGAATCATGTGAAGGGGGCAATACTTGCCCCTGCTCCCATTCTACAATCTCATCCTCTATCTTCGTTCGTGAGTCGTGACTCTTTTGCATTTGCTCCAATTGTGCCTTGAGCACATCCATCTCACGCTTCATAGCACCCACTACATTATAAAGCATCTTCAATTCCTCCATAGGCACACCCTGCTGTGTCTGCTGTCCAGCCAAAGCCAACCCGCGATGCATTTGATGAGCAGGTAAGTAGCGCGCTAAGATATCGGGAGTTATTTCGCGACGTTCCTCAATAAGACTAATTTGCTGCGCCACATTCTTTAATTGACGTACATTGCCTTGCCAATAGTATGATTTAAGCATCTCTGTAGCCTCTTCTGTCAAACGAATAGCTGGCATACGATATCGATCTGCAAAATCCACCACGAACTTGCGGAAAAGCAAAGGTATATCTTCTTTTCTCTCACGCAATGGAGGAATCTTAATCTCAATCGTATTCAGACGATAATATAAATCTTCTCGAAAATGCCCTTCATCAATAGCTTTTGAGATATTGAGATTAGTTGCTGCAACAACACGCACATTGGTCTTCATGACTTTGGAGTCACCCATGCGAATAAATTCTCCCGTCTCAAGCACGCGCAACAATCGAGCTTGCGTAGATAACGGAAGTTCACCGACTTCGTCAAGGAAAAGTGTACCTCCGTCCGCAATCTCAAAGTACCCCTTTCGTTCGCTCTTAGCATCAGTAAAAGCTCCCTTAGTATGACCAAAAAGTTCTGCATCAATCGTTCCTTCTGGAATAGCACCGCAATTAATCGCAAAATAGGGGCCATGCTTACGAGGAGAATATTGGTGGATTATTTTCGGGAAATGCTCCTTACCTACTCCACTTTCTCCAGTAATCAAGACACTAAGATCCGTCAATGCGACTTGCACGGCGATCTCGATACCACGATTAAGTTGAGCACTATTACCTATAATGCTAAATTGCTGCTTGATTCGTTGTAAATCTAAGTTTGGCATAATGATTTTAAATATTTCCAAGTTTCGGATTAAAAGTTTAATGTGCTTCAATCTGCCAAAATGGCAGACAAAGGTACAATAAAAAACGCACATATGCAAGAATTTTAGCAAAAAACAGTTTTTTTATACAAAAATTTGGTCATATCAAAAAAAAGCAGTACCTTTGCACGCTTTTTCGCACGAAATTATTAACCAGCCCACGAGATGGGGCATAAAATGATATAAGAACAATGAAACGTACATTCCAACCAAGCCAACGTCGTCGCCGTAACAAACACGGTTTCCGTGCTCGTATGGCTACTGCAAATGGTCGTCGCGTATTGGCAGCTCGCCGCGCACACGGTCGCAAGAAATTGACTGTAGCTGACGAAGGTCGTCACAAACGCTAATCAACGATTAGACAACCTTAGGGCTTTTTCCTAAGGCATCAGCATAGGGAAAAGAGTATAGACTCCTTTCCCTTATTGCGTTGATTAGGTTCGGGAGTTAAGAAGTTTAGAAACAAAACATATATGGAATCAACAAGACAGCAGAAGATTGAACGCTTAATCCAGAAGGATTTGAGCGATATTTTATTGAAATACGCACGCGCGATGCGCGGAACACTCATCTCTGTGAGTGAAGTGAGAATATCATCGGACTTGAGCATCGCCCACGTCTATCTGAGTGTGTTCCCACAAGACAAAGTGGCAAGCACCATCGCAAAAGTGCAAGAAGACACCGCCAAAATACGCGGGGAGATGGGACATATGCAACGCCATCAGTTGCGTATCATTCCTGAATTGCACTTCCACTTAGACGAAACCATCGACAAGATGGCACGCATTGACGAACTGCTAAAACAATAAGGTGAAGACGGAGTTGAAAATAGCGTGGCGGTATTTGTTTGCTAAAAAGCAATTCAATGCCATCCATATCATCACAGCCATCTCATCGGCAGCGGTGGGAGTGGTAACTGCGGCTATGATTTGCGTGCTGAGCGTGATGAATGGCTTTGGCGTTATGGTAGAGCAACTGTTTTCACAATTTGACCCTGACCTACGCATTACTGCCAAAGCAGGTAAATCATTCAGCATTAGCAAAGAAAAGAAACACGCATTACTCGAATTGCCATGCGTGGATCTGCTGAGCGAGAGTATCTCAGAGACAGCATTAGTCTATTTTGAGGATAAGCAGATGCCTGTTCAGTTGATGGGGGTAGATACTTCGTTTTCTGCATTAACTGGTATTGAGAACATCATCACCGACGGACATTATGAGGTGTACGATGGTGCATTTGACCGCGCAGTATTGGGACAAGGACTGGCATGGAAATTAGGCATTGGTGCACGTTTTGTACATGGCATCCAAGTGTATGCCCCCAAGCGCGAAGGCAAAGTAAACATGTTGCGTCCTGATGCCAACTTCAACCAAGAGAGATGCTTCATTGCAGGCACTTTTGCTGTGAATCAACAGAAATACGACGATAATCTGATGTTAGTAGATATAGGTCTTACACGTAGGTTATTGGATTACGACTCCACGGAGGTAACCGCACTGCAAGTGGGTGTGAACGAAGCATATAGCATCAAGCAAACCAAGCGCGAGATAGCAACTGTATTGGGCGATGGGTATGTGCTACAAGACCGCTTCGAGCAGCAAGAAGACTTCTTCCGCATCTTACGCGTGGAGAAACTATTGACAGCACTATTGCTGATATTTATTTTGTTGATTGCCACCTTCAACGGCATCGGATCGCTATCAATGCTCATCATCGATAAGCAGCAAGACATACGCACCCTATCGCACTTGGGAGCCAGCGACGGCATGATTCGTAAGGTGTTCGTATTAGAAGGATGGATGGTGAATACGCTAGGCGCTATAGGCGGATTGATAGTCGGATTAGGAGTGTGCCTACTGCAAGAACACTTTGGACTGCTCAAGTTGGGCAATGGTTCAGAGTATGTGTTAAATGCATATCCAGTGGCTGTACAAGGTTGGGACATTGCGTTGGTAAGTGCAGTAGTATTGGTGTTAGGAGCAGTTTCCTCATGGATACCAGCGAGAAAGATAAATATTGAGAGATGAAAGCATATTTATATATCATTATATTGGTGTTGGCGGTGGCATGTACGCCGCACAACAACCCTAATCGCCCTGCTACACAGCAGGTGGATAGCGTGTACACTACCGCTGATTTTAGAGCATACGAAGACTTTTATAATAGCGGTCATCAAGTATATGCCATAGACTTGCTATCCGATGGACTGGAGTACGACTCAGCATGGCATATCTCTGGTACAGGATGCAACTTGTATCTATCGGATGTGTTTGTGGCAAAAGATAGCACAGAGCGTTTGCCTGCGGGACGATACGAGATGGATAGTGTAGCAAAGGAGATGACTTTCTTGCGTGGCATGAGTTTTGAGGGGAATGTGACAGGCACCTATGTGCTGGTGATTACAGAGGATCAAATACAGCGTATCCTGCTAATGACAGGAGGCAACATGACCATTGCATACGAGGCAGATGATGTGGTGCTGGACTTCAATCTCTACGATGAGGATTCTACACATTATCACGCCACCTACACAGGTCCTGCAATCTATCGATAACATATCCATGTTAGAAAAGGAGTACCGCACATATCTAAAGTTGGAAAAAGGACTGAGCATCAATTCAGTAGATGCTTATCTAATGGATTATCAGCGACTAAAGGAGTATGCCGATAAGCATGGGATAGATGTGGTACATGCCAGTTTTGATGATTTACAAGCATTTGTATTCGACACCTTCAAGGATATAGCATCGGTGCGCACACAAGCGCGACTGGTGGCTGGTTTACACTCGTTCTATCGCTTTTTGCTCTACCACAACTATATTGAGCAAGACCCATCGGAACTCATCGAAACGCCTAAAAAAGAGTTGCACCTGCCAGATGTATTATCGGTGGAGGAGATTGATCGGATGATTGCACAGATTGATATGTCGAAGAGCGAAAGCCATCGCAATCGCGCTATCATCGAGATGCTGTATGGTAGTGGACTGCGCGTGAGCGAGTTGGTGAATCTGCGATTGAGCGACATGTACCTCCAAGAGGGATACATGCGCATTATTGGCAAAGGCAATAAGCAGCGATTAGTTCCCGTATCTCCCGTGGCGGTGGAGTGGTTCGAATATTGGATGCAAGACCGCAGTGCCTTGGACATCAAACCAGAAGCCATCGACATTGCATTTCTTAACCGATACGGACGACAACTGACGCGAGCCATGATCTTCACCATCATCAAGACCTTGGCACGCGAAGCTGGAATACAGAAAACCATTTCCCCTCACACCTTGCGTCATTCCTTCGCTACGCATCTCTTGCAAAACGGAGCCGACCTACGCATTATTCAGCAACTACTGGGGCACGAGAGCATTAGTACCACCGAAATTTATACGCACGTAGATATCCACGACCTACGCGAAGCCGTATTGAAATACCACCCCGAGAATCGATGAAACGACTTGTACTCATATCATTGTGGCTCTTCTTGAGTTTGCATCTGCTTGCTCAAGAAACGATTGTGGTGGGTGAAGTATATGACGCCAACACGGGTGAGCCGTTGTCGAATGTGCATGTGTATCTCCAAGGGACACAGTTGGGAACTACGACCAATGCTGAAGGACTATTCTTGCTGCGCGAAGACTTGGATCGCTCACGTACAATGGTAGTCAGCGCAGTGGGCTATCATACCGAACGATTCAAGATAGAGCCACATACCCAATCGGGTATTGATATTGCGTTGCGAGAGAAGGTGGGCAGTTTGCAAGAGGTGTTTATCGTGCCTGGCGACAACCCTGCCTTAGCATTGATGGATAAGGTACGGGCACGACGTACAGCCAACAAACGAGCAATAGCCACCAGCCAAGCGGGCAAAACGGCGCTATATGTATCGGATATCCAGTCGAAGCACCTAAAGCGTGCACTGTGGAAGAGCCTACAAAGTGGTATGATTCAGCAGGAGGATAGCACGTATCTGATTCCGCTGTATTGGCGGCAGCAGGTGGCAGATAGCGTACGCGAAGAGGCGACCCTGCTGACATTGACCGACTACCAATTGCTACTGGGACAAATTCCTACCGCATTCGATTTCTACGACAATAGTTTGCCCTTTCTCAGCACATCGCTGCTGAGTCCGCTGGCGGCATCTGGCAACACCTATTACAATTACTACTTGGCAGATAGCCTACAGGTGGGCGATGAGAAACATTACTTGCTGCATTTCAAGACCAAGAACCCATTCTACGCCACCTTCAACGGCGAGATGACCATCGACTCTGTCACTTGTGCATTGCGCACGATTGATGTCCAGATGCCCGTACAAACCAGCATCAACTATCTCAAGGAACTCACTATCCATCAAACCTTTGCGCCGAACAACCAACTGCTATCCGAGCAGATGAGCCTGCTCATGGATTTCGCCATCAAGACACCATCGCTGAGCGATTCGGTGCATATCTTCCCCACCCTGCTGCTCAATCGCAACAACCGCTTCCTTACCGACACTACACCAACTATCGCCACGTTGGATACCACTGAGGCAATGGAAGACGTTATCCTGCCCGCATTGGATAGCCTCAACAACACGCCTCTCTTCAAGACGGCTAAATTCTTAGCGTATGTATTGAATACGGGCTATATTCCTACCAACAAATATGTGGAAGTCGGTAAGATACACCATCTCATCAAATACAATCAGCAAGAAGGCTTGCGGGTGGGTATTCCACTGCGAACAACTGAGGCACTATGGAAGCATGTGAGCCTTGAAGCCATGGTGGCTTATGGCATTGGAGATAGAGCGTTCAAAGGATTTGGACAAGTCAACATCGCCTTGCCAAGCGAACGCAGGCATACCGTTCAGCTCAAGTACAGAGACCTGTACGTCTATTCAGAAGTAGATGATTTTGAAGAATATAGACGCGAAAACAAAATTTTCAGTCCTCAAGTCAACCTGATTACCGACATCTTCCGTGGAGCAAGATTCAACTCCAAGCACTTCTACAACACCATGACCCGTCGCCAAGAAGGGCGCGTGCAATTTGCAGATGATTGGAACAAATATCTTGAAACAAAAGCCTACATCAAAGTAGGACAAACAGGATATGGAGAAGCCACGCGCAACTACCATAGCCAACCTACCATGTTCTACTCCACCTTGGGTGCATCCGCACGCATAAGTTTCAACGAACGCAAAGTGGATACCTATTTCCACCGTAGGTATATCTATAATAACCTACCTGTCATATATGTAGGTGCTGAATTAGGTAGTTATCGTCTGGATAACATGCCATCGTATCGCATGTATGGCAACTTGCAACTCATGTTGCGCCACAACGTCGATCTGGGCATAGGCGGAGAGTTAGATTACCTATTACAAGCAGGATTAGTCTTTGGCAAAGTACCTTATCCGCTATTGCACCATTTTGCTGGCAACCAAACACACGTCTTCGATACCTATCGATTCTCACTGATGAACAACTACCAGTATGCGGCTGACAGGTATATTGCGTTGCATGCTCATTGGAATGGCAAAGGTGTGTTATTCAATCTTATTCCAGGAATACGCTATGCGCGTTTGAGAGAATTACTCGAGTTGAAAGTAGCATACGGAGGCTTGAGCAAACAGCACCAAAGCATATTAGCCTTTCCTACCAATCAAGCGGGATATTGCACCATGAATGCCCTCAATATCCCATACGTAGAGCTGGGCGTAGGAATTGGCAATATATTGCGTATTGGAGAGGTGTATGGAGTATTCCGACTGACAAACCTACAAGACTCATGTACGCCACGGTGGGCAGTGCGTTTCCGCCTGTCTTTGGGAATGTAACTCGTTATATGGTTCTACAAAATATTATCTTGCGCAAAGGTAGCGCAAGGATAGCAAAAATGTAGAAGAAAGACATTTAGTTAGTCCTCTCCGTTTCTATAATTTTTGGGTGTAACACCCGTATGGGTTTTGAAGAATCGATTAAAAAATGCAACATTCTCAAATCCAAGACTATTAGCTATTTCCTTTATTGGAGACATTGATAGTTTCAATTGAGCCTTGGCATCTGTTAAAAGAGCTTCCACTATCAGATCCCCTGCTGTGCGAGAACTCGCTTGCTTAATCGTTGAGCAGAGGTGAGGGACTGTAATATGCATCGCTGAAGCATATTCCGCTACATGATGCCACTCTTGGTAATGTTTCATTACTAACTCGCTATATTCCTGATATATCTCTGATTTACGATCCATGGGTTGCGCTTTTGTCTCGCGATTAGCCACAAAATAATCATGAAATACCAAATGAATAAGATTGTACACATGTACCATACGCTCAGTATCTATCATACTAGGCATACAATTTACTGCTTCTTCCAATAGCTGTGAAAAATGTAAAATTACTCGCTTCTGTTCCTCATTAACTTTCACAATCTGGCAGGCTTCCATCATCGCTAAACGAGGACGACGAATACTGTACGCATTCTTCTCAAGGAAAGATGAAGATAAGACAATGTACTTTACTAGCGCGTCTTCGCTAAATTCATGCACACGAAAAAAACTATTGGGTGCAAGATAGAGCGCATCATTCTCGCGAAACTCATAGTGGGTAATATTAACCATTGCACGAGCAGTACCTGCAGCCATAAATGCATATACACCACACTTTATTTTGCATGGAAAACGCATATACTCATTCAACACTTTACCACTTGCCTCACCGAAGATATAATCTATTGGGCAATCAATTAATGGAATTTCGTTTTGCATATCTTTGTGATTTACTGCTGCAAAGGTACACAATTATTTTGAAAAAACAAAATAAAAAGTGGATTTTCATTCAAAAACCCACCTTTTTATTAAGATTTGTAAAATCTATTCTCTTACTGTTATATGGAAACATGCTTGTTTCCACTCGTATTTGACATAGATACGACCTGCACGTTGTTCGTTGAGAAGCACTTGCCCCAAGACCAATTTCAGATTGTCTTGATGCATGTACTCGCGCGTGCGCGTTACCTTATTAAAACGGAAGTATGCCAAATCAAAAGTGGTGCCATAGTTATGGCAAGAATTAGTGGTAGCATTGATATTACCACTTTTTTGTAGTTGTTTTATATCCTCTTTGGTGCGCAACACGCTGGTGACATAAAACTGATAGTGGGGTAAGCCATTGCGCTGGAGAATATCTGCAAAGCCCTCACCAATACGTTCCAGTTCCGCTGCTGCCGCTGGCACCAGATACGGAATAGAGTGCGTGAGCGAGTCCACGATATAGTTTTCGTTGCTCTTGATGAGCTTCAACTGACTGCGCATACGGGCTGCCTCTTGGCGATTCTGCGGAGGAGTGGCTAAACCAATAGC
Organism: Paludibacteraceae bacterium; assembly: GCA_017503075.1. Classification (GTDB taxonomy): domain Bacteria; phylum Bacteroidota; class Bacteroidia; order Bacteroidales; family Paludibacteraceae; genus Colicola. The sequence continues at coordinate 24,435 of JAFVTU010000013.1, read as the reverse complement.
TTTAGCAGCCTGCTCCTGCTTGGCTTGGGTGTCATTGAACTTTTGCTTGTAACTAAATGTACGCCCTGGATAAGACACCATAGTGTCCTCGATTAGTTGAGTGCTTCGTGTAGAGTGTTCAGAGGAGTGATTGCGACAAGCAGAGAAGACAAAGATTAGTCCCGCCAACACTAAAATTAGTCCTGCTTGTTGCAGGACTAATTTGATGTTCAATAGTTGTTCAATATGGTTCAACATTGTTCAGTATTGCTTACAAACTCCACTCAAAGCCGTCTTTGGTATCTTTGATAGTGAAGCCAAGCGCGGTCAGTTCGTTGCGAATCTTATCGCTGGTAGCCCAATCCTTATTGCGCTTTGCCTCCAGACGCATATTGAGCAGCATGTCTATCGCGCCTTTGTATGCGTCCATACCTGTACCTGCATCTTGCGCGCCGTCGAGTTGCAAGCCAAGAATATCAATAGCATAGGTCTTCCATACTTCGCGCAGTTCTTTGAGGTCTGCCTCGCTGATAGTGCCTTTGCCATCAAAGACAGTATTGATAGCGCGTGCAGAATCAAAGAGATGCGAGATGACAATAGGCGAGTTGAGGTCATCGTCCATCGCCTCTTGGCAACGCTCGCGGAGATTACCAATCTCTATGGTAGTAGTATCCGATGCCTGTAATTTCATTAGACGTTGGTATGCCTCGGTCAAGCGAGCAAGGCCTTTCTCTGCAGCCACAAGGGCATCGTTGGAGAAGTCAACGGTAGAACGATAATGCGCTTGGAGAATGAAGAAACGAATGGTCATTGGCGAGAATGGTTGCTCCAACAAATCATGATTGCCCGCAAAGAACTGCTCAAGGGTGATGAAGTTGTTGTAGCTCTTGCCCATCTTCTTGCCTGCGATGGTGATCATATTGTTGTGCATCCAATAGCGGACACTATCATGTCCCAATGCAGCGCAACTCTGTGCAATCTCTGCTTCATGGTGAGGGAACATCAGGTCCATACCACCACCGTGAATATCAAACTGCTCGCCGAGGTACTTCGTACCCATAGCCGAACACTCCATATGCCAGCCAGGGAAGCCTTCGCTCCAAGGACTTGGCCAGTGCATGATATGTTCGGGTGCTGCTTTTTTCCATAGTGCAAAGTCGAAGCTATGCTTCTTCTCTTGCTGGCCATCGAGCTCGCGGGTCTCTGTAACGATATCTTCGAGGTTACGACCCGAGAGTTTGCCATAAGGATAATCCTTAGCGTATTTCTCGACATCCATATATACGCTACCGTTGCTGACATAGGCATAGCCTTTGTCCATAATCTTTTGCACAAAAGCAATCTGCTCGATGATATGTCCGCTGGCGTGTGGCTCAATTGAAGGAGGGAGCACGTTCAGCAGTTCCATATCGCGGTGATAGCGATTGGTGAAGTACTGCACCACCTCCATTGGTTCGAGTTGCTCAAGGCGTGCTTTCTTAGCAATCTTATCCTCACCCTCATCGGCATCGTGCTCCAAGTGACCCACATCGGTAATATTACGCACGTAGCGCACTTTGTAGCCAAGGTGCATAAGGTAGCGGTAGAGCAAATCGAATGTGATAGCAGGGCGTGCGTGCCCCAAGTGTGCATCGCCATACACGGTAGGACCGCAGACATACATGCCTACGTGCCCTTCGTGCAAGGGCTTAAAATATTCTTTTTGACGAGATAATGTATTATAAATCTGAAGCATTAGAGCAATGATTTTGGGTCGAGATTGTTCTTCTCAATGTCTTTGAAGTAGTTGTAGGTACCCACTTTGAGTTCAGCGCAAGCCGCCTCATCAGCGACGATGATACCATGTTGGTGCATTTGCAATGCAGAGATAGTCCACATGTGAGAGATTGGCTCCTCTACAGCGTGTTGCAGTGCACGTGCCTTGTTGTGACCATTCACCATAATCAGCACCTCCTTAGCATCCATGATAGTGCCTACACCTACAGTCAATGCGGTCTTTGGCACTTTGTTCACGTCGTTATCAAAGAAGCGAGAGTTAGCGATAATCGTATCAGTAGTCAGTTCTTTCATACGAGTGCGAGAAGAGAGTGAGCTACCAGGCTCGTTGAAAGCGATATGACCATCAGGACCAATACCACCGAGGAAGAGCATGATGCCACCGTAGTTCTTGATTTTCTCCTCGTAACGAGCGCACTCTGCAACTAAGTCCTCTGCATTGCCATTAAGGATATTCACATTCTCAGGACGGATATCAATGTGAGAGAAGAAGTTCTTCCACATAAAGCTATGGTAGCTCTCTGGGTGATCCTCTGGTATACCTACATACTCATCCATATTAAAGGTCACCACATTGCGGAAACTTACTTTGCCCTCTTGATACAGTTTAATCAAGTTGCGATACATGCCGAGAGGTGAAGAACCTGTTGGCAAGCCCAAAACAAATGGAGTACCCTCTTTAGGAGCGAACTCATTAATGCGTTTTGCTACATAGTTTGCTGCCCACTCTGAAAGTAGGTCATAGTTTGGTTGAACAATTAGTCTCATGGTTTTGTTGTTTTATTTATGTTAATATTATTTTTATTCTAGTCACAAGAGTAGTCTCAATCTACTTTTTGAAGCACTACAGCGCTTCGCGCAGGCAAATAGAGTCTAAGCCAGCCTTTTTCCTTTCCAAGATAGCCCTCATCTGGCATGGTGAAATGCTCTACCGTGTCATCCGACAAGCCAAAGCCAGCAAACTCCTTGGCGTCGGTATTCAACACCACTTTGTATTTACCCGCTGTAACTGGGAAGCCATATCCCTCAAACGACTTCATGCCATTCCAGTTGAAGACAAATACCAAATCACCGCGTTGGAATGCCATCACTTGGTCGCCCTCATTGTCCCAAAGTTTCTCATCCCATGGCAAGTGCATACCATACTTCTTGTCCTTGACAGGAGCCAAGTGCTCGCGCAATAGGTGTACCATCTTCTCGTCAAAGAGGTTGAGACAGGAGAAGAAATAATTCTCGTTATCCACTAGGCTCCATTGGCGTCGTGCGTACTTATGGCTCCAACCATTTCCTTGACGAGGGAAATCAATCCACTCTGGATGGCCAAACTCATTGCCCATAAAGTTGAGATAACCGCCATTGATAGTCGAAGCGGTGATCAGTCGAATCATCTTGTGCAGCGCAATGCCGCGATCTACCATATAGGTCGAATGCCCCTTCTCGAAATGCCAATACATATCCGCATCGCATAGACGGAAGATAATAGTCTTATCGCCCACCAACGCTTGGTCGTGGCTCTCAGCGTACGAGATGGTCTTCTCATCCTGACGGCGGTTGGTCATCTCGTAGAAAATATGTCCCGCTTTCCAATCCTCGTCACGCACTTCTTTGATATATTTAATCCAGAAATCTGGAATACCCATTGCCAATCGGTAGTCAAAGCCCATACCACCATCCTGGATAGGGTAAGCCAAACCTGGCATACCCGACATATCCTCAGCGATGGAAATAGCATTCTTCTTCACTTCGTGAATCAGCTTATTCGCCAAAGTCAAGTAGCAAATCGCATCACCATCCTGATTAAGATTGTAGTAACAAGAGTAATCCACAAAATCCTCGCCCAAACCATGGCTCTTGTATATCATTGAGGTCACGCCATCAAAGCGGAAACCGTCAAAATCATACTCCTCCATCCAGAACTTGCAGTTCGAGAGCAGGAAGTGCAACACCTCCGTCTTGCCATAGTCAAAGCATAGACTATCCCATGCTGGATGTTCGCGACGTGCGCCGTCATGGAAGTATTGATATGGTGTACCATCAAAGTTGCCTAATCCCTCCAACTCATTCTTCACCGCATGCGAGTGAACAATATCCATAATCACGTCCAAGCCGTACGCATGCGCGTCCGCAATCAAACGCTTCAACTCCTCTGGAGTACCGCAACGTGAAGAAACAGCGAAGAAATTGGATACATGATAGCCGAAACTACCATAATAAGGATGCTCTTGTATTGCCATAATCTGCAGGCAGTTGTAGCCCAGTTTCGCGATACGAGGCAGTACATCTCGACGGAACTCATCATAAGAATTCACCTTTTCCTCCTCACTAGACATACCAATATGGCACTCGTAGATAAACAGCGGATCACCTGCTTTACGGCGCTTTGCACCTTTCACCTTTAACTTTTCATATTTCACCTCCACAGGCTCCCATACTTGCGCCGCAAACAATTTCGTCACAGGATCTTGCACCACGCGGCGGGCATAACTTGGAATTCGTTCTCCACAACCACCTTGCCACTCCACTAGCAACTTATACAACTGCTCATGTTTCAGCATCTTCTCTGCAAAAGTTGCTTCCCACACGCCATTCTCCACAGGTTGCAAACGATATGCCTCGTCCTTTTGCCAACCATTACAATCACCTACTAAATAAATAGCCGTTGCATTAGGTGCCCATTCACGGATTATCCATTTTTTGCCAACTTTGTGCAAGCCGTAGTACATATGCCCATTGGCCCAGTCGCTCAGCTTCATGCCGCTAGTCAACTCCTTCTCGCGCTGCAAAGCATAGTTATAACGGCCCTCTATGGCCTCAGCAAAAGGCTGAAGATAAGAATCAGATTGGATGAGTTTCAAACTTTTCATTTCAGTATCTTATAAAACGCGGCAAAGGTACTAATTTTTTCTCACATACACAACTTTAATTTGCATAAATCAAAAAATAGTTGTACTTTTGCACCACATTTCAATCAACAACCACCATGACATCCATTCTATCATACATCCAACAAGCGCACAAAGTAGCTATCTTTACCCATCAATCGCCAGACGGTGACGCCATGGGCAGTAGTCTAGCTATGTATCACTATATCATATCACTAGGCAAAGAAGCACAAGTGATTGTCCCCAACGCCTTTCCTGATTTCCTTGCCTGGATGCCAGGGGCAGACAGTGTGTTGCTTTATGACACGCATCAAGCACAAGCAGATGCGTATTTGGATGCGGCAGATTTGGTCATTTGTACCGATTTCAACGCACCTAACCGTATTGGTGCACTCGGCGACAAGATGCTCTCACTCACATGTCCCAAAGTGATGATTGATCACCATCTCCACCCTTCTGATTTCGCCGATTTCATCGTATCCGTACCCGAAGCATCATCCACCTGTGAATTAGTATGCGAGCTCCTCTCAACTCTTAACTCTCAACTCTCAATCCCCATCGCCCAATGCCTATACACAGGACTCATGACCGATACGGGCAATTTCTCCTATAATTCCAATCGACCACAAATCTACCCCATGATTGCCTCCCTCATTGAGGCTGGTGTGGACAAAGATGCTATTTACAACGCCGTTTTCAACCAATATTCGGTGGACCGTATGAAGTTAGTCGGTTATTGCCTTTACCAAAAGATGCGCGTTTTCCCCGAACATCATGCGGCGCTTATCTACCTCAATCGCAAAGAGCTCTACCGCTTCAATTTCCAAAAAGGTGATGCCGAAGGTATCGTCAATATGCCTCTCCAAAGCAAGGACATCCACTACTCTGTTTTTATGCGGGAAGACAAAGCAACTCCCGATGAAATGGAGAAAAATGGCGGTATTAAGACCAAGATTAAACTCTCTTTTCGCAGCCAAGGCGACCGCCCTGTGAATGTGTTTGCTAGTGAGGTTTTCAACGGCGGTGGACATACAAACGCCGCAGGCGGCGAGTATTATGGAACTCTCGCTGAAGCCGTACAACTGTTTTTAGACAACTACGCTAAATATTTCAAAGCATAACCCATCACCCGCCTTTACACTTTACACCTTACACTTTACACCCTTAGAACTTTTAAAACTCTTAAAACTTTTTCTACTCAAAATTTGCACATCTCCAAATTTTGTTGTACCTTTGTACCCGAAATGCACCTATAAATCTTTGGTTATTCTTAGGTTATTCTTAGGTGATTTATAGGTTATTCTTAGGTGATTCAGCGACTTTCACTATAGGATAAGCATGACACGCCCTTAAAACTTTTAAAACTCTTAAAACCTTTTAACTTTACAAAACTATGGCAGAAATCAAACTCAACCATCCTATTGCGGAGATTCATGGCGCGCTCAGCAAGCGCAGCAACATTGTCAACCGCCAGAAGAAATACCGTGTAAACGGTCGCGTCATTCACGAAGGCAAGCAAGAATCTTATGCTATTCAAAATCCTCGTGACTGGAAGAAAAACCCAGCCCAGGGAGCCGAACTCGCCAACCAAACCGTTTGGCAAGAATCTTGTCGCCGTACTGCCCAAATCCTGCAAGCAGCCCAACCCGACGGACCAACCGAGCAACAACTCTTCGAACGCCGTATCAATCAAATCCCTGACTATTACACCTTAGAAGAAGCACGCACGTTGCTAGAGGATTTCCGCCGCCGCTACGAAGCCCAACTGCCCAATACCCGTGGCAAGCACCCTGACGCACAAGCGCCCATTGATCCAAAGACTGGCAAAGGCAAACAATACGCCCAATTCCCTGCATTCATCCGCGCCATGCTCTACCACCAACTACGAGCTCAATAACTAGCCACGACCACTTTTCTTTGAAAGTGTTTGTTCATTTTCCCAAATAACATTTGGGTATTTCTCGTATTATCCCGCCACCAGTCTAGTGCTCGCGGCTTTCCCCGCGAGTAAAAAAAATACAAAAATACCTCTTCTTCTTGCATATTTACTCAAAAAGTAGTACCTTTGCATCAAAAATCAGTTTATTAAAAACTAAACAATATGAAGAAAATTACTTTTATATTTTTAGCATTTATTTCTATTCATGCATCTGCTGAAACGATTCAGAACCAATTTCTTGGATTTACATTAGGAAAATCTACTCGTCCTAAAGTAGAGAAGATTATGCAACGTCAAAAATTTCAACTCGTTGGGCAAGATTCAATACGAACATTGTATTATGAAGGTAAATTTCTATATGCTGGATTAGAATTTAAAAATATTACACTTGAATTTACAAATGACACACTAAATTATTTTAGTTTCAGTAATGATTTTGGCTATAAAAATTACGAGTCTAGTAAATTATTAAGAAAGAACCTTAGTGATAAATATAGTCAATTAGAAATTGCTGATAGTACTTTTTTTGCTACTATTCATCGTAATGGTTTTGAAGAAGATGTAGAAACATGGTCTCGCAGAGGTGACGGATTAATAGTGTTATTATTTACGACAGATACATATACAAAATGTGTGTTTGCTATAGAACCCGCATATGCTATTTCTTATGATAAAGCAACCCAGCATTTAAAGTTGTTTGCAGCAAGTTACGATTCTATAAATGAAGTAAAAGGTTTCGGTAGTGTAAACTTTGGAGATGACATGAATAAAGCACGATCTATTTTAAAAAGCAAATCTTCAGAAGTAATGACATCAACCTCTGGCAACCAATTGATAGGTTACCAAACAACAATAGGAGGTATTACATACAAATATGCCTATTTTACTTTTCATAATAGTAAGGGATTTATAAAAGCATTGGCATTCAAAGAATATGACTCTTGGGAAAGACAAGATGCTGAATTGCAATTCAATGCACTTCTAAAACAATATGGAGCTAGATATACTAATCTTACAATGCACAAAGATGAAAAAGACGATAAAATGTATTCCTGTGGTATGTACTCGTCCGATTATGATTGGCCTCCGATATTCATAATATTCAGAAAAGATACAGATTCAGAAACTTTTAAAGTAAAATATCAAATAGCAGTATCATATTATACACACAAGGAAGAATACGATAATACCAATGAAATCTAATATACAATATTAGTAGACTATTATACTACAATGCTTCTTTCCACAATGTCATATGAAGAAATATATTGCGAAGCCACATGTCTTGTTCTCGGCGTTAATTAGCCGAGCTAACTTCCCACGAGCGCGGCAGGGAGTTGATTGCCGCGCAATAAGTTGTTGCTGTTGTTGAATTTACATATCCCTTGTCTTTGTTAATCATAATAATGTTAGTCTTTGGGGATGTACTTTGCACTTCCGCCCGCAAGAAAATACCTTACTTTTAGTACTCCTAAAACTTTTTTTACACAAAATTTGCAAATCCGCAAATTTTGTTGTACCTTTGCACCCGCATTCAGTTTTAGGGAAGCCAGTGAGATTCTGGCACAGACCCGCTGCTGTGATTTGCAATATCGTTTGTTCCGAATCTAAGTCACTGCCTATCAGGTGGGAAGGCTGAACAAACGAGCAATAAGTCAGAAGACCTGCTGCATGCTTAGTTGAACACTCTCGTGGTATAGAGTCAAACAACATGCGTAGATTAATATCCATAGTATTTTTCACACTCATGTGTGTGGCAGCATTCTCTCAAAACAATGCCGCCGATAACCTATATCCGATAACCGATAGCGTAGCGTCCGTTATGTCCGATTCTTCGGACATCGCCCGTTATATCGACTTAGATGAGTACACCATCACCGCACGCGTCAAAGAGAAGGACATCATTATCCCTCAGACACTTAGCGGCGTACAACTCAAGAAGATGAACGCCCTCAGCGTAGCCGATGCTATTCGCTATTTCTCGGGTGTACAGATCAAAGATTATGGTGGTGTTGGCGGTTTGAAGACAGTCAATATCCGTTCTATGGGTACTAATCACATGGGGGTTTTCTACAATGGTGTACAACTCGGCAATGCACAAAACGGACAAATCGACCTCGGCAAATATTCGCTCGAAAACATCGAAGAGATCCAACTCTACAACGGTCAGAAGTCCGACATCTGGCAGTCCGCACGCGAGTTTGGTGCTGCGGGAAGTATCTACCTCACCACCCGCCGTCCGCGTTTCGAGGCAGGCAAGGCCTTCAACGTGAAAGCGCAGATGCGTGCAGGCAGTTTTGCACTTATCAATCCCAGTCTGCTATTCGATATCCGCCTCAGCGAAACGATGTCCATCACGGCGAATGCCGAACTCGTATCCTCTGATGGCAAGTACCCTTTCCGCTATCGCCGCGTCACTCCGTCGGGTGAAGTGGCATACGACACTACTGCCATCCGCCAGAATGGCGACATCAATGCCATCCGCGTGGAAGCGGCACTCAATCACTACTATAGCAACACGGGCTTCTGGAAACTCCAACTCTATCACTACAACTCCGAGCGCGGTGTGCCGGGTGCGATTGTGAATAATGTGTGGCGCAATGGCGAACGCCTGTGGGATCGCAACTCCTTTGTGCAAGCCACTTGGCAAGATGAGTTGTTCAACCGCTGGTCGGTGCGGGCGAACATGAAGTACGCCAACGACTATACGCGCTATATCAACAACGATGACAAACTCATCCGCGTGGAGAACCAATATCTGCAACAGGAGTTCTACTTCACCATGGCGCACAAAGTGCGTATCTTTGATTGGTGGGATGTCAGCGCAGCATACGATGTGCAGTACAACCAACTCAGCATGTTCCTCGACGCGCACCGTTGGACACATTGGCTCAGCGCAGCCACTGCTATCAATATAAAGAACTACCTGCGCCTCCAAGCCAGCGTATTAGGGACATTTGTCAATGACGCAAAATCAACCAACAACGGCGAAGCCCATCAACGCGAAGCCATTAACGCGAAGCCATCAACGCTTGCAGAGCAAGCCACTAACGCGAGCGTAGCGAGCATAAAATGGACTCCAGCTTTGTTCCTGTCCTACCGCCCTACTCAACTCGTTGACCTCCGCCTTAATGCTTTCTACAAACAGAGTTACCGCTATCCCACTTTCAACGACCTTTATTATACCGACATGGGTAATGCCTACCTCAAACCCGAGTTGGCAAAGCAGCATAGTGTTGGATTGAGCTTTACACAACCTTTCCGCATTGCGGGGCAAAAGGGCTCGGAGTTCCGCATCAATGCCGATTACTACTACAATCGCATATCCGATAAGATCATCGCTTACCCAAAAGGCCAGCAGTTCCGCTGGACAATGCTAAACCTCGGATTGGTTAAAATCAACGGTATAGACATCAATGCGCAATTGCATTTCGTCTTACCAAAAGACTTCTACCTCACCGCCAAAGCGCAATACACCTACCAAACGGCTATCGATGTCACCGATCCCAACGACACCTATTATGGCGATCAGATACCCTATATCCCATGGCATTCGGGTAGTGCTGTGGGTATGTTTGGTTGGCAAAACGACTGGCAGCAGTATGGCTTAAATTACAGCTTTATCTATGTAGGAGAACGCTACAACCAACAGGAAAATATCATCTATAACTACACCCAACCTTGGTATACCCACGATCTGAGTGTTTTTGGCGAATGGAACATCCAGCCTACAGCGAAGCGATCTACAGGCGTTGCCGATCTACCATCTACAGCGAATCGATCTATCTCTCCTATAACCTTGCGTGTAGCGCTAGACATAAATAATCTTCTATCACAAGATTATGATGTGATTATCAATTATCCAATGCCAAAACGAAATTATAAATGTACGGTAAGTATAACATATTGATTGGGGCTATTGGCTATTGGTTATTGGCTATTGGCTTGTTGAGTTGTCGTACCGACGAGGTTACCTACCCATCTGAGTACGAGGTTTTGCCGATGGAATCGAGAGAATTGAGCAGTTTTGCATCCAACGAACCCATAGGCATGTACCTACTCAACGAAGGTAATATGGGTAGCAACAAAGCCACTATTGACTACGTTGATTTCTGCAATGGTTGTTATGTCCGTAATATCTATGGCGAACGCAATCCGAATGTGGTGAAAGAGTTAGGTGATGTCGGCAATGATATACAAATCTATGGCAATCGCCTATATGCGGTGATCAACTGCTCGCACAAAGTGGAGGTGATGGATGCCCGTACCTGTCGCCGTATCGGTCAAGTGGATATCCCTAATTGTCGCTACATTTGTTTTCGTGGTAATAAGGCATATGTAAGTTCGTATGTTGGACCAGTGAGCATCGATCCGAATGCTCAGTTAGGTGCGATATTTGAGATTGATACTGCCACGTTGCAAATTACTCGCAAAGTGACTGTGGGCTACCAGCCCGAAGAATTGGTGGTTCATAATGAGCATATTTATGTGGTGAATTCGGGCGGTTATAGAGCCCCCGACTACGATTCTACGATGTCGGTTATCTCTTTGGAAAATTTCAAACAAGTGCAAAAGATTCCTGTTTGCCTGAATCCACACCGCTTGCGTCAAGACCAATATAATCAATTGTGGATTACATCTCGTGGAGACTATAAAGATGTTCAACCACAACTCACCTGTTTCTCGCCTTCGACCAATTGCCAATTGCCAATTGTCAATGCGCCAGCAGTAAGCGAAATGGTAATAATAGGCGATAGTATGTATTTTTATGGAACACATTGGAGTGAACAAACTATGTCAAATCAAATAACATATGGCATTTTTGACATCCGAAAACAAACACTCGTTTCCGAACATTTTATTACAGACGGAACGGAACAAGAGATTAAGATTCCATATGGTATACAAGTCAATCCTTATAATGGTGATATATATGTTACAGATGCTAAAAACTATGTCTCAAGTGGTCAATTACATTGCTACTCGCGCGAAGGCAAACGCAAGTGGTCTGTGCGCACGGGTGATATCCCTGCTCATATGTGCTTTGTCTATCGTTAGTTGCGAGCAACCCGAAACACCGATGGTCGGCCTTGGTATAGACGATACCTATACCATTGAGCGTATGCGCACGCTTATCCTTCATCCTGAGTATGAGGGCGAGCACTATGCATGGCGAATGGGGGATAAGGTAATTAGTACCGAACGCGATCTAATTTTCTGTCAAGCAGAGGCAGGCACGTATAATTTACAATTGGAAATCAACAATCCTACACCATCCTACACAATACTACACAATACTACCATTGTCGTCTTCGACGAAGAAGTGGCGTATTCACCGTATATTTCTAAGGTGTTAGAGTATAATCCTGCTCCAGGACAGTTTATCAATACCATGCCCGAATACGAAGAAGGCGACACCTATCAAACCATGCTCAGCAAAGTGGAAGATGCCATTGCAGGCACCAACCGCAGTCTAATCTCACTCGGTGGTTGGGGCGGATATGTAACTTTTGCTTTCGACCATTCTGTGGTAAATACCCCTAATTTACCCGATTTCATCGTAGAAGGAAATGCTTTCTATGCTTCAGCTGGCAATCGTAATGGTAGCAGCGAACCAGGTGTTGTGATGGTCAGTATAGATGTGAATCGAAATGGTCTGCCCGATGACCCCTTCTATGAACTCGCAGGTAGTGAATATACCAATCCTGCTACAATCCACCAATATGCTCTCACCTACCATCGTACACCTGCCGAGCATACACCACAAGCAGACACAAAAAACTCGCTCTCTGACACCACATATATACTATGGAAGAATAATCAAGGCGAGCAGGGGTATGTACACAAGAACACTTTCCATTCACAAGACTATTATCCTCTTTGGTTTACCGATTCTACGCTTACTTTCTATGGTACTCGCTTGCCAGACAATGCTGTGGACAAGAGCGGAAAAGGCAATATGTGGGTGCAAACAGCATACGATTATGGCTATGCAGACAGCCATCCTAATGATAGTATCAGCCGCTGTTCGTTCGACATCGCTTGGGCAGTTACCGCCGAAGGCGAGCCTGTTAACTTGCCATGTGCCGACTTCGTGCGTGTCTATACGGGTGTACACCAGCAATGTGGGTGGATAGGCGAGATATCTACCGAGATTTCTCATGCGCGCGACTTGAATATAGAGGAATAACCCTTTAATGAAAAAGCAATATTTACATACTATCATTCTATGCGCCATCGTGTGGTGCATGTGTTCGTGTGGTTCATCTGGCAATATTGATGATTACAACCTGGAGGTTTATATCCCCACATATGCCACAGGTTTTCGCATTGTCGGTGCAGAGGGCAAGCAGAGCACTATCATCCGAGTGACTAATCCGTGGCAAAGTGCCAACGATGTAGAGACAATGCTCTTTATCGCTCGTGGAGGCGAGAAAGCCCCCAATGGTTTCCGTGGTCAAGTGCTGCAAGGCGATGCTGAGCGAGTGGTATGTATGTCGTCCACCCATATTGCCATGCTTGATGCCATAGGAGCTACAGAGAGCGTAGTGGGCGTGTCGGGCAAGGATTTCATCACCAACCCCTATATTGTGGCTAATCAACACACTATCCCCGATGTGGGGTATGACGGTAATATGAATTTCGAACTTCTCGTGGCGCAACAACCTGATATTGTACTTCTCTTTGGTGTAACGGGTGCATGTGTCATGGAGTCTAAACTCGATGAATTAGGTATTCCGTATATGTATATTGGCGAGTATGTAGAAGAAGATCCTTTAGGAAAGACCGAATGGCTTATTGCCATTGCTGAGATTGTTGGTTGCCGAAAGCACGGCATCACTTATTTTTCTGAAGTGCCAAAACGCTACGAGCATCTTAAGTCTTTAGCCGCTTCAGCCCAAACTCCCACTCCCAAAGTAATGATCAACACACCATACGCCGACTCGTGGTTTATGGCTTCCGCCACCAGCTATGTAGCACGACTGATTGCAGATGCAGGAGGCGATTATATTTATAAGAAAAACACCTCTAACCACTCTTTGCCAATCGATATGGAGGAGGCGGCATTACTGACTACCCAAGCCGATGTATGGATTAATGTGGGCAATGTCAATTCTGTGGACGATTTGTGTCGCCAGTTCCCTAAGTTTGCCAAGATGCCTTGCGTGCAACGGGGCGAAGTGTACAATTGCGACAAACGCAGAGTCACTGGTGGAGGCAACGATTATTGGGAGTCGGGTGTAGTGCAACCTGATGTTGTTTTGCGCGATTTAATCAAGATTTTTCATCCTGAATTAGAATCAGACAAAGAGTTCGTTTATTATAGAAAACTCCCCAACCCTTAAAACTTTTATAACATGCAGCGTCATTCTACCATATTATTTGTCATCTTATCGCTCCTGCTGGTCATTCTGTTTGTACTTGACCTGATCATCGGCTCTGTTCATATCCCGCTTCGCGATATTTTGGGTGCACTATTTGGCGGAGATGTAGATGCTGCCACGCGTCTTATCGTGTTGGATATTCGCCTCATCAAAGCTATTGTGGCAGTATTGGCGGGCATAGCACTATCGGTCAGCGGTTTGCAGATGCAGACGCTTTTCCGCAACCCCTTGGCAGGCCCCTATGTGTTGGGTATCAGTTCGGGTGCCAGTCTAGGTGTGGCTATCTTTATTTTGGGTATGCCATTGTTGGGTGTAGCAACCAATAGTACCTTGTCGTCTATCGGCACCGCGGGTGCTGCGTGGTTAGGCGCGGCATTGATTCTCGCTTTTGTAGCTTCCGTCAGCACCCGAATCAAAGACATTATGGTCATCCTTATTCTAGGTATGATGATTTCTTCGGGCGTGAGTGCAGTAGTGCAGATTCTACAATATTTGAGCAACGAAGAAGCGCTCAAATCCTTTGTTATCTGGACAATGGGTTCGTTGGGCGATGTCACGAGTAGCCAACTCATGCTCTTACTGCCTGCGGTATTGATTGGTTTGGTCGTGTCAGTGGCAGTAATCAAACCACTGAACTTGCTCCTTCTCGGCGAACAATACGCTCGCACTATGGGATTGAATGTCCGCCGTTCGCGCTATCTGATATTCCTCTCCACCACCCTGTTGGCGGGTACTGCGACTGCTTTTTGCGGTCCTATTGGCTTTGTGGGCTTGGCTATTCCGCATATTGCTCGCATGCTATTTTGCAATGCCGATCATCGTGTCCTCTTGCCTGCCACCGCTTTGTGTGGAGCAGTTATCTTGCTCGGCTGCGATATTATCTCCAAATGGCTCACACTGCCTATCAACACCATCACCGCCCTACTCGGTATCCCAATCGTCATTTGGGTCGTTATTCGCAATAAATCTATAGTATAAGACTACCCCTAACCCCTCCCTAAAGGGAAGGGAGATTAAATTGAATATGATTGAATTAAGAAATATAGCATTAGGATACGATAGCCAGCACCTGCTATTAGACAATGTATCCACCACTTTCACTTGTGGTACAACGACTGCGCTCATTGGTCGCAATGGTACAGGCAAATCCACATTGCTGCGTGCTATCGTTGGTTCTGAACCGCTCAAGCATGGTTCTGTTCTTATCAACGGCATTGACATTCAGCAGATTACTCCTCAGCAACTTGCGCAACAGGTGGCTTTCGTGACTACCGAACGTATCCGCATCGCTAATCTCTCGTGCCGGGATGTGGTAGCTCTTGGCAGGGCACCCTACACCAATTGGATTGGTCGTATGCAATCCGAAGACGAGACCATTGTCATGCAGTCGCTTGAGAAAGTAGGCATGGCGTCTTATGCCTTCCGCACCATGGATAAGATGTCGGATGGCGAGTGTCAGCGCGTGATGATTGCCCGTGCTTTAGCGCAGCAAACGCCTATTATTTTACTCGACGAACCGACATCGTTTTTGGATATGCCTAACCGATATGACTTGTGCCGATTGCTTGCTGATTTGGCACATCAGGAAAACAAATGCATTATCTTCTCCACCCACGAACTAGATATTGCCCAGTCGCTCTGCGATACGATTGCGCTCATCGATTCGCCCACAATGCACCATCTCCCGACTCAAGAGATGATTAATAGTGGACATATTGATCAACTCTTCAAAATGCGACACTAATCACGCTACACAATGCTAAACTACTCTACACAATATTACACAAAGCAAATCTCAGTTTCGGAATATCTGAATCACTACCGCGATGCTGAACGCTTTGGCACTTACTGCAAGGCGTGCCCCAATTATGCCAAGAGTTGGGCATGTCCGCCCTTTGGTTTTGATGTTGAGCAACGCCTAAGTCAATACCACAATTTGCTATTGATTGTATGCAAAATCACGCCATCGGATACCGCTTTGCCAATTACTGTTTCTCGCGAACTCATTCGCCCAGAAAGAATTAGATTGGAGAAGAAACTCTTGGATTTAGAACAACAATACAACGCTCTTTCCGCCGCGTATGTGGGTAGTTGTCTACATTGTCCAGAGGGCACATGCACACGCGCCAATGGCCTGCCATGTCGTCATCCAAAATGTGTACGCCCTTCGCTGGAGGGCTATGGATTTGATATTAGTAGGACGACCAAAGAGTTGTTTGGTCTTGATCTGCTTTGGGGCAAAGATGGCCACATGCCCGAATACCTCCTGTTGGTTTGTGGTCTATTCCACAACGAAAAGCACATCCAGTTATGAAAGAATCACTCCGCCATCAAGAATTGACAACGGAGTGACTTAGTGGAAAGTTACTATTCTTGACTTTACTTCAACTCTTGTCCCATTATTGTGTAAGTTTTGCCTTCGCGAAGGATAACGATTTGTCCGTTCATGAGCATTTTTTTGCCGTTAGACGATGGTACGACAAGGTTATTTACTGCTGTTTGGTCGTTCTTATCAAATCGAACGGCTACGTCATCATAGGCGAAATAGCCAGGTGCGTTCAAACCCCAATCACCATACAAATCTGCTGAACCAACGAGGTTGAAGCCAACCGACACCACTTCGCCCAAAACCGACAAATCCCATTTCTGCCAAGTGGTAACTACGCTGTCCTTGCCCAAATAGAGCGCAAACGATGTGCGGCTGATCTCATTGCCATTGGCATCTTGACCGATAGCCACAATATGGAAAGTAGTTGTGTCAGTAGCTGGAGGATTAAATCCATCGCCATACACGAGCGAGTTGAGAGTGTAACAGATATTGGTGACATACATGTGATCAATCACACGCGCTTTGCCATCAGCGAAAGCAATCGTTTGGTAGGTAGTGTAAGCCGAATTATAGTCATCTACATATCCGTTGTGTACGCAGAAGTTCTTGGAGCCATTATTGCCGCCGTGGAGAGTAGCGAATTGGAGTTCGTACCATGCGGTATTGGCGGGTAGGTCATTGTTGGTAAAGCCAGGGTTGGTGAAGTTAGAGATAGCATGTCCACCGCTCCAATAAGGTGCTGTAAAACTGTGGGTTAGCAGGGTGTTTTCTGCATCGCACCATGTATAAACACCGCCAGAGGTGTAGGTAAGTGTGCCATTGTACTGCGCGTCGTCCACGAGGTCGGACCATGTGGAGATGGTCTTGTTGGCATACTCGAGGGTGTAGGGCGCAAACTTAGCATCCGCATCCTCGAAGGTCAGGGTTCGTAACTCGTAGTTCTCAGCCATTAGGGCCACATTCATCAGGCATAATGCCCCAAAAAAGAAAATCTTTTTCATCTTGTTTGTTGTTTAAAGGGTTATACAAAATGGTTCAACATTGTTCAACAGTAGTTCAACATTGTTCAACGGTTGTTTTGCGTGTATAACCACACCTCCCTGACCATCTACTTCGGATTTTCCCAAATGCGAAGTAACATGGCAGGTTGATAGTCAGGGGTGTGTGGATAGGGATTTTGACTCCCGAGAAACACACTGACCATCGGACACAACAAATGGGTACTTGATACATCTATCAAATACCTATACGCGTACAAGCGTACCATAGATAATATTGAAAACCTTTGCGTCATTGTCGTTGGCTCGATTCCCCGAGAGCGTTCAACTTCACCAACTCCTCGTTGGTGGCACGCAGCAGGTCTTCTGACTTATCGCTCATTATCGCTTGCCTTCCCAGCATAAACGCCAGTGACATAAAGAGTTAGCGACATGATTGCGAATCACAGCAGCGGGACTGTGCAGGAATTACACCTGCTTCCCTTGACTGAATGCGGTGCAAAGGTACAACAAAAAAAGCATATACGCAAGAAAATAAGCAGTTTTTTTTAGGAATTTCTAAAATTAGAATTTTTCAATAAGTTATTGGCCTATCTATAATCACAGAAGTATTGGAATAATGCGTTGTTGGAACGTATTTTATTGGAAGCAACCGCAGCAACTTGCGCAACAGGTGGCTTTCGTGACTACCGAACGTATCCGCATCGCTCATCTCTCGTGCCGGGATGTAGTGGCTCTTGGCAGGGCTCCTTACACCAATTGGATAGGTCGTATGCAAGCAGAAGATGAGGCGATTGATTGGCTCAACAGACGCCTATTATCTTGCTTGATGAACCCACTTCGTTTTTGGACATGCCCAACCGATATGAACTATGCCATTTGCTGGCCGATTTGGCATATAAGGACAACAAGTGCATCATGTTCTCCACCCACGAACTAGATATTGCCCAGTCGCTCTGCGATACGATTGCACTCACGCCCACCATGCACCATCTCCCCACTCAAGAGATGATTCATAGCGGACATATAGACAAACTATTCAAGATATCGCTTGGTTAGATTTTTTCCAGTAAGGTCTGCAATTGCTCTTCGTATTCCTCTTTCCACGCGCTGCGGATTGTGAGGGTAGGTTCTACAATGTCGATATTCTTCATCGTTTCCAACATGCCGTGCATGGTCTTGCCTGCGGTAGGTGCCCATGTGCCGTTCTCAACCAGTGCCACGCGGCGTGACTGATAGCCCTTGATACCCAGTTTGTATAGGAAGATATGCATGGGCGGGAAGACGCCCGAATCATAACTGGATGCGCATAACACCATCTTGCCATATCGGAACGCTTGGCTCACTGCCTCTGACACGTCGCTTCGGCAGAGGTCTATCTCTTTCACTTCTATGCCTTTAGCGCGTAGAGCTTCTGCTACGCGGTGCGCCACTTTGGCGGTGTTGCCATGTATCGAAGCATGTGCAACCAGTACACCCTCGCTCTCCACGGCATAACTACTCCAAATGCCGTATAGTCGCAGGGCTTCTGCTAATTGTTCGCTATCAAGCACGCAACCATGCAGCGGTGCGATGGTTTGGATGTCTAAATTATGTATCTTGCTCAGTACCATGCTCACGGGTATACCATACTTGCCACAGATATTTGTGTAGTAACGGCGGGCTTCGTCTGTCCAATTGTTGGGGTGTGCATTGCGCACACCGAACGAGCCAAACGCATCTGCCGAGAAGAGTGTTTTCTCTTCAGGGCAATAACTCATCATCACTTCGGGCCAATGCACCATTGGTGCTGCGATGAAGTGCAATGTTAGTCCGCCCAAGTCGAGTGTATCGCCTGCTTTTATCATTAGTGTGTTTTGTGGCTTGTAACCAAACTGCTCCATAAACTGCAATACAGCTTTGCTGCCCACAATGGTAGCGTTGGGGTATTGCTCCAAGAAGGCACCGATTGACCCACTATGATCGGGTTCCATGTGTTGTATAATCAGATAGTCAATGCTAGTTTTCAGTTTTTCGCTTTCCGCTTTCAGTTTTTGCAGCCACTCATCTGTTTTTCTGGCATCTACGCTATCCATTACGGCTGTTTTCTCGCCACAAAGCAGGTAACTATTGTAGCACATGCCATCCGATAAGGGATATTGACTCTCAAACAAATCCAATGTTGCATCATCGCAACCGATATATTGTATTTTATTGCTGTACATATTCGTATATTTTTGTTTATAATTTCGCTGCAAAGGTACTACTTTTTTTTGAGATATACAATTTTCGTGCCTGACAATATTATGATGCAGAATTACTCGCGATGTTTTTTAGGTGCTCTGCTCGCACCGCACTATTACCACACAATAACCAGACAATAACCGCACTATTCGTAGCACTCATAGAACCTCGAAAAAAGCAATTGAAAACAAAAACTATTACCAAAAACTAAAGTAAAGGTCTTTAATGTTCGTATTTCGCAGGATGCTATCACATTTTTACGAAACTATAATTCAAACATATGTGAAATAAGGCACTATAAGCCCTTACCGATGAGGTTACAATGGAGATAGGAGGCAAATAGGTAACATACAATGGGGGAACAAATGGAAAATAGGAGAAGAAAAATGGCGAATTTATTGATTTTACTTGCGTATGTGCATTTTTTGTTGTATCTTTGCACCCCAAATTTTAATTTGGGGAGATGTTGTAAAAAAATACTGACTTGGTTTATCATAAGGACATATCACGCTTTATCTGCAGTTGCATACTGATTGTGTGCAGCGCGATTGCTTCGCTAGCCGCAGATAAGCCTGTACCTACCATCATGCGTGCATGGCAGCTAGACCCATGGACTGGCGTTGCCGATACCCTATCGGGCATAGATTCCACATACATGCATCTACCTATGCGCGACAAACTGAATGATTACTCTATCTCCAACATTAGCAATTCTAACTTAATCACACCTAGCCAATCGCGTATCTATTTTGCTAGGCAGAAAACAGTAGATTTTCTATTTGCTGATCCATATACTCCTTATATCATCACTCCGCAACAAGTGAAGTATTATCATACCACTACCCCCTACTCCACTATTGCGTACAAGAAAGGATTTGTCACCAACCTAGATCAAAACGATATTAGTTTCTCGTTTACGGGCAATGTTAGTCGCCGAACGAATCTAGGCATGACCATAGACTACTTAAACTCGTATGGTAGGTTTGCCAACCAAGAAGGAAAAACGGTATTCGGTTCCGTATTTGGCTCGTACAACGGTGATCATTACTCGCTGCAATCATCGTTCACATGGAACACGCTGAGCAACTTCGAGAATGGCGGTTTGATGAATCCAGATGACTTGCAAGGTGTCCTAAGCCCCGAAGACATGCCCGTAAACATGCAAGGTATGTCAGGATTACGCTACTTATCAGGATACTTAAACCATTACTATAGTATCTGTGTAGAGCGCGAGCGCAAAGTGAATTATCGAGAACGAGATGAAGAGGGAAAATGGGTGAAGAAAGACTCCATAAAGATTGAATATGTGCCTGTAACTACCTTCCGACATATATTTGAGGTAAACGATGCTACAAAACGATATATTGAGAAATCCGCGACACAAAGCATTCTGCCCAATCAATATCGTAATCCAAAAGCTACGAACGACTCTGCCGCATGTTTAACTATCAAGAACACATTGGCTGTGACATTCGAGGAGGAATTTAACACATGGTTGAAGTTTGGAGCAATGGTGTATGCTATGAATGAGTGTCAGCGTCATATTTTAGCCATCGGACAAGCAGAAAATATCGTAAATCTTAGTCCTTTCCCACAAAGCAATCCGTATAGCGATGTGCTAGCCAACACATTACACCTAATGCCAGATTCGCTGTATGGTACTCGCTGGACAAACAATACCTACATTGGAGGTGCGCTATACAAGCATCGCGGGCAATATATTCATTACGGATTTGACGGTAATGTCTGCTTGGTAGGATACAAGTTGGGCGAGTTTCAAGTGAATGGACATTTGGATGCAGGATTCCGCCTAGGCAAAGACTCCATGACTATCGCTGCAAAAGCATTCTTTAGAAGTGAGACACCTGACTATTACCTGCAGCACTACCGCAGCAACCACTATCGTTGGGATAATGACTTTCAAAAAACACTCCGCCTGCATATTAGCGGAGAAATTGCTTACCCAACCCAATGGGTAAAGCCCAAACTGAATGTAGCTTTTGAAAATATTACCAAACACATTTACTTCGACAATCAAGGCCTACCTCAACAGGCAGAGAAGAACATTCAGGTATTGGCAGCCGATTTGCAACTCAACATCACAACACCTTGGGTAAACTTAGATAATCATGTCATCTATCAGCACTCATCATCTGAGCTATTACCACTACCTGCATTGACCCTGTACCACAACCTATATTATCACGGTTGTTGGTTCAAAGCACTTGATACACAAATAGGTGTAGACATGCGTTTCTTTACAAAATACTACGCACCTATCCTAAACCCTGCGTTGGGACAATTTTGCGTGCAAAACCAAGAACAAGTAGGCAACTATCCCGTGATGAATGTGTATGCCAATTTCTATGTCAAAAGCCTTCGACTGAAGTTATTTGTACAATACCAACACTTCAACGCATCGTTTATGAACAAACATTACTACGAAATGCCAGGTTATCCAATGGCACCAGATATGTTCCGCGCAGGAGCTGCATGGCATTTTTATAAGTAAAACGTTAGATAACTATGCAACAAACAAACAATTTACATACAATCCTCCTATACGCTCAGCAAGAAGCACAGCGATTAGGTAATAATGAGATTTTGCCTGACCACTTGATGCTTGGTATCTTGCGATTGGCTGATGGCAAAGCGTTTGAACTGCTCATGCAAGCAGGTCTGAATCCCGTGGAACTCAAGCGCGCCATTGATGAAAGGCTGATGCAAGCCACTACTAGTCAAACTCCAAAAATGTCGCGAGCAAGCGAGCGCATAATGAGGTTGATGCTTATTGAAGCAAAACTGTACCATGCGGAAGAATGCGGTTCGGTGCACCTGTTGCTAGGTATGCTCCGCGAACGCGTCAATTATCCCACCATGTTCGTAGAGCAGCAATTTGGTATTGATTATGAGCGCATCGAATTGCTCTATCCCAAGCCTCAACCACTACCGCAAGACGGTAATAATTTGGATTCAGAATTTGCAGGCGAACAGCCATTTGAATGGGGAGCCAAGAGCCAAGAACAAAGGACCAAGACTAGTAAAAGTGGTACGCCTGCACTAGATAAGTATGGCAGAGACTTAACCGCACAAGCGCGCCACGGCGAGTTAGATCCCGTAATAGGACGCCAAGCAGAAGTGGAACGCGTGGTACAAATCCTCTCTCGCCGCAAGAAGAATAATCCTATCCTAATAGGCGAACCCGGTGTAGGCAAGTCAGCCATTGTAGAGGGATTAGCATTGCGCATTGAGAGCGGCGAAGCCAGTACGTTAGTTGGTAAGCGAATTGTGTCACTTGACATTGCCTCCATGGTAGCTGGCACCACTTATCGAGGTCAGTTTGAAGAGCGCATGAAATCGGTAATCAACGAACTGCACAAGCACCCAGAGATTATCCTATTTGTGGATGAGATACACACTATCATGGGCGCAGGTAATGCACAAGGTTCGTTGGATGCAGCTAATATTCTGAAACCAGCACTAGCACGTGGAGAAGTACAATGTATAGGAGCCACCACCATCACCGAATATCGCAAATCGATTGAGAAAGATGGTGCATTGGAGCGGCGTTTCCAGAAGGTCATGGTACAGCCCACTTCTAGCGAAGAAACCTATACTATACTCACACGCATCAGCGAAGTATATGGCGCATTTCACCATGTGCAATATACCGAGGAGGCGTTGCACGCATGTGTCAAATTAACCGATCGATATATCACAGATCGCTTCTTCCCAGACAAGGCCATTGACGCCATGGATGAAGCGGGAGCTCACGTTCGGCAATCGCGCGCAAAGATCAATAATAGCGTTATTGATGAAACGCACGATGCCTCCGTTCTCCCCAATAAAGTTGAAATAGTAACCGAAGCGGATGTTGCATTTGTGGTTAGTCGTATGTCAGGCGTGCCCGTGCAACGCGTGGCGCAAGCCGAAGGCGAACAGCTACGCAATATGGGCAAAGTGCTCAAACAACGCGTCGTGGGGCAAGACAAAGCCATTGACACCATTGTCAAAGCCATTCAACGCTCACGAATGGGACTACGCAATCCAAACAAACCTATTGGTACGTTCTTCCTATTAGGTCCTACGGGGGTAGGTAAGACACATTTAGCACAATGTCTAGCAGAGGAGATGTTTGGTAATCGAGAGGCAGTTGTGCGATTTGATATGTCAGAATATATTGAGAAGCATACAGTTAGTTTGCTAGTGGGTGCTCCTCCAGGATATATCGCTCATGAAGAAGGTGGCAAATTAACCGAAGCAGTACGCCGTAAGCCCTATTCTATTGTCCTATTTGATGAGATAGAGAAAGCTCATGCTGACATATTCAATGTCCTACTACAAGTAATGGATGAAGGTCGCCTGACAGACCGTCAGGGTCGCGTGGTGGATTTCCGTAACACCATTATCATTATGACTAGCAATGTAGGAACACGGCAGTTGAACGATTTTGGTACAGGCATAGGATTTGGCTCCCATGAGATGAATGAGCAACAGTCGGAACACCTGCTGACAAAGGCACTGAACCGCACCTTCCCACCTGAGTTTGTCAATCGATTGGATAATATAGCAGTATTTCACCCTCTTAGCGATGAAGCTCTGGCACAGATTTTGACGCTTGAATTACGCCCCTTAAAACAACGTTTAGCTGCCATGGGATACACTCTGTACCTAACAAAGAAGACCAAACATCGTGTTTTGGAGAGTGCACAAGATAGTAAGTATGGAGCTCGCCCATTGAAGCGTGCTATACAAACAATCATAGAGGATTCGATTACAGATATGCTACTGGAAGGAAAGATTGAAAATAAAAAGATAAAAATATAACAATTATGGCAAAAGAGATTACAGATGCTAACTTTCAAGAGTTGTTAGCAGAGGGTAAGCCCCTCGTAGTAGATTTTTGGGCACCATGGTGTGGTCC
>JAFVTU010000030.1 GCA_017503075.1 Paludibacteraceae bacterium | reverse complement strand
AACAAGAACAACAGCAACAACAAGAGCAACAGCAGGATCAGCAACAACAACCTGACGAGCAGCAAATGGACAAAGAGACTGCCGAACAGATTCTGCAAGCTCTCGAACAAGATGAACAGGAAACACAAGAGAAACTACAACGCCAACAAGGCAAAAAACGTCGCGTAGAGAAAGAATGGTAAGATTATGAAAAAGATATTGTCGATATTAATTGTTTGTACGATGGCTGCCATAGTTGTAGCTCAGGAGGTGGAGTTTAAAGCTTCGGCTCCTGCGCAAGTGATAATGGGTAAGCCATTTCAACTAGTTTATCAAGTCAATCAACGAGCGAAGGATTTGCGTGTTCCAGAGTTTACTAATTTTGACTATATTGCAGGTCCTTTTACCTCGCAATCGTCATCCGCATCATTCGTGAATGGTAGGCATACTTCGACTTTTACGCTTACCTATACTTATACTCTCATGGCAAACCAAGAGGGTAACTTCACCATTCAACCAGCTACTATCAAGGTAGATGGCAAGCAATATACCTCTAATGGTGTGCGTATCACGGTGTTGCCTCCAGATAAAACTCCGACTGCCACTACCGATAATTCATCAACTGGCAACGCTAGTGCAACTAGCCAACAGCCGAGTAGAGATCGTGCAGAGAGTATCTTTTTGCGCACGCTTGTTAACAAGACTAAAGTTCACGAACAGGAGGTTGTGTTGTTGACATACAAGCTCTATTTTTCTAATGTGGATGTTGCTCAGTTTACCAACAACACTCGTTTGCCAGAATTTAAGGGCTTTTTGAAACAGGAGCTTGATATGGGGGAAATCCAAACGGAATTAGAGCACTACGATGGTCGCAACTATCAAACTGCAGTACTCTATCGTACACTTTTATTCCCACAGCGCAGTGGAGATATTGTGATTGAGCCTGCACAGTTTGAAGCTGTATTACGCGTACGCAATCGAGCGCAAGTGCGTAGTATCTTTGACGACTTTTTTGATAGTTATACTACTGCTACGAAGGCGCTCATAGCCCCAGGTGTGACAATACATGTATCATCATTGCCGAAGGGGAAACCGGTGGGATTTAGTGGTGGAGTAGGTCAGTTTTCTATCTCTAGCGCGATCTCTGACACTCTACTGCAAGCCAACGAGGCAGTTACCATGACTCTAGTGATTCAAGGTGTGGGAAATATGAAACTCCTAAAGACTCCTGTAATAGATTGGCCAGAGGGATTTGAGGTGTACGACCCTAAGGTTACTAATAATTTTAAAAATACTACGGCGGGAGTTAGTGGCACAAAGGTAATCGAATATTTGGCTATTCCACGCGCAGGAGGAACATATGTGATACCACCTGTACAATTCTCTTACTATGATGTGGAGGATGATATGTATTGCACTCTCACAACGGAGGAATATACCCTAACCATTAATCGAGGAGTTGGCGAAGAGTCTAATGCCACAGTAGTCAATAACTATGTACAGAAAGAGGATATTCAGCAATTGGGTAACGATATCCGCTATATTCAAACCAAAGAACTTTTGCTTCCTACTTCTTCGCCTCGTCGCTTAATGACCTTTGGCTCATTTACTTTCTGGATGTGGTATATTCTGCCAACGATTTTAGCTGCAGTGTTGTTTATTATTTTCCGCAAACAGATTAAAGAGAATGCCGATATCACCCGCATGCGCTATAAGAAGGCCAATAAGGTAGCACAACGTCGTCTCAGAGCGGCAGAGCAACTTCTCCGTCAGAATAAGAAAGAGGCTTTCTTTGAGGAAATCGAACGTGCTGCGTGGACATACTTAAGCGATCGTCTATCTATTCCCACAGCACAACTTAATAAAGAGAATATTGCACAAATATTGTGTAATAAAGGAGTGTCGGAGTATCTTGTTAATGATATATTGCATGTGCTTGCTACTGCTGAATTTGCTCGTTATGCTCCGTCATCTGATCATGCGATGCAAGATATATACAATGATACAACGAGGATTATTAACCAATTAGAGAATAATAGACTATGAAATTGTTACTGATACTACTAACATCACTCTTCTCTCAAGCCAATACCTATTATGCGGAGGGCAATTATGCAGAGGCTGCCGCACAATACGAGCAGATTCTGGCTTCTTCGCCAGATGATATGCCATCAGACTATGCTGTAGTCTATTATAATCTGGGTAATGCCTATTTTAAACAGGGAGAGTTGGCACGATCTATCGTAGCCTACGAGCGTGCACTGCGTTTGCAACCATCTCTTAAGGATGCGAAGCATAATCTGCAGTTTGCGCAATCGCATATTGTTGATAACATTGAGGATACGCAGTCATTCTTCTTGTCTAACTGGCTAAAAGCGGTGCGTGATGCACTGAGCGAACGAACATGGATAATAGTGTCTATTTCGCTATTTTTACTGACATTGGTGGGATTCTTTTTCTTTGCATTTAGCCACACTATTTGGTTGCGTAAGACTGCGTTTTATGCCAGTGTAATAGCATTGCTGATCTCGATAGTGGCATTTGCTAATGCGGCTAGTTTGCATCAACGTGACACAGCGCGTGCTGAGGCGATTATCACACAAGGAATTGTTAACGCTAAGGCTTCACCCGATCGTTCGGGTACCGACCTATTTACTATTCATGAGGGTACCAAAGTAGAAATTGTTGAGACGATTGGTGAATGGTGCTGTATTGAAGTAGGCAATAATATAGGTTGGATGCCGCTCGCACATTTGGAGCGTATATGATATAACTTAAAATTTGCATATATCACTTTTTTTTCATACCTTTGCGCTCTAATTGGCTAATAGTTATGACAAAGAAACTACATATCGACACGCTATGCGTGCAGGCGGGATATAATCCCGGAAAGGGTGAATCTAGGCAAGTGCCTATCATTCAGAGTACTACTTTTAAGTATGAGACTAGTGAGCAAATGGGCAAACTCTTTGATTTGGAGGAGAGTGGCTATTTTTATACTCGGTTACAAAACCCTACTAATGATACCACAGCTGCCCAAATTGCGGCTTTGGAGGGTGGTGTAGCAGCTATGCTAACTAGTTCAGGACAGGCAGCCAACTTCTTTGCATGTTTCAATATTTGTCAAGCTGGCGATCATATGATCACGACCACTAGTATTTATGGAGGTACTTATAATCTCTTTGGTGTTACCTTCCCAAAGATGGGATTGGAAATCACCTTTATCGACCAAGATGCTAGTGATGAGGAATGGGCAGCTGCTTTCCGTCCGAACACCAAACTCGTGTTTGGCGAGACGTTGTCCAATCCCAATGTTCGTATTCTGGACATCGAGCGCATAGCTAAAATTGCTCATGATCATGGTGTACCATTGATAGTAGATAACACGTTTCCTACGCCGGTCAACTGCCGTCCATTTGAGTTTGGTGCTGATATCGTGACGCACTCTACAACCAAGTATATGGATGGTCAGGGCGTTCAAGTAGGAGGTGTGATAGTGGATAGTGGCAACTTTGATTGGGAGGCAGAACATGACAAATTTGCTTGCCTTACGGAGCCCGATGCTTCTTACCATGGATTGCGTTATACTGAGGCGTTTGGGAAACAAGCCTATATCACCAAGGCAACGGCGCAATTAATGCGTGATTTGGGGTCAATCCAAAGTCCACAAAATGCGTTCTATTTACATTTGGGGTTGCAGACCCTTCATGTGCGCATGCCTCGGCATTGCAAGAGTGCTCTCAAGGTGGCTAGATATCTGGAGACTCATCCCGATGTGGCATGGATTCGTTACCCGGAATTGGAGAATGATCCTGAGCATGCTCGTCAGCAGAAGTATATGCCTAATGGTAGTTGCGGCGTAATGGCCTTTGCCGTGAAAGGTGATAGAGCCTTTGCTAATCGTTTTATGGACAATCTAAAGTTGGTAACTATAGAAACCCATGTGGCTGATTGTCATACATGTATATTGCATCCTGCTTCACATACTCATCGCCAACTGAATGATGAAGCATTGTTGGCAGCAGGTATTGATCCAAACTTGATGCGATTGAGTATCGGTTTGGAGCATGCAGATGATCTAATAGCAGATATAGAATATGCACTTACACAAGCTCATAACGGATAATTTTGCTTTCGAAGCAGGTGGTAGCATTGATCGTTTGGAGATTGTCTATCACACTTCTCCTCGCAAATACCAACCTAGTGACCGTGTAGTGTGGCTATGCCATGCGTTGACTGCCAACTCTGATCCGTTGGATTGGTGGCCAGAAATGGTAGGTAAGGGTTGTTGTGTGGACCCAGATAAAGACTATGTAGTATGTGTTAATATCTTGGGCTCTGCTTATGGCACCACAGGGCCGAGAGATTTTTGGAGTCCGGACTCCAGCGGCCGGAATAATCCATTGTCTTTCCCCCGTTTCACTGTTCGTGATACCGCGCGTTTGTTTTCCTTGGTGCGAGAGCACCTTGGTATCAAGCAGGTGGACTTGCTCGTGGGTAGTTCGATTGGTGGATTTCATGCGTTGGAATGGGCTATTATGGAGAGAGACGTGATTCGTCATGCCGCATTTATTGCTACAGCGCCTCGTGTATCGCCATGGTTGAGTGCTTGGATGGAAGTACAGCGCATGGCAATAGAAGCTGATCCTACTTTCCGTGCTGCTGAGAATCTACAAGGAGGTAGCAAAGGATTGGAGGCTGCACGAGCAATCTCGCTAATTTCCTATCGTAGTTTTGATGGCTATAATCTCACGCAATATGAAGAGGATGATGACTGTCTATTTGCAGGGCGTGCGGCTTCTTATGAGCGTTATCAAGGCGAGAAATTGGTGCGCCGTGGCTTTGATGCATATTCCTACTATTATCTGCTGCATTGTGTAGATAGCCAGAATGTGGGGCGTAATCGTGGAGGTGTGGCAGCTGCATTGAGCCAAATTCAGGCGAAGTCAATCGTGATAGCCATCACATCCGATGGTTTATTCCCTCCATGCGAAAGTACAGAATGGGCAAAGCATATTCCTCGAGTGCAATATTACGAGATAGAATCGCGGTTTGGCCACGATGGTTTCTTGCTAGAGACTGAGCAGATTACGCATTTGCTAGAGCAAATATAGAACCCTCGAAACAATAAAATATGGCTTGAATGGATTCCATTCAAGCCATATTTGTTTATGTCAGCTATTCTATGCTTGCGCAGCTAAGTATTTTTCAGCTTCCATAGCGGCTTTGCATCCGCTAGCAGCAGCTACGATGGCTTGGCGGTAGTGTGGGTCGGCGCAGTCGCCTGCTGCGAATACACCTGCCACATTGGTGCGTGGACTATCCCCCTCTACCACGATATATCCCTCTGCATCGCGGTTGAGATATTCCGCAAAGAGGTCTGTGTTAGGCTTATGTCCGATAGCGAGAAAGAAACCGTCAATAGCGATATGGCGAATCTCCTCTTCGGGTGTCCCTTTTTTGTAGATAAGATCAGCACCTTCTACTTTGTTTTCGCCGGTGAGGTTGCGGGTGTTGTGCTCAAACAAGATCTCAATCTTTGGATTGTCTTTCACGCGCTGTTGCATGATCTCAGATGCACGGAGATATGGTTTGCGCACAATCATGTATACTTTCTCGCATAAGCCAGCCAAGTAGTTTGCCTCTTCGCAAGCGGTATCACCACCACCTACTACAGCCACTGTCTTCTTACGGTAGAAGAAGCCATCGCAAGTAGCGCATGCTGATACGCCACGACCCTTGTAGTCTTCTTCGGATTGAATGCCGAGGAACTTGGCACTCGCACCTGTGGCAATAATCACGGTTTCTGCCTCGTAGAGTTGGTCGTCCTCTACCCACACTTTCTTTGGTGAGCAAGAGAACTCCACCTTTGTAACCATACCAGATACGAATTGGGTGCCGAAACGCTCCGCTTGACGACGCATGTCATCCATCATTTGGTAGGGTTCTACGCCATCTGGATAACCCGGAAAGTTCTCCACCTCGGTGGTAATCATTAGTTGTCCACCTACTTGCATACCCTCAATGAGAACAGGTTGGAGGTTAGCGCGTGAAGCATAAATAGCTGCGGTATAGCCCGCAGGGCCAGAGCCGATAATAAGACATTTCATGTTATATACGTTTTAAAAGTTTCAAAAGTTTTAAGAGTTCTAAAGGTTATCTCAGGTCGTTGATGAATGCACCTTCTTTTTCGATGGTGAAAGAGGGTGTTTCATCTGTATAGTGAGCATTGTTGAGACGCAATGTGGTGAGTTTGCCATCTATTTCGTGAATCTCCACGTTAGTGGGCAACAACGTCGTTGTTTCCACGCGCAGCACAAACTTCGCTACTCCTGCCGATTGGTCGTTAGGAGTTAAGGTCATTTGCGTCTTTTCGCCAATCTGTTTCTCGGCATATTGACACACAGGCAGCAGTGCTTGCGCATAGAGGAAAGGATTGGTTTGCAACAGCTCTTCTTCCGCAGGCGTGGAGAGAGTTAGTTCCTCCGTATCTTCGCTATACATATATAAGGTGTTACCATCATAGGCAGCATCCATAGCAAACATACTCAGCGTGAATTGCTTGCCGTGCATAGTCAGATTGCCCGTATAGGTCATAGGTTGCGCTTGTTGTTCGGCTATGCTGATTGAAAAATCCGAAACCAACGTCTTTTGCTCCAATGTAGCCAAAAGGGATTGAAGAACAGTAAGTATGATTAGTAGTAACTTCATCTTAGCATCCTAATTCTTGTAGTTTCTTATCCAATTCATCGAGGCTCTGTATCAGCACATCGCGACCTTTAGGGCCTTTGTTTGGTCCTACGATTCCCGCAGCTTCGAGTTGGTCGGAGAGTTTGCCTGCGCGGTTATAGCCAATCTCAAATGCACGTT
This sequence comes from Paludibacteraceae bacterium, assembly GCA_017503075.1. Lineage (GTDB taxonomy): Bacteria > Bacteroidota > Bacteroidia > Bacteroidales > Paludibacteraceae > Colicola. The sequence goes on along the minus strand of JAFVTU010000030.1, from coordinate 388 downwards.
GCAGGCGCGAGGTAGAACCCTCTTGTTTGGTCACCACATAGCGTGCTACATCCGCAAACATTGGGTCGAGGCGTTTCAAATCCACCGCACCGGGTGCCAATGCTTCGCCTTCGCTACCCTCTGGGATATACTCTGGCAACTGATATGGTTCGAAGTAATGTTGCTGTTTCTCAATGTGTTCCACTATGGCGTCCACCTCTGGCGTGTCCACAAAAGCACATTGCAAACGGGTGATGTTGCCATTACCCGAATAGAGCATGTCGCCTCGACCAATGAGTTGGTCTGCACCCTTGGTGTCAAGCACCGTGCGCGAATCCACCACTGATTGTGTGCGCAGGGCAATACGCGTTGGGATATTCGCTTTGATGACACCCGTCACGATATTTAC
>JAFVTU010000012.1 GCA_017503075.1 Paludibacteraceae bacterium | reverse complement strand
GAAAGAGACACTTCTCCTGCCTGTGCATACACACCAGATCCGTCATCTCCATTTGCATTGGCGGTAACCTCTCCTGCCAAATGGATATTTCCGGTTTCTGCATAAATGCCAGTGCCGCCGGAAGCATGTATGACTGTACCTTCCTTTGCTGTGATATGTCCCATAGCTGCGATACCATAAGCCCATATGCCGGTATTACCTCCGGTAGCAGTGACGGTTCCTTTGTTGATAACAATATCTCCGCCATTTTCAAGACCGCGATTTAAAATAGCAGCCGAACTGCTGGTGGTCGCTGTAACATCGGCATTGATGGTAATAGTTCCGTTCACGGTTCCAATACAAGTGTTTGTAGAAGTAGCATTTACCGAGTTATTGATCGTGATGTCAGATGTTGCCGCGATAGCGACATATGAAGCTTGCACAACCAAGTGGCAACTGATTGTAACTGATGAAACATTTATGGCATACCCTTCTGCATTACTAAGAGTGAGCGTATTGCCACCGCTCAGAGTCAAAGCATAGTCACCAGAAATGCACTTGAATGTTTTGCTGACATCCATGAATAGATTAGCATTGCCTACCAACTCTATTACAGCATTGTCCGCTATCGTGCTTGCATCTACTAAGCCCGATATTTTAACTGTTGCTGCTGGGGCTTTTCTAATTCCAGTTCTTTGCGCGTTCTCAATTCCATCAGGGATGTTCTTTTCTGATAACTTTATTGCTTCTACTACAGGAACTTCAAATTGTGATAAAGATGGTGCTTCTTCTACTGAAGCAGATAGAGCGACACCTTTTATCGTAGTTTCTGCTAACTTCATTGGTTCCGAAGTCTTGAGATCTGCTGCCATGAGGCTGACGGTCATCAGCATCGAGGCAATAAAAAGTAATAGCTTTTTCATAATTATTTGAATTTAAGTGAGTGATTAATTTAATATAATCGGGTCTTTTTCAAAATCGGGTACAAAAATAAAAGCGTGCGCTTTCGTTCGCTTCAATTTGATTATCTGAGGTCTTCGACTACCTTTATTCTTCAAATTTACGCACAGAAAACTCACGCTGGTAACGTGAGCGTGCATAAACCGTACTTGAAGAATAAATGATTTCTGAAGTTGTCGAAGTTTCAGATAATCAAGTTTGGCTTATAACGCTATATTAAAATATGTCGGGCAACGGTATCGTTGCGGATTAGTTATGAACTATAAGTGATGAGTGATAAGTAATTTTAGGGGTTAGTTATTTGGTTAGTATCTTTTTGTTTTCTACATTTTCCAACACGGTCATTTGTTGAATGGCTATTTGGTTGAGTTTGTGTAGGCGTTCGGATTGCGCCATGCCCTCGTTGATAAACAAGGCATTGATATTCTCCATGTTGCTTCTGCTCTAATCCCCTCGAATTCGAGGGGGTTAAAATTAGGGTTGTACAAAGTTTCCCATATACCCAAGAACTCAATCGTATTACGATTTCTCATCCAATTTGCGACAACACCATTGGGATCGATGGCATTTTTCATTCTCGCAATATCCGTCATACAGATATAATCAACGTTACCATGTTTGATAGTTTTAACGGCAACTTCTTTTACGATGATGTCACTTTTCTTTGACATAATTCCTTGTGTTCGAAAATACTTTGCAAAGGTAATGAATTATTTTGGATTGAGCAAGAGAAGAGCGACTTTTTAGTCAACTTTTTCAGGAAATTCGTCCACCTTTTTAGAAAGTAAGTCAACTTTTTCAGGAAGCCAATCTTAATAAACAACACTTTTGTAGGCAGGGAGATGAGTCGGAGTTGTGTCGGTCTTCTCTCGGTCGTCGGTCGGTAGAATTAGGCAAGGTATAAGAGAGGTAAAAGAGAGTGCAATCTTAACAAACAGCACTTTTTGATGGTTGGGAGTTCTTAGGTTCATCCTTGGTTCTTCTTTGGTTCGTACTTGGTCTTTAGCCCGAGATAGATAGGGAAGATTCAATAGAAAATAATCTTAAAAATCGTGCGATTTTGGTGAAAGGTACAAAGAAAAGAAAAACGCCATTTATGTATGAAACACAAATGGCATGTAAGTTATGGAATGATTGTATTATGTATTAACCACGTTGTCTCACTGCTTCGTACAGCATCACTCCTGCGGCGACGCTGACGTTGAGCGACTCAATCACACCCGACATAGGGATACGTACTTGGTGAGAGCAGATACGCAAATTGCCCTCATATATACCCTTATCCTCGCTACCCATTACGATAGCCGTAGGCATGGTCATATCCACTTCGGTATAATTAGCAGTGGCATGCTCAGTAGCCGCCAAGACATTGAAACCCGAATCGCGGAGATACTGCAAAGCATTCTGTAGGTTATCCACTTTGCATACTGGCAGATGGTATAGAGCACCTGCAGATGTCTTTACTGCATCGCCATTGATAGCCACACTGCCGTGTGTACCAATAATTAGTGCGTGTGCGCCAGCGCATGCGCATGTGCGGGCAATAGCACCGAAATTGCGCACATCCGTCACTCCGTCTAATACCATTAGCAGAGGCGTCTTACCCTCTTCAAAGAGAGTAGGGACTATCGATTCAAGATTGCAGAAATCTATCGGACTGAGGAAGGCAATAGCACCTTGGTGATTCTTGTCGGTATATTGGTTGAGTTTCTCCACAGGCACTTTCTGTACGGGCGTGGTAGTGCCCATGAGTTTCTTCAGGAGTTCCTTGCCAATCGTGGAAGTCATATCGCGACGAAGCAATATCTTATCCAATGTCTTGCCTGCATCAATAGCCTCAATAATCGCACGAATACCGAAGATCATCTCCTTTTCGGGCGGACGACGGGTGTCGTAGGAAGCCCCCCTCGCTGCCCCCTGAAGGGGGGAAGGTTTAGAAAAACTAGATTGTCTAGTTGGTCTAGTATAGTTAGAAGTTGTCTTTTTCTCGAACATAGCTTAGTATTTTAACCAATTGAGGAACTTCTCAATATCTTCATCGTAAGCATAACTCGTTTCTACAATGCGATTGCCATCGGCATCAAGTTGCATGTAGTAGGGTTGTGCATTGGATTGATATTCTGTGCGTTGCACGTAACTCCACTTGTCGCCTATGGTTTTCAATGTCACCGTTTTTCCGTTCTCCTCTATAGTGATTGGCTCTGGCAATTTAGTCTTGTCATCCACGATGAGTGAGATAAGTACATACTTGTGCATATGCTCTGCCACTTCGGGTTTGCTGAGTACCGCTGCCTCCATTTTGCGGCAGTTCACGCAACCAAAACCGTTGAAGTCCAAGAACACAGGCATATTGTTCTCCTTCGCATAAGCCATACCTTCATCGTAGTCGGTGAAAGTGATTTGACCACCGTTGTTGGTCATGGTGGTGTATTGGGTATTGGTTATAGGCAATTGGCTATTGGCAGGGGCTGCGCCTGATGTCATCACCCAGTCTTGTGTGGACATTGGTGGCGCAAAAGCGGAGATAGCACGGAGTGGTGCACCCCACAAGCCAGGTACCATGTACATTGCAAAGGAGAGTGAAATAACTGCCAAGAAGAAGCGTGTAACACTGGTTTTGCGATGGTCCTCATCATCATGTGGGAAGGAAATCCATCCTAATAAGTAGCAGCCCAAGAGCGAGAAGATGATAATCCAAAGCGATACAAACACTTCGCGGTCGAGGATATGCCAGCCGTATGCCAAGTCGGCTACGCTGAGGAACTTCAATGCCAATGCCAGTTCGAGGAAGGCGAGAGTGACCTTGAACGTATTCATCCAGCCACCCGACTTAGGCAATTTCTTCAGTACCGATGGGAACATGGCAAACAGTGAGAATGGCAATGCCAAAGCCAATGCAAAACCAAGCATACCCATCGCTGGGGCGAGGATAGATTTGCCTGCTGCCTCCACGAGCAAGGTGCCGATGATAGGACCTGTGCAAGAGAACGATACAATCACCAAGGTGAATGCCATCAGCAGAATGCTGAGGAAACCAGTTGTGTTGCTCGACTTGCTATTGAGTGCTGTGGACCATGAGCTTGGCAAGGTAATCTCAAATGCACCGAAGAACGATGCCGCAAATAATACCAGAATCAGGAAGAAGATGATATTCACTACTGCGTTGGTACTCAAAGCGTTGAGTGCAGAAGCACCGAAGATGAGTGTTACCAATAGACCTAATCCCACGTAGATAATCACGATGCTCAATCCGTAGAGAATCGCGTCGCGAACTACTTGTGCGTTGGTTGTACCTTTGGCTGCGCCACCGCGTTTGATGAAGAAGCTGACGGTCATTGGGATGATTGGCCATACGCATGGGGTGAAGATGGCTAATAATCCTCCTAGCAAGCCCATGACGAATATCCACCAGAGGGATTTAGCACTTTCGGTGGCAGTACTAGCACTAGCAGCAGAAGCTAGACTGGTGTTTGGAGTACTTGCAACAAACTCCCATGTCTCAGGAGCCGTACACATCTTGTCATCGCAAGCATTGTAGCGCACTCGAATAGTGTCAGCTTTAGCTACCGTTTCGGTGAACGTACCTTCGTATTCATCCATGTAGAATCCGTCGCCTAGTTCGATAATGTTAAGGTGCCATCCATCCTCAATGGTGGCGGTTAGGTGAATGCTGTCGCCTTCTATGGCACCAGCCCATTTTACGGGTTGCACTAGTTGTGCTTGTGCGGTCAATGCTATCGCTATTACCGCAAATAATATAGTCATTATTTTTTTCATATTCATTTTTTTTGTGTCGCGAATAGGGAATCCTATGATTAATTGACTGCCACATCACTCGGCATTCTCCAATCGCCACGTGGCGACAAACTCACGCCTACCACTTTGGGGCCATCAGGCAGGCAACTGCGCTTGAATTGTTGTGTGAAGAAACGGTGCATAAACACGCTGAGCCAATGCTCAATCACTTCTTCGCTATATACGCCGTCAAACGCCATGCTCGCCATAAACGCGATCTTCTCGCGAGTAAAACCATAGCGCAAGAAGTAGTAGAGGAAGAAGTCGTGCAACTCATATGGTCCCACCTTATCTTCAGTTATCTGTGCGATATTGCCCTCGTCATCGGTAGGCAGCAACTCGGGTGATACGGGTGTGTCAATCACATCCATCAGTATCTCGCGCAATCGCTCGCCAAAGATGTTCTCTGCTGCATAGCGCACCAGGTAGCGTACCAATGTCTTGGGCACGCCTGCGTTCACACCGTACATCGACATCTGATCGCCACAGTAAGTCGCCCAACCCAATGCCAATTCGCTCATATCGCCTGTGCCAACCACTAGTCCGTTGTACTTGTTGGCGAGGTTCATCAGCACGAGTGTACGGATACGCGCTTGCGCATTCTCGTAGGTGATATCGTGGTTGTTGAGGTCGTGTCCTATGTCGTTGAGGTGCTGTGTCGCCATATCGCGGATAGGTATCTCGTGTATGCTTATGCCCAGCTCTTCCATCATCGCGATGGCATTGCTGTAGGTACGGTCACTGGTGCCAAACCCAGGCATCGTTACGCCTATCACTTGGCTGCGGTTGTAACCCAAGCGGTCGGCAGCCAATACACTGACTATCAGCGCGAGAGTGGAGTCTAGTCCACCTGATATGCCTATCACGAGCGATTCGGCATGGGTATGTTGCCAACGGCGTAGTAGTCCGTGCACTTGCAGGTTGAGTACATCTTCGCAATATTCGTCGCTCTCTTTTTTCTTAGGCAAGAACGGTGTCTGCGTAAAATGGCGATGCAATGGTCCCTCGCCTCTAAACTCTAAACTGTAGGCGGAGCCGTCCTCTAAACTGCGCTCCAGCGGAGCCACCTGCACATGGCGGAACTGCCCATGCTTATCGTGGGTAAAGTTCGTGTTGCGTTGGCGGTCAATGCGCAGACGCTCCACATCTATCTCCGAGATAATCATGCTGCTCTCCATTTGGAAGCGTTCGCCAATCTCCAGCATGTCGCCATTCTCGGCAATGTATGTGCTACCCGAGAACACAATGTCTGTCGTCGATTCGCCTATGCCCGACGATGTATATACATATCCGCAGTGCACGCGTGCCGACTGTTGGGTAATCATGCGCTGACGGAAGGCATGTTTGCCTGTCACGCAGTTGCTGCTGGAGAGGTTGAAGATAATCTCTGCGCCCTGTATGGCGAGTTGTGTACTCGCAGGTAGAGGCGACCATAGGTCTTCGCATAACTCAATACCAAAACTATAATCTTTGGTGGTGAACAATAGGTCAATACCAAATGGCACATCATTGCCCCATAACTCGATGGTTGGTATGCGCGGACGGATGCTGTTGACGTTGTTTTCCAGCACATCGCGTCCACTGGAGAACCAGCGTTTCTCGTAGAACTCTCCTGTGTTAGGTAGGTTGATTTTGGGTACTACGCCTACCACTTCACCATCGGTCATCACGAAGGCGCAGTTGTATAGGTTGTTGTCCACCTTGAGTGGCGCACCTACGAGCACAATGATAGGCAGGTCGCGTGTGAAAGTGCACACATCTTCCAATGCACTGAGTGCATCTTTCTGCAATTGCTGTGTGAAGAACAGGTCAGCGCAGGTGTATCCTGTGATGCTGAGCTCAGGGAAGCAAACCACTTGTACGCCTTCTTGTACGGCTTCGGTGATTTGTTTCTTGATTTCACTTGCGTTGTATTGGCAGTCTGCCACTCGCATATGTGGCACTGCAGCTGCCACGCGCACGTATCCAAAACTTGTTGTCATAGTTCCTAACGAGTTATTTCTTTTACATACTATCAGGCCTCACGCTCGCGCATGCGCACATTTCGTTGCAAAGGTACTGCTTTTTTATGAAATATCAAAAAAAACACACACAAAATGCATTTTTTTTGCAAAATATTTGGTCATGTCAAAAAAAAGCAGTACCTTTGCACCCGCTTTCGAGAAGGAAGCGCTAGGGTGCTATCGTCTAGTGGCCTAGGACAACGGCCTCTCACGCCGTAAACCCGGGTTCGATTCCCGGTAGCACTACAAGGAAAATCAACTCTCAGTGTGAGAGTTGATTTTTTTTTGTAGAATGGAGTAGAATGGAGTAGAATGGAGTAGAATGGAGTAGAATGGAGTAGGTTAGGATGGTGTAAGGATGAAGCGGTCGATGTATCGCCTTAGTGTGGAGCGATTGGTGTGCAGGCGTCGAACAATCTCGCATGGGCGCATACCTTGAGCCAGTGCACGACGGATATAGGCATCATGGCGATACAAACGAAAACATTTAGGATTGGTAGGCGTCCCCTTGACCCTGCCTACATGTTTGCCCTCTGCCTTGAGGCGAGCCAAAGCCTCCTTGGTGCGCTGCGAGATGAGATTACGCTCAATCTCCGCAGAAAGAGCAAAAGCAAAAGCCAGCACCTTGCTCTGAATATCATCCCCCAGCCGATAGCCATCTTTGATAGTCCATACACGACACTCTTTGTTCATACAAATACCCAAAATCTCCATGACCATATACAAGCTTCTGCCTAGACGCGACAGTTCGCTACATATGATAATGTCGTTGGGTTTGACTCGCTTTAGTAGGCGCCCTAGTTGGCGCTTGGAATACGCTTTGGTGCCAGAGATAGTCTCCTCTATCCAGCCGTCTACAGTCAGTTGGTTGGCATGGCAAAAGCGCGTGATCTCAAATCGCTGGTTCTCGACAGTTTGCTTGTCGGAACTCACACGGATATACCCATAAATCATAGCGTTTTTTGTGCGAAGATACGCAAAAAAAATCAACTCACCAATACGAGAGTTGATTTTTTTATAGGACGCTTCGCTATTGGATATAGGACGCCCGTTGGGCTATTGGATATAGGACGCCCGTTGGGCTATTGGGTATTGGATATTAGCCCATAGCGCCGTTGACGCCGATGACTTGACCGGAGACATAAGAAGCTAAATCAGAAGCCAAGAACAAAGCTACCTTGGCTACTTCGGTGGGCTCGCCACAGCGTTGCATAGGAATCATCTTGGTGATCTCATCGCGCGCTTGCTGAGGCAAAGCTAATGTCATGTCCGTAAGAATATACCCAGGTGCAATAGCATTGACGCGAATATTGCGACTGCCAATCTCTTTGCTCAAAGATTTAACCAAACCGATAATACCAGCTTTGGATGCCGCATAGTTGGTTTGTCCGGGATTACCTGCCAGCCCCACGATGGATGACATAGCAATGATACTACCACTACGCTGACGCATCATTTGCATAGAAGCGGCGTGGCAATAGTTGAATACCGATTTGAGATTGACACTGAGCACATCATCCCACTGCTGTTCGCTCATTCGCACCAGCAGCGTGTCGCGGGTGATACCCGCATTGCAGACGAGTATATCTAATTTGCCAAAAGTATCTACAACCTGTTTGACCACCGCATGTGCAGTATCAAATTGCGAGGCATCACTTTGAATACAAAGTACTTGTATGCCTTTTGCTAGGAGTTCTTGAGCCAACGTGTTGGCTTCGTTTTCCTCGTTGATATATGTAAAGGCAATATTGCAGCCATGGTCAGCAAACATCTGTGCAATGGCACGTCCAATACCACGTGATGCACCAGTAATCAATGCGTTTTTTCCTTGTAACATAGTGTTGTGTAGGGGGGAGTAGAATGGAGTAGAATAGAGTAGAATGGAGTAGAATGGAGTAGAGTTGTTATTTCAAGTATTTGTCGAGCCAAGCGAAGAAAGTACGTTGCCATAGAATACCGTTTTGAGGCTTCAATACCCAGTGATTTTCATCTGGGAAAATCAGCAATTGGGCATCTATACCACGCATCTTTGCTGCATCGAAAGCCGCCATACCTTGATTGGCAAGTATACGATAGTCTTTCTCGCCATGGATACAGAGAATAGGCGTATCCCACTGATCTACAAACAAGTGAGGCGAGTTGGCAAAAGTGCGTTGAGCAATCTTATTTTTCTTATCCCAATATGCACCGCCCATATCCCAATTGGCAAACCACTTCTCCTCCGTTTCGAGGTATTGCATCTCCATATTGAAGATGCCGTCGTGTGCAATAAACGCTTTGAAGCGCTTGTTGTGGTGTCCTGCCAACCAATATACGCTGAAGCCACCAAAAGAAGCGCCTACGCAACCTAAATGATCTTTATCTACGTATGGCTCGCTAGCCACAAACTCGTCAATAGCAGTAAGATAATCCTTCATACATTGACCTCCGTAATCGCCACTGATTTGTTCGTTCCACTCATTACCAAAACCGGGTAATCCGCGGCGATTAGGTGCAACGATGATATAGTCGTTGGCAGCCATCATCATGAAATTCCAACGGAAACTCCAGAACTGACTAACAGGCGATTGTGGACCACCTTCGCAGTAGAGCAGAGTAGGGTATTTCTTGTTTGGGTCGAAGTGTGGAGGATAAATAACCCATGTGAGCATATCCTTGTTGTCGGTAGTCTTTTGCCAGCGTGGCACGACTGTACCCATTGTGATTTGTGAGTAGATGTTTTCGTTCTCGTGGGTCAATTGCACAATATCATCTTCGGCTATAGGCAATTGGCTATTATTGGCTGTGGTAAATCGGAAAATCTCGTTTGCTTCGCGCATCGAATGGCGTAGGCAGTAGTATGTATCGCCTATATTCGCAGCAGGAACATAGTCATATTGACCAGTGGTAAGGCAAGTACGCTCGCCTTGTAGATTGATCTTGTAGAGTTGAGAAGTACCATGCCATACTGCGCTGAAAACGAGTGAGTTGTTGTCTTTCCAATAGTAGCTGTCTACATTGGTGTTGAGCCCACGGCTGAGGTATGTTTGTTTGCCTGTAGCGAGGTGGCAAATCATGAGTCGATTTTCGTCGCTCTCATAACCGTCGCGCTCCATGGATTGCCATGCGATATATTGTCCGTCAGGCGAATAAGCAGGGTTGGTGTCGTAGCCCAAGTTGCCTTCGGTTAGATTTGTATGCGTGCGCGCGTGTACATTATAGAGGTATATATCCGAGTTGGTGGAAACTGCATAATCAAGTCCGCTTTTCTTACGGCAGGTATATGCGATGGTTTGCCCATCGGGGCTCCATGCCAACTGCTCCACGCCTCCAAAAGGCTTCATTGGCGATTCGTAGGGCGTACCCTCGAGCAGGTCGATACAGTTGGCTATTCCCAGTTTCTGGCTTCCCGATTCCGGAGTCGCGACACCTTCCTTGAATTCACAGAGGAAAGGATGTGGCGCAGTCTCTGTCCACTCGTCCCAATGCTTATACATCAGGTCATCTACCACGCGTCCAGAAGCCAATGGTAGGTCGGGATATTTATCTGCCGTGCTAGCTACGGTTTTTACCTGTGCTATAAGGATAATTTTATCGCCTTGTGGAGAGAGTAGGAACCCTTCTATATCTTTTTCGAATCCAGTGAGCGTCTTATCGCCAATGATGAGTTCGCCTTTGGCGTTGATATAACAGAGTTGCCCATTGTGCCATGCAGGGCTATGACCCACGAACTCATTGATTGTGACTAGTTTGCCATCTTCTTCTTGCGCGACGCGAATCCACGAAGTAGAGCGGTTTTCCTCTACGCTATAGTAGCTCACTGTATATGCTATCCGCCCTGATTGCTCATCAGGGTGAACACTATTGATACGTCCCATCGCCCACAATGCTTCAGGTGTTAGGCGTCCGCCTTCAATGGTGATTTCGGGTTTGGTGATAGGTGCTTTGGTAGCGTCCTCTTTGGTTTGACAAGAGGCAGCAAGTAGGGCAAGTGTAGCCATTATGATAAGTTTGCGCATGTTTATTTTTTTGTATAAATAGCAAAAGTGTATGGATAAGGGTTTTTCTCATCTGCTTCGTGGCGGTCTTTGCTGACGCATTGCCAGATAGCAGGATCAATCTCGGGGAAGAACGTGTCGGCATCTTCCCAAGAATGGTGGATATGGGTGATATACAGCTTATCTACCAACGGCAAGAATTGGCGATAGACCATACCGCCACCAATGATGAAAGCCTCTTCATCGGCAGCCACGGCCGCTTGTGCTTCTGGGATGGAATGTACTACTTCGGTGTTCTCAAATGTAAAATCCTCGCGGTCGGAAAGCACGATATTGCGTCGATTGGGCAGTGGGTGCTTGGGTAGCGAGAAGAAAGTACGTTCGCCCATGATAACGGTGCATCCTTGGGTTTTCTCTTTGAAGTATTTGAGGTCACTTGGCAAGTGGCAGAGCAGGTCGCCTGCTTTGCCGATAGCGTTGTTTTCAGCGATTGCTACGATGAGATTTAACATATTCTTGGGTTTTAGTGGTTAGTGGTTGATTATACGGCTACGACTCCAGGGATATGTGGGTGTGGGTCGTAGTCCACAAGGGTGAAGTCTTCAAACTTGAAGTCGAAGATGTTTTTCACATCAGGGTTGATAAGCATCTTCGGTAGCGCGCGCGTGTCGCGAGTGAGTTGCAGTTTCACTTGCTCAATGTGATTGAGATAGATATGCGCATCACCAAAGGTGTGTACGAAATCGCCAGCCTTAAGTCCTGTGACTTGTGCCATCATCTGCAAGAGCAGCGCGTAGGATGCGATATTGAATGGCACACCGAGGAAGATGTCCGCCGAGCGTTGGTAAAGTTGCAGGGAGAGACGACCATCGGCTACATAGAATTGGAATAGCGTATGGCAAGGAGGCAAAGCCATATTGTTGACCTCAGCCACGTTCCATGCACTGACGATATGGCGGCGTGAGTCAGGATTATTCTTAATTTGCTCTACCAACTGGGCAATCTGGTCAATGTGTCCGCCTTGGTAATCTGGCCATGAACGCCATTGATGACCATAGACAGGTCCTAATTCGCCATTCTCATCTGCCCACTCATTCCAGATACGTACGCCATGCTCTTGTAGGTACTTGACGTTGGTATCACCTTTCAGGAACCACAGCAGTTCGTAGATGATAGACTTGAGGTGGAGTTTTTTGGTCGTGAGTAGTGGAAATCCCTCCTCGAGATTGAATCGCATTTGATGTCCAAAAACAGAGATAGTGCCTGTGCCTGTGCGGTCATGTTTCTCGGTACCCTCGCGGAGTACGCGCTCGCATAAATCAAGATATTGTTTCATTGTTAGTTATGAACTATGAGTGATGAGTTAATACAAATTATATGTTGTTTTGAGTACGCGGAACTCGGTACGACGGTTGAGCGAGTTGCATATTTCTTGTTTGTCAGCAGGTAGGGTAGTAATGAAGGCTTCGTCTAACGCCTGCTCTTTGGGCAAGAATGGATATTGCTTGTGTAGCACTTCGTCTACCACTACGGGTTTCTCTTCGCCATATCCTACAGGGGTCAATCGCTCTTGCTCGATGCCATGCTTGATGAGGTAATCTACTACCGATTGTGCACGGCGAAGCGACAATTGCTGGTTGTCGGCATTATTGCCTACGAGGTCGGTATGCGCAGCTAATTCGATGGTGATATTTGGATTGTCGTTGAGTAGTTTGACAAGCGCATTGAGTCCTTGTTCGGAATCGGGAGTGAGTTCCCAACTACCAAACTTGAAGAATATATTATTCATCTTCACCGGTTTAGAGATTGGCGATAGAATGAAATTATGTTGGTATGTATAACTGTCGGAGAGGTTCTCTGTGGTAAAAGTTTGTTTTTCATTGAGAAATCCTCGTGCGTTGACCAACATGGCATATCGTGTGTTTTTGTTTAGTTTGAGGCGATATGTACCATCTCGTCGAATTTGCGTTTTTACATTTGTGCCGTCGTTACCTACTAGTCGCAATGTGGCTTCTGACAAGTGTTCGCCATTATTGTCTGTTACAGTACCTTCTACGATGAATTCCAATTGTGGTAAAACGAATGAATATATCAAGTCATACCCCTTCTTTTGTCCTCTATTGGATGAGAAGAATCCATTTTCGGTATTTCCAACGAAAGTGATACCAAAGTCATCGGCATTGGAGTTGAATGGTGCACCCATATTGAAGATCTCCCATATGGTATCTTTTGCAGTAGCATAGAATAAATCAAGGCCTCCATAGCCAGGATGTCCTTTTGAGGAAAAATACAAGCGACCGTCTTGACGAATACATGGGAAGAGTTCATCTTCGCTAGTGTTGACTTCCGGACCAAGGTTGCGAATATCGTCCCACCCCTCTCCACTAGAGATAGCCATATAGATGTCTTTTCCGCCATAACCACCTGGTGCATCACTGACGAAATACAAAGTATCACCGCTAGCATTGATGCTAGGATGTCCTACTGTGATACTACTATCTTTGAAGAGTTTGAGTTCTTGTGCTTCTCCCCATTCTCCGCTAGCACGCTGTGAAATGTATATTTTAGCACCGAGATCTTGTCCGTTAATAGGTTTGGAGTAAGTGAAGTACATTGTTCGTCCGTCAGCCGAAAGTGACGCTACTCCTAGTTCGGCTGTGGATGTTTGTTTTTGAGTACCCTCTCCGTCCTCTGCTTCCGTTTCGGCATAGAGTCCTTCGCATAGTTCAATCTCCTCCCATTTACCAGCAGCATTTTTTCTGGCAGAGTAGAGATTGAAGGATGGCATACCTGTGACGGAGGATGTGCGCACCTTCTTCTTGGTGTTGGATTTTTGCTCTTGTCGGTTGGAGGTGAATATGAGTGCATCTCCGTCTTCTCCAATGAACGTTGGAGAGAAGTTAGACGATCGCTTCGCGTTGAACTCTTTAGCAGGAGCAATCTTATAGCGTGAAGGCTGTTTCTTCCATGTGTCGGCTTGACTACAAGCATATTTACCAGCAGTGGCTATATAGTCAGTAGGATGTGCTTGCAGGTAGATAGCGTATTGCGCTGCTGCTTCTTTGTATTTGCCTTGAAACTGCAATACTTGTGCATAGTGTAGAAACACGATGGAATCGGGATAGTTATTGCGAATAGCATTCTTATATGCGTTAACTGCTTTTCCATTGTTGAGAATACGATAACATTCTCCTTGCTGAAACGCAACATGCGCGCGCATACTCTTGTCCTTGCTGTTGATTTGTCGATAGACTTGTCTGTACATCTCGGAAGCTTGATAATATTCTCCGATGTTGTAGCGTTTGTCAGCTCGCTTAATGCGAGCAGATACGCTACACGAACTGAATCCTACCATGAGGCAGCAAGCAATTATTATGTATAGAATATTCTTATACCGCATACGATTTTACCCTATTATCATCTAAAATGCAATCAGTTTTTCAGGATCTACTGCTAGGTCATTTTTCCACAACTCAAAACCTAATTGTCCTTCTCCAGCAATTCCGATGCATTCTCCTGCTTGTACTCTGTCGCCTATCTGCTTCAATGGCTTCTTAAGTCCTCGATAAATAGACAAATAGTCGGTATGTTTGATTATCATTGTATGCACATTGTTAATTTCGCTATTGACATAGATTACCACGCCATTCAAGACAGATGCTACATTCTCATTATCTGTAGAATTGATAAGAATACCGTAATGCTTCTCCTGTACAGAGAATTGCTGGGTAATAGCACCATGTATTGGCACAAAAAAGACTGTGATAGGGATGCCTTGATTGGTGTTGTTAGCAAACAATTGCATATTGTTCTTCTCCTTTTCCTCATACTGCGCAATAAACTCTTCTGTGGCTTGCTTTTTAGCTTCGAGTAGTTGTTCGCGCATGATGATTTGCATCGAGTCAAGACTTTGCACGGTGTCAGAATGTACTTCACCAGCCATCACTTGTTTGATAATGTCCAAATATTGGCGTTGCATCTCAAGTGTAGTGCCTAGTGAATCTAGGCGTGTGGATTCTTCCACCAATTGCTGACGAATATTTTCGGAGTATCCAGGCAAATAATTGCGAATAGGAGTATATAATATTACTAGGGAGAATAATCCCAATGTAATAGCAAACATTAGCCCTACAATCACAATGGCTCCCCACCCGCTAAGGTGGAGATACCATTTCTCTGCCAATGTATCTTCATTCAGCACGCTGATACGATACCTTTCTCGTAGGCGTTGCCAAAGAGATGTTTTCTTTGTTTCGTCCATAGGATGAATAAGTCTAGACATTCTAGATATGCTAGATTAGCTAGAAAAATTACTTAATAATTGTGCAACCCTCGCATGGTTTTAATTGCTTGAAGAAGTCATTGCCCTTGTCATCCACGAGGATGAATGCTGGGAAGTTCTCCACTTCGATTTTCCAAATGGCTTCCATACCCAATTCTGGATATTCTACGCACTCAATCGACTTGATATTCTCTTGTGCGAGGATAGCAGCAGGACCACCAATCGAGCCGAGATAGAAGCCACCATGCTTTTGGCAAGCGTTGGTCACATCAATTGAGCGATTACCCTTTGCCAACATGATTAGACTTCCGCCATTGTCTTGGAACTCATCCACATATGGATCCATACGACCTGCTGTAGTTGGGCCCATCGAACCGCAAGGCATACCTGCTGGTGTTTTGGCAGGACCTGCGTAGTAGATAGGATGGTTCTTCAGATACTCTGGCATACCCTCGCCTGCATCCAGACGGGCTTTAATCTTAGCATGTGCTATATCACGACCTACAATAATCGTACCATTCAAACTCAGACGTGTACCGATTGGATATTGAGTCAAAATCTTGCACACATCCGCCATTGGTTGATTTAGGTCAATGCGTACAGCATCGCCTTCGCCAGCATTACGCAGTTCTTCTGGAATGAGCGAAGCAGGGTTGTTATCCATCTTCTCAATCCAAATACCGTCTTTGTTGATCTTACACTTGATATTGCGGTCAGCCGAGCAACTTACGCCCAAGCCGATTGGGCAACTTGCGCCGTGACGAGGCAAACGAATCACACGGATATCGTGTGCCATGTATTTGCCACCGAACTGTGCACCCAGTCCAATCTTGTATGCTTCTTTCAGCAGTTGTTCCTCCAACTCTATGTCGCGGAACGCACGACCTGTCTCATCGCCCGTAGTTGGCAAGGTGTCGTAGTAGTGAGTAGAGGCCAACTTCACAGTCAGCAAGTTCTTCTCCGCACTCGTACCACCAATCACAAACGCGATATGGTATGGTGGACATGCTGCAGTACCCAAACTCTTCATTTTCTCTACGAGGAATGGAATCAATGTGCCTGGATTTTGGATACGCGCTTTGGTCTCTTGATAGAGGTAGGTCTTGTTGGCAGAACCACCACCTTTGGTTACGCAAAGGAAATGGTATTCCATACCTTCTGTAGCCTCGAGGTCGATTTGCGCAGGCAGATTGCACTTGGTATTCACCTCATCATACATATTCAACGGAGCGTTTTGCGAGTAGCGGAGATTACGCTCTGTATAGGTCAGATACACACCCTTGGAAAGTGCCTCTTCGTCGCAATAGCCAGTCCATACTTGCTGACCTTTCTCGCCGTGGATAATAGCGGTACCAGTGTCTTGACAGAGTGGCAACTGACCTTTGCATGACACTTCTGCATTGCGCAAGAAGGTCAATGCTACATACTTATCATTATCGCTTGCCTCTGGGTCGCGCAGTATCTTTGCTACTTGCTCATTGTGACTACGACGCAGCATAAAACTCACGTCCGAGAAGGCTGCATTAGCCATTTTTGTCAATCCTTCAGCCTCAATCTTGAGGATAGGTTTGCCTTCAAACTCGCCAACCGATACATGGTCTTTGGTCAGCAGATAATACTCTGTTTCATCTTTACCCAACTGAAACATGGGTGCATACTTGAATTCCATAATTATTTTGTTTTATTTTCGTTTTCTCATTATATAAAAATCCCATACTATGCTTCTTTTTGCAAGCAAAGGGCTGATGTCGGCATTGCTTTTAGGATATTGATTTTTCATTTTGTGGTAAGCGTAGCGTGCTTTCACAACCATCTTTGCATTAGGCAATTGTTTGGTCACGAGCATTTGCAATGCTGCCATATAATCCATAAAAAATCGTACCACCAATACCCACCAAAGACGTTTCAATGGTAAGTTTTTGCGCAACATTAATAAGTTGTTGCGGAAGTTGAGGAAAGTCTTTTTAGGATTTTCATACCCCAAAGTTGCTCCGCCTACATGATATACAGTCGAGAAAGGAAGACTGTATACAGACATCGGATATTGATTCTGTAACCTCCAACAGAGGTCAATCTCCTCTTGATGTGCGAAGAAGTTTGCATCCAGACCTCCCATCTTCCGATACGCCTCAGTGCGTATAAGTAGACATGCGCCTGTTGCCCAGAAGATAGGTGTAGGTTCATCATATTGCCCGTAGTCTTTTTCTATATGTGTCATTAGTCGCCCTTTGCAATATGGGTATCCTAATATATCCATCATTCCTCCTGCAGCACCTGCATGCTCAAAACGAATAGCCGCAGTTTCCCCTCTATCAAACTGCTGTTTGGAATGCCAAGATAGTACTTTAGGTTGAGCAGCTATCACTTCAGCATGAGCGTCCATATAATCAAGCATATGGTCGAGCCATTTGGGCGTGACCTCCACGTCTGAATTGAGTAGGACAGTATATTCGGCATTTATTTGTTCTATAGCACGGTTGTATCCGCCCGCAAAGCCATAGTTGTCAGCTAATGCAATCACTCGTACGGGTTGCGTATGTAGGTAATCTAATGAGTCATCCGTTGAACCATTATCTGCTACAACAATCTCCACATCTTGGCGTTGCGTATGCTGCAATACTGATGGCAAAAACTGCTGCAGAGTATTTGACCCATTCCAATTCAATATGACCACGCTACATTTCACCTTTGAAGTATGAATTAAAATCCGAAACTAAAAGCTGCTGATACGGTAAGGTTTTTTCCTTGGTAGTACAACGGCATATATTTATCTAAATAGTATTGTGCATCCCCGATGTCTTCACTCTTAATAGCATTGGTCTTTTGATTGTTAAACCCGCGGGCATTATTATATTCCAAAGCCAATGTTAGATACATATTTGGGTGTACCTCGTAGATGCCATCCAAACGCACCACTTCGTTGCGAAAGATTGCATGGTCAAAAGGTTTTTGTGCGAGCGTTTCGCTAATACCGCCATCGCGAATATCTTCGGTTGCAGTTCTATACCTGCGTAGATAGGCATACGAATTGTATTTGGTATCATGCGTATAACTCATCTTGATGAGCATACCTCGTGTTGGACGATATGCTAATTCTGCATAAATTGACTGTGCATTATCACCCATGTAGTGTCCCATATCAAAGGAATTGCTCTGCCAAGTTAGTGCATCTATTGAGTGGGTATAACATGCTATATATGAGCGCATAAACTCGCCTTTTAAACTCAGTCCCTTGATTGGCCATCCACTCCAATTAAATCCTACCAAATATGAGATGGGGTTGTTCTCTTGGTTGGATGGTTTGAGGCGCTTTATAGAGAATTCGTCCAAATAGAATGAGCCGTATAGTTGTAGGTGCTTCACTGGTCGAACGGATAGCGACGCAAATGCTTGTGAATTTTGATTTTGGGTAATCAATCCTTTGGTCAGTAAGTGATCTAGTGACTTATAAAACGCGATAGGTATCAAATAGGCTGCTTGAATAGTTTGCTCGGCGTAAATGATGGAATTTCCGACGGAAAAAGACAAATGCTTGATAGGGGTGAAGGTAAACATATTTGCTGCCATAAACTTATTCATAGGGCGATAATTTTTTACCTGTACATCACCTTTGGTTGTGTTTTCCAAATAATAATAAGTGGAATCCATGATGTTTGAAACTAGCCATGCGTGGAAATAATCAAATTGAAACCATTTACATGGTGTTAGTTGCAAGCTTATCATTGGTACGGCAGGCGCTCTGCCTGACAAGATGTTGGATGCGTGATATGCATCTCCCCAACGGATGTTCTCTCGTTGCACAGCTATATTTCCCCACCATGAATATAAACTGATTCCACCTTTTGAATCGGAGAAGTCACCTCCATAGTTCGCTTCTTTGTATTGTACGCCCGTCATTGGCGTTAGCGCGGGTTGTATGCGTGATGCTCCGTAATGAATACGAGCACCATACATACGGTCATTATCATCGGGATAGTATTTTTTGCTCAACCAATTACCACTCCACGAATTATCACGCAGACTACCCCATATGCTTACATGGTTGGCTATATCCATCTGCAACTCTGCACCCCACCAACGTTGCAATAGCACACCTTTTTTACTAGCAGTAACGTCTGCTCCCAAGATAGGACGCAAACGCATTTTGAACATTGAGTTCTTGCTACGATAACTAAACTGCGGATCAGCCAAAGACAAGTTATAGGTACTGTGGTCAGTATATTGCACATAATTGCTCACCATCGTATCACGCTCAAGGGCAAACTCATTGAGGTAAAACGCTAAATCCTTCTTCTGCCTTACATTCAGTAACGAATCTGCTGTTTGTGCCGCCATCAACATCTTAGCAACTTGTTGGCGACTATATGGGCGCACAGCCGTCTGATGTACTACCACACCATCCGTGAGCAATTCGTCTAAGAAGTCGTACAACTTCACTTGCGTCAATGGTACGGGTATATTTTGAGCTATAACTAATAGCCCATATCCCATTGCAATTAATATGATTAATGTTCTTTTCATTTTTTTATCAGACCCTCTATTTGCGACTCCCGATTCCAACAATGAACTCCCGAGTCTCGTATCCCGATATCACATCACCTAATTACTCCTTGCTCGCTTAAAAACGATAGTATAAATAATCTTCCAAAAATACACAAAATCTGTAACCAAAGTACCTTTCTGCTCACACATGGTTAGGTATCTAATTTCAGACTCTTGTATCTCATCCAATGTCTTTGGCATATCTGCATAGAATGGAGGTAGTAAGCCAGGTTTATGCCGTGTGCGTTGCTCCTGTAGTTGCTTACTGTACAGTGAATAATAATGTTGCGAGATAGGGCGAACCCCTACCAATTTCATATTACCTTTGATTAGGTTTAGTAGCATTGGTAATTCATCAATCCAATATTTACGCATCCATCGTCCTAATGTAGTCACTCGAATGTCGTGATTGAACTTTCCTCCTTCCTGTAGTGAATATCGTTCATAGATATATGACTGCAAGAACTCACTATATGGGTGCATTGTACGGAACTTATATACCTTGAATAATTTGCCATTCTTACCCACACGATTCAGTTTGACTAGTATGCCATATAGACGCCTTACTGTAATCTCTGGACGGAATTTACGACGGGCAACCACATAGTTTAAATCTCCTTTTTTGCGCTCGTCAATAATTTCAAATCCACAATAACATAAGCGTCCCAAAACTTCGGCCTTACTCAGCACACGATTCTTCCCCTCTGTGATGTCAAAATACAATCGTGATGTCATAAACATCTTAGGTAGCACGCGCTTGTAGCAAAAGAATGCGATGTAGTACAACCAACCTATTATGACAGGAAAACGATTTAGAATGTTACGCTTGGTGACCGATTGAGGTTCGTAGCAGCAAATCCATATACCATTATCTGGCAACTTATCGTTCACGGTTGTAAATAACTTGTTTACACCACGAATTTGATTTAGCGGCATAAAGTTTACAATTGCGTCAAAACGATAATTAGATAGTTTCTTAATGTTGTATAAGTCGGTGGAGCGTAGGGTAAAAGTATTTGTGCTGTAGAGATCAATGTTTTTTTCTATATAGCGCAGCACTTTCTCAGGTGCAAACTCCAAGATGCTTTCCCTGAGTGCTTGTTTGTCGGAATCCGAGATGTTTTCTGCTTCTTTAAGAACTCCTTGTGGTTGACGCTTGGGTGCTTCTATCGGTTGTTCGTCTGCATCTAACGCATAGCGATATGCGTGCTTAAATACAAGGAACACAATGGATACACCAAGCATTGCTAGCCATAGTGTGAGCAGTACCCAAATAGAGAAGTTCTTTCCCTCCATCAGTGCCATATAGCCGCACATGCAGCCGAATAATATGACGGATGCAACTATCAATCGAATGATATCTTGCCCCATCTTCATATACTTGACAGGTACATAACGATGGCATATGTAACTCCAAAGGAGCCACATGCTAGAAAATATCAGTACAAATACGCTGTATTTCTGAAAAGGAACCTCAGTGGACAATGGGAACCATGCCAACACAATCAGTACACTCACTAATAACGCGCTTGCATCTGCTATTAGATACCGCCAATATGGACGATAGAGCAATTTCACACTTCAATAATCAACAGTTGGCTATCACTTCTTATATCTAGCGTTCATTCCCTCTATAACTTCAGAGGTTATATCATATTGTTCGGAGGCCATCAGTACATTGTCTTTTGCGCTATTGCTCAAAATTACATGGTAACGACCATCTGCGTTGAAAATCTTTAAGAATGTATTTAACGAGTCAGCCAACTGCATATTCAACTTTTGGTTCTCAAGCATGATATCTTGTGTCAATTTTGCCTCTAGTTCTTGCAACTCTTGCTCTTTCTTTGCCAATCGTTGTTGTTCTTTTTCAGCGCGTTCACGACTCAAGAATGCATTATTCTCCAATTTGCGTTGAAAGTCAGCAACTTCGTTTTGGAATGTACGCAATTTAGTGTTCATCTTTAGGCGCGCATCTTCTTGCTTCTTCATCAGTTTTTCGTTTGCTTCTTGTGCAAAAGTATAATTTACTAGCAAACTATCAACATTCAGGTAGGCGATAGGCATTGTCTCAGAATTTTCTGCTACCACGGCAGGGGTCTCACTGCTCTTATTGTTGACCAACACTATTGCAAACAATGCAGCCACTGCGGCTACTAATACTACATTTACTAAAATTTGAATCTTGTTCATGTTAATTTGTATGATTGTTTTTTGTTATTTAATGATTTTTTCGATTTTACTTCAATTCGTGGATAACTAATCCGGAGCGCAGTTTGGGTTCAAACCATGTTGTTTTTGGTGGCATGATATTACCAGTGTCGGCAATATCAATCAGTTGTTTCATCGTTACAGGATACAAGGCCAATGCCATTTTCATTTCACCGCTATCAACGCGATTTTTTAGTTCGCCCAACCCACGGATACCACCTACGAAATCAATGCGTTTATCCGAACGCAAATCTTTGATACCAAGTAGTTTGTCCAAAATCAGATTTGATGAGATAGTCACATCCAATACACCGATAGGGTCATTATCGTCGTAGCGACCTTGTTTAGCTGTTAGTTTATACCAATGTTTTGCTACATACAACGAGAAAATGTGCAATGCTTCTGGGTGGTAAATTTCTGTACCCATATCTGTTACTTCAAAATCTTCGTGTAGTGCGTTCAAAAACTCCTCTTCTGACATACCATTCAAATCCTTTACAACTCGGTTGTAGTCCATGATATGCAGTTGGTCATCAGGGAAACATACGGCTAAAAAATAGTTGTATTCCTCATCCCCTTTGTGGTTAGGGTTCTGTAGTTTTTTTTCATTGCCAACTAGAGCAGCAGCAGCGCTACGGTGGTGTCCATCAGCAATATACATTGCGGGCATTTCTGCTACGATTTCTGTGATGCGAGTGATGTCTTGCTTGTCGCTTATAACCCAAAAAGTGTGACCAAATCCATCCAAGTCGGATACGAAGTCATATTCTGGTTCTCCATTTGCTATGCGAGCAATAATGGTGTCTAATTCCTCATGGTGTGGGTATGCGAAGAATACTGGCTCTATGTTGGCATTGTTGACACGCACATGTTTCATACGGTCCTCTTCTTTGTCGCGGCGAGTCAATTCATGTTTCTTGATACGGCCTTCCATATAGTCTTCTACCCATGCCGCCACTACTAGACCATATTGTGTACGCCCCTCCATAGTTTGAGCGTATACATAGTACTGCTCTTCTTGATCCTGTACGAGCCAGCCTTTTTTACGAAATAAATCAAACTGCTCGCGAGCAGCCTTGTACACACGCTCGTCGTGTTCGTTTGTCCCGATTTCGAAATTGATTTCGGGCTTAATGATGTGATATAGCGACATCTCATTGCCTGCAGCTTCTGTGCGTGCTTCCTCCGAACTAAGTACATCGTATGGACGACTGCTCACTTGTTTGGCTAGGGCTTTTGGTGGGCGAATGCCGCGAAATGGCTTGATTTTCATGATTTGTAACCTTTATTCTTTGAGCTATGATAACTATGTTGCGTTTTTAACTATTTTGTCTTTGCTACTTGGTCTTGTTTTTTTGCTCCCATTTTGCAAGTGCCGTTGAATGTGGCGTTTGGTTCAATCATCAATGTACCTGTGCAGATATCACCATTAAGTGCACTAGTAGCGCGCAGTGCCAATGTATGTTGCACATCGATTTTTCCTTCTAATTTGCCCATGATTTCAGCGTTTTGACACTCTACAGTGCCTTTAACTGCGCCGTGCTCTCCAATAACAAGTTTTCCGCTACAGCGCACATCACCTTCAATCGTGCCATCTACGCGCATGTCACTATCCGTGATGACGGTACCAATGATTTTACTTCCTGAGGTCAATGCGTTGTACAATGTACCTCCATTTTGTTGTTGTGTTGCCATATAAAATTTATTTAGTTTAGTTACGAACTAGATCAATTCTTCACCTATAGGTGACGGTGTTTCTTAAAAAAATCGCGCAAAGGTAGTAATTTTTTTTGACATATGCAAGAAAATGTGTGTTTTTGTGAATGATACCCCTGCTCATTATGTGTTTTTCGAATTATAGATGTAGTGAATTTTAATAAATTTTAGTAAATTGTATATTGCTTGTGCTACTTTCACACTTCCACACTTCCACATTAAAAAAAGAGTCGAATGGTATGTCTACTATTTTCAGTTTGCACCTATATAATATAAATAATATATAATTAAAATTATATATTATTATAATATTATAACCCTATCCCCTATTGCCCCCCCTTCCCCTTAAATTTTTGCCATTTTTCGTAAAGTATGATTTGGATGTTTCGGTAGTGTGAAGCAGAATTTCGCTCATAAAATGATGTGGAAGTGTGGAAATGTGGAAGTAGAGTGTGTTAAAAAATGTTTAACAAGCTAAGTGCTTTTATTTCCCGAACGCATATGATTGTTTTTGGGCAAGTTCACACACACAAATATGCATCCTAGTAAAAAATAGGTAAATCTATTTGAAATATTCGCTGAGAGAAGGGGTATCTTTGAGGGCACCGACCTCGCTACGCTCGCCCACCTCAAAGATACTGCCTTGATACGCGGTACATACATAATTGCTCATCTTTCACAAAGTAAACTTTTTGTTACCTGAACGCATATGATTGTTTTTGAGCAAGCTCACACAACCATATGCATTCTGGTAAAATAGATTGAATCTATTTGAAATATTCGCTGATTATGTATGAACTATCTTCGGGATAAAGGAGTTAAAGCGTAAAGTGTAGGTCTAAGGTGTATAGTGTAAGGTGTAAAGGCGGGAGAGAAAAGGGAAAAAAGTATAAAATATTTGGTAATTCAAGAAAAAAGTGGTAACTTTGCAGCGCAAAAGAAATGTGTGCGGCATATGAAGGAAATATTGATTGTAATAGGGGTCTTGGCTGTGGCGATGTTGTTGCTTTCAGTTCGTGTTTTAATTAAGAAAAATGGCAGGTTTAGTAGTCAGCATATATCTGAAAATAAGCGTATGAAGCAAGATGGAATTCATTGTGCGACCTCGCAAGATAGAGAAGTTAGAAGGCGAAATAAGAATAGGATAAAAACCAAAGATCTATAGGGAAATAATTTTTGATAGATGAAACAAATCGCTATATTAGGTAGTACAGGTAGTATTGGCACTCAGACGTTGGATGTAGTGCGACAATATCCGAGTGAGTTTTCGGTGTATGCACTCTCTGCCCATCGTAACGTGGAGTTGTTGATTCAGCAAGCGCTGGAGTTTAATCCCGCCGTTGTGTGTATTGCCGATGAGTCGTGCTACGTGCGTTTGCGTGATGCGTTGAGTGATTTACCTATTAAGGTGATGGCAGGTAAGAATTCCATATCAGAGATGGTTACTTTGCCAGCTATTGATGTGGTAGTTGCAGCTATGGTGGGATATGCGGGGTTGCAACCTACCATGCAAGCTATACGCGCTAAGAAGATGATAGCGCTAGCCAATAAGGAGACATTGGTGGTAGCGGGAGAAATCATTTGTCGTCTAGCACAGCGATACAAAGTCCCAATCTTGCCTGTGGATAGTGAACATTCGGCTATTTATCAGTGCTTAGTGGGAGAAGATAGGAATAGAGTGGAGAAGTTGCTATTGACGGCTAGTGGAGGACCGTTCCGTACCTTTACACACGACCAGATGTTGCGTGTTACTGCCGCTCAAGCATTGCAGCATCCTAATTGGGATATGGGTGCGAAGATTACGATTGATTCGGCAAGTATGATGAATAAAGGGTTTGAAGTGATTGAGGCACGCTGGTTGTTTGATATGCCAGTGGAGAAGATACAGGTGTTGGTGCATCCTCAGTCGGTGGTGCACTCGGCCGTACAGTTTGTGGATGGCAGTGTGAAGGCTCAGTTGGGTACACCAGATATGCGTATTCCAATACAGTATGCACTTACTTATCCGGAGCGTTGGCAGAGTGATGTTCCTCGTTTGGATTTGTTTGCGACAAATAATTTGAGCTTTGAAGCGCCAGATATGGAGCGTTTTCCTAATCTTAGATTGGCGTATGAAGCCATAGAGAAAGGTGGCAATATTCCGTGTGTGCTTAATGCAGCTAATGAGGTTGTGAATCAAGCATTTAGGGACGGGAAATGCGGTTTCTTGCAGATGTCGGATGTGATTGCGAAGGCGATGGATAGAGCATCATATATTGCTAATCCAACCTACGAAGATTATGTGCAGACGGATGCAGAAGTTAGGAGAATAGCATTGGAAATACTGAAACGTTGAAATTATTAAAATTTTATAGAACTTTGTAACTTTATTAAAATATGCAGTGGATACAACTGATATTAGCTCTTAGTCTTCTCGTGGTAATTCACGAGTTGGGTCACTTTTTCTTTGCGCGACTTTTTAAAGTGCGTGTAGAGAAATTTTATATGTTTTTTAATCCAAAATTTTCGTTAGTTCGGGCAAAGAAGATTAATGGTAAGTGGCAAGTAAAATTTTTTGCACCTAATGTGGACGCTCCTATTGCTCCTGTGCTAGATGCGGTTGGTAATGAGAAGAAGGATGAAAAAGGCAATCCGATTTATCGTCCGATGACTGATGATGAGTTGCGTGCTTTGCCAGAAGATGATTGGCGTAGGTATCCCGACAATACGGAATGGGGTATCGGTTGGGTGCCTTTTGGTGGTTATTGTGCTATCGCAGGTATGGTGGATGAAACAAAGGATGCTACAGACTTGGCTTCAGAACCACAACCATGGGAGTTCCGTGCGAAGAACGTATGGCAACGCTTGTGTATCATTATTGGTGGTATCTTTGTAAACTTTATAGCAGCCCTATTGATCTTTGGTATGATATTCTTCTGTTGGGGTAAGAGCACATTGCCGCTTAGCCATGTGACAAGTGGATTGTACTATTCTCCAGTATTATTGGAAGAAGGCTTTGAACAAGGGGATAAAATATTGACTATCAATGGTGTCGTTCCTCAAGAGATAGGTGATGTAGTACAATATGTAGTAATTGAAGGTCAGCGTGATGTTGTGGTAGTGCGCGATAAGGACACTGTAGCATTGACGATGTCAGAAGATTTGAGCAAACGCTGTATGGCGATAATGAACGAACATGACGCTCAGGAACGCGAGAAAGCTCGTGCGGATAAGTCGTATCAGAAGACTAAATATAATTTGATATATTACTACACGCCATTTGTAATAGATTCCGTTGTGCCTGGAGGTGCGGCATCGTATGCTGCGATGCAGAAAGGTGATAGTATCGTGGGTGTGAATGGGTTGGATGGATTGTGTTATGTAGAAATTACAAATGAACTAGCGAAACACCCATGCGATAGTGTGACGGTGGATTTCTATCGTGCAGGAGAGCCGCTGCAAGCCCGTTTATTTATTGGAGACCAAGCAAAGATAGGTGTTTTGGCAAGGCATCCATTTTCGTTCTTTGAGATACATCACGAGGATTATACTTTGTTGCAAGCTATCCCTGCGGGAATAGAATACGGATGGGATTTCTTGATGTCATATGTGAAGCAGTTTCGTGTGATATTTACCAAAGAAGGAGCGCAATCGGTGGGTGGTTTTGGAGCGATTAGTAATATGTTCCCAGAAACATGGAATTGGTATTCTTTCTGGCGAATAACTGCGATTATTAGTTTGATACTAGCATTTATGAACTTTTTGCCTATACCCGCGTTAGATGGCGGCTATATACTATTTCTACTATGGGAAATTATTACGCGACGCAAGCCAAGTGATAAGTTTTTGGAAATCGCTAACACGATTGGATTTTGGCTGCTGCTTGCGCTGATGATTTATGCGAATGGTAATGATATCTTTAAAGCATTTTTTTGATATGGATGGGGTGTTTGTTCATGAATCCTCGTATGTAGATGAGGGATGTAGCATAGGTGCAGGTACTAAGATTTGGCATTTTTCCCATGTGATGTCAAGTTGCCAGATAGGTGAAAATTGCAATATCGGGCAAAATGTTGTGGTATCTCCAGGGGTCGTATTAGGCCGCAATTGTAAGGTGCAAAACAATGTGTCTATCTATACGGGGGTGCGCTGTGGTGATGATGTGTTCCTAGGTCCTAGTATGGTATTTACTAATGTGATTAACCCTCGTTCGGCAGTATCTCGCAAGAATGAGTATAAGGATACTTTTATTCGTCGTGGTGCTTCAGTGGGTGCTAATGCAACTATCGTATGTGGTAACACGTTGGGTGAATATTGTCTTATCGGTGCAGGTTCGGTGGTAACAAAGGACGTTCCTGCATATGCGCTGATGGTAGGTAATCCTGCGCGCAGGATAGGGTGGGTAAGTCGCCACGGAGAGAAACTAAAGTTTGATAAAAATGGCAATGCTACTTGTCCTGTAACTGGCGAGAAATATCAATTAGTCAATGACTTATGCCAACTTATTGACATTACTAAATAATATTACACAATAGAATTTATGATTCAACGCATTCAAACTTTGTATCTACTGCTTGTAGTTATTTTGGGCGCATTGTTGTGCTTCTTTTCTCCCGTGCAATTTCTTTTACCCGAAGCCACGGACTATATCTCATTAATGCCTTTTGATAAGTGGGCATTAGCAGTAATAACAGTGGTTATACCAGCTTTGGCATTTGTCAATATATTCCTCTATAAGCATCGTTTGCTGCAATCTCGATTGAATATTGTCAATGTAGTGTTGTGTATAGGATATTACGCTATATTGGCATTGTATATAGCGTATATTGTAAAAGGTTATGAGCCATTGGGCGACAATACTCTAGCAGGCGCGAAGTGGTACCTGAGTGTATGGGCTGCTATTCCGCTTGTGAATATTGTACTGACTCTGATGGCTACGCGTCGTATCTTGAAAGACGAAGCACTGGTACGTGCAGCTGATCGCTTGAGATAATTTCGTTGTACTATCGCTTTTCCAGTAGCACCACATTCTCAACATGGTGTGTATGGGGAAACATATCTACGGGTTGCACTTTTGTGACACGGTACTTGGTATCTAGCATATTTAAGTCGCGTGCTTGTGTCGCTGGATTGCAACTTACATATACAATGCGTTGTGGTTCTGCAAACAAGATTGTGTTGATCACATCCTCATGCATTCCCGCTCGTGGAGGGTCTGTAATAATCACATCTGGATGACCATATTGCGCAATAAAATCTTCGTTGAGAATGTCTTTCATATCTCCAGCGAAGAAGAGTGTGTTGTCTAGATTATTAATACGCGTATTCACTTTTGCATCTTCAATCGCTTCTGGCACATATTCTATACCAATCACTTGTCGAGCTTGATGAGCTATGAAATTGGCAATTGTACCCGTACCTGTATAAAGGTCAAAAACTAATTCCTTGCCCGTCAATCCGGCATACTCACGAGCTACTTTATATAGTTCATATGCTTGTTCCGTGTTGGTTTGGTAGAAAGATTTCGGTCCAACCTTGAATAGCAAGCCCTCCATTTCCTCCATAATATGATCTTGTCCTGCAAATACCAGCACTTCTTGGTCGCTTATGGTATCGTTGAATTTACGATTCACAACATATAGCAAACTGATAATCTCGGGGAAAGAGTCGCGGATATACTCCATCACGCGCATATCGGGTTCGTCCGCCCAAACGACAATGAGCATTACTTCGCCCTTGTGGTTGGAGCGGAGGATAAGTGTGCGCAACTGTCCTTCGTGCGCGTGTTCATTATAAAAGGTGATACCCAATGATCGTGCGTATTCGCGTATGCTGTTGCGTATGCGGTTGTTAATCTCAGGCATGAGGTGACATTCGGTGATATCCAGTACCTTATCAAAGCAGTTTGGAATATGGAAGCCAAGGCCATAGCTATTGTCCACATTCTCCATGCCACCTGCTGCACGAATAACATCCCAACTCAGCCACTTGCGATCCGAACATGTAAACTCCAATTTGTTACGGTATTCATAGATATGCTTGCTACCCAAGATAGGTGAGATTTCTGGTAGTTCTACCTTGCCGATGCGTGTGAGATTATCTACGATCTGCTGTTGCTTATGACGCAGTTGCTCCTCATATGGTAATATTTGCCACTTGCATCCACCACATTCGCCATAGTGTTTGCATACGGGCTCACAGCGAACTGGTGATGGCTTTACGATGCGCTCTACACGACCCTCCATAAATGAGTGCTTCTTTCTCGTTACTTGTATATCTACGATATCACCTGGTACACAGTAGGGTACAAATAGTACCATGTCATCAATGCGCGTAATAGCCTTGCCCTCAGCTGCGATTCCTGTGATTTCTATATGCTCGTATAGTGGAAGATTCTTTTTCTTTTTCATACTATTTTACATTTGCCATTGTTACCTTATTGCATCAACCAATTTATACAGTCTTTGTACAATGTGTCAAAATCGTGCGCGCTCTCTAGCATAAATGCCCAACTGAGAGTCTTGCCCAAATTGTCCTCTTGTCCGTTATATGCTACTGCTGCATTTAGTTTGGTATCGCCATAGCGGGCTACTGATTGCGCACCATTAGTTGGTAGAATACAATCTGGATTCTCTGTATGGATGCATTCTGCATTTGGGGTAGAGTGGAATAAGTAATAATTAGGAGATAATACACGACGATTGACTACGATACTGCCTTGTTGAGATGCATGGTCGCAACGATATGTGTAGTGTAAATAATTTTGAATAAATTCCTTATCTTCATAACTTTGCATATCACTTGCGATATATGCTCCAGAAACCAATAGATTACCTCCCTTTTGTAGATAGTTCGCTAAAATCTTTTGCATGTGTGGTGTGAAGGTCTTAAATGCAGTGTCTGTTCCCAATACTGTAGTTTTCTGTTTACCCATAATCAAGTCTACTGCATCGCATCCAAATATAGTGTCTATTGCATATGCGTTGGCACTAATATAAGAGTATCCCATTTGTGCTAGCACTTTGCCGTGCTTCACTGTATAATCGAATGTGTTGCCCATAGTCAATACTCCTTGTTGATCACAGTAGCACGAGCCCCATCCGCATTCGTCATCTGTTATCCATGGACGACGCGAATCAAAATCAAATTGCTCTCCAATATATGAAATATCTTTACCATAACCTACACCTTGACTTTGTGGTTTGATGCCAACATAGGTACTGTCTTCAAACCAATCTGGACCACTTACACGAGTAAACGCGTTTAGTACCAAAATTCGTCCTTTTTCTTCTGGTGCGATGTATGCAGACATCACTTCGCTAGGCATACTAATACCTCCTGCGTTTCCTGCTACAACGCGCAAGTCATAGCGTACCCCTACTTCTGCAGTAAAGCTATATGTGGTATTGGTAACTCGCTTTCCATTATCCCAATCGCCATTATTTTGACGAGTATATACAATGTAATAATTTGGTGTGGCTGTTTTTTCTAACGGGTCATTTGTAGGCTGCCAACTGACTGTCAATTGCTGGTCCTTACGCCTCATTTGCATAGAGTGTACAGGTAACGGTTGTACCACATAGTCTGAGCCATATTGCTCGTGAATAAATCGAAGCATAGATTTGTAGATAGCGCGAGAAACTGTAAATTTGACGCGTGGATCAAGACCATAACGCATGTCGTTATAGTTCTGGTGCGAGAGCAATTCCAGTAATACTCCAGGTACTTTAGGATGACGCGCCTCTGCATAAGATGAGTTTTGTAGTTGACGACGCTGCCAATGAGGAGTGTAGAGGGCGCGTACATCGTTGACGATTTGTGTTTGCATAAAGTCTCCTAAGTCACGCGCTACTTGGCGGCTGCAACCAGTAGGATATGCTTTGTTTTGATCATCATCAAAGTCTGTGTATATCATCAATGTACCAATTATGGTGTCACCACGCTTGACACCTGCGTCAGAATGAAATGCTAGGCTCAAATGTAATGGTACCTTAAGCCCTTCTTGCTCGGGATTAGCTTGGCTGCCACCCGCTAGATAGTTTACCCATTGGCCTCGCGCGCAGTAATCATCGGTATAATCGTTTCGACTGTCGGTAAAATTGTATATACTATCAGGTATACCTGCGTATTGCATCCAATAGCGTGCAGCCTCTAAATAACGAGGTATACCACTAGTCTCTGCCCATGTTTGATTGGCTAATAATTGTACACTGTCTATCTCCACTTCTTGCAGTGTGAATTCTTGTGATGAAGGTGTGTTTTCAATCTTGTCGGGTTGAGGATAGCGTGCTACATTGCCATAGCCACCACCAAACTTCACAGCATCGGATGTAACTACAAATTTGCCTTTGCCTGCGTTGGTAACGGATACATAGTTTTGGGTTTCATCAGAGTCGAATGTGAAAGTGCCAAGATATACCCAAGTGCCACCTCCCATCTGTTGGTTTACTTCATATTCAGTCTTCTGCCCACAGTGCATAACTGTGTATTTAGCAGCGGATGTACTATTCGGTAATGTTTTATACGATACATATACTGCATATTCGCCGTACGGTAACGGATATGGCGTATAGCGCAATTCTGAAATCTGTTTATTGCTTACTGGGGCGACCAAATATCCGCCTTTTTCAAAAGGATTTTCACCTTCTAGGAGTATCTCATCATTATCTTCTCCCCAACCGCCATCTTGAATTCGAGTGAACATATTTTCTCCATCTTCAACAACAGCCCTTGTATCATCCACGACATCTTCTATCTCTTGCGTGTCTCGTTCCCGTGGTTGTACTACTACTGCACCTGCATTCTCCAACATCGGCACCAAAAATGGCATTGTGTAAGAGGATGTGTAGACATCTTCTACGGTAGTCCACAATTTAGCGCGTTGCCACAACCATGTCTCCATTGTTTGATGATAGTAGCGGCCATGGCTACCCCACAAAGCAATATGCTTGCCGCTGAGTCCTTGGTTCGTCGAGTAGGGGTGAGATATGTTTCGAACCCATGCAGGTGTATCCTTCAATGTATATCGCATAGAATTAGCACGATTGCGATAGATGCTGGTAATGAGTTCACCTAATTCATAATCACCGCTATATATAGTTACTTTCCCATGTTTATTACCCAATATCATTTTACTAACCATCATGCGGATTTTACTCACCTCTTTAGGAGTTAAAGAAATGTGACTTAGTGTGGCATTAGTATATACATGTACATATTGATTCTTGACGCGAATACGGCTAACATCTACTTTGCCAGCAAAAGCATGCTGATGAACAATAGCCGTCAAACTATCCGCTAAGACTTGCTTGTCTATGGCATAAGCGGATATACTTAGAATCACCAGAGAAAACAGAATGAAAAATCGTCTCATAAAGGCATTATTAGTTAGTAAAATCAATTTTCAAAACATTCTGCAAAAGTACTACTTTTTTTTGATATATGCAAACTGTTGTTGCTTTTTTTATATATATATTTTTGGTGCGCTCGCGCGTGAAGAAGAAAGTGGCACTTCAGAATGTTAGATTCTGGATATAAGGAATGAAAAAAATAGCATGAATAATATTTTTTGTAAAAAAAAAAGTAAAAATATTTGTGTATATCAAAAAAAAGTAGTAACTTTGCACGATTTTTCGTGTATAGTGGAGTGATGTACTGGGGAGAAATACATGTAAATGGTTGTGGATGAGAGGGTTTGAGGCTGTAATATTGCCAATGGATTACATAGAAATAAACTAAAATACTAAATAAAATGTCAAAAATCTGTCAAATTACCGGCAAAAAAGCCATGGTAGGATGCAATGTTTCGCACTCAAAGCGCCATACAAAGCGCACTTTTGATGTGAACTTGTTCCACAAGAAGTTCTACTGGGTAGAACAAGATGCATGGATCATGCTGAACGTGAGTGCAGCTGGTCTGAGAACAATTAACAAAATCGGACTTGACGCTGCTCTCAAGCAAGCAAGTGCGAAAGGGTACATTAAAATTTACGAATGCTAAGGAGGAATCGTTATGGCAAAGAAAACTAAAGAAGCACGCGTCCAAGTAATCTTGGAGTGCACAGAGCACAAGGCCAGCGGTATGCCAGGAACTTCGCGCTACATCACCACGAAGAACCGCAAAAACACTCCTGATCGTTTGGAGTTGAAGAAGTACAATCCGATCCTCAAAAAGTACACAGTACACAAGGAGATCAAGTAATTAACCCCTAAAATTAAGAAAGGCTTAGAACTATGGCAAAGAAAGCGGTCGCTACATTGCACACTGGTAACGCTGGACGTAACCACACTAAGTGCATCAAGATGGTGAAGAGCCCTAAAACGGGTGCTTACATCTTCCAAGAGGAAATCGTAGAAAACGACAAAGTTGCAGCTTACTTTAAGTAAGAAACGCAATAAAAATCTGAAAAAAAGCATACTAAATTTGGTAGTATGCTTTTTTTTTGCTACCTTTGCAATTGAATTTGATTGAATATTGGGTTTGAATTGTGTGTAAGATACTATGTAAAAGTATGTTAGGAATTATTATTAACCCCAAATCTGGTAAGCGTGCGTTTCGTATGCAACGCTTGTACCTATGGAAACTGCTGAAGGCACGTCGTCAGCCTTTTATATATCGCGTTACTAAGTATGCTAATCATGCTATTGAGCTCGCGCGTGAGCTTGTAGAGGAGAAAGGATGTACGCAAATCCTTGTGCTGGGCGGCGATGGTACGCTCAGTGAGGTGATCAACGGCATCATGCGTGCCGATCTTACGCCAGAGCAACGTGCGCAGATACAATTTGGACTGATGCCACGTGGCACGGGCAACGATTTTGCGCGTCACTGGGGGCTGAACAAAGACTTTAAACGTTCGTTAGATATATTCTTCCAAGGGCATAGCAAGCCAATTGATGTGGGCTGCGTGACGTATTGGCGCAATAATATTGAGCATCATCGCTATTTCATCAACTCGCTGGGTTTTGGTATTGAACCGATGGTTTGCCGAGGGGCAGAACAATTGAAATATTACATTGGTAGTCACCATATTAACTATTTCTTTGCGCTGATTTGGTCGCTCACCAAATACATGAATCCACACTTGCGTTTGGATGTGGATGGCAAGACCGTGGTGGAAGGAAAGATGTTTGTTACTAGTATCGCCAATGGTTCGTATGTAGGCGGTGGTATGAAACTGAATCCCGATGCCGACCCATGCGACGGTGTGCTGCATGCGATGTTCTTGACACCTCCATCGTTTAAGGAGATTTGTCAAGCAGTGCCTCGTTTGTTTGATGGGCGTTTGCACGAACTGCCATTTATTCACCCAGTGGTGGCAGATAACCTGCTAATGCACACCAAGAAGCATCAGTCGTTTGAAGCAGATGGCATCGTGATGGACGTAACTGGTCCATGCCAAGTGACCTGTATGAAACATGCGCTGCAAATGATTGTACCAAAAGAGTTTGCGTGAAATCTATCGGGCTTCCTGTACGTACCGCACAATAACCGCACAATTCGTGGCGGATATAGTGCCCCGTTTTTTGGGAGGGCTTACAATGCTTCTGCAAACGCTTCTGCTTCGGATAATTGGTTGATTTTTCCAACATCCATCATACGATAATTCTTGGGGATAAATGCCTTGAGAATTTCTTTTTCAGCAATACTGAGGTAGAGGTCAATCAACGAGAACTTCTCTCCTTTTTCAGCAACTACCTTTGCCATCACTTCAAAAATACGAGGATTAAGCACTTGCATACCTGAGAAGGCTAACTTTCGGGTATTGGCTATCGGATAGTGGTTGTCGGATAATGGTCCTCGGACTTCGCCAGTAGCGATATTGGTCCAACCGCAGAGGCGGTTGTCGTAATCGAAGAGCAAGTAGCGTTGTGTGTCGCGTGGGCTGACTACTACCACACCCATCTCATCTGGATTGTATGCATTGAGCAGGGTAGGGATGTCGATGTTGGAGAGGATATCGACGTTGCAAACCAATATAGGTGCCCCCTCCGACTCCCCCTCATGGGGGAGAGGATTAGGCGATGAGGTTAGTAATTCTTTTGCTTTGCGTAGGCCGCCACCTGTCTCGAGCAACATATCGCGCTCATCGCTTACAGCGATACGGCAACCGAAGTTGTCGTTCTCGCGTAAGTAATTGATAATCATATCTGGGAAATGATGTACATTCACCACAATATCGGTGATACCAGCGGCTTTGAGACGCTCAATCTGCCATTGCAGGAGTGTCTTGCCTGCCAGGGGGACAAGTGCCTTGGGTAGTGTGTCGGTCAGCGGCTTGAGGCGTGTACCCAGTCCCGCAGCAAAGATCATAGCTTTCATATCAATTGGCTACTTCTTCGGCAGTTGCTTCTTCGGTTGTGTTGTCGGTGTCATCTACGATGGTTGTTGCCTTGAGGTCGTCGTAGAAGGCAGCACGAGCGGTTAGCATGTATGGTTGCACAAAGAGCATACCAACACCTGCGGTGCACAGTGCTAGCAGAATCCAACCAATGAAAGTGAGGTCAAGGACAAAGAGGTTCCACTTCTGTCCGCGCATCATCTCGCGACTAATCTTCATCGCCTCGCGTGCAGAGAGCTCAGGATAGTCGTGGAGCAAGTATGGCACCATGCCATAGGCATAGCTGAGAATGATGGCACCAATACCCAATGTGACAACAGCCAGCAATGAACTGAGAATCATGATGAGCAGTCCAGCAACAAGGAAGCGCATATTGGCATAGGCGTGTTGGCGGGCATAGGTGATGGTGTAGTTTACAATGTTTGTTTCATTGCTGCGCACGCGATCAAGCAAAGATATGTAGAACGCATATTGCAATGGCAATACCAATATTGAGAGTAAGGTGGTAATGGAGCTTCCCCATTCGGAACCCTTGAGCGAGGTAATGACAGACGGTGTGGAAATGGCAATAGCGATAAAGAGAATGATTAATGATGCAATGGCGGCATCGCCCCATTGATTGCGAAGTGCTTCGCGCGCCTGCGCACGATATTCATAAGGTGTTTTCATAAGAAAATATTAAACAATTATAATTTTGTTGCAAAATTAATACAAATTTTTGAATATTGCAAATAAATACAAAAAAAAGACATCCATCTGGATGTCTTTTTGTGTCCTCCCAGGGACTCGAACCCTGGACCCACTGATTAAGAGTCAGTTGCTCTACCAACTGAGCTAGGAAGACTCGCCTCTTTCTCGAAAGCGGATGCAAAGGTACTGCTTTTTTTT
Source organism: Paludibacteraceae bacterium (assembly GCA_017503075.1). Taxonomy (GTDB): domain Bacteria; phylum Bacteroidota; class Bacteroidia; order Bacteroidales; family Paludibacteraceae; genus Colicola. The sequence goes on along the minus strand of JAFVTU010000012.1, from coordinate 160,357 downwards.
GAATTGACCAAATATTTTTACAAAAAAACGCTTTTTTTTGCATATTTCATAAAAAAGCAGTATCTTTGTAGCCTATTTTACTTTGGATAACTATGGCGCAATCATTAAGTCAATTATTTTTTGAAGCAACTGCTAAGAAAGCTGGTGAGCAAACTGCTTTGACTGCTTCTGGTAGCAATCGCAGGTATTATCGCATAGAAAGTGAAGACAAAACTACTTCGCTGATAGGTGTACAAGGCACATCGCGTGATGAAAATCATGCCTTTCTCTATATGGCTGAGCATTTTATGAAGAAGGGGCTGAATGTGCCTAAAGTGCTGGCTGTAAGCGATGATGAGATGAACTATGTGCAACAAGACCTGGGTAATGTGCTGCTGTTTGATTATATCGCAGAAGGGCGCAAGACAGGTGTGTTTAGCGCACGAGAGAAAGAGATGCTACGCAAGACGATGCGTGGCTTAGCGCGTTTCCAAGTGGTTGGTGCAGAAGAGTTTGACTTCAATCAATGTTATCCACAACCCGAATTTAATTTGCGCTCGATATTGTGGGATTTGAACTATTTCAAGTACTGTTTCCTGAAGGCGACAGGGTTGGATTTTCAAGAAGATAAGTTGGAGAATGAGTTTGAACGTTTGGCATATATCCTGCTGCAAAACCGTATGAATGCGTTTATGTACCGCGATTTCCAATCACGCAACGTGATGGTATGTAAGGATGCGGACGGGAATGAAGTGCCATACTTTATTGATTTTCAAGGCGGAAGACGCGGCCCAGTGTTCTATGATGTAGCATCCTTCTTGTGGCAAGCTAAAGCCAACTTTCATCCTGACTTGAGAGAAGAATTGGTTGAGGTGTATTTGGAGGAGTTGCAGAAATACATGCCTGTAGATAAAGATGTCTTCTATGATACACTGAAGCATTTTGTCTTGTTTCGCACGATGCAAGTGCTAGGTGCATATGGATTTAGAGGATACTTTGAGAAAAAACCACACTTCTTGCAATCTATTCCATTTGCGATAGACAACTTGCGCCACTTGCTGAAGCATGCAAGCGAGGATTATCCATACTTGATAGAGGTACTGCAGAAGATGACAGAGATGAAGCAGTTTAAGGATGTGGGCGTGCGCAAACCATTGGTGGTGAGAGTGATGAGCTTCTCGTATAAAAAAGGTATTCCTGCTGACCCATCGGGCAATGGTGGTGGATTCGTGTTTGACTGCCGTGCGGTGAATAACCCTGGTAAATACGAGCGATATACTCATTTTACAGGAATGGATGAGCCTGTAATTACTTTTTTGGAGGAAGATGGCGAAATTTTGCCATTCTTAGAACAAGCATACCAATTGGTAGACTTCTCAGTAAAGCGTTATAAGGATAGAGGATTTCAGAACTTGATGGTATCGTTTGGTTGTACGGGGGGGCAACATCGTTCTGTATATGCAGCAGAGAAGATGGCACAGCATATCAATGAGAAGTTCGGCGTAGAGGTACAACTGATTCACCGTGAGCAGAATATGGAGCGCGTACTCAATTCTAAGGACTGAGTGTTAAACCGCTGCGCTGAGAGAAGTTAGAAAAGATGGTATTTGCGATATTGTTTTCGGTATTGACTACGTTGTCTGACGGCATGTTTCATACGCAGTATGAGACTGAGGTCAGTACGAGCGCAGAGGCGTGCAATGTGGTGATAGATTCGATGATTTATTACCTGCAAACGGATCCTGCAAAGTTATCCGAACAGTTTTTTGCAGGTTTAGGTAAGCAAGAAGATGCGAAGAAGAATGCGTTTTACTTGATTTGGAAAGCATCGGAATACTTGCCTGAGAAGCAGTATAGCAAATTGGTATTGGATGTGCTGGTGAACGAGCGACCTTTCTTGTCGGATGTGGTAATTGAGAGTCAAGTGACTGATTCTATGCGGGGAGAACAGCGTGATATACGAGTGGATATTCACTATGCGGGTACGCTGATTAAGGAGGCATATGGTACGTTTCATGTATTGTCAATGGGCGAGAAGAGTGCGAAGATTGGTATGGATGTGCATGTGAAGTTTGGTTGGTTTTTCCGCATCTTTATCTCGCGCAAAGTGTATAGCGAAACAATCGATTGGCGACTGATACGCTTTGTGACTAACTTGAAACTCCGTGCAGAAGGTATCGTGGTAGATGATGCGTATTGGAGTGCTGTTGACAAACAGCCCAGCCTTTAAACTTTCAACTTTAAACTTTCAACTAAAACAATGGATATATTAGAAAGAATAGATGGACTTGAAGCCAAGTTTCACGAGGTGAGTCTGCTGATTACTGACCCTTCGGTGATTGCCGATCAAGCGCGTTATGTGCGACTCAATCGTGAATATCGCGACTTGGAGCGTGTATTGGAGTCGGCAGAGAAGTACAAGAAAGCCGTAAATAACTTGGCGGAAGCGAAGGAGATTTTCTATAATGAGTCGGATGCCGATTTGCGCGAGATGGCACGTGCAGAGATAGATGAGTTGGAACCACAGATTCCTGCTCTGGAAGAAGAAGTGAAACTCATGCTATTGCCTCAAGACCCAGAGGACGGCAAAAATGTAGTGATGGAGATTCGTGCTGGAACAGGTGGCGATGAGGCGAGTATCTTTGCAGGTGACTTGTTCCGTATGTATAGCAAATACTTTGAGACGCACGGCATGAAGATGACTGTCAGCAGTTTCTCCGAAGGAGCCGTGGGCGGATTCAAGGAGATTATCTTCAACGTGTCGGGCGAGAATGTGTATGGCACATTGAAGTACGAATCGGGTGTACACCGCGTACAGCGTGTGCCTGTCACCGAGACACAAGGGCGTGTGCATACGTCGGCTGCTACGGTGGCGGTGTTGCCAGAGGCAGACGAGTTTGAGGTGCATATCAACGAAGGCGAGATCAAGTGGGAGACTTTCCGTTCGGGCGGTGCTGGTGGTCAGAACGTGAACAAAGTGGAGTCGGGTGTGCGTCTGCGTTACAACTGGAAGAATCCCAACACGGGCGAGGTGCAAGAGATATTGATTGAGTGTACCGAGACGCGTGACCAGCCAAAGAACAAGGAGCGTGCACTTTCGCGCCTGCGCACGCAAATATATGATAAGGAGCATCAAAAGTATATCGACGATATTGCTGCACGCCGTAAGACAATGGTCAGCACAGGCGATCGCTCTGCGAAGATTCGCACCTACAACTATCCTCAAGGGCGTATCACTGACCACCGTATCGGTTATACGATATACAACCTTACCGCCTTTATGGACGGCGAGATTCAAGGTGTGATTGATGCGCTGCAAGTGGCAGAGAATGCGGAAAGAATGAAGGAGAGTGAACTATAGAATTTTGATTTATAGGCGAGAATAAAAATAAGCACCCAAGCGGGTGCTTATTTTGTTGTTGAAGAGTTGATTACTCTACTATTTGACCAACTACATTGTACGTTTTTCCGTCCTTCAGGATGAGGAGTTGACCGTTGCGCATTATCTTTTGCGCATCGGCTTTGTTACCCGCACCGATATTCTCTACTGCCGTAGGTGCATTGCTCTTGCCTTGGATATTGAACTCCTTCCAATAAGGATCGCTCTTATATGCATCGACTACTTCATCTGGCACATATACAGGTATCTGACGATTGACATCGTAGAAAGTCTTGGCTTGGATAGTAGGCGGTGTGAGGGCGTTCACATAAATCTTTTGCAGTTTAGCGCAGAGTGCGAAGCCATTGTCGCCGATGGATTGTATGGTGCTTGGCAGGGTCATATCTGTGAGGTAACTGCAACCATAGAAAGCCGCATCGCCCACTTCGGTCACGCCTTCAGGGATAGTGAGGTCTTCTAACTGGTGGCAGTTGTAGAACGCCCAACTGCCAATGCGCCAGAGTGCCGAACCACTGGCTGCTGCGTGACGTGCAGGGCTTTGTGCGGGTTCTGCGCCCTCAAAGATGATGGATTTGATACTGCGGCAGTTCTCGAAAGCACGGTCTGCAATCTCGGTAACGGTAGCAGGGATAGTGATAGACTGAAGCTTCACACACTCTGCTACAGCCATATATGGCACTGTTTCTAGTTGTGAAGGCAGCATCAGGTTCTCTAACTTGTAGCAGTTTTTGAATGCTTCCTCTGCGATAGTAGTGTTGGTAGTGGCAGCAAGGTCGAGTGTACGTAGAGTTTTATAGCTGCGATTGATAAATCCAAAAGCATCCGTAGTGAGTTCACCTGCCACAACTTCTGCATATGAAATGGATTTTGGTGCACTAGCCCAAATATTTTCAGGAATGTCAAAAAATATTGCAGGTGCAACTACTGTATCTATATTTATATTTGCTGACAACTTTAATCCGCCAAACTCTGTTAGTGTTTTGCTGTAGCAAATGAATTTATCTAATGAATTACAAACTTCGAATGCACTACTTTCAATGCTGGTGACACTTGCACCGATAGTCACCGCGGTCAAAGAAGAGCAACCATAGAATGCTCTATACCCTATGCTGGTGACGCTGTTGCCTATCGTGACCGATGTGAGGGAGGAGCAATTATAGAAAGCATACTCATAAATAGTATCCACACTGTTTGGGATTATTAGTTCTTTTACTTCAATATCATTGAGGTATAGATTACGGGAGATAGAGATTGGATTGGCAGAGGAACTTGCAAATTTTATCATACACCAATCCGCAATGTCACCTGTAAAATTAGTTTTGTTAAGTGCGGAGCAACCAGAGAAAGCCCGCTCTCCAATGCTCGTTACGCTGTTTCCTATGGTAACAGAGATAAGAGCAGAGCAACCATAGAATGCACTATTTCCTACGCTAGTGACGCTGTTGCCTATCGTGACCGATGTGAGGGAAGAGCAATTATCGAAAGCATACTCATAAATAGTATCCACACTGTTTGGGATTATTAGTTCTTTTACTTCAATATCATTGAGGTATAGATTACGGGAGATAGAGATTGGATTGGCAGAGTAACCATCAAATTTTATCATACACCAATCCGCAATGTCACCTGTAAAATTAGTTTTGTTAAGTGCGGAGCAATTATCGAAAGCATAATATCCAATACTAGTTACGCTATTGCCAATAGTGACGGAGGTGAGGGAGGAGCAACTAGAGAAAGCATATTTCCCAATGCTCGTTACGCTATTGGGGATGGTGATAGAGGTGAGGGAGGAACAATTAGAGAAAGCCTTATATCCAATCACTCGTGTGCCACCCTTAATGGTATATGCGCCTGTTATGTTATTTTTTGCATCTATTAGGCAGTTGCTGATATAGAGTACACCATTCTCCCAATTGGACTCATTGTTGTAGATACCTGTATTAAGGAACGCCTCATATCCAATGCTCGTCACGCTGTTGCCAATAGTAACGGAGGTGAGGGAGGAGCAACCCCAGAAAGCATCATCTCCAATGCTCGTTACGCTGTAGGTGGTGCCGTTGTACGTGACTGTTTCGGGGATAGTGGCAGTGGTAAGGCCAGAGTAGTTGTTATCAGATGAATTATATTCATATGTCACCTCCACGGTACAAGGTGCGGAACTGCTGGTGATGCGGTAGTACAGGTTATCAGATTGGAAACGTTGCGCCCAGAGGGCGGTGGTGGCGAGGAGTGCCACGAAAAGAAGCCCCCATCTACTTCCCCCTTGAAGGGTGGAGAATAATGAAGATAAATGTTTTTTCATAATCATTTACTTTTATGAGTTAGTATTGTTGTTTATTTTGCTATGGCGATGGGGTATATAGACAGAAAAAAGCGTGAACTTTCGTTCGCTTCAATTTGATTCATTGAGGTTCTGGACTACCTTTATTCTTCAAATCTACGCACGGAAAACTCACGCTGAAAGCATGAGCGTGCATAAACCGTACTTGAAGAATAAATGATTATTGAAAGTGTCCAGTTTTCAATGAATCAAGTTTGGGCTTATAACGCTATATTAAATATGTCTGCAAAGCAGTTTGCAGTTACTCATTATTATAGTTACTATCTTCTGCTATTTGCTTTGCGGTTGCAAAGGTAGTGAAATTTATTGAATAATGCAAAAAAAATGACAAAATTTTAATTATTTTCTTGCATATGTGCAATTTTTATTGTACCTTTGCAGAGTATTGTAGGTTACGCACAATACACGCACAATACATGGACAATAGACGCATAATACACGCACAATATACGGACAATAGACGCACAATAAACGTACAATAGACGCACAATCTATTATCCACACAGAAGAAAGCAGTAAGCAAACTATAACCCAATAACATCACCCATAACTCAAAATTCATAATTCATAACTCATAATTCCCATGTCTCAAACCACCTACATCGCTCCAGTTGAGAACTTCACTGGCAAGATTTCATCCCGCAACGCGGATGGTCGTATCATTGTTTCTCGTCGCAAATGCTATGGCAAGGATGCCAAAGGCAGACCTGTCTATGGGCCAGGCGAAACCTACGTCTATCATCGCCACGAAGGCAAATGGTCGGAGGGTGCCACGAATAACCGCCTTCTTTTTCAGCAAGTCCAAACGCTTGCTAAACAAGAACTGAGCGACCCTGACCGCCTCGCTTACTGGCAACCGCTTTTCGAGCGCCAGTTCAAACATCCCCAACCCAACCAAAAACGCTATACCACCCTTCGCGGTTTTGTCATCGCCCAACTCCACCAGCGCATGAAACCTTGAAACTCTGAAACAAGCGGCTCTGCCGCATGAAACATTTTTCCACTCAAAATTTGCGAATGTGCAAATTTTGTTGTACCTTTGCACGAAATTGGAGTAGAATGTATTTATTTTACACACCAGACATAGAAACCAATCATTTCCTCAGCGAGGAGGAGTCTGCGCACTGCGTGCGTGTGCTGCGCTATGACCGTGGCGATGAGATACTGCTCACCGATGGTCGTGGTACAACCTACCATGCGCGTATCACGAATCCCCATCCAAGACATTGTGAGTTTGAGATTCTGAGCCAAGAGAAGCAAGAGAAGACACATAATGTTTATATTCATGTGGCGATTGCACCTACGAAGAATATCGAGCGATTGGAGTGGATGGTGGAGAAGTGCACAGAGATTGGTGTGGATGAGATTACGCCGCTATTGTGCCGATTCTCGGAGCGTAAGAATCTGCGCAATGACCGACTGGAGAAGATTATCCTTTCGGCTGCTAAACAGTCACTTACGCCCTATTTGCCCAAATTGAATCCGTTGACGGACTTCGCGGCACTCATGCAGCAGTATGGTGGCAATGAGAATATAGACAAGTTTATCGCCCATTGCTACAAGGATGAGAAACGTGAACTCAAAGACGCGCTGCGAAAGGGTAGGGATGTGCTTATTTTGATTGGTCCGGAAGGCGACTTTTCAGAGCAGGAGGTAGAGCAAGCTATCGCTCAGGGCTTTGTGCCAGTAGGATTAGGTCGCTCGCGTCTGCGTACGGAAACAGCTGGTGTGGTGGCATGCCATACGGCGGTGTTGTTGAATGAATAAATAGACATTGGAAATGAAGTATCTATTGATTGTTGTTGTAATAATGATTGGGAATTTTGCTTTTGCGCACATACCTAATGATACCTTACAAGAATTTTCTGATGAGGTTATAGTGCATAGAGATGAAGTAGATTCTACTCGTATATATGACAAAAGAGTACGAGCATATAACTACGTGGATGAATTGCCAATACCTCCTGGCGGTTGGGCTGCTTTAATGCAATATATTGCAGATAATCTTGACTATGATTGCTCTAAAATTCAAGAGAAATCACGTCGTATCATTTGTATGTTTATAGTAGAAACTGATGGTAGTATTAGTCGTGTCAAAAAATATAAAACCTCAGGAAACAGAAAGTTTGATCGTGCAGCAATTAAATTAACGAGAAAGATGCCTCCTTGGATACCAGGAAAAATAGATGGATACCCAGTACGTGCGAAATCAGCATTTCCTATATCGGTAGGAATGGTTCAAAGTTATAGGGATAAGAATGAACCAAAATAATGTAATCTCTCTGAGAATATATAGAAGGCTATATGCTCGAACAACTATTACATATTGACACGGAGATGCTGTTGGCAATCAACGGATGGCATGCGCCATGGGCTGATTCGCTTATGTGGATTATCTCGGCGAAGGCGACCTGGATTCCGCTGTATGTGCTATTGATTGGCTTGCTCGTTTGGCGTTACCGCCAACCTGCTTCTACGCCTATCAAATGGCTACAGAAAGTGCCTGCCTGCGTTGTGATGATAGTGCTGATTGCACTCGCAGTAGGTGCGGCAGATTTTATCGCTTCAGGTATTTTGAAAGACCTCGTTGCTCGCCCACGCCCCACGCGCGTACCCGAATTAGAAGGTGTATTGCATTTGGTAAATGGCTATCGAAGTGGGCAATATGGTTTTGTGAGTAGCCATGCGGCGAATACGATGGCATGTGCGTTGCTCTTCTCACTCATTTGGCGCAACAAAATAGCCACCTCTGGCTTGATGCTTTGGGTGGCTGCAAATTGCTATAGCAGAATGTATCTAGGGGTGCATTACCCCACGGATATTTTGGGAGGACTTATAGTCGGCTCACTGGTAGCGGTAGTTGGATTCTGGGGGCTTCGGCGCTGTCATTTGGTGGAGTAGAAACGCTGTCCACTGAAATAGTAGTGATACGATTGTGAGGCGCACGATGACGATGTGGAGCGTAATTAACTTGTTGATTCATGTACTGCTGGTATTGCTCTGGAGTGAGAATCGTTTGTAATTCAGCATTGGCCTCTTGCATATATTGCATAGCTTCTGCACGAGTATTGCTGATTTCGCGTTTGCGAGCAAACTTGAGATGAAGATGGTAAAGTGTATCACGAATAATACTATCTTGAATGCTCAATTCACGCACTAACATCTCTGTTTGCTTACGGGCAATATCTTCCGCAGTTCGCTGAGGATGGCAATTGTGCTGAGCTTGTAGTAGCAACGGAACAAACAATATATTTAATATTATAACGCAGAGGTGTTTCATCGTAGTAAATGCCTACAAAAATTATGCCAAACAAAATGTTTAATCATTCTTCGGAGTGGAAAATTGCTCGTAGATTGTACTTTTCTGATGAGGGGAAAGCGCGTGCATCGCGTCCTGCGGTGCGTGTAGCTCTTGGTGGAATAGTGATAGGAGTAATGGTGATGATTGTAGCGATTTGTGTAGTGGTAGGCTTCAAACAAGAGATTCAGCGCAAGGTGGCGGGCTTTGGCAGCCATATCCAAGTGGTGAATTTTGACAATAATGCGACCTACGAACTACAACCAGTGGAAGTGTCGGATTCGTTGCTGATGAAATTGCGGGGATTACCTCACGTGGAGCATGTATCACTCTTTGCATCTAAACCAGGTATATTGAAAACTGATAGTGCATTTCAAGGAATCATTTTCAAGGGTACAGATTATTGGAGTTATTTCAATGAGAACCTCATATGTGGCTCATTGCCAAAAGAAAAGAACGAAGTAATCATCTCTACTGTATTGGCTAACCAACTGCATTTGTCGGTAGGTGATCCTATTTTGTGTTATTTCGTACAAGAAGATTTGCGCGTGCGCAAGCTGTATATATCAGGACTATATAACACATATATGAGCGAAATGGATCGCTTGTTTATATTAGGAGATATTGAGTTGGTGCGCCAACTGAATCACTGGAAAGCATCGCAAGCTTCTGGCATAGAGGTATCGGTAGATGACTTGAAACATTTGCACGAAGCTGCCGACTGTGTGTATTTTGCAACCGCCAATCGGTTGGACGAAGCGGGCAATGCGTTTTACACTCAAACACTTGAGCAGTTGAATCCACAGATTTTTGGGTGGTTGGATTTGCTGGATATGAATGTGGTAATAATTATTGCATTGATGTTGGCGGTATCAGGATTTAGTATCATTACAGGATTGATTATCTTGATATTGGAGAGTATTACATTGATTGGAACGCTGAAAGCATTGGGAGCAGATAATCGTTTTGTGCGTCGTATTTTTATTTACGAAGCGATATTGTTGGTGGGCAAAGGTATGCTATGGGGAAATGTGCTAGGTTTAGGAATAGTGGCACTGCAGTATTTCACGCAAATAATACCATTGGACGCTGCGGTATATTACGTGAGCTATGTGCCAATGGCTTTCCCATGGGGTTGGTTGGCAGCATTGAACGTGGGCGTGTTGTTGGTGGCATGGATGATTATGTTGGCACCATCTGCCATCGTATCACAGATTAGCCCTGCCAAAGTAATGCATTTTGAATAAGGAAGTTTGGATATGAAACTTTATACATCAGTAGATATCGCTCCTTCGGAGAAGAAGATAGGTTATGATGACAAGATCCTGCTCTTGGGGTCATGTTTTGCCGACAATATAGGTGCGAAGTTTGGAGAGCATTATTTTCAAACAACAGTTAATCCGTTTGGTACATTGTATAATCCTGCGTCAATCGCTAAGACATTGTCGGGAGTCGTGAATCGGGAAATGGGTATCGGGATTGTTCAGCATAATGGCTTGTGGCACTCGATGATGCACCATGGCAGTTTCTCACATCTAGACAAGGACGTACTATTAGCGCGTTGCGAAGAGAGTCAAACGCTCTTGTGTACAGCTTTGCAGGAGGCAAGTACTATCATCGTGACTTTTGGCACATCATGGGTGTATAAAATGGATGGTATGGTTGTAACCAACTGCCACAAAATGCCAGCAGAGCGATTTAATCGTTATTGTATGTCAGCATCTGAAATTATAGAAAGTTGGTTGCCTTTATTGGACCAAATACCCAATAAACATTGGATTTTTACGGTTAGTCCTATTCGCCATATCAAAGATGGACTACATGCCAATCATTTGAGCAAGGCCAATCTGCTGCAAGCTATTGATGTCTTGATAGCCCGTGCCAAAGATTTGAATCCAACATCCACATACTCTTATTTCCCTGCTTACGAAATCATGCTGGACGAGTTACGCGATTATCGCTTCTATGCGGAAGATATGGTTCATCCCTCGCAAGTGGCGGTGGATTACATCTGGCAACGTTTTGTAGATACGTATATGACAGCCGACACGAAGAATGAGATGCGAACGCTGCATCAATTGTGGCTTGATCGTCAACATCGCTTCTTGCATCCTGAATCAGAAGAGGCAATGAAATTTGAGCAACGAATAGCGCAAAAAATGCAGGACTTGCAACAAAAATATCCGTGGTTGCGGTAAGGTTATAAAGAAAAAAGCATTTTTTTTCAAAAATATTTGTATATATCAGAAAAATGTTGTAATTTTGCAGCGGAAATGAACGAGGGGACCCGAAAAGGTTCCCTCGATTTTATGAAAATAGGACTATGGTGGATAAACAATACATACAAACGCTCGTGGAAGAGCAACTGCAAGGTACTGGCTATGAGCTCATAACTTTGAAGGTTAGTGCACAAAATGAGATTCTTGTAGAAGTGGATAAGATGGAAGGTGTGGACGTTGATTTTTGTGCTACGCTTAATCATTTCCTTGTAGAGCAATTAGATGCGCAAGGAATTGAGGATTATGCTTTGGAGGTGGGCAGCGTAAGTTTGACTGCTCCATTTGTAACCAAAATGCAGTATATGAAGCACCTTGGTCATGATGTGGAGGTTCTAGCATCAGATGGCAAGAAATACCGTGGCGCATTAGTTAGTGTAGATGAAGATACATTTTCCATTGACACCGAAGTGATGGTGGCGGTAGAAGGAAAAAAGCGCAAACAAAAAGAAATTCAAACACTAACTTTTGCATATGACGCTTTGAAGTATGCTAAGTATGATTTGAAATTTTAAGATAAATATTAAAACAATATAAAAAATGGCAACAAAACAACAAAAAGAAGGTATCAACTTGATTGATAACTTTTCAGAATTCAAAGAATTTAAAAACATTGATCGTCAAACATTGATGACGGTACTCAAGGAGTCGTTCTGCAATGTAATAGCAAAAATGTATGGCACCGACGAAAATTATGATGTGATTATCAATCCCGATAAAGGTGATTTGGAGATTTATCGTAACCGTGTTGTTATGGAAGATGATGATGTGGCTAATGAGAATACCCAAATTGCATTGTCAGAAGCATTACTATTGGATGACGAAGCACAAGTAGGAGAAGAAGTGACAGATAAAGTGGAGTTTTCTTCTTTTGGTCGTCGTATGATTCTAAACCTCCGTCAGACTTTGGCTAGTCGTATTCTAGATTTACAAAAGAAAAACTTGTATTTGCACTATAGCGAAATGCTCGGTCAAGTGGTAAGTGGTGAGTTATATCAAGTATGGAAGAAAGAAATGCTCCTTTTGGATGAGGAAGGCAACGAACTCTACTTACCAAAACAAAATCAGATACCAACTGATTTTTATCGCAAAGGTGATACCGTTCGCGCGGTGGTCGTGAAAGTAGATAATACCAATCAAAATCCTAAGATTATTCTTTCTCGTACATCTCCTTTGTTTTTGCAACGCTTGTTTGAGCAGGAGGTACCTGAGGTGCATGATGGGTTGATCGCGATTAAGAATATTGCTCGAATCCCAGGTGAACGAGCTAAAGTTGCGGTAGAGTCATTTGATGATCGAATTGACCCTGTAGGTGCGTGTGTAGGTATCAAGGGTGCACGTATACATGGTATCGTGCGCGAGTTGCGCAATGAGAATATTGATGTCATTCACTATACCTCGAATATCAATCTTTATATCCAACGTGCACTGGCACCAGCTAAGATTTCCTCTATGACTGTTAACGAAGAGGAGAAGAAAGTAGATGTGTATTTGCAACCAGACGAGGTGTCTTTGGCAATCGGTAAGGGTGGTTATAATATCAAGTTGGCAAGTATGTTGACTGGTTATCAAATTGATGTGTATCGTGAGATGGATGATGCTGACACCGAAGATATTTATCTTGATGAATTTAATGACGAGATCGATCAATGGGTATTGGATGCATTCAAAGCTATTGGCTTAGATACCGCAAAGGCAGTTTTGGGTGTTGGTAAGGAAGATTTGATTAAGAGAGTTGACCTTGAAGAAGAAACCATTGACGAAGTTCTCTCTATCTTAGCATCTGAGTTTGAAGAATAATTAAGTATAAATAATAAATCCCCTCTCGGAATGGAGGGCCTCCTCGCTCTAAAATCCACGAAGTCCCCTGACAGGCGGGAAACCGCCATGGCGGCGAAAGCCGCTTACTAACGAGAGCCTCGTGGGCTCGAGTTAAGAGGAGGGATGGCGGTCGCCTTAATTCGCAAAGCGGATTCTTTGCGACAAGCCAATTCCGACGATATGGCAATTAAACTTATCAAAGCTTGTAAAGAATTAAACATTGGCATGTCCACCGCCGTGGAATTCTGTAAAAAGCAGGGTAAGGAGATCGCTATGGATCCAAACATCCGTATCGAAGACGACTTGTACCTTTTGCTTGCTAAAGAATTTAACAAGGACATGGCCTTGAAGATGGAAGCAGAACGTCAGGCGCAAGCTCGTCAAGAGCAGGATATCCCTAAATCCGTAGCTATAGATGAGCCAAAGAAGCCTGAACATATACCAACTGAGGTTCCTAAGCCCAAGATAGTTGGCTCTATTGACCTTGATGCTGATAAAAAGCGCAAGGCAGAGGAGGAAGCTGCTCGCAAAGCCGCTGAAGAGGCAAAAAAAGCGGAGGAGGCACGCATCGCTGCTCAGAAAGAAGCTGCCGCTAAGGCAAAAGCCGAAGCGGACGCCAAAGCGAAAGCAGAAGCCGAGGCCAAGAAAGCTGCGGAAGCTGCTAAAGCTACAGAACCAGTAGAGGAACCTGTGCAAGAAGAAAAAGAGGAAGAAGAAATCTTCCGCTTGGGTAAACCTGTGCTCAAAAATGCACCTAAGGTGTTGGGTAAGATTGACTTAAGTAGTATCAACCAAGCTACTCACCCAACAAAGAAAACCAAAGAGGAGAAGCGCAAAGAGCGCGAAGCACGTGAGCAACAACGCAAAGCCAACAAACCTGCTACCAACAACAATGGAGGCAAATCAGGCAATGCGGCTGATGCACCTAAAGATGGAGGCGAGAAACGCAAACGCGAACGCATCAAACAAAACAAGGTGGACGTAAATGATGCACGCAATCAAAAACCTCAAAAGAAGAACAACAAAGCCAAAGGCTTCAAAGTGGAGGTCGATGACGAGGAGGTACAGCGCCAAATCAAGGAGACTATCCAACGCCTCCAAGGCAACAAAGGTAAGAGTACTACCAGCAAGCACAAACGTGAGCGTCGCGAGTTAGAGCGCGAGAAGATGGCGCAAGAGCGCGCTGCGGAGCAAGAGCAAAGCAAAGTGCTCAAACTCACCGAGTTTGTGACTGCCAACGACCTCGCCGTGATGATGAACGTGCCAGTGACCAAGGTCATCGGTACCTGTATGATGCTTGGCGTCATGGTTAGTATCAACCAACGTTTGGACGCCGAAACCATCAACCTCGTAGCCGAGGAGTTTGGCTTCTCCACCGAGTTCGTTTCTGCCGAAGTGGTTGAGGAAATCAATGCCGATGAGGTTATCAACGAAGAGGATATCACCGAACGCTGCCCAATCGTAACCGTCATGGGTCACGTGGACCACGGTAAGACATCGCTCCTCGACCATATCCGTAATGCCAACGTGATTGCGGGTGAGGCAGGTGGTATCACCCAGCACATCGGTGCGTATAATGTGAAGCTGAAGAATGGTCAGCATATCACTTTCCTCGATACTCCTGGTCACGAGGCGTTTACCGCCATGCGTGCCCGTGGTGCGAAAGTGACGGATATCGCGATTATCATTGTGGCTGCCGACGATGCCGTCATGCCGCAGACTATCGAGGCCATCAACCACGCGCAAGCAGCTGGTGTGCCAATGATTTTCGCTATCAACAAGTGCGATAAACCAAGTGCTAATCCAGATAAGATTAAGGAGCAACTCTCCAATATGAATATCCTCGTAGAGGATTGGGGTGGTTCTTACCAATGCCAACATATCTCAGCTAAGAAGGGTGAAGGCGTCTTCGAACTCCTTGAGAAAGTGCTTCTCGAAGCCGAGATGCTCGAACTCAAAGCCAATCCAAACCGCCGTGCCAAGGGCTCTATCATCGAGTCGTCGCTCGACAAAGGTCGCGGCTATGTGGCTACTGTGCTTGTGCAGGATGGTACCCTCCATCATGGCGATATAGTCCTCGCAGGTATCTATCATGGTAAGATCAAAGCCATGTTCAACGAGCGCGGACAACGTATCCAACAAGCCCTTCCTGGCGAGCCATGTTTGATTCTTGGTCTTAATGGCGCACCACAGGCAGGTGATGAGTTCAATGTGATGGCTACCGAGCAAGAGGCACGCGATATTGCTAACAAACGCGAGCAATTGCAACGCGAGATGTCGCTCCGCACCAAGAAACACGTTGGTTTGGACGAGATTGGTCGTCGTCTGGCTATTGGTGACTTCAAAGAGCTCAATATCATCGTCAAGGGTGATGTGGACGGCTCTGTGGAGGCGCTCAAAGACTCGCTCATCAAACTCTCTACCGAGAATATCCAAGTCAATGTTATCCACGGTGCTGTGGGTGCAATCTCCGACTCTGATGTGCTGTTGGCTGCTGCTTCGGATGCGATTATCGTCGGCTTTAATGTCCGTCCTACCAGCACAGCGCGTAAGATGGCAGAGGGCGAAGAAGTGGACATCCGCATCTATTCTATCATCTACGATGCTATCGAAGAGATCAAGTCGGCTATGGCTGGTATGCTTTCGCCAGATATCAAGGAGGAGGTTACTGCTACGCTCGAGGTATTGCAAACTTTCCGTATCTCCAAGGTGGGTACTATCGCAGGTTGTATCGTGCGTGAGGGTAAGGCCAAACGTGCTAATAAATGCCGCGTAATCCGTGACGGTATCGTTATCCATACTGGCGAGTTGTCTTCGCTCAAGCATGGTAAGGATGATATCAAGGAGGCAGGTCTCAATATGGAATGTGGTTTGAGCATCAAGAGTTACAACGATATTGTAGAAGGCGACCTCATCGAGACCTTCGAGCAAATCGAGGTAGCTAAGACCCTATAAAAAATAATCTAGCCAACTAGTTCAACTAGCTTAACTAGCCCAACTAGAATAACTAGTAATAATCCATCGCATCTCATTTGAGGTGCGATGGATTATTTATGTGCTGTTTGTTAAGATTATCTTCCTTTGTTCCTTCTCTATCTTTTCCGTGTTAATAACCAAGGATGAACCAAAGACGAACCAAGGATGAACCTAAGAACTCCAAATTACAAAAAAGTACTTTTTGACTAAACCTGAAAAAGGTTGACTCGATTACTGAGTTATGATCTTAAAAAACGTAAACTTTTGACTCGATTCCTAAAAAGGTTGACTGGAGTACGAAAAATGTTTACTAATCAAAAGGCTTTGAATGGTGTTCGAACAACTATTGCAAAGCGGCGTATGTTACGCGTATCTTATGCGTATGTTAGGAGCTGTACTCCCTACTCACTACTCACTACTCTGTACTAAAGAAGGGAGCACCTTGGTGCTCCTTTCGTTGTACTTTATACGAGCATATGCGGCCTATCACCGCCCTCAGAAAAAAAACACCCATACACTTGCGTATGTGCAGTTTTTGTTGTATCTTTGTGCCCGAATTTTAAAATTAACAATCCGGCAAACGGGTCGCAAGATGAACGGTCACCCGGGAAAGAAAAAGCGCGAAAATGAGAAAAGAGCTGAAATTTGTCAAGATGCACGGCTTAGGGAATGACTATGTGTATATAGACTGTTTCCCTGCAACCGCAGCCGCCATAATAGCAAGTACGGATTTATCCGCCTTGGCGCGTACTGTCAGCGACCGCCATTTCGGAATAGGTTCAGACGGGTTAGTGCTGATTCTTCCGTGCAAAGAAGCCGAAGCGTCGATGCGTATCTTCAATGCCGATGGTTCGGAGGCGGAGATGTGTGGCAATGCCATCCGTTGCGTAGGCAAATATCTGTACGAAAGCGGTTTATGTACACAGCCAAAGATGAGAATCAAGACGATTGCGGGTATCCGGAAGTTATGTCTTCACATCCAAAACGGTTTGGTACACGAAGTGACAGCAGATATGGGCACCCCGAAGACAGCCACTGATTCGCTTGCCTTGAAAGGTCGTGACCTCTTGGGTTTCACCTCCGTCAATATGGGTAATCCGCACGCCGTATTTTTCCACAGCGAGGTAATCTCCGATGCGGAAATGGCAGATTTGGGCGAACGAATAGGTACGCACCCGCATTTCCCGAAAGGCACCAATGTGGAGTTCGCTCATGTGCGCAATGCGCGCGAATTAGATGTACGCGTGTGGGAACGCGGCAGCGGCGAGACTATGGCATGCGGCACAGGAGCCTGCGCAGCAGCCGTAGCGGCGTACCGGATGGGTGAGACAGGAGAGGAGATTATCGTGCACCTCAAGGGAGGTGAGTTATTGATTCATTATGACCCGTTGGAAAACAGAATTACCATGACAGGTCCGGCAACAGAAGTGTTCCGGGGTACCTATAGCTGGGAGGAATAATCATGCAAATCAATCCCTATTATGCCGAATTACCGGCTAATTATCTGTTTCGTGACATCGAACTGCGGGTGAACGCTTATCTGGCACATCATCCGAATGAGAGGCTGCTGCGTATGGGCGTGGGCGATGTGACGCGTCCGCTGCCCCGTGTCATCGTAGATGCCATGCACACCGCTGCAGAAGAGTTGGCTCACGCCGATACATTCCGTGGTTATTGTCCCGAAAACGGTTACCAATGGTTGCAGCAGCGTATCATCGACTCTTTTTACTGCCCTCGCGGGATTTGTTTTGAACCCGACGAGGTGTTTATCAGCGATGGCGCAGGAAGCGATTTAGGCAATCTCAGCGAACTATTTGACCAAAAGAACACAGTGGCGATTCTTGACCCTACCTATCCTGCCTATGTGGATGCGAATATCATGGCAGGCAGGGAGATAGTTTTTATACCGTGTATGAAAGAAAATGCTTTTGTTCCGGAACTGCCCAAGCAGCCGGTGGACATCATTTACCTCTGCTTTCCCAACAACCCAACAGGTGTCGTGCTCACGCATGACCAGCTGCGCTTGTGGGTGGAGTATGCCCGTGAACACAAGAGTATTATTATTTTCGATGCCGCCTACGAAGCCTTTGTCTCGGAACCGGGCATTCCGCATAGTATCTATGAGATAGAAGGCGCCAAGGAGGTGGCAATAGAAGTGCACAGTTTCAGCAAGAGTGCCGGTTTCACGGCAGTGCGATGCGGCTATACCGTAGTACCGTACGAGACAGGATTGCAGGCG
Organism: Paludibacteraceae bacterium; assembly: GCA_017503075.1. Taxonomy (GTDB): domain Bacteria; phylum Bacteroidota; class Bacteroidia; order Bacteroidales; family Paludibacteraceae; genus Colicola. The sequence continues at coordinate 142,027 of JAFVTU010000012.1, read as the reverse complement.
ATGTGGATGCGGCGGCAATGCACCAAGTATAACGGCACAGCATACATAGCCCAGCGTGCAGCAGAAGCCACTTTAACACCGGAAGGGCAAAAAGGTATAGCGGACAATCTGAACTATTACAGAGAGACAGCAGCTGTTATCATGGATGGTCTGAAACATATGGGGTACGAAGTGTACGGAGGAACGAACGCACCGTATATATTCTGCGTAGCTCCGCATGGATGGGACTCCTGGACATTCTTCGACCACCTGTTGCAGCAATGTCAAGTGGTCTGCACTCCCGGTGTCGGTTTCGGCAGATGCGGCGAGGGATTTGTGCGGTTCTCTGCTTTCTCGAAACGGGAAGACTGTATCGCTGCTCTTGTCAGAATGAAGGAAATGATTAAATAGTAAATGACTAAATAGTAAATGACATTATGTGTGGAATAGTAGGATATATCGGCAAGCGCAAGGAGTATCCGATTTTGATTAAGGGACTGCATCGCCTGGAGTACAGAGGGTATGACAGTGCAGGTGTAGCACTGATCAACGAACAAGGACAACTGAATATATACAAGGCGAAAGGCAAAGTGGCCGCAAACAGAACCACTACGCTTTGGAGTCATGCAGAACCTCAGCCACTCGCTATACGGCAAGACACTCGGTATCATCGGCATGGGACGCATAGGACTATCACTCGCACGCAGAGCACTCGCCAGCGGAATGAAGGTTATTTATCATAATAGAAAGCCTTCTCTCATAAGCTTCAGCAAATTCAGGTTCTGACTTAATTATAGACGCTAATTCTTCCGTTGTCAATTCTTCAAAAATTGACTTGTTAGGCACAGGATTACATGCTGCCAATAGTGCAATAGCAAACAAAGCTAAAATTAAATTTTTCATAATACCAAATTTTTATGTTAATATAAGTTGCTCAAATTTTTGCGCAAAGATAATACATCAAGCGGACAATCGGTGTCCACTCTACAAAAAAAATGCAAAAAAAGTGTAATTTTCTTGAAATTGCAGCAATTTACCACCAATAACCTCCGGATTTTTTCTCACTTCGAAACGATTGCTGCCGAAAGTATTGAGCGGTGGAGGAGGTTTGCCACTCGGGAAAATCTTCTGTATTTTTCCGTATGCAATCAACGAGGCTAATTAGTAGCCGATAGTTGAGGGGCTTGCCTGCCAAAAGGTCAATCTCAACTTGTTGGAGTGACTGTATTATTGTAAGTTCTTCAGCAGTCGTGCTGCGAAGAAGAACATGCTGACGAAAGCGACGGTACAACTCACGAGAGATGTACTTTTCTGCAAGTTCATCTTCGATAGAAATGAGCTGTAGACGGAGCGATTGATAGTTGCGCCATACCTCCTGGTTCAAGCCAAGGAGAGTGACCAAGTTGAAGCGCGGGAACAGCGTATTAGCGAAGAACTGACTTTGTGCTGACTCTAACCAACCATCAGCTTCGGGGAGTAGTGATAGGAGTTGGTCTAAAAGCGAGTCGCGGTTCGTGATGAGCGACTTTATGAGGCGATTCACACGATCCGCACTCGCTGGTGCGATGTTGTTATTACTAACTATCCCAAAGCCGTTGGGAGTCAGTACAAGGTCCAAAGAAGGTATAGCGCGAGAGAAAGCGTCAGCTACAACAATTTGGCAAGCAAGCGTACGCATAGGTGCAGCTTCCTCCATAGCAGAAATTTTTACAAGCACAGGTGTGCCTGTAAAATTCTCTGCAAGCCATCTCTCAGCAGCAGACAGGAAAAAATCCAACTTATCAAAGAGCGAGGATTCGCCCTCTACGGTGGCAAGTACATTAGGCAAGTACTTGCGCAATTCAAGGTCATTGTTTACTAACATTGCTTTGGTTATTAGTGGTTACAGTTTTTGCATCCGCATGCTCATCTAAAGTGGTGAGCATAACAAATGGTGAAGATCAAATTGATTTGTATATGCAGTATCTTCAAGATTTGAGAGATGTGTGCAGGGATAAAGGTGTAGACTTTTTTAGTGCAGACCGCGTGTTCTATATTGAGGACAAAAAAGACAAGAATAATACAGTAAATGGCTATGGATCAGCCCAAAAGCTAAAAGTGAATAGGGAACTTCGGCAAGGGTTCGGTATCCCTTCGGAAAAAAGAAAATTGAAAACACAAAAGCCACAGATAGGGAACATTTAGGCAACAGATATGCTACAGTGGTCGCGAAGTGCTCGCGTAGCCCGCAGTCAACTAGAGAGCAACCTAGCAGCCACCGAAAACTCACAGATCTCCTATAGTAGTCCTGAAATCAGCAAGTCGCTTTTCCTATACCAAAGGTATACTAAGGGTATACAAATGGCTAGTGCTATGGAATATGGTTGTCCTTTCACTATCTATTTCTCATAAAATTGGCATATTTCTTGCACATTTCAAAAAAATTCACTACCTTTGCACCCGATATAATGTCCAATAATTTAAACAACTTATAAATAACTACAACAATGAAAGATCTTAAAGGCACAAAGACCGAAGCCAACCTATGGGAGGCATTCGCAGGCGAATCTAAAGCTCGCAACAAGTACACTTACTACGCTAGCAAAGCTAAGAAAGACGGATATGAGCAAATAGCTGCTCTCTTCGAGGAGACTGCTGCGCAAGAGAAAGAGCACGCAAAATTGTGGTTCAAACTTATCCACGGCATTGGTTCTACTATGGAGAACCTCAAAGACGGCGCAATGGGTGAGAACGAGGAGTGGACAGACATGTATCCACGTATGGCAAAAGAAGCTCGCGAAGAAGGCTTCGAGGAGATTGCTATCATGATGGAAGGTGTAGCTGCTGTGGAGAAAGCGCACGAAGAGCGTTATCTCAAACTGCTGAAGAACATCGAGGATAAATTGGTGTTCAGCCGCGATGGTGATGCTATTTGGCAATGCCGCAACTGCGGACACTTGTATATTGGTCAGGATGCTCCTGTAGTTTGCCCTGTATGCAAACACCCACAAGCATACTTCCAATTGCAACTCAACAACTTCTAAATACTCAAGGACTTATGCACATACGGTGCATAAGTCCTTTTTACATTGTTTGTCTTTTGTGTGAAATTCGTTCGCGTAGCGAACCACTTTCATGAGTGTAGCGAATCATTTTCGTTTGCGTGGCGAACCATTTACATGAAGTGCAGCGTAATTAAAATTTATGGACATAACTATCCTCCTTCAAGCTATCTTGCAACTCGTTGCAGGTATTGGTATTTTCTTGGTGGCATGCCAGATGATGTCTTCCAACTTGGAGACAGCCAGCAGTGCCCGCCTCAAAAGTCTGTTTTCTCGCATGTCCAACTCTCGCATGTTGGGTGTGGGTATTGGTACAGTAGCCACAGCTGCCATCCAGTCTTCTGGTGCCACAACCGTGATGGTCATCGGTTTCGTGAATGTCGGCATCATGTCTTTGGCGCAAGCGGCTACTATTATCTATGGTGCGAACATCGGTACTACGATTACCGCGCAAATCGTTGCCCTCGGCCTTAGTGGGGGTGGCGGTATCTCTACCACTGTTATCTTTGCTGCTTTCGCAGGTTTGGGTGCTTTTATCGAACTCTTCTCAAAGAAAGATACATGGAAGACGTGGGGCGGTATCATCACTGGCTTTGGTATGCTCTTCGTCGGTCTCAGTTTGATGAGTGGTTCCATGAAAGAGTTGTCTGGGTTGCAAGAAATCAAGGATTTCCTTGCTTCCATTGAGCATCCTTTGATGCTCGTGCTCTTTGGTGCGATATTGACGGCTATTGTACAGTCTTCTTCGGTAGTTACTTCTATTGCATTGACCATGGCGGTAACGGGACTTATCTCACTTAATCAGGGTATCTACCTCACCATGGGTTCGAATATCGGTTCGTGTGTGGTGGCTATCATAGCAGGTTTGACATCAGGTCTCAATGCGAAACGTACAGCCCTTATCCACTTGCTATTCAACTGCTTTGGTGTCTTTATCTTCCTCATTGCAGCATGGGTAATGCACCTCGTAACTTCGGGCGCACTGAACTATGGCGTTATCTTTGAGACCATGTTCCCAGGCGCACCACAATTGCAATTGGCGATGTTCCACACCATCTTCAACTGTATAACCGTATGTATCATCTTGCCATTGACGGATTATCTGGTTAGTCTGGTTGTGAAGATTTTGCCCGAGAAGAATCGCGTGGACGAGGCATTGCAAGAGGGACAACCTCACTTCCACTTTGTGGACGAGCAAATGCTCCGTACTCCTGCTATTGCTGTCAACCAAGTAAAATTGGAGATTGAGAATATGGCAGCTATCGCTATCCACAACTTCAATCTAGCTATGGATATCATTTCTACCGTGAACTTCGACAAGATGGACGAGTTTAATGAGAACGAGAAACAGCTCAACTATCTCAACCGCAACCTCATTCCGTATATCGTGCAATTGAATACTTTACCTATTAGTGAGGAAGACAACCGCTATTTGGCGACCGCTATTCGTACAATTGGTGATTTGGAGCGAGTAGGTGACTATGCGGTGAATTTGACCGAGTATGCGGAACTACTAAAGAACTTCGACGAGAAGTTTAGCAAGGACCTTCTCTTTGAGGTAGAGCAATTGCGTGAGATGATGGGTTCGCTTTATCAAGCTACGATGAAAACGTATATGGATCACGATTTCGATGCGTTGATTGAGGTAAATCGTTACGAAGATCAGGTGGACGATATGGTGGCCCGTATTGAGAAGATGCACTTGCAACGTTTGATGGATGGTGTCTATCCAGCTAGCGTAGGTCAAGTATATCAAGAGTTTGCTTCGGATACCGAGCGTATTGCCGACCACTTCTTGAACGTAGCCAAATCCATCCGCCAACTCCACGTCGGCGAGGATTGATACTCTTTTCCGTTATCACTCGCTGTGGATACGCTGATGATAAACTAGTGGCACTAGAATTTAGTGCCACTAGTTTTTTTAGTTAGTTGATGGACACATTATGCAAACGTTGGCAGAGGGATTATAACTATTATATAAGCTGTAGATTTGCGGAGTTGAAAAAAATATACTACCTTTGTCACCAAAATTGAAATTACAATAATGATATGAGAAAAACATTACTATTGGCAATTCTATGGGGCGCGGTAATCTCATTACAAGCTGCAACCACTTTTCCCAGTCGTACGGACTTTCGCGATGAGCAGATTTATTTTGTGATGACCACCCGTTTCTACAATGGTGATCCAAGTAATGATACCCAATGTTGGGACGCGCAAAACTACAACGTAGGCGACCCTGCTTGGCGTGGCGACTTCAAGGGTCTGATTGAGAAGTTGGACTACATCAAGGCTCTTGGCTTTACTGCTGTATGGATTACTCCTGTGGTGGAGAATGCTTCTGGTTATGATTACCACGGTTATCATGCGCGCGATTTCTCGCAAGTGGACAAACGATATGAGAGTGAGGATGTTAAGTTTCAAGACTTGATTGACGCTGCCCATGCAAGAGGTATGAAGATTATTCTTGATATTGTATTGAATCACACAGGTAACTTCGGCGAGGAGAACCTCTGCAAACTCTTCACCCGTGATTGGGAGACGGATCAAAGCAGAATTGATGATTGTATGGTGCCATACACCGAGAAAGATGGTGGAAGATTACCCGACAATTATCTTCAATTGCCTAGTGGTGAGCAATATGCAAAGCGGTTAGCTGAGATGAAGAATACCGATGGTCAAAACCACGATAAGAATAACTATTGGCACCATGTTGGCAATGAGTGGAACTGGGATGACTATTCGCGTTGGTACGGACAGATTGCAGGCGATTGCGTGGATTTAAACACAGAGAATCCTGCCGTTTCTAATTACCTCGTGGAGTGCTATGGCAAGTTTATTGCGATGGGTGTGGATGGATTCCGTATTGACACGGGAGGACACATCTCGCGTTTAACGTTTAACAACAGCTTCATTCCTCAATTCGAAGCACTTGCAGAGCAATACAAGGCGAAACGTAATGGTGGAGACTTCTTTATGTATGCAGAGGTTTGTGCGCGCGAACGCAATGTGGTGTATCGCAATCACGAGAACTGCTCGCCATTCTACTACACATGGAAAGAAAGCAAAGATTATGCATGGGACACCAGCGAAACCTCATGGAATAATATCGTTGTGATGGAAGGTCAAAAAGGTAATCATACCAATATCAACTCCACCGATCAACAAGGTAAAGATGATATGGATGATTCATCATTGCCAAACTCTAATAACGCTTTTCTTCAAGGAAATAACTATCATACCCCTGATTATAGCAAGCACTCTCAACTGAGTGTGATTGACTTCCCAATGCACTGGAACTTTCGCACTGCTGGTGAAGCGTTTGGTGTGAAATATGGCGATAAATACTACAACGATGCTACATGGAATGTAGTGTATGTGGATTCTCACGACTATGCTCCTGACGGTGCGCCAGAGAGTACACGTTTTGACCAATCAGAGGACACTTGGGCTGAGAACTTGGCATTGATGTTCACTTTCCGTGGTATTCCTTGTATTTATTATGGCTCGGAGATTCAATTTAAGAAAGGTTGCCCTATCGACAAAGGTCCAAATATCGCATTGAAAGAGACAGGTCGTGCATATTATGGTGGCTATATCAAAGGTGAAATCAATGTAACCGATTTTGCCGAATATAGCAATGCTTCTGGCAATATTGCGCAGACACTGAATCATCCATTGGCATTGCATATCCAACGTTTGGCTAAGATTCGTATGGCTGTACCTGCATTACGTAAAGGACAATACTCTACAGAAGGTTGTTCAGGTTCGTTTGCTTTCAAACGCCGTTATACTGATGCTACTACCGATTCTTATGCACTTGTTACCATCTCTGGTGGTGCTACTTTCTCAGGCGTTGAGAATGGTACATATGTGGATTGTGTGACTGGTGATACTAAAACTGTAAACAATGGTACTCTTAGTGTCTCTTGCTCAGGTAAGGGTAATATGCGCGTGTACGTACTGAATACAGAAAAGACCAACGCTCCTGGTAAAATTGGTGTGGATGGAAAGTATGTGTATGGAACAAAGAACGCCGGTAACTATCCAAGTTGGGATGGCACACAAGAGGAACTGGACGATCGTTTTGGTCAAGAGGGCAACACCGATTGGGGTGAGCCAGTAGAGCCATGTTTGGCATCTGCTACAGAGCGTGCTGTATTCTTTAAAGGAGAAAAAGAATGGGGTACTTCGGTAGCTGTATATATGTGGAATAACAATGGCAATATTGCAGGATGGCCAGGACAACGTGCCGAGCATCTTGGTGGTGGTACTTTTAAGTATCTGATTCCTGAGAATGTGGATGTTAGTGGCTCGGATTGGCAAATCATTTGGAATAACAATGGTAATGGTAAGCAAACAGCCGATTTGAAGTTCCAAATGCGCGGATTGTACAGCAAAGATGGTTATCAAAATCTTGTGACTACATTATGCGACGGGGGTGATACAGGTGAGACACCTGATAATCCTGATAACCCAAATATTCCGCAACCTTCAGAGATGTGCTTGAAGTCGGCTGATGAGCGCGTGGTGTTCTTTGAAAAATCCAACGATTTTGGTAATAATATCCACTGCTATATTTGGTTTACTAATGGCGGAACTACTCAAATTTGTGGCAATTGGCCAGGTAAGGCTGCTACTCATTTGTACAACAATGTATATCGCTTTGATATTCCTGCTTCTGCGCCTGCAATCAACGATAATTGGATGATTATTTGGAACGATGGTTCAGGTAATCAAACTGCAGATTTGAAGTTTACCAATCAAGGTTTATATACGGGCAGTAACAAAGGTAGCATCCAATGTACTTCACAAGTAACAGAAATTTGTGGCGAACCTACAGATGTAGAAGAACTGGTGACTAACAAACCAATGCCTCGTAAGATGATTATCAATGGTGCGCTCTACCTCATCATGCCTGATGGAGTTGTGTATGATGTCCGTGGTAATGTAGTGGGAAGATAATTTTCTCTTGAATAATAATCATATGAAAAAGAGTAGCAAATTTGCTACTCTTTTTCATATACAAAGCGTAGATTATCAATCCATAAGGTGTTCCCTTCGCAAGCGCGGAAGACTCCTGCGTTACTCGACGAAATATACATCACAATGTGTGTAGGCTCATCTATACTCCATGCTACTTCTTCCACGCGCACCATCTTACCTTGAGAGTTGCGAGCCATCATATCTACACGATTAAGCCCTTCGTAGTCTTTGTAATTGGTAGAATCGGTAATATTTCCCCAGCGAATAGGTATTTCGTGATTATTGATCCATTCGGGTATAGTCTCACATATGCGCTCATAAGCTGTGCCCACACGACGAGCATAGATTTTTCCCGTCTCTTTGTCTTCCCAACGATGTTGCAAATAGATATAGATCACGGCACAATCGTGCCCTGCAATCATTTCTGGCTTATTCCTCTCGGTGGTGATTAGACTATCTGCATCAGATATAGTAGCCTTATAATCCAACATCAATGCTACAGGATGCTTCGTAAATGGCACGCCAAAATCAATGGCTGTGAATGGCTTGCTTTTGGCTTGTATGCCTAAAGGCTCAAGCGCAGTACCCATGTATATCGTGCCCGATACCATCGCATATATGTCGCACAAATTTATATGCTCTAGTATATTGCGCATTCGGCAACAATATCCATATCCTCGTGCCTCTGGTACAACTGACCCTTCCATTGCTGTCTCAATGCCCATAAACTTAGCATAGGTGGCACTACATCCCCACGGATTACCTTCCGCAGATACATACGCTTTGTTCTCGCGTATAGTATCCGTAGCCGCTAGGGCATAGAGTGTTTTGGTTTTGCCGCCTAGCAGTTTGCTCTCTCTGATATAACGCACTTGCCATTGGTCCATATCACCATATGGAATTGGCTCAGTCCAGCGTTCCTGAGCCAACATTCCATTACCTATAGCTAGTAGTCCAATAATTGCAAATAGCCTTAGCGCCTTATCGCTTAATAACCTCATACCAAACTGAATGCCACATCCATCATATGGGTGAAGTTGTTCTGGCGTTCTTCCGCTGTAGTAGCTTCGCCTGTGAGGATATTGTCTGATACAGTGCAGATTACGAGTGCTTTGTTTCCGCTACGAGCTGCGTTCATATATAGTGCAGGTGCTTCCATCTCTACAGCCAATACCCCCATATTAATCCATTTATCGTTGTGGGCATTCTCTGTGTAGAACGTATCCGAGGAGAATACATTGCCTACCTTGTACTTGTAGCCAAATTGCTCAGCTGCTTCGGCTGCGCGACGACATAGGTCAAAGTCGGCAATAGGGGCATAGGTACCAGGCAACTCATATTGCGCCGCATAATTGCTATTTGTGCACGCACCCATAGCTATCACTAGGTCGCCTACGTGCAAATCCTTGTGTATGCTACCTGCACTACCTACACGGATGATTGTTTTGACCCCGTAGAAATTATACAACTCATAGGTATAAATACCTATAGATGGAATACCCATACCATGTCCCATCACACTCACGCGTTTACCGTTGTGCGTGCCAGTGAAGCCCAACATGCCGCGTACATTATTGAATTGTACTGGATTCTCCAAATATTTCTCTGCCATCATCTTAGCGCGCAGTGGATCACCTGCCATGATGACGGTCTCGGCGATTTCGCCGTACTGTGCCCCAATATGGGGAGTAGGTGTCTGTTTCATTGTAGTGTTGTTTAGAATTGTTTAGTATTGTTTAGAATTGTGTAGTATGGTTTTACACGATCTTTGCTGGGATTAGTTTCTCGCGAATTTTCACATAGATAATGGTCTCTTTCTTGGCAAACGCTGTTTGCACATAGCCCATACCAATGCCCACTTTGGTAGTAGGGAGCATGATACCGCTAGTCACATTTCCAATGTTGTTGCCATCAGCATCACATATTTCGTAACCACAACGTGGAATAGCACGCTCTTGGCACTCGAAGTGAACCAGTTTGCGCTTCACGCCCTCGGCTTTTTGCTTGAGCAAGTACTCTTTGTCGATAAAGTCCTTAGCATCAAACTTCGTAATCCAACCCAATCCTGCTTCCAATGGCGAAGTGGTGTCATCAATATCATGACCATAGAGGCAGTACCATTTCTCCAGACGCAAACTGTCGCGTGCGCCCAATCCGATAGGTGCCAAACCAAAGTCTTTACCCACCTCGAAAAGCGCGTCCCAGATTTGTTTGCTATGCTCTTTTGGGAAATACAATTCAAATCCGCCTGCGCCTGTATAGCCTGTATTACTGAGGATTACGCCTTGTACGCCTGCAAATGACCACTCGCGGAAAGCGTAATATGGAATCGCACTCAAATCGGCATCCGTCAGCAGTTGCAACATCTCTGTGGCCTTAGGTCCTTGCACTGCCAATTGACCATAGCGATCGCTGGCGTTCTCAAGTTGCACACCGAACGTATTGTGCTCGTTTACCCATGCCCAGTCCTTGTCGATATTGCCTGCATTCACAACGAGCAAGTACTTGGTGGTGGAGTACTTGTAGATAATCAGGTCATCTACGATACCACCCTTGCCGTTAGGGAAACAAGTGTATTGTGCTTTGCCTGCTTCAAGCTTGCTTACATCGTTGGTGGTGATATATTGCAGGAAGTCCAATGCTTTCTCGCCTTTCACCCAAAACTCGCCCATGTGGCTCACATCGAACACGCCTACGCCTTCGCGCACGATTATGTGTTCTTGATTGATTCCCGTAGGGTATTGAATAGGCATATTAAAGCCCGCAAAATCTGCCATCTTCGCTCCCAGAGCGATATGGATGTCTGTAAATGGAGTAGTTTTCATATAATTCTTTTAGTTCACTTTGTTTATGTTATTGGTTCGCTGCGCTCACGAAGGTGGTTAGCTGCGCTCACGAAAGTGGTTCGCTGCGCTCACGAAATATGGCTACGCGTAAATGATTTCACGTTATTTACGTACCAAAGGTACCACTTTCGTCGAAGACCATTTTCGCTTTAGCCACTTTCGCGGCTCAGCCGCCATTTACGAAAATTGTTACGCTTTGCGTACGATTTGCAAGATTACCTGCATCGCCTTCTCCATGGATGGGATAGGCAGATACTCAAATCGGCTGTGGAAGTTCACACCGCCTGCGAAGATGTTAGGGCAGGGGAGTCCCTCAAACGAGAGGCGTGCGCCGTCTGTTCCACCACGGATAGGTTGCACCTTTGGCGTTACGCCTACCTCTTTCATCGCCTCCTCCACAAGTGTCACGATATGCATCACAGGTTCCACTTTCTCGCGCATGTTGTAGTATTGGTCGCGGAGTTCAACCTCTACGGTGCCTTCACCATACTCCTGATTGATCTTGCGTGCCAAGTGTTCCATCTCGCGTTTGCGGCTCTCAAAACGTGCGCGGTCGTGGTCGCGGATGATATATTGCAAGGTGGTCTCTTCTACGCTACCGTTCATTGCGATGAGGTGATAGAAGCCCTCATAACCTTGTGTGTGCTCTGGTGTCTCCCAACGAGGCAACATGCTTGCAAACTGATTAGCAATACGCATAGAGTTAATCATCTTGTGGTAACCATATCCTGGGTGCACGTTCACGCCATGCACTTTCACCTTGCAGCCCGCAGCATTGAAGTTCTCGTATTCTAGTTCGCCCACTGCGCCACCATCCATGGTGTAGGCAAAGTCGCAACCAAATTTCTCCACATCAAAGTGGTCAGCACCTTGACCAATCTCCTCATCTGGCGTAAAGCCCACACGAATCTTGCCGTGTTGAATCTCAGGGTGTTGAATAAGGTACTCGCATGCGGTCACAATCTCCGCCAAGCCCGCTTTGTCGTCTGCGCCGAGCAGGGTAGTTCCGTCGGTCACGATAATGTCTTGCCCTTTGTAATCCAATATCTCAGGGTATTTAGCCACTTCAAAGACGATGTTTTTCTCTGCATTGAGCAGGATGTCTTGACCATCGTAGTTAGTGACGATGCGTGCTTTTACGTTCTTGCCACTCGCATCAGGGGCAGTGTCCATATGAGCGATAAAGCCAATAACGGGCTTACCTTCCACATTAGCGGGTAGGGTAGCCATCACATAGCCATTGTCATCGAGTGTCACCTCTTGCATGCCAATCTCTTTGAGTTCATTGGCGAGGTACTTCGCAAACTCCATCTGCCCTGGAGTTGAGGGCGTCATGTTGGTCTCTTCATCCGATGTGGTGCAGAAACTCACATACTTCAAAAATCTTTCGGTAAGTGTCATAGTACTATATTCATTTTATCAATTTCATTGTTTTGCCATGCGAGGATATTATCGCACACATTCTCACACATGGCGATACGTCCTTCCCACGTACCTGTGCCCGTGTGGGGTGAGAGTACCACATTGTCAAGCGTGAGCAGTTCTGGAGTAATCTGTGGCTCATGTTCATACACATCCATCGCAGCACCCGCTATCTCACCCTCTTTCAGTGCCTTCACCAGTGCTTGCTCATCCACGTGTGCACCACGCGCGGTGTTGATAAGGTAAGCAGTGGGCTTCATCATACGGAGTGCCTTGCCATCAATTATATGCTTTACTTCGGGCGTATAGGGCAAATTCAAACTCACAAAATCCGCCTCCATTAGCAACTCCTCTTTGCTCACATATCTTATCGCCTCATCGCCTAATCGCCTAATCGCCTCATCGCCTAATGGACGACGATTGTGGTACACAACGCGCATGCCGCTTGCAACCGCTCTTCTCGCCAATGCTTGTCCGATACGTCCCATGCCAATGATACCCAATGTCTTGCCATACAGCGAGTGGCTCAGGTTATTCATCACTCCAAAGGGCTCTGCTTTGCCTGCCCGAAGTTTGCGGTCGAATTCTGCTGTACGTCTTGCCACATCGTGCATGAGCGCAAATGCCAGTTCGGCAGTGGGCTCAATCACTGGATTGGGGGTATTGGTCACACGAATACCGCGCTCTCTACAAGCTTCGAGGTCAATATTGTTGAACCCCACACCGAAGTTCGCTACCAATTGCAGATTATTGGCAGACATAATCATCTCCCGCGTTACGGGTTTGTCAAAGGTACTAACCAGCACCTCTGCCAGCTCCAGCGGAGTATATAATTCATGCGAAGCGATTCTTCTGAATCCCTCTTCGGGCAATAATGTGGTAAAGGCAATACGCATACTATATCATATCTGGCTGCAAAGTTACAAAAAAAAATGTATATAAGCAAAAATAAGCGTTTTTTTCTTGGTCTATTCTTTGGAAAAACATGTTTGCCATTAATAAAGCTTGCTAAAAACACCGAAAAAATTGCCTATTCTATTCATTTTTATTAACTTCGCATTGATTTTTGAGGTTGTGGATTGCTGTAAGGCAACATACAACCTCACATAATGACGTAGTATTAACAAACATAGCCTAATAAAGCATTACACAACACAAATTTCAAAAATTAGCCAACAGAGTCATTGACTGCTGTTGGCTAATTGATTATGAGTGTTCTCATCCCATAAAAACAAAGCTTTCTACAATAATGTTGCAAGATTTGATAAGTTTAGAGATATAAGCAATTTTAACAAATAAAATTTTTTACTTGATAGTATGGCAACAGGTATTGTTCAAATGGCGACAAGTCTATTAACAAAAGTAGCGCGTGCACTCTACGGCACGGATTTTGTTCTGCAATGGGTAGTACCATTCATTATTAACTATGAAAATTTTAATTCTTTCATGCAATACAGGAGAGGGGCACAATTCCTGTGCAAAGGCACTGAAGATAGCCATGGATAGGCGCGGTATAGTGTGCGATATCCAAGATACATTGGCATTGGTCAGTGATGAACTATCGCAGCGTGTAGCTAATGCGTACGTCTCTTCTACACAAGGTGCATTATTTGAAACGGTGTATAAGATTGGTGGTTTCGTGAGTGATAATATCGACTTCCATCAATCGCTCGTTTATGGCGTTAATCGTATGTATGCTAATACCTTGTACGAACATATTCGTGATGGTGCATATGATGTGGTGGTGTGCGTACACCTCTTTCCTGCAGAGGCGATGACTGCTCTGCGTCGCAACGCCATGTTGCAGATTCCTACTTATTTTGTAATGACCGACTATACCTGCATCCCTTTCTTAGCAGAAACAGACTTAGACTACTACATTATTCCGCACGAGCATTTGGTGGAGGAGTTTGTGGAGAAAGGTGTGCCTCGCGAGAAGTTGGTGCCGATAGGTATTCCTGTAGATGAGCAGAAATTCATCACTCGTAAGCCCAAACGTCAAGCACGCCAACTGTTGGCAGATACGCTCGGACTTCATGATTGGACTACGAATAGTGGACATTGGTATTTAATTATGTCTGGCTCTATGGGATATGGCAATCTTGACGCGCTGATGCATCAGTTGTTGATGCGTATCCGTAAGGAAGATAAGGTGGTTTGTGTTTGTGGTCGCAACCAACAGATGTATGACAACCTGCAAACAACCTTTGCCAACGATAAACAACTCTGTTTATTGGGCTTCACTGATCAAGTGTCGCTATTGATGGACGCTTCGGATGTGATCTTTACTAAGCCCGGTGGTATCACTTCCACCGAGGCAATAGTCAAGAATATTCCTATAGTTCATACCGCTCCTATTCCTGGTCTAGAGAACTATAATGCACGATTTTTTCATAATCATGGCTTGTCGTATCATAGTAACGACACCAACCAACAAGTAGCAATAGCCATGCGATTATGTGAAGATAAAGTATTTAGAAATAGGATGTTGCAGCAGCAACGCTTGAATAGCAATCCGCACACTTCGGATGATGTGATAGATTTGATATTAACCAAACAAGAGATAGTATATGAAGAATAAGAAACAACGCACATTGCACGATAGTTTGAAACGCATTTATACGGTGCTATTTGTCTTGACTATTGGTTTTGGTGCAGGCAATATAGTATATCTGTGGCATCAACCAGATGTTACGGCTAATGCATTGTTTTTCTGCGCAATACAGTATGTCGTGATATTGGCTATTCTCACAATCCCTGTGCTACTGCGCAAGCGATTCATGATTCACATTCCGCTACTTATCACTGTGGTATGCGCGCTCTTTGGCTTTGTGACAATGATTATGGGCGACGGACTGAACTTCTATGGTCGCTTCAGTTGGTGGGACTCTGTGCTACATCTGTTTTCAGGCAGTGTGTTGGCGTTTGTGGGATTGTGGATTATCAGTATAATGTTTGAAAGCAGCAGTCAGGTGGTGCTGAGAAACAAGGCGTTTCTCGCGTTTTATGTATTGCTCTTTGGCTTGAGTTGTGGCGCTGTGTGGGAGGTGTGCGAGTATGCGTATGATGCCATTGCTGGCACGAATACGCAGCAATTCATGGCCACCACTACTGCCTCTATTGTTTCGGCGGAAGATGTGCCACTATGCGGTCACGAGGCACTGCGCGACACCATGGGCGACATGATACTGAATTTGGTAGGCAGTCTGTTGGTGGCTATTTTTGTCTTTCTTCGCTATGATAAACTGATGGACATGCACCAGTCGGCAATAGAGGAAGAGTGAGTTAACTCAGGAACTACTGCAGCTTTTTGCTCTGTCTGAATACATACGAGTTTTGGACTAAGAAATTCACAATACCAGAGAAGATCATAGCAATCAAATTGCACGGCACTACATCCCAACCCGACCAATGGTGTAGGAACAACGAGATACCGACTCTAACACAAAAAGCAAAGATACAAGATAGATTGTATTTGGCAAGACGTTTCCAAAGAGGAATGTTAGGAGAATTTTGTATTCGATCCTGCCAAACAAAACGCTGGGCTACAAAGAAGTTGGTGATAACTCCAAACTCAAATGAGATACATGGAGCCACAATATACACACCAAGATATCCGTGAAACAAGTAATCCGAACAAAGCCACAGCACCAGCATATCTATTGCCGTGCCAAGCAATGACCAAACTAATGCCTTGCCAAGGCGAACAAGGGTTTGTGTGAAATTACTCATGCTTTTTCAGTGGGTCAACTCTTGCAAAATAGCGTGCGTCCTTGATAAAGCAGACCAGATACATTAGGAACATAATCGCTGCTACAATACAGCCCACATAATCCATAAAGCGGCAGGTGGTTTCTACTCCAAGAAGTATGTGTGAGCGGCTAAACGCTTGCAGATGAGGAGAACAAATAATAATGGTATTTAGAATGATTACCAATAGTCGAAACTCAGTAGGTCCCATTTTGGCATAAGTCAAGCGGAACTCACTCTTTAGGTGCGCATTGATAGAGACATAGACCTCTAACATCAGATACATCACCAATACCAACATAGCTACGCCCATATTCATCATCGGCGATAATCCGATACCGCCAAAGATGGCTAATTGGCAGAGTAGGTCGGTATTGTGGTCGAGGTAATAGCCATAAATAGGGCGTTGCGTGTTGCGTACACGCGCAAGTGTTCCGTCCAAAGAGTCGCCAAACCAATTGACTATCAATCCAAATGAGGATAGCCATAGCCATTGGTAACTAAAATAGGTTAGTACGAATCCTGTGCCAGTGAGTAACGCACCGAATACGCCTATCAAGGTGAGCATATCCGATGTAACCCAAGAGGGGAGATGATTTGCCATTTTGACAAGTACTTTCTTTTCTATGCCATTGAGCACAGATGTTTGAATGCGAGTCGCTTGTTTGACTTGTGAATCAGGTTTCATATAGTTTAGTGTTTAATTATTTGATTATTCCTTCTATAAATATTTTCAATCCTATCAGTATGAGATCAATGCCGCCTATTAATTTGGCATTAAAATGGAAGTGGTCGCCTGCGAGTTTTCCTACAATAAATCCTACAAGAGAAAATAAAAAACCAGTTAGTGCAATAATGCCTATTGCACGCCATATAATTTCGGAATAAGGGACAAATACTACACCTGTGACCAACGCATCTATTGATGTTGCGAATGCTAATGCAAGCAACATGCGCAGAGATAATCCGTCATGTGTATCAAATTTCTCAGGCTTGAATGATTCGTAAATCATTTTGCCACCAATATAGCCAAGCAGTACCAACGCAATCCATGGTGCAAAGCGTTCTGTAAAGGATGTAAACAAGGAACCCGCAAAATATCCTATCAGTGGCATCATTCCTTGAAATAGCCCAAAGATGATAGCCATCAGGAGCGGCGTTGTAGTTTGTCGGTTAGAGTGGCGCGGCAAAGGTGAGCGCGTAACTAATCCCTCGCAAGCAGCGACCGAGAAGCAGTCCATTGATATACCAATGGCTATAAGAAAAATATTGAGTGTTGACATATTGTTTAATGTTTAGTGGACGGCGCGAGGCGCCAACCGTTTAGTGTTTAGGGGGTTATTATTCGATATGTGAGATAAGCAGCGTAGGTGAGAAGGAGGATGGCTCCGTGCCAACGCTTAATCTCGTGTTTCTTGGTGAGATAGACGAAGAGCATCACAAAGATACTACCCAAAGCTGCCATCAACGCATCAATCTCCAGTCCGTGGTAGCCAGGCAATGCTTTGACGCATGCGCTCGTACCGAGAATAAAGAAGATATTGAAGATATTGCTACCTATCACATTACCTAACGCAATATCGCAGTTCTTTTTGAATGCTGCCATACAAGAGGTTGCCAGTTCGGGCAATGATGTACCCAACGCTACAACCGTCAAACCGATAATTGCATCGCTCACACCTAAGGAGTGTGCAATAGAAGTAGCACTCTTGACTATCAACTCGCCACCGACAACCAAACCCACCAGTCCGCCGAGAATCAATGCCAATGCACGTTTGGCAGACATGGGTTTGTAGCCCTCGTTACTCTCCGTTTGTGGGGCGCTACCAATACCTTTGAAATTATGCCAAAGGAAGATGAGGAAGAAGATGAGCAGGATACTGCCACCTACACCCGAGATGAATCCACCATTGCCTTGTCCCATTTGGATAGAACCCAAGTCGCTGAGGGTTGGGTCGGCAATATTCATGTTGAATATATGCTCAATTTGCAACCACGATGGGCTATTATATACCGCAAATAGCAAGACCAATAGAGCTGCCAACATACTGAAAGGTATGTCAAATCGGCGAGTAGTTTTTTGCGATGAAATCGGGAATATTAGTGCCGTACAACCCAAGATGACAAAGGTGTTGATAATATTACTTCCGAGGACGTTGGTAATGGCAATCTCGGTACTTCCTTGTCCTACTGCCACCATGTTTACCACGAACTCAGGCATACTGGTACCGAAAGCCACTACGGTCAGACCAATCACAATATCGCTCACGCCATATTTCTTTGCCAGACCCGAAGCACCGTCCACGAGGAAGTCAGCCCCCTTGATGAGGGCTGCACAGCCCACAATAATCAGTGGTACTGCTACCCAAAAGCCGCCTATGGCGAGCCAATTGTCTAAGAAGTCAAACATTTTATAATAAGTGTGCAAATGGTTTAACGATTACTTGCAGCAATCGCTCTTTGAAGGAGCGTTGTTGCCACCATTCTTGCGGAATCATGTCGCAGTACCACATGTCTTGTTCGAAGATCTGCCGCATTTTTTGAGCAAAGATTGTGTCATAGACAAACGCATTCACTTCGGAACTTTGCGTAAAACTGCGAAAATCTATATTTGAAGAACCTACCGTGGCTATCTTATCATCTGCCACCCACGCTTTAGCGTGGATAAAACCAAAGGTATGGAAATAGACTTTCACTCCTGCTGCCAGTAGTGGTTTGAGATACGAACGCGAAGCGTAAGAGATGAAAATAGAGCGATCACCCCGTTTAGGAATCATCAGTCGTACATCTACTCCACGTTTGGCAGCCTCGCATAAAGCCTCTTGTAGCGGCTTTGGTGGCAGGAAATAGGGGGATTGGATATATAGATACTGCTTCGTAGAGTTCGCCATCTCTATCATGGCTTGCAGAATAGGTGGCGTGCTGTCCTCTGGGTCAGAAGCGATGATTTGGATGGGACATTGTGCTTGGTGTATAGTGTAGTGTGGTGTAGCATGGTGTAGAGTAGTGTCGTGTGGTGTAGTTGTGGATTGCTTGCGCCAATCATCCATGAATACTTGTTGCAATTGTTGGCACGCCGCACCCTCAATACGCAAGTGTGTATCGCGCCAATCGCCATTGTGTACGCCCTTTAGATAACGCTCAGCGATATTCATCCCGCCCACATAACCGATATGACCATCAATAACCACGATTTTGCGGTGGTTGCGATTGTTAGAGTAAGCAGACGGAATAGGCAATACGGGATTGTAACGATGCACTTCTATACCGTATAGTTTCATCTCGCGAAAGAAGGAGTGATTAACTATGCTACCAGGAAACGCATCATAGATAACATATACAGGCACACCATCTTGGGCTTTTTTCATCAATGCCTCTCGCACCACCATACCCAATGAATCCTTCTCAAACTTAAAGAACTGAAACAGTACATATTCTTTCGCGCAGTCAATATCGCGCAAGAGGGAAGGAATGAGTTGGGAGATATTGGTGTATGTTTCTATGCTATTGCCTTGTGTGGCGTGCTCTGGCGATAGTGATTGCTTTAGTTCACGGAGTTGCGCAGAAGGCTTGTATTGCTTCCGCCGAACAATATCACACACAATCGCGCCAATGAGAATAATGGCGCATATAAAGATGATTATCAAATGGCTTGTTTTCACTTTCCACTTTTTCGTTTCTTTCGCTCCTCTCGACGTAGTTGGCGTTGGTAGGCACGGCGTTGGCGTTCTAAGGCACGCTCTTGGTGTTGCTTCCACATTGCCTCTTGGCGTGCTTGAATCTCATCTTGATGCTTCTCCATATACCGTTGTAACCAAGTCTTGCGCGGACGGACTATAGCAGGTGCTTCTTGTGTATTTGTAATTGTTACATCATAGTAATTCTTGCGTTTGAAGATACGATATATCCACCATAGCCACGAGCGTGAGAAAGTGATATGCGTGTAGGCATTGTCTTCCGACAGGAAGGTAGTACTGGTGGAAACAGTAACATCGAGCGTCTTGCCTTTTTTGCCTATTGGCAGGTATCTGCCGCTACGAATCGTTAAGAAATACGCACCACGAGGGAGCGTAAAGCGCGCTTGCGGTGTTGACATCATGCCTACCAACCGTCCATTAACCACAATTTCATAGCGACGCCCTACGCTTAGCCCTTGGTGCGTGATAACAATATTGGATTTCATAGTTAATAATTACTTTATATTTCGTTGTTGTTTGATATGTTCGTATGCTTTGTTGGCAGCTCGGAACTTCTCGGCAGCTGCTTGTTTTTCTTGCTCGGAAGCATTGACCTGTTTGTCGGGATGATACTCCATCGCCATTCTTCGATATGCCTTTTTCACTTCGTCATCGGTGGCGTTGGGCGATATACCTAAGGTCGTATAAGCGGTAGGCATATCGTATGCGGGCTCCCGTTTGGGCGGAGTATATTGTTCGTAGAATGATTCGGCGTGCTGGAATGTGCTTTGTGCACCTGCCAAACGCTTCATGAGGCGTTGGAAGAAATAAATCACACAACCCAATTGCAACCCCATAAACAAGCCCACTGGACCTGCCCATAACCAACCTAATAATACACAGATGATAATTGCCATTTACCTTTCACTTTTCAGTTTGCAGTTTTCACTTTTTTCGTAGTTCCCGCTGTTTGACCGAATATTGCATATTTTGCTATAGCTGTCCACCTACAATACTCGCAGCGGGAGATTACGAAAAAGAGATTATCACTAACTTATGGGCGAAAACTGTGCCAAAAGGTCATAAAAAAGCCCTTTGACAGTTGTTTTCCGTCAAAGGGCAAATGCACGTATCCATTTGGACAATTATCGCTGTTCGCGAAAGGACAATGCTGACATGCCTGTCAGTATATCAAATTCCCTGCGAGTTAGGCGACCACCATAGGACATCTCTGGGACATCTGTGGGCTTTCTGTGGCTTTTAGTTTTCCGTTTTTACCTTTCCGTTTTCCTTACGCCCCTATATATTATAGTGGTGCTGAATACTCAGCGTTTTGGTGTTTTTGTGTCTAATATTGGAGAATCTGGAGGGTAAAATGGTATATATAACACGCAGAAGCATCTGTATTACAAATACTTCCGCGTGAGTGTATTTTTTTTTTGAAAAAAGTTTTCGTGTGCTGAGTATAATGCTGAAGATTGTGCTGAAGGTTACTGAATCTTCGCGGATAAAGTTATTTTACAATTACTTTTTCGGTACCAATGGTTTTGTTGCCTTGGGTGATTTTAATCAAATTCATACCATTTGACAAACGATGAGCAGGGATGGTTGTAGTGGTTCATTTGTTGAATGGCTATTTGGTTAAGTTTTTGCAGGCGGTAGGATTGCGCCATGCCCTCGTTGATAAACACCGCATTGATATTCTCCATATTGATGAGGCAAATCAACTGATTGATAGTAGCATAGTCACGCATGTTGCCTTTCAATTCGGGATTGGCAGCGCGCCACTCCTTAGCCGTCATGCATTGGTGCTTTCCACCCATTCTGAAACACTCAATACAAAATTCGGCAATCCAGCTGCCATTCTAAAGTGGTCAAATTCGACCACTTTGAAATTAGGGTTGTGAATTTGCTCCCACGTCTCAAGAAACTGAGTCAACCTTTTTAGGAAAGCAGGCAACTCTTTTAGGGGGACAATCTTAACAAACAGCATTTTTTTCAAGTTGGCGATCTCAGGGAGTTCTCTCGGTGTTCTCAGGGTCGTCTCTCGGTAAAATTCAGAAAAAGATAGAGAAACGAAAAGAGAAAGAATCTTAATAATTGCTACAAAATCAAAATATAAATACTTCCAATTTTAGGTATAAACTATGAGGGATGAGTTTAATCAATTATCGCTGTTCGCGAAAAGACAATGCTGACATGCCTGTCATGCGGTGGAAATACTTGCAGAAACTGCTGGCAGAGGAGAAGTGCATCTCGGAAGCTATCTCCTTGACACTTTTATTGGTATTGGATAGCATAGCTTTGATTTCTGCTACTGCCACTTTATCAATAATCTCTGTTGGGGTGGCTTGGACGGTGGTACGGCAGATAGATTGCAAATACTTGGTTGTGATACACATCTGTTCGGCATACCAACCTACATTGCGTTCTTTGCCTTTGGTGTCCTTCAGCAGGCGCATGAACTCAAGCATTAGTTGTTGCTTGCGGTCGCTGGTGGGAGTGTCCGCAGGGGCACAACGCATCTGCTCATCTATCCACGAAAGCAGTTCAAAGACAGCCGATTGGCACAGCAAGTATTGAATACGCTGGTGGTAGATGTTATCGGGATCGGTATGCGACAACAGTATATTATAGTACTGTTGCATATGCTCGCGCACGGAGGAGGAAATAGTCAGCACGGGATGGGCGTGAAGGAACTGAATCTTCTTGTGCCACTCTTTCTCTATTTGCAGGCAGGAATAGATGGTTTCGTCCATCTGCGAGGTGGGATTAATGATGATATTGCACTGCCAATCGGACGAGAGGGATAGTATATTGATTTCAGCAGCAAAACTCCCGAATAGTACCATCTGTGGAGTTAGGTGATAGAGTGCATTATTAAACTCAATGTCTGCCCAACCTTTTGTAACCAATAGGGTGTAGTTGGCAGTAGCAGGAAGATACTGTTTGTCGCAGAGCAAATGGATGTCGTTGCTGGTTGTGATGTGTTGGAATAGGTTAGTTGGCATGGTGGTAAGTATGAGTGAAGAACTATAAGTGATGAGTTATGAACAAATCGCCACTTGTGCATAAATCACAAATGGCGATTTTGTTTAGTGGACGCTCGCATGGCGAGCTATTGCTTAGAGGATTAGAAGTTTATTTAACCTCTTCGAAGTCCACGTCCTCGGCTGCGCCTTGGTTGTTGTTGCCACCTTGTGCGCCACCTTGTGCACCGCCTTGGAAGTCAGCACCTGGTTGAGGACCTGCTTGACCTTGAGTAGCGTTGTACATTTCTGCACTGGCTGCTTGGAAGACTGTCATCAATGCTTGGTTAGCTGCCTCGCATGCGTCTGCATCCTTCTTCTCGTAAGCATCTTTGAGGTTCTTCAATGCCTCCTCAATTGGAGCTTTCTTGTCAGCAGGAATCTTGTCGCCAAGTTCAGCCAATTGCTTCTCGGTTTGGAAGATAGTAGCGTCAGCACGGTTGAGTTTCTCAATACGCTCTTTCTCCTTCTTATCTGCCTCAGCATTAGCTTCTGCCTCTGCCTTCATGCGCTTAATCTCTTCGTCGCTCAAGCCGCTGGATGCCTCAATACGAATCTTTTGCTCTTTGCCAGTAGCTTTGTCCTTAGCAGTAACGTTGAGGATACCGTTGGCGTCAATATCAAAGGTTACTTCGATTTGTGGCTCGCCACGGCGTGCAGGCATGATACCATCGAGGTGGAAGATACCGATTTGCTTGTTTTGTGCAGCCATAGGGCGCTCTCCTTGCAATACCTTAATCTCTACAGAAGGTTGGTTGTCCACTGCTGTGGTAAAGGTCTCGGTCTTCTTGGTTGGGATAGTGGTGTTGGCCTCAATCATCTTGGTCATCACGCCACCCATAGTCTCGATACCGAGTGAGAGTGGGGTAACATCGAGGAGGAGCACATCCTTCACATCACCTGTCAAGACACCACCTTGGATAGCTGCGCCAAGAGCTACAACCTCGTCTGGGTTAACGCCTTTAGATGGAGCCTTGCCGAAGAATTTCTCAACTGCTTGTTGGATAGCAGGGATACGAGTTGAACCACCTACAAGGATAATCTCGTTAATATCGCTAATACTTAAACCTGCGTTTTGCAAAGCGGTGCGGCATGGAGCGATAGTGCGTTGTACAAGGTCGTCGATGAGTTGCTCAAACTTAGCACGGGTGAGGGTCTTTACCAAGTGTGCTGGCACACCGTTTACAGGCATGATGTATGGCAAGTTGATCTCGGTAGAGGTAGTGTTAGAAAGCTCGATTTTTGCTTTCTCAGCTGCCTCTTTGAGTCGTTGCATAGCCATAGCGTCTTTGCTAAGGTCTGCGCCACTGTTCTCGCTCTTGAACTCTTGTACGAGCCAGTCGATAATGCGGTGATCGAAGTCATCACCACCCAAGTGGGTATCACCATCGGTAGCTTTCACCTCAAATACGCCGTCGCCCAATTCGAGCACGCTGACGTCGTGTGTACCACCACCGCAGTCGAATACTACGATCTTCATGTCTTTGTCGCTCTTATCTAGACCGTATGCCAAAGCAGCAGCTGTTGGCTCGTTCACGATACGGCGAACATTCAGACCTGCGATCTCGCCTGCCTCTTTGGTAGCTTGACGTTGGCTGTCATTGAAGTATGCAGGTACAGTAATCACTGCCTCTGTTACCTCTTGACCAAGATAATCTTCAGCGGTCTTCTTCATCTTTTGGAGGATGATAGCTGAGATCTCTTGTGGCGTGTACAAACGACCATCAATATCCACGCGTGGGGTGTTGTTGTCGCCCTTTACTACTTTATAAGGTACGCGCGATACCTCGTTAGCAAGACGGTCATAGGTCTCACCCATGAAACGCTTGATTGAATATACGGTGCGAGTAGGGTTGGTGATTGCCTGACGCTTAGCAGGGTCGCCCACTTTGCGCTCGCCACCATCTACGAAACCAATGACTGAAGGAGTAGTACGTTTACCCTCAGAGTTGGTGATAACTACAGGCTCATTGCCTTCCATAACTGCGACACAGGAGTTTGTTGTTCCTAAGTCAATTCCAATAATTTTTCCCATTGTATTTAAGTTTTTTAGTTTATATTCTTGTTTGAGTCCGGAGTCCAGTGTCGGGAGTCCGGGTTGTTTCTTGTCCTAATACAAACAAATGCCGTGCCAAACTATTTTTGACACGGCATTTCTGCCAAATACTGACAAAATGGCAGTATGTTACTTAATTCCTAATTTCTTGCGGATATCCTTTGGAATGGCATTCTTGTGTACTAGCACATCGTTGGTTTTATATTGCATATATGCCTCGGATACGTACCAAATCCCTTTGTATTCGCTCTTCTTGGTACCCCATGAGTTCTTTACCATATAGTAGCGTTTGCCATTTTGGTCTTTGGCAGTACCGAAGATTTGCATACCATGATCGTCGGTGTTCTCCCAACTATCGTATGCTGCTTGGCGCATCTCTTGGGTAATTGTCTTCTCTGGAAGAGGTTTCTTGGTCAGTTCTTCGCGTTTATCGGTAGCGGAGAGTCCCAACCAACGAGCGGCATCGCTGCCTGTCAAGTCAGCTGCTTTCTCCTCTTCTGGCACTACGCCCAGTCCCTTGCGGGTAAAGCACATCTCGCTGACATCTGCACCCCATGCGAGGGTGTAACCATTAGCGAGAGCGTTGTCGATGATAGCCATCATCTCTTCCATTGGTACGTTGTACATTTGGTCCATACGCCAGTTGTCGGGTACTTCGAGTGCAAACGTGGTGTAGAATGGATGGTGGGTATAACTGGTAATGCTTACGTAATCATCTGCATTCAATCCCAACTCCTCAGCGAAGGATTTTGGAGTATATTCCTTACCATTATAGGTGAAGGTCTCTGGGCACTCGCCGAGATAGGTGTCATATACTGCGGTGAGGGCTTGTTTCCATACAGGGGTGAGTTTCTTGAGTCCACTGTTGGCTACTGCATCCACTACGCCACCAGCTACAGCGTCGAGTTCGGTATGAACAGGCAATGTATCGGCAGGAGTGCTGCCGTACTGAATACCAGGCATAACCTCTTGTGGTACAAGACCATAGTTTTTGAGACAGTATATGACATCGTATGCTGAACCACCAGGTGCGAATTGGGCTGTTCCGTACATTCTAACCACATATTCGGCACGATCTAGCATGGTATGATGAACCACAAACATCTCGCTCAAATCGTATTCGCCTTTGCCCATACGCAGGAGTTCGCTCTCTAGGAAACCGAGTGTGGAGTAGCTCCAACATGTGCCACTACGGTTCTGGTCTTTTACGGGTGTAATAGCGATGCTATCTACAGTGGTAAAGCGAAAACCCTCAATGGTATCGCTAGCAACTTGTGCGGTGTCTGTTTGCGCCATAATGCTCAAACTCATTGCACTAAGCATGATTGTTAAAAGAATTTGTTTCATAATATTGTTGGTCTTGATTACTCTAAATGAAAATGAATTTGCCCGCAAAGGTAGTAAAAAAAATACATATGCGCAAATTTTTATGTTTAAAAGCACATTTTGAATGGTTTGTTTGTATATATGTATAAATTTTCTTACCTTTGCGAAAATTTAATACTAGATGCTATTTGGATTTATTTTTACAATATTAACTGCTACATTCTCATTATCTTCTAATAATACGGTACAGCCAGAAGGAATACTGCCGCCTTATTCTTCATATGCTTATGAGCGTTCTGCTTCTACAGGGAAAATAGGTCAAATGACTGAAGGTAATACGACACGACTGCAGTTGGATGGATGGGATGGATGTACTATTCACAAAGTGATATTGAAAATGCACTCCAATAGTAAATCGGGGGGAGGTAAGTTGGAGATGAGAATAGGTGAAAATATGGCTTGGAAGATAACTGATGCCTCCTTCTCTGAAGAAGCGTGGGCGGGGGAATATACCACAGCGTGGGTGGATATTGTACAGGAGATGAATATGACGGTAGGCAATTATGAAGATATAGATATCTTGATTACCGCTTCAGAAAATAGTCTGTATATTAATCAATACACAATAGAATATACACCAGCAACTGCCACTTGCTATACCATTACCTTCAGGACTGGTGTGGAGCAAACCCCAGACCCTATTCAGCAGAGTAGGATAGGAGCCCCAGTGATTCTACCCGCATGGAAGGATACAGCTGATTGGTATTTCATAGGATGGAGCGAGAGTGAAATAGAGGAGGGTGATGACTTTTCAAATATATTGGTAGCAGGAAGCGAATATATCCCCAAAGGAAATACATATCTATGGGCAGTATATTCGGATGTAAGAGAGAATTCTGCCATAAATGATTATGTTTCTGGTAGATATGTGATGACAATGTGGAATGCTGTAACAGAGTACTATGCCCACACTGGTATGGCTATGTGTGGTAGCATTGTTGAGGCTGAAGTGCCTCTCGTAGCTGCGAATTTGATGCGAAATGCGGCAGATAAATGTTGCTTGATGACAAAAATAGAGGATGATATGATTTATGAACTAGAGTTTGAAGATAGTACATTGACTATTACACATGTGGCTAGTGAAAAACAGATAGGATATTTAGATACCAGATTGGATTGCTCGGAAAATAAATGGCAATACAAGGTGTTGAAAGATGGCTCGTTGGGAATATATTTGACAGATGTTACTCCTACCAATACCTATGCTTTGCGTTTTGCAGTGAGCACTAATTATGATGAAAAATATCTCGTAGCTAAAGTGCAGCGATTGGATGTGGCTAATTGGGAGAGTGATGGCTTTTGGCTTTTCCCTATAATCTATCCACGATATACATCATGGCCCTTTGGTAAAAAGAATGTTTATGAAGATGAAGAAACGCTATCATCTATTTTGAGTGAAGCAACATATATGATGCACTTAGGTGGTTATGTTTTGTTTGTGAAGGATAAACAAAAATATTTGCTCCCTCAAGAGTTGGTGAAATAAGAAATGAATACTATCTAATCAATAATACCATGAAACACCTATTATTAGGCGATGAAGCCATAGCGCAAGGCGCTATCGATGCTGGACTGAGTGGCGTGTATGCTTATCCAGGCACGCCATCTACTGAGATTACTGAGTATATACAATTGAGCGAAAAGCGAAAAGGCGATGAGGCGAAAGACAAGATTTTTTGCCAATGGGCTACCAACGAGAAGACCGCTATGGAAGGCGCACTCGGTATGTCCTATATGGGCAAACGCGCGCTTGTGTGCATGAAGCATGTGGGCATGAATGTCTGCGCGGATGCGTTTATGAATGCCGCCATCACTGGCGTGAACGGCGGATTAGTGGTAGTGGCAGCGGATGACCCATCTATGCACTCCTCGCAAAACGAACAAGACTCGCGTTTCTATGCGAAATTCGCCATGATCCCGTGCCTCGAACCAAGCAACCAACAAGAGGCATACGACATGATGCACTATGCTTTCGACCTCTCCGAATCATTGCGCACACCTATCTTGTTGCGCGTGACCACGCGCATGGCGCACTCGCGTGCGGTGGTGGAAACGATGGATACTCCTCGTGAGCAAAATGCGTTGTCTGCGCCTGAGAATACCAATCATTTTATTCTTTTGCCAGCTTTCGCACGCAAAAACTACGCCGAACTTGTGGATGCACAAGCCGATTTTATTCAAACGAGTGAGGAGTCGCAATACAACCAATATACCAAAGGCAGTAATCCAAAGAAAGCCATCGTCACGACGGGTATCGCGTATAACTACCTCATGGAGGTGCTACAAAACCACCATACTACACCACACTACACCACACTACACCATACTACACCACACTACACAATCCTCAAGATCACCCAATACCCATTGCCAAAGGCATTGATTGACCAAATGGTAGCCGATGGTGCAGAAGAGATTCTTGTCATGGAGGAGGGGCAACCCGTAGTGGAAGAACTATTGCGCGGTATGGTGCCATCTTCTGTGGCTGTCAAAGGCCGATTGACGGGCGACCTCCCTCGCATGGGCGAACTTACACCCGATAGCGTCGCACAAGCCTTAGTGGGTGACCGGATGCCGGATGCCGGATTCCAGATTCCCGAACTAGTCGTTGGTCGTCCACCAGCACTATGCCAGGGATGCGGTCACCGCGATATGTATGCTGCGCTCAATGAGGTGGCACGCGAACATGAGAATGCCAAGATTTTCGGCGATATAGGTTGTTACACCTTGGGTGCGTTGTCGCCTTTCCACGCTATCCACGCTTGTGTGGAGATGGGTGCGAGTATCACTATGGCGAAAGGTGCTGCCGATGCAGGACAGTTCCCTTCGTTTGCCGTGATTGGTGATAGTACGTTCACGCACTCGGGTATGACGGGATTGCTGGACTGCGTGAATAGCAAGGCGAATGTGGTGGTGCTGATTTCTGATAACCTCACCACGGGTATGACTGGCGGACAAGACTCTGCGGGTACTGGCAGACTGGAAGCTATCTGCGAGGGATTGGGCGTAGAGAAAGAGCATGTGCGCGTGGTAGTGCCACTGCCCAAAAATATGGAAGAGATTAAGCAGGTGCTCCGCGAGGAAGTAGCATACAATGGCACCAGTGTTGTCATCGCTCGCCGCGAGTGTATCCAAACCCTCAAACGACATTTGAAACAAAAGAAATAGGTTTAATGTTTAAGGTTTAAAGTTTAAAGGCAAGAAGTATATGAAACGCGATATAATTTTAGCAGGCGTAGGTGGACAAGGTATCCTATCTATTGCCACAGTCATTGGCGAGGCAGCCCTCAAAGAGGGCCTCTATTTGAAGCAAGCCGAAGTGCATGGTATGAGCCAGCGAGGCGGTGATGTACAATCCAATCTCCGTTTATCCAGCGAACCCATCTATTCGGATTTGATTCCAAAGGGTGGGGCAGATATTATCATCTCGCTCGAACCGATGGAAGCATTGCGCTATCTGCCATACCTCAAACCCGATGGATGGATTGTCTCCTCGTGCAAACCTTTTGTGAATATCCCTAATTATCCTGATATTGAGCAGGTGTTGGAGCACATCAAAGCAGTCAAGAACCACGTGCTATTGGATGTAGAGGTGCTTGCCAAAGAGGCGGGTGCTCCTTTGCAAGCAGCGAATATGGTGCTCTTGGGCGCTGCTATCCCTATGTTGGGCATTGACCATGATAAGATTGTCGCAGGCGTGGAGCGCATATTTACTCGCAAAGGCGAAGCCGTTGTCGCTGCCAATATTGCTGCTATCGAAGCAGGGTATGAGAATGTAAATAATTCAACCTTGTGGAAATTATATGGAACACAATGGTAATTCTTAATTCATCATTCAAAATTCATAATTACCATGAGCTTTCCTCTCAACAAACAACTCGTTGACCAAACCTGTATTGATTTTGGTCTGCGTAATGCCAAAGAATTGGGCGGTGCCTCTATCCGCCAACTCGTGGGCGTAGTCAAAGATATCGAACGTGCTACTGGTCAGGAGTTTATCCACATGGAATTGGGTGAACCTGGCTTGCCTGCCGAACAAGTGGGCATAGCTGCCGAGCATGCTGCCCTGAAGGCTGGTTACGGTTCGCGTTATCCTATTATCACGGGTATTCCCGAAGTCAAGCACTGGGGCAGTGAGTTCGTGCGCGCTTTCCTCGGATTGGATATCCCCACCGATTGTATTGTGCCTACAGTGGGCAGTATGCAAGCCGCTTTTGCGCTTAATATGACGATGGCTCAACTGGATAGCCAGCGCGATACTGTCCTCTTTCTTGACCCCTGTTTCCCTGTGCAGAAACAGCAATGCAAGGTGATTGGTGTGCGCGTGGATGCGTTTGATGTGGCGAATTTCCGTGGCGAAGCATTGGAGAAAGAGTTGGAACGTCATTTCCAGTCGGGTAGGATAGCCGCCATGCTCTTCTCCAATCCGAATAACCCATCGTGGATGTGCCTCACCGAACGCGAATTGGAGATTATCGGTCGATTGGCTACGTTGTATAATGTGCTGGTAATCGAAGACTTAGCATACCTGAATATGGACTTCCGCGATAAAGACCGTGGCACACCCTACGAACCGCCATACCAACCTACCGTGGGCAGATATACCAACAATTGCGTGCATATGATTTCGTGCTCTAAGATGTTCTCGTATGCAGGTCAGCGCGGTGCTATCGTGGCGATGAATCCGTATTTGGCACACCGTCGCTTCCCTACATTGGCAGAACGTTATGGCAACGATGGTGAGTTCATACGCAACTTTGTGTATATTGTGCTGTATAGTCTGTCTTCGGGTGTGACGCACTCGGTGCAACATGCTATGGCTGCTATGTTCAAAGCGGCTTGTCAAGGCAAGATTGACTTCGTGAACAATACCCGCGAGTATGCTCGCCGTGCGAAGATTGTCAAGGAGATCATGATTAAGAACGGTTTCCATATCGTTTATGACCAAGATGCCGATGAGCAGGAGGTAGGCGATGGTTTCTTCTTTACGTTTGGTTATAAGGATTGGACGGGCGAAAAGATGCTTAACAAACTGATTTACTATGGTATCTCGGCTATCTCGTTGACCAGTACTGGTGCGAAACGTGAGGGTATGCGTGGTTGTGTATCGTGTATTCGCGAAGACCAATACGAACTTCTCGATGAGCGCCTCGCCCTTTTCAACCGCGACTACCATGAGTTGTAGGGTTTAAGGTTTATGGTTTAAGGTTTAAAGAAAAGGATTATGCAATACTTATCTCCAGCCGAGGCAGTGCGCCTCGTGAAATCGGGCGACACGATTGTCGTACAAGGTTCTACCTCTATACCTATGGTACTTTTGCGTGCACTCACCGAGCGCGCCAACGAACTGCGTGATGTGAAAGTCATATCGGGTTTTGGCATACACCCCGAAGAAGCACCATACGCCAAACGCGAACTGATGGACTCGTTCCGTGCGCTGAATATCTTTGTGCCCAACAATCTGCGTCGCGCTATGCGCGAAGGGGTGGCAGATACCATCCCATGTTTCCTCGGCGAAGTGCCTTTCCTCTTCCGTAGCGGACAAGTGCCAGTAGATGTGGCGTTTTTGAATGTGAGTGAGCCCGACGAGAATGGTTATTGCTCCTATGGTATCTCTGCCGATATTGCTTTCTCGGGGGCGGAGTGTGCGAAGACGGTTATTGCACAAGTCAATAAGTACATGCCTCGCACCTTTGGTGACCCCGTGATACATGTCAGCCAGATTGCAGCCATGTGCCGTGGCGATGAACCACTGATTGAGGTGCCCACTCCTGTGCCCAGCGAGATAGAAACGCGCATTGGAACCTTCATTGCCAACGAGATTCCTGACGGCGCAACCCTCCAGATTGGCGTAGGCGGAATACCCAATGCCGTTATCAACGCGCTGAGCGGACATCAGCATTTGGGACTGCATACCGAAGCCATTACCGATGGCGTGTTGCCACTGATAGAGAAGGGGATTATCGATAACTCGCTCAAGAAGATTTACCCAGGTAAGTCGTTGGGCAGTTTGGTGTTAGGTTCGAAGCATTTGTACGAATACATGGATAATAACCCCGACTTCGTTATTCGCGATGTAGCATTCACGAATGATCCGCAGAATATCCGTCAGAACCCTAAAGCAATGGCGATAAACTCGGCCGTGGAAGTGGACTTGACTGGTCAGATTTGTGCCGATTCGATAGGCGAGACGATTATCTCGGGTGTGGGTGGACAGCACGATTTTATGTACGGTGCTTCGCTCTCAGAAGGAGGCAAATGCTTTATCGCGTTGCCCAGTATGACCAGTAAGGGGCAAAGTAAGATTGTGGCTAATCTAGCACCCGGAGCAGGCGTAGTGACCACACGCTTCCAAGCGCAATATATCGCCACAGAACATGGCATCGTCTATCTGCGCAACTTGCCATTGGCAGAACGTGCCAAAGCACTTATCAGCATTGCCGACCCATCGGTAAGAGAGGAACTGGAGCGGGCAGCGGTGAAACGATTTGGTATTGGATTTCTAAGACTGAAATAAAAATAGGGCGGATGCCCTATTTTTTATTGGATAATGACGCCCTACGGGCTATTGGGTATTGGACGGCTTCGCCTATTGGTTATAGGTTAGAGACTTCTTCGATGGCGCGTGTGAGTTCCTTGTCGTAGCGCAAGAGGTAGGCATAGTAGCCACGATGGTAGTAGTAGCGTTTTACGATTTCGCCACCCAGCATCTCCTCCACTTCTGCACGATTACGCTGAATAGCCGCACGATAATCCACTGTCAGACGGGGCTTGAATGCCTCTAAATCAGCCAATAGAGTGGAGTCCAAATCCTCTTGTTTCGCCATCTTGATTAGTTCGCCTAAGTTACGCCCTGTCTCGGTTTCGTAAGAAAATTTCTTATTTTCAAGGAATTGGCAAAAATTCTCTATATCTTCATCGGTTAAGTGAAAATCTTTCGCAGCAGCAATAGAAGAATGCTTACGATGGTACAGAGTAGCATAATCAAAGAACATATGATCGCGGTATAGATTATATGTAATATCTAATTTTTGCGAGTCAGTGAGTACTATATCTGGCAGAATTCCGCCTGCAGTATCTCGATGCAATTGATTACCCTTTTGCCTCTCTGCGTAATCAATAGCTTGAATACAGCGACCTGATGGCAGATAATACTTTGATGTGGTTACCTTTAGATGTCCACCATGGGCAATAGGGCGTACATTTTGTACTAGTCCTTTACCATATGTGCGTTCGCCAATAATAGTGGCACGTTTGAGATCTTGCAATGCGCCCGCTACAATCTCAGCTGCTGAGGCTGACTGACCATTCACCATCACTACGATAGGCATATCGGGAAAAATAGGATTGTTTTGTGTGGTGTATGAACGACATGCCTTATCCACTTTGCCTCTAGTAGAAACAACTTCTGTTCCTTGTGGTACAAAGTATCCAACCAATTGAATTGCTTCATCAATCAACCCTCCACCATTATTGCGCAGGTCAATGATGAGGCGTTGGATATTGTTGCTGTTTAGCATTTTGTCTAATTCTACAAGAAATTCCTGTGCAGAATTAGATGTGAATTCTGCAAATGCGATATATCCTATGGAGTCATGTAATACAGTAGCATAATTGACAGCAGGTAGGTGGATATCTTGTCTCTTAATCTCTTTGGTAATCAATACACTATCTCGTTCAACTACGATAGTCACCATAGTACCTGGCTTGCCTCGCAATTTGTCGCTAACCTCTTTAGTAGTCTTGCCATAACAGTCCATTTCGTCTACAGAAACAAATCTATCACCCGCCAACAAACCATTTGCAGCTGCAGGCATATGTTCGTATGGGTCACTGATATACACATTACTATCGCGTTGCATGATGATGGCGCCAATACCACCATATTTGCCTGTGGTCATCATACGGAGATTGTCATCTTCGCTCTTGGGCATATAGACAGTGTATGGGTCCACCTGACGGAGCATCGCATTGATGCTTGTCTTGATGAGTTGGTCGTAATTGAGTGTATCCACATAATTTATATCCAATTGACGCATTACATCGGTGTAGATGGTTAGATGCTTATCAATGCGTGTGGTTTGTGACTCAGAGAATAGTCCGATCGCAATAAGTAATAAGGGTAGAATGATAATCCGTTTCATAATCTCTGTGATTAGGGCAAATATGGGGTAATATCTTTGTTATAGGAATGTAGTTCGCGGACAAGTGAGGATGAAATATGTGCATACTCGAGACGGGTATATAGTAATACAGTTTCAATGCCACATAGTTGTTTATTTGCTTCCGCGATATTGCGTTCATATTCAAAGTCTTGCACTGAACGTACCCCGCGCAGGATACAGGTGGCACTTTGCGCTTGAGCAAAATCTGTAGTAAGCCCTTCGTAGAACATAACCTTTACTCGTGGTTCATCGGCAAAAGCTGATTGGATGGCCTCTATGCGTTTCTCAATAGGGAAATACCCCTGTTTGTTAACATTACGACCAATACC
Source organism: Paludibacteraceae bacterium (assembly GCA_017503075.1). Classification (GTDB taxonomy): domain Bacteria; phylum Bacteroidota; class Bacteroidia; order Bacteroidales; family Paludibacteraceae; genus Colicola. Next base: position 107,361 of record JAFVTU010000012.1, on the reverse strand, counting down.
GATAATAATCTCATCAAAGAGTTGCAGACCACGCATGACAATGTCGTAGTGACCAACTGTAAATGGGTCGAATGAACCCGGAAAAATGGCTATTTTCATTATAAATCTAGATGCTAAATATTGAACCTATTCTTTACCTTTAACACTATATTCTTTGAGTGCGTCAATAGTGGCTTCACGATAGGCTACCATCAGTCCGCCAGTGCCAAGCAATGTACCTCCGAAATAGCGAACTACAACCACCAAAATACAATCTAAGTTGCGCGCGTCGATGCTTCTAAGTATTGGCATGCCTGCGGTGCCATGTGGCTCACCATCGTCTTTCGTACGCCATAAGTTTTCGCCTAGGCGATAAGCGTAGCACACATGGCGCGCATCATGGTACTTCTTTTTGTACCACTTGATGCGCTCTTTGGCATGCTCCTCGTCCTTAATGGGCTCTGCAAAAGATAAAAACTTGCTGCCTCTATCCTTAAAGATGCCTTTGGTGGGGGTCGTGAAAATTACTCTTTCGGACATATTTTTACCATGCAAACAGCGGATATTTCACCATCTCTGCATTTACTTCAGCACGAACTTGTGCGATGTTCTCTTCGGATTCTGGATTGCTGAGAACGCGGTCAATGAGTTCTACTATCCACGCCATCTTGTCCTCTTTTAGTCCGCGTGTAGTGATGGCAGGTGTACCGAAACGTAGTCCGCTGGTTTGGAACGCACTGCGTGAGTCGAATGGCACCATATTCTTGTTGGTGGTGATGTCGGCTGCCACGAGGGCTTTCTCTGCCACTTTACCTGTCAACTCTGGGTATTTAGTGCGCAAATCCACGAGCATTGAGTGATTGTCTGTACCGTCAGAGATAATCTTATATCCTTTGTCCATCAATGCCTTAGCCATAGCTGCAGCATTCTTCTTGACTTGCAATTGATATTCCTTAAACTCTGGTTGCAGTGCTTCGCCAAATGCAACTGCTTTCGCCGCAATCACGTGCTCCAATGGTCCACCTTGTGTGCCTGGGAACACGGCAGAGTCGAGCAATGCGGACATCATCTTCACTTCGCCTTTGGGTGTGGTCTTGCTCCATGGGTTAGGAAAGTCCTTGCCCATGAGTATCACGCCACCGCGAGGACCACGCAGAGTCTTGTGGGTGGTGGAAGTAACGATATGTGCATGCTTCACTGGGTTCTCCAATAGTCCTGCTGCAATCAGTCCTGCTGGATGCGCCATATCAACCATGAAAATAGCACCAATCTCATCTGCCACGCGACGGATACGTGCATAATCCCAATCACGGCTATAGGCACTCGCACCTGCGATGATGAGTTTAGGCTTGTGCTGGCGTGCTACTTGCTCCAGTTGGTCATAGTCCACTGTGCCTGTATCTTCTTTGACATTGTATTCCAATGCGTTGAACATGATGCCCGAGAAGTTGACTGGCGAACCGTGGCTGAGGTGTCCACCATGACTGAGGTTCAGTCCGAGGAAGGTATCGCCTGCCTTCAGGCATGCCATGAATACTGCCATATTGGCTTGTGCGCCCGAGTGGGGTTGTACGTTGGCATACTCTGCGCCAAAGAGTTGGCAGAGGCGCTGACGTGCGATTGTCTCGCTCTCATCTACCACTTCGCAACCACCATAGTAGCGTTTGCCAGGATAACCTTCGGCATACTTATTTGTCAAAACACTACCCATGGCTTGCATTACTTGCTCGCTCACGAAGTTTTCACTGGCAATCAGCTCGATGCCTTTCATCTGACGCTCTTTCTCGCGCTCAATGATGTCAAAAATAACAGAATCTTTAGTCATATATATGAAGTTTAAAATGTTCTAAGAGTTCTATAAGTTTTATACGATTTTATACTCCGCTAATATGTAGGAACTGTGAAATCATACGGCGGAAGGTACTTTGCGTACTATTGTCAATATATGATTCTAGCACCTTAACCTCTCCGTTAATAGGAATGATGTCATAGTCAGCTATCGCTGCAGGAATCAGACTAGAGTATCCCTCTTGCAGTGTAATTTCGTCTTGTGTACTGCGAATACGAATCTTGCATTGCCCTTTGGTACAGGTTAGAATGATAAAGGAATCATACTTAATCATATTTCGGTGAATAGGTTCCTTGATAGATACCACGCGTACCGTAAAATACTCGGTATCAATACATGCATTGGCAGTATCTATCTTATCTACATAATCGCTGCGATATTCGCGATATACTTTATAGTCAAGTGCTTGTGCGGCATACTCGGTATGTAGTTCACGTGGCAGACCATTCAAATCCATTCGATTATAGTCATATATACGATAGGTTAAGTCTGATGACTGTTGCACTTCTACCAACCGAACGCCCTTTCCTATGGCATGGATACGTCCTGATGGAATATAGAATACGTCGCCTGCATGTATCTCATGCTTGGCTAGTGTATCTATGATCGTGCCATTTGCCACACGATGTGTGTATTCTTCGGGCGACAATGCTATTTGGAAGCCGGCGTAAATATACGCTCCTGGCTCTGCGCTCAGCACATACCACATCTCGGTTTTCCCCGTGCCGTTATGCAGACGTTTGGCCATAGCATCGTTGGGGTGTACTTGCACACTCAGGTCGTCGTTGCTATCAATGAACTTTACTAGCAGTGGCAACTGATTGTTATATTTCTTTGCCACCTCTTTTCCCAAAACAGCTTGTGGCATTTTGTTAATAACCTCTGTGAGTGAGTAGCCAGCCCATGTACCGTTGGCAATCACTGAGGGTGCTTTCTCTACTGCTGACACCTCCCAACTCTCGCCTATATGCTGCTGCTCAGGTAATTGTTTCCATTGAGTGAGCTGTTTGCCGCCCCACACTTTGGTTTGTAAGTTGGGCTCAAAGAGCATAGGGTAGAGTTTGGTTCGTTGCGATTCGATCACGCAACCCATGGCCAGCATGCGCACATCGGTGATGGCTTGCAACTGATAGGCGTTGAGTTGCTCAACAAACAGAAAGTCATCCTTCTTGCAATGATGAACGGTGCCATTGATGGTCACATCTAATTCTCCGTCTAAGATGTAGAAGGCATCTTGCAAGTCTGGGTGAATGTGCATGGCACTTTCTTCACCTGCTTTGAGGTCAATGACCGCTATCTGCGTGATACTGCAACCACTCTCGTTGGCAGAGAGTAGTACGCGCTTTAATCCCATTTCATAGGATGTACTTGCAGGTGGGATGTCGTGGAGATGTCGGTGCATGTATTAGTTGATTTTGTTGCCTAATAGGTTGTATATTTGTCCTTTATTTATAATGTATATGTGTCCATCTTTGACTATCTTTTCCGCGGTAGATGCGCTATAGATAGGTTGTAGATTGGTGCTCAGTTGCATGTTGTATGCCAGCCATGCATCAGGGATGCCATATCCGTACTGCTCATGTGGCTGGGCGTAGCGATCTGCCGAACGGATGATACGTTCGCGAATCTCCATGTTGGTGGCTTGTGGCAACGCTGACCACAGGCATGCTGCCATGCCTGCTATAAGTGGGCATGCAAAACTTGTGCCATTGCCATTTATCATTTCGTTGTTGGTAGGATTAATTAATGCTGTTCCTGCACCCACAGCACACACTTCTGGCTTCACTCTGCCATCAGCCGATGGTCCATACGAAGAAAATGCTGCTATCTCGCCTGCCACATTCACAGCACCTACGCTCAATATGCTGTCGGCATCGGCAGGTGTAGAGAGGTGGTGCCATGCTTTGTTGCCATCGTTGCCCATTGCTACGACCAACAACATCCCTTTGCGCGCTGCGATGATTGCTGCTTGAGCACCACGAGATGTTCTGCCGTCCATATCCGCATACGCAAAATTCATCTCTTGGTTATCAAAAGTAGTGTACCCTAATGAGGTGGAAACGATATGCAAGCCCAACGAATCTGCCATCTCTATTGCAGCAATCCAATTATCAATCTCTTTTGGGCTTTCAGTGTGATGCTCTTCTGTACGAAACAAGAAATATTCTGCATCTATGGCAGTCCCTTGATAATCATGGATGTTAGCCACGATTGCGCTCAAGCAGAGCGACCCATGATTGCCCGTTGTGCCGAAGAAACTATCTTTATCATCCGTAAAATCGGCATATCCTAGCCATTGCTCTTTGGGCAGTGTCTCTATGCTATCTGCATTGTAGAATCCTCCATCTGCCAAACCAACACGTATGCCTTTTCCTTTGTAGCCTGCTTGGTGTAGGGGCAGTAGATTGAGCTGTGTTAATTGCTCTGTACTAGTAGGTGGTGCACCAGGTACGGAATCAATTGCTATTCTTTTTTGAAGGGAAACAAAAGGGATACCAGAGGAGTCGTCAGCTGTCCGTGTGAGATAAATCGTATCTACAAATGCACATTTTTCTATCGCAATAATCACTTCGCTACTAGCCTCAACTGTAGCTCCGTTAATCCAACGTGAGGTATGCATCACTTTTGCTCCTAATTTACGTACGGAATCTAAATACACAGGCGATACCTCATAATCCATATTATCAAGCATTATATCCCGTTCCTTACGCATTTCTAGGGCTTCAACGCCAAGACACACGCGCTCAGAGCCCACCTTATCAGTGAACTGCAAAAAGAATACTGCTATCAAAATGAATAGACTTTGCATTTTCGCTGCAAAGATACACAAAAAAAAGTATATTAGCAAATAAAATCTTAGATTTTATTGAAAAATCTATTTATCTACTACATTATCCATCGCGATATAAAAAAAAACTCACCTTACTACCGCAAGGTGAGTTCAAAATAAATTTCGCTGTATTTATTTTACAATGCGTACTGAAAATCTATTGCAGCGATTCACACTGTAAACAGAAACTTTGCTAGCATCAAAGAAAATATAATTTGCTGCATCAAAATCGGTCAAAGTAGATGACCAATAGTAGCCGCCCAATCCCATATAAATATAGCTACCATTGCAATCACAATAACCAGATGCAGGAAGAGTAATAAAGTTACCATTAGGACCAGTAACATGATATCCATTACCATTCCAACTCCATACACACTCTTTCTTCAATTCTTCCAATTGTGCATTGGTAGGAAGTTGATCGCCTAATTTGCTGGTAGCTTCATCATAAGTATAGAAACCTGGTTCATCCACAGCTTTCCACAAGGTACCGCTTGGCAAACCCAAATCTACGAACTCCATTTGTTGAGCTGATGCTGATAATGCCATAAAGCAAATCAAGCAAAAAGAGAAAATTTTTTTCATTTTTCTATAATTTAAAAGTTAGTTATTTAAAGTTTATTACTCCCATATGTTTATTGGGGCCACAAAATTACAACATTTTTTTTGATAATGCAAATATTTTTCAAAAAAAGATTCATTTTTAATCTTCTTCGCTCAATATTTCCCACTCGTAGAGGCGTTTTTCTATTTCATGTTTGATATGTTCATAGCGTTGGAAGTTATCGGTAGTCTGATGGACTACATCAGCCAGCAGTGTCTCCAATTCCTGCTGCTCCTGCTCCAGTTTTGCAATGGCAGCTTCTACATCTGCAATTTGCTTCTCCTTCTTGCGGCGCGCTGCGGCTGCAGCTTTTTGGGCTGCATAGTCCAACTTTGAAGAAGTAGCTTCGATATGCTGATTTTCGACTTCAGTTTCCCGATTCCTATTATCCGATTTTCGCTCCAACTCTTGTAATGAATCAATTCTCTTGCTTTGCAAGAAATCGTATATTCCGCCCAAGTGTTCACGCACTTTCCCGCCTCCAAACTCATATACCTTATCTACCAGTCCATCCAAGAAATCACGGTCGTGACTTACGCAGATGACTGTACCATTAAACTCTTTCAGTGCGGCTTTCAGTACATCTTTCGACTGCATGTCGAGGTGGTTGGTAGGCTCATCAAGTATCAATAGGTTGCATGGCTCTAGCAGCAAACGAATCATTGCCAAACGGCTACGCTCGCCACCCGATAAGACTTTCACCTTCTTCTCCGATGCCTCACCCCCGAACATAAATGCTCCCAATATGTTACGAATCTGTGTGCGGATATCGCCCACAGCAACATTGTCAATCGTCTGGAATACGGTTAGTTCGCCATCCAATAGTGCCGCTTGGTTTTGAGCGAAATAGCCAATCTTGACATTATGCCCAATCTTCAGCGTACCCATATAATCCAACTGCCCCATGATACAGCGCACTAGGGTGGTCTTACCTTCACCATTCTTGCCTACAAATGCTACTTTTTCACCTCGACGAATGGTGAAAGTCGCATTTTGGAACACCATATATTCTCCAAAATCCTTGCGCAAATCTTCTACTATCAATGGGAAGTCGCCGCTGCGTGGTGCCGGAGGAAAACGCAAACTTAATCGAGAGTTGTCTTCTATATCTACCTCTAGACGCTCTAGTTTCTCTAATTGCTTAATACGTGATTGTACTTGCACCGCCTTGGTAGCTTTATAGCGAAAACGCTCAATAAATTCCTCGGTCTCTTGAATCATCTTTTGCTGATTCAGATAGGCGCGTACTTGTTGTTCATGGCGCTCTTGGCGCAGCACTTTAAACTGAGTATACGGCACATTGTAATCATATATTCGTCCAAGGGTAATCTCTATGGTTCGTGTGGTGACATTATCAAGGAAAGCACGGTCGTGACTCACCAGTACAAGTGCACTACCATTGGTCTTAAGAAACTCCTCCAACCATTGAATGGACTCAATGTCGAGGTGGTTGGTTGGCTCGTCAAGTAGCAATAAATCAGGGTGTTGCAGCAGTATCTTTGCTAGTTCAATACGCATGCGCCATCCGCCCGAGAATTCCGAACATGGGCGGTCAAAATCTTTGCGCTCAAATCCCAAACCAATGATTGTACGATCCATCTCTGCAATAAATCGTGCCTCATCCCCGATCTCCGATCCTCTATTGCCGATCACTGAAAGTACGTCTTCTCGCAGCGTTTTTCCGTCCACGTGCATCATCACCTGTGGCAAGTAACCTATAGTGATATCGCCCATCTTGCTGATACGGCCAGAGGTGGGTGTTTCCTCGCCTGCTAATAGACGGAGTAGGGTGGTCTTACCTGCACCATTCTTGCCCACGAGAGCAATGCGATCACGGGGATTAATCAAAAATGTAATATCGTCTAATATCGGACGTGATGAATATTCTATGCCGAGATGTTCTACGCTTATCATATGAAACTATCCTTCAAATCGTTTAATGCTTTGCCTGTGTAACTATCTGCGCATTGCATAATCTCTTCTGGGGTGCCTTCTGCTACGATATAACCGCCTAAGTCGCCACCTTCTTTACCAAGGTCAATAATATGGTCTGCTGATAAGATAACCGATGGATTATGCTCGATAATTAGTACTGTATGTCCTCTGATAATCAATGCATTAAGTGCTTTCAATAGCACTGCTACATCGTGGTGGTGTAAGCCCGTGGTAGGTTCGTCGAAAATATATAATGTAGGCTGTGCATTCTCTTGTGCAAGGAATGATGCCAATTTCACGCGTTGACTCTCACCTCCGGATAAGGTGCTACCTGCTTGCCCTAATTTGACATATCCAATACCCACATCTTGTAGCGGTTTCAATCGATTAACTATTTTCTTGCATGCAGCGTCCTCCGAGAAGAATTCAATAGCTTGGTTGACTGTCATCTCCAAAATATCATAAATGTTCTTTTCACGATACAGTACACTCAATATATCTTGTTTGAATCGCATGCCATGACAATGTTCACACTCTAGTGTAATGTCGGCCATAAACTGCATCTCTATAGTAACTTTTCCTTCCCCCTGACATGCTTCGCAACGTCCACCAGGTGTGTTGAACGAAAAATGTGCTGGAGTAAATCCTAATTGCTTACTCAGCTGTTGCTCAGCATACAATTTTCTAATTTCGTCATATGCTTTTAAGTAGGTTACTGGATTCGAACGAGATGAACGAGTTAATGGATTCTGATCTACAAACTCTACATTGTGCAGTAGATGCAAACTACCGCGTAAACTGCCGAAATCACCTGTTCGCTCTGCGATACCACCATAGTACTTTTTCAAAGCGGGATATAGCACCTTGCTAATCAGCGAAGATTTGCCGCTACCACTCACTCCTGTCACTACGGTCATCACATTCAGCGGAAAACGAACGTCAATATTCTTTAGATTGTTTTCTGTGGCACCTAGCACCTCAATATAGTTATTCCATTGGCGACGATAGGGGGGAATCATATAAGTAAACTTCTCAATCTTTGGCTCGCCTGCATATACCACTTCGCCACCATGACGCCCTGCTTTCGGGCCTATCTCTATTGTATAATCGGCTGCTTTTTGTATCTCATCATCATGCTCAACCACAACTATTGTATTGCCCAAATCGCGTAATTGTCTTAGCACATGAATCAACCGTTGTGTATCTCGTGGATGCAGACCTATACTTGGCTCGTCTAATACATATAATGATCCTACTAAACTACTACCTAGCGACTTAGCTAAATTGATGCGCTGACCTTCACCGCCAGATAAGGTGCTTGACATACGATTGAGTGTGAGGTAGCCCAATCCCACGTCCTGCATGAATTGTAGGCGCGAGCGAATCTCCGCTATTAGTGGCGCAAATACTTCAGGTAACTGCCAATTGTCAACTGTCAATTGTAAATTATTAATAGGCATCTGACTGAGTTCGGTAATGGAACTTCCACACACTTTTACATATTCGGCCTCTTTACGCAAACGCTTACCTAAGCAGTCTGGACAAATCGCTTTACCGCGATAGCGACTCAGCATTACGCGATATTGTATCTTAGCATATTGTTTACTTTCCAACTCGTGGAAGAAGTCATTCAATCCGTGGAAATGCTCATTACCTGTCCATAGTAGTTGTTTTTGCTCTGCTGTCAATTCGTAGAATGGCGTATGGATTGGGAAATCAAACTTGTCCGCTGCATACACCAATGCATCGTTCCATTGACTCATCTTCTCACCTCGCCAACATGCAATAGCTCCCTCATATATAGTTTTTGACTTGTCTGGTACTACCAAGTCTGGATCTATTCCTATCACATTTCCATATCCACCACATGTAGGACATGCACCTAATGGATTGTTGAAATCAAACAGATGCTCGGTAGGCTCTACAAAAGTAATTCCATCCGCTTCAAAGCGTTGCGAGAATGTTTCAATATAGTGATTATTCCTGTTTGCCGTTTCTCGGTTTCCGATGTCTGGTATTTCTATGGTCAATCTACACTCGCCCTTACCTTCAAAAAACGCTGTTTGCACCGAGTCTGCAAACCTATTCAGTGTGCTTTCCTCTCCATCTGCTATCAGTCGATCTACTAGCAAATAGGTTGATTCTCTATCCTCCTCTCCTAACTGCATACTATTAATGCGCAGTACATCTCCACTGCCATCCTCGTTGATGCGGTACAACCGCGAGAATCCTTGCTGTTGCCAAAGCGTCAATTGTGCAGTCATATTATCTGCCATAATAGGGGCGAGGAGCATCACTCTTGTCCCTAACGCTAGACTACGCAGGCATTCCACCACATCATGCACGCTATGGCGTTTTACCTCCTCACCACTAATGGGAGAAATAGTCTTGCCTGCACGAGCAAACAGCAGTTTCAAGTATTCGTGAATCTCAGTTACTGTACCAACTGTACTGCGTGGATTACGATTGATTACCTTCTGCTCAATGGCTATTGCAGGGGGGATACCATCTATGAAATCCACATCAGGCTTTTGCATACGCCCCAAAAATTGTCTAGCATACGAACTCAGACTTTCTACATAACGCCTTTGACCTTCGGCAAACAATGTGTCGAAGGCCAAAGATGATTTGCCGCTACCGCTAACACCAGAGATGACCACTAACTTATTTCGCGGTATATCTACACTGATATTCTTCAAATTGTGCGTGCGGGCACCATGAATATGTATAACATCCTCGTTCAATGCAGGCTAATACTCCATCCTATAATTGTTACTGTAGATATGTGTCGGTTAACTCTTCTAGCAATGCTTGCAATTCTGGATTGCTCATGTCCATATATTTTTCATCCAAAGCTGGAATGCGCAATTTTTGTCCCGCACTTACGCGAGCTGGATTATTGATCACATTGCGGTTGGCTTCGTAAATAAATACCCACAATTCCTTCGCTCCGTAATACTTTTGTGCTATCAATGTCAAGCGACTATTTTTGTCCACTACTTCTGTTGCAATGAAGCGCGTGTATGTGCGAGGTTCATCTGCTAAAGCCACTGCATTTTCCTCTTCCACTACTTCGTCTTCGTACACTGGCATCATAGGCTTTGCAGGTGCTTCATCCGCAGGCTTAGGTACAGCAACTTCTTCTCTTTCTACTTCTTCTTCGCTTGGATAATATTCTTGTATACCAGGAGCACTCTCATAGGAGATATTGGTATATGGATCTTGCGCGCTATTATTTTGAGTACGAACTGGTTTTACGCCACTATCACTCTTTTTGGATGGACTAGCTATAGCATTTGCTTCTTTTTCTTCCCCATTTATATCAGTGATATTTTCCCACCATTCTGTTACGGATTTACGCATTATATCCAACTGACTATCTGCTGTTCTGCTTCCTTGTATATTAGAATGGCGTTTGCTTTGGCGGCTTGTCACAATATCGTGATACTTTTTCTTCTTTATAGGACGCTCCATAATACTAGTGCACTGCCACCAACCTATAATTTGCTCGCGGTAGTATACACCTGTGCCTATAGCACCTGCTAAAACGATTACACCCAATACCCACCATATCCACTTCCAACTGCGCTTCTTATGTGCTTCTACGCTTACTATAATGGGTTCTGTTACTACGGTTTTCTTGGTTGACTCTTGCTTCTTAACTTCTTTCTTAACCTTTGTGGTTTTCGGCTTTTTCGCTACTGCAGACTTCTTTGTTTGCTGTGGTTTGTCCTTGCTCATTTTCGCTTCTTTTCCATCTGGACTCTGTCCCAATTCTGACAAAATATCCACAATTTCGCTAGCTTGTTTGTTCAATTTCTTTAGAGGATCATTCTTCAATTCTTCCACCATCTCCTCAGTGTTAGGTTGCTCAATACGCTTTTCTACACTCTCTTTGAGTGTTGATTCTGCGCTAAAGGTTACTTTATTATATCCTTCTATCATAAAGTCCTCACCAGTTGCTATATTCACACTTTTACGAGGTGATACTGCTTTCAGTGCAAATACACCAAGACCTTTAATCTTCACTTGTTTGTCTTGCTTAAGACCTTCTATAACGCTCTCTAGCAATGCATTGAGGAAACTCTCCGCCTCTTGCTCTGAACAATTAGTGTATTCTACCACTGCTTTGCGCAGTTCTTGCCATGTTAATCTATTGCCAGCCATATCTTATGCGTTTTTCAATTGTTCTTTTATTACGGCACTTGCCTTAAAGTTCAGTTGCATCTTCTCTGGTACAACAGTGCGTTGTTTAGTCGTTGGATGAACCACTTCGCGCGAGTTTTTACGCTTTATCTCTAGTGTACCAAAGTTTGGTATCTGTACACTCTTGCCATTTAGCAACTCCTTTTGCAGTATGGCTACAGTTGCATTCATCAATTCCTCTGTACGGACTTTTTTCATACCGCTCTTCGAACTGATTGCATTGGTTAGTTCTTTTGTTGTCATAAGCTTGCATAGAGGTCAAAATCCTCTGTTTTTTGTATAGTTACTGTATAAAATTCTCCTATTTCTAAAATTTGGACTCCTGAATTCTGCCCCTCGTTTCCCATTTTCACCTGTCCGCTTTCCGTTTTCTCAATCAGCACCTCGCAATCCACCTCTGGTGAATCGTATTCGGTACGGCCGATATAATATTTATCCTCCTCTCTGTCTATTAGGACTCGCAATTTCTTGCCAACCATCGTACGCAATAATTCAGCCGAAATATCCTGTTGTATAGCCATCAATTTATCCACTCGCCTTTCTTTCTCTTCTTGTGGAATATCATCTGTGTAGTGTTTAGCGGCATAAGTCCCCTCTTCTTCGCTGTAAGCAAAAGCACCCATACGCTCAAACTTCATCGCTTTTACCCATTCACATAGTTCGTTAAAATCCTCCTCCGTTTCTCCGGGATGACCCACTAGCAAAGTTGTTCGAATACATATCCCTGGCACTTCTTGGCGAATCCTTGCTATCACCGCATCTTGTTCCTCGCGAGTGATATGCCTGTGCATCCTCTTGAGCATATTGTCCGAACAATGTTGCAATGCGATATCCATATATTTGCACACATTCTTGTGCTTGGCCATCACTGGCAACAAATCATACGGAAAGTCGGTAGGGTAGGTATAGTGCAGTCGTATCCACTCTACGCCAGCAATATCTGCCATTTTATCCACCAACTGAGCCAATCGATGTTCGCCATAAAGGTCTATTCCATAACTAGATAAGTCTTGAGCAATCACATTAAACTCCTTCACTCCTTCACTCACCAGCCACCTCACTTCATCCAATATTTCTTCCATACTACGCGATGTAAATCGCCCCGTAATTAGTGGTATTGCGCAATACGAACAATATCGATTACACCCCTCAGCAATCTTCAGATACGCATAATGCTTTGGGGTTGTCAGCGTCCGCTCATATCCCTTACCTTTCACCTTTAACCTTTCACCTTTTACCTCTTCCACTATCCCCATGTAATCAAATTTCCCAAACCATTGATCCACCTCTGGTATTTCGACTGGCAATTCCTCTCTATAACGCTGCGATAAACACCCCATTACATACAACTTATGTAACTCGCCTTTTGTCTTCTTTGCTGCGAATTGTAATATTACATCAATACTCTCTTCTTTCGCATCGCCTATAAAACCACAAGTATTAATGATAGCTATCTCTCCCCTAGGATTAGCAGAGTCATGCACACATTTGTATCCCACCAATTCCAACTGACGCATCAATCGCTCAGCATCCACCAGGTTTTTCGAGCAACCCAATGTGATTATATCTATCTCTCCTTTCTTCATGTCGTTATTCCATATCCCATAGGCACTATGTGCCGTCCTATAGCTCGTTTGAGAGCGTCCTATATCCTATAGCCCGCAGGGCGTCCTCTAAACTAATTCCCCAACTCACTATGGAACTTTATTCTCACTAATCGTACATTAATCTCATCATAATCATCTTCGCCTAATTCCTCCATCGCTAGTTTGATGCTATCATTCTCGGCGTGACGGAAGTAATAGTATATATCAGCTTCCTCATCAGGGTCAACTACCTCTTCAATAAAGTATTTGATATTCAACTTCGTTCCTGAATATACAATTGCTTCTATCTCCTCCAATATTTCTTCCATTGACATACCTAAGCGTTCTGCCAAGTCATCCAATGCTACGCGACGATCTATCGCCTGAATGATTGCAATTTTTCTTGCGGAGTTTTTTGCTACTGTACGTACTCGCAAATCTTCAGGTCGAATGACATCATTTTCCTCCACGTATTCCTTAATCACGCGAATAAACTCCTCACCATAGCGCTTGGCTTTACCTACACCCACACCAGGGATATTCTGCAACTCCTCCATCTTTATTGGATAAGTCGTTGCCATCGCTTCCAAACTGCCATCCTGGAAGATTACAAATGGAGGTACATTCATACGCTTGCTCAATTTCTTGCGCAGGTCTTTCAGTATTGAGAACAATACATCATCCGCTGCGGCACAAGTTGCCATGCCCGATCCTAACTCGCCGTCTTCATCCTCATTATGAACCTCTATAGGTACCTCAAATGTCGTCGGACGCTTCAGGAACTTCTTACCATGCGATGTCAACTTCAAATCACCATAAGACTCAATGTCTTTTTTGATGTAGCCACTTACCATAGCCTGACGAACAATCGCATACAAGTTTTGTTCATCCTCATCCTCTGCACAACCGAAATTCTCCAACTCATTATGCTTGTACGACAACACGGCTGCACTCTCCTTACCCTTCATAATATCTACAATGTGCTCCACACGGAATTTTTCATTCAATTGCTGAATAATCTCCAATATCAAACTCAACAATTCCGTCGCCTCAACCATCTTGTAAGTTTTTCGACAATTATCGCAACTTCCGCAGTCTTCTTTCTTGTATTCTTCGCCAAAATAATGAAGCAACAATTTTCTACGGCAAATAGAACTCTCTGCATACGATTGCGTCTCAAATAATAACTGATTGCTGATCTCTTGCTCGGATACTGGCTTGCCTTGTTGGAATTTTCTCAATCGCTCAATATCTTTGGGTGAATAAAAGCATATACACTGACCTTCGCCACCATCACGACCTGCACGACCTGTCTCTTGGTAGTAACCTTCTAGCGATTTTGGTATATCATAATGCACTACAAATCGCACATCAGGCTTGTCTATACCCATACCGAAAGCAATAGTGGCTACTATTACCTGCACTTTCTCCATCAAGAATGCGTCTTGATTGGCACTGCGAGTCGCAGCATCCATACCGGCGTGGTAGGGTAGAGAAGATATATTGTTCACACGCAAGGTCTCGGCCAAATCCTCTACCGTCTTGCGACTCAAACAATATATAATACCAGACTTACCATCCATAGTGCGAATATAGCGAACTAAATCTTTATCCACATCATCCGTCTTTGGACGTACTTCATAATATAGGTTTGGACGATTAAACGATGATTTAAACACTGTCGCATCCATCATGTCCAAGTTCTTCTGAATATCACTCTGCACTTTTGGAGTCGCTGTCGCAGTCAATGCAATGATTGGCGCCTTACCTATGCGCTCTACTATCGGATGAATACGCCTGTACTCCGGACGAAAATCATGCCCCCACTCAGATATACAGTGCGCTTCATCTACCGCGTAGAAAGAAATCTTAACACCCTTCAGAAAATCCACATTCTCATCCTTATTCAACGACTCTGGAGCTACATACAGCAACTTCGTCTTGCCACTCAGTACATCGGCCTTTACTGCATGAATCTCAGGGCGAGAAAGCGATGAGTTGATGAAGTGCGCTACACCATCCTCCTCCGAGTAGTTGCGCATAGCATCTACCTGATTCTTCATCAAAGCAATCAGCGGGGAGATGACAATCGCCACACCATCCATTAATAATGATGGCAATTGATAACATAGACTTTTACCGCCGCCTGTTGGCATCAATACAAAGGTGTCTTTGCCATCCATAAGGTTGTTGATAATTGCTTCTTGATTGCCTTTGAAAGCATCAAATCCAAAATGATGTTGTAGGGCTTCGATTAATTGTTCGTGTCGTGTCATATATTATTTACAATTCAAAATTCTTAATTCTAAATTCATAATTGAATTTGCGAGTGCAAAGATAATACTTTTTTTTTATATATACAAATATTTGTCAAAAATATTTTATATTTTCTTACTGCCTATTCTGCAACCCGCTGATAATAACCACTATCAACACCATCCTATACCATCCTATACCATCCTATACCATCCTACACCATCCTATACCATCCTACACCATCCTATACCATCCTATACAACCCTTTTATCCCGAAGATATCCCGAAGATACCCCGAAGATAGCTCATACATAATCAACAAATATTTAAATAGATTTCATCTATTTTTACCAGAATGAATATGGTTGTATGAGCTTGCTCAAAAACAATCATATGCATTCGGGTAAGGAAAAGTTTACTTTGTAAAATATTCGTTGATTATGTATGTACCGCGTATCAAGACAGTATCTTTGAGGTGGGCGAGCGTAGCGCGGTCGGTGCCCTCAAAGATACCCCCTCAGCTAATATTTAAAAAAAATAAACATTTTTAACATATCTAACTTTACACTATTACACTATTACATTAATTTATGAGCGAATTTCTTTTGCCATAGCACAAAAACACTTAATCGTACTCTCTAGAAAAATAGACATTTTTTAAGGGGATACAGGGGTAGATAATAATTATATATAAAATATATAATATTATTTTATTAAGCGATATATACCTTCAGCTCTTTTTTTTTATGTAATAGTGTAATAATGTAAAAGTTTCACTCTCAGCATACTTTATCGTTAAAAATGTTAAAATGTGTTAAATTTTAGTCTCAACTCTTGTTTTTCTAAACTCCGACCCTTATGTCTGACAAATTATGGTTTTTCGAAATCGTTTGCGGTGACAAAATGTGTATTTTTTGGCGAAACTCTTGCGCATGTATGAAAAAATGTGTATCTTTGCAGCGATTTTTGAAAAATACGTTTAATTCGTAGTCATGACAGAAAAACGCAACTTGTCTTTTGGACAGCTTTTTAACCTTAGTTTTGGATTTTTTGGAGTCCAAATTGCTTATGCACTTCAGAGTGCTAATATCTCTCGTATTTTCGCTACACTTGGCGCAGATCCTCACCAACTTTCCTTCTTTTGGGTGCTTCCTCCATTGATGGGTATGATCGTACAACCTCTCGTGGGCAAGTATTCCGACAAGACTTGGAATCGCCTTGGTCGTCGTAAGCCTTACCTCATCGTAGGTGCGCTTATTGCAGTGGCTGTGATGTTGCTTTTGCCTAATGCAGGTAACTTCACCTTCGGGCAATCGCTCTTCTTGGGCTTGAACGCAGCCATGTGGTTTGGACTCTTCTCGCTTATGTTCCTCGACACCTCTATTAATATCGCTATGCAACCATTCAAGATGATGGTCGGCGATATGGTTAATGAGGAGCAAAAAGGTCTCGCTTATTCTATCCAATCATTCCTTTGCAACGCAGGTTCGCTTGCGGGCTATATCTTCCCAATTCTCTTTACTTGGGTAGGTATTGCTAATACGGCTCCAGAGGGCGTTATTCCTGATTCTGTGAAGTGGAGCTTCTATATTGGCGCAGGACTTTTGATTTTCTGTGTACTTTATACATTCTTTACAGTCAAGGAGTTAAACCCAGAAGAATATGCTAAGTTTCATGGTTTGGAAACTAAGAAGGACGAGAAGAAGCAAGACGCAAGTTTCATCAAACTGCTTATTGATGCTCCTTCTACATTCTGGACTGTAGGTCTTGTACAGTTCTTCTGCTGGGCTGCTTTCCTCTTCATGTGGACATACTCCAACGGTGCTATCGCTACCCAATGTTTTGGTTGGGACGGTGTTTCTACCGCTGCTGAGCCATTCCAAAACGCAGGTAACTGGGTGGGTGTTTGCTTTGCTATTCAAGCGGTTGGCTCGATGCTTTGGGCATTGGTTATGCCTGCTTTGGAAAAGAAATTCCACAATAAGGGTGCATACGCTATCTCATTGATTGTCGGTGCATTAGGATTTATTTCTACATTGTTTGTGACCAACCAATACGTATTGCTTGTGTCTTATGCATTCATTGGCGCCGCATGGGCAGCTATGTTGGCAGTACCATTCACTATTTTGACTAACTCGCTCAAGGGTGATAATATGGGTTATTATTTGGGCTTGTTCAACTGCACTATCTGCTTGCCTCAAATCGTGGCTGCATTGATTGGTGGCTTTATCCTTAAGTATTTATGCGCGGGCTCGCAAGTAGGTATGTTGGTTGCAGCAGGTGTACTGCTCATCCTCGGTGCTATCAGCGTAGTCCTCATCAAAGAAGGCAAGAAATAACACTACCTTAAAACTGTTAAAACTTTTAAAACTCTTAAAACATAATTTATTAAATTTTTAACATGATGAAAAACAAGACATTTTTACTTGTACTGTTTGCAGCATTCTCTCTGTCAATGTCTGCTCAGATTACAGGTACCGTTTTGGAAGCATCGACCGATTTCCCAGTTATTGGTGCCAGTGTCGTTGAAGTAGGCACAACCAATGGTGTGATTACGGATTTCGATGGTAATTTCGTGCTCAACGTAGCTGAGGGTACCCAAATTCAAATCAGCTATATGGGTTTTGCTGCACAAACACTTGCAGCCAAAGATGGCATGATTGTAAAATTGGAAGAAGACACTCATGTCCTCCAAGAAGTTGTTGCTATCGGTTATGGTTCACAAAAGAAGAAAGAGGTTACTGGTTCTGTTGCTTCTGTAAAGGCAGAAGACTTCAATGCAGGTATTAAATCTAACCCTGTAGGTCTTCTACAAGGTAAAGTGGCAGGTTTGAATATCAGCCGTACCACTTCTGACCCAACTTCTACAACATACAATATCCAAATCCGTGGTTTCTCTACTCTTGGTCAAGGTACTGGTTCTGCTCCTCTGTATATCGTTGACGGTGTGCCAACAACCAATATTGACAATATCGCTCCAGATGAAATCGCTTCTATGGATGTCCTCAAAGACGGTTCTGCTGCTGCTATCTATGGTACTCGTGGTACCAATGGTGTAATCTTGATTACTACCAAGCGCGGTGAAGGTAATAGCGATAAAGCCGAAACGCAATTGGAATATGCAGGATATATGAGTGTATCTTGGATTAATAGCCGTGTTGGTATGGCTAATGCGGAGGAATTCCGTAATTTGAGCACATATACTGGTGGCTTGTTGTCTGGTATAGATCACGGAGCAACTACCGATTGGACTAAGGCGTTGAGTCGTGATGCTGCTATTACACATAATCATAATGTAGCAATCTCTGGCTCACATAAGAATTTCAGCTATCGTGCTTCTATCAACTACAAGGATGCAAAAGGTATCGCAATCAATAATGGTCGTAATGAGATTACTGCTAAATTGGCTGCTGACCAAAAGTGCTTGAATGGTTGGTTGAAATTGCAATATGATATTTCGTACATGCACTATCGCAATGATTATTCATCTGCGGACTATACACTGGCGGCACAACTCAACCCTACAATGCCTATCTACGATGAAAACTCTCCTAATGGCTATTATTTGGTGTCTAATAGTGGTCAATCAAACCCAGTAGAGCGTTTGTATAATACAGAACATTATCAAGATGGTAATTTCTTCCGTGGATCTATCAAGGCTACTGTTGATATTAAATCGCTTCCTGGTTTGAAAGTGAATGCTTTTGCTGCTATTGAAGAAGGTGATAACCGTAGTTATTCATATACTGGCGAATTGCTTTCTCCCAACTCTATTGGTAGTAGCGATTGGGCTAATCGCCAATACGACATGGGATTGAATCAATTGTATGAAGCTACTGTTGATTATGTAGGTCAATGGAACGAGCATAGTCTTGTTGCTGTAGCAGGTTTCTCATACCAACATTTTATGATTGATGGATTGAATGCTTCGAATAAGGGATTTGTAATGCCTTCGCTTAAATATTATTCAATTGGTGAAGGTGATGCATCTAAAGATAATCTTTCTGCTAACTCATGGCGTGAGTCACACGCGTTGGCAGCTGGCTTCGCTCGTATTAACTATAACTACGATGACAAGTACCTTCTCTCTGTTTCATTGCGTGCTGAAGGATCAAGCCGTTTCGGTGCAAACAACAAATGGGGTTATTTCCCTGCTGCAAGTGCTGGTTGGCGCATTAAAGGTGAAGACTTTATGAGCGATGTAGAGTGGGTTGACGAATTGAAACTTCGCGCAGGTTTTGGTGTTACTGGTAACGATGTAAATAAAAGCCTTCAGTCTGTAGCACTTCTTTCTAAATCCGATGTGATTACTATTGGTGGAAAAGAGGTTAATACATACAAGGTAACTCAGAATGTCAATCCAGACTTGAAATGGGAGAAGAAATACGAGTACAACCTTGGTGTTGACTATGGATTCTTCAATAATCGTTTGACTGGTAGTCTTGAAGGTTATGTCCGTAATACTAAAGACCTCCTCTGGTGGTATGATGTACCAACTCCTCCATATCAATACGATAAACTCCTTGCTAACGCTGGTGAGATGCTTTCTTATGGTGTCGAACTCGCTGTTACTGGTGTAGCTGTTCAAAAGAAAGATGTAACTTGGACTTCTTCGCTTACATTGGCTTGGAACGAGAACATCATTACTAAACTTTCTGATCCTGAAGCAGGTTACAACTATACATCTTCTCCACAAGGTAACCTCTATGGTAACAAGTTCAACGGTTCTGACTCTTATACACAAATCCTCTTGGAAGGTGGTAAGGTTGGTCAGTTCTATGGTTATAAGTTCTTGGGCTTTAATAACAAGGGAGAGTGGATGTACGAAGATCAATATGGTGGCGCTACTGCGAAGCCTACTGCTGCTGACAAGCAATATTTAGGTTCTGCACAACCTGCTATTACTTATGGTTGGAACAATACTGTTCGCTACAAGAATTTTGACGCTACTATATTCTTGCGCGGTGTGGTTGGTAACAAGGTGTTGAATGCAACACGCTTTATGTACACACCTGACGGTACTGACAAAACTACGGATTACAATTTCTTCGTGAAGGATATCGCTTCTGGTAATGGTCCTACGAAAAATAACGGTGCAGTATATGCTGATTACAACCACTTCTCAAGTTATTGGTTGGAGGATGGCTCATACTTGAAGTGTGATAACATCACTGTTGGATATACCTTTAAATTCAAAGAGAATAAATATGCTCGTTCTTTGCGCCTCTATGCAACTGGACAAAATCTCTTTACAATCACCTCTTATTCAGGTCTTGATCCAGAGATTAATACTTCTTGCATTGACTATCCTGGTATAGAAATGAATAACTTCTATCCTAAGACTGCAACCTTCTTGTTTGGTATAAATCTTAACCTCTTTTAATTCGTAGAAATAATGAAAAAGTATTTTAAATATGCGCTTGTATGCGCAATGGCATTGCCTCTATTTTCCTCTTGTGAGGGTTTCTTGGAAGAGGAGAACTTTGGTAAACCAACTACTGATCAAATGCTCCAAAACGAGCAAAATGTAACCAACCTTGTTGGTCAAGCATATGCAGATCTTCGTTTTATGCACGATCACTGGGGATATTGGGGAGTAAACACGCTGACATCGGATGAAGGTCTTTGTCCTATTCGTAAAGGTGGTGACTGGAACGATGGTGGCTATTGGAAATACCTCAATACACACGAGTGGAATGCTTATGGCGAAGCTTTCAAAAACATTTGGAACTGTACCGTTTCTGGTTCTGTTTTGTGTAACAACTTGCTTCAAACACTCTATTCCAATGAGGAGAATATGTCTCCAGAGATGTATGCAATGTATGTAGGTGAGATGGAGGTTCTTCGTTCTTACTACTACTATCTTCTTTTTGACTCTTTTGGTCGCATTCCTTATATGGAGGACTATTCTGCTCGTAACGAGAAATTGCTTGACCCATGGGTTACTTGGGCACACTTAGTTTCTTGTCTTGAGCGCAATGCGCCTAAAATGGCTGTTGTAAATGATGCTAATCGCCAATTGTATTTGGGTCGTTGTACACAAGGTGTTGCTTATACTTTGTTGGCTAAGTTATATCTCAATGCAGAGTCTTATGGATGTACTCCTGAGAATGTTATGGCTGCTAAACGCACATGCACAGTGCAAAATGGTAAAGAGGGATCTGTTCTTTTGCAGGAGGTTGGTATCAATATCGCCAGTGCAGAGGATTTCTATACCAATGCGGTTCGTTGCCTCAATAAGGTAATCAATTCTGGTTCATATGCTATTGAGAACAATTATTTCAATAATTTCTTGCTCGAAAATGGTGGCAGCAAAGAGAATATCTTTACTATTGTAGAGGATGGAACTACTAACAACGAGCGTGATCAATATTCTTGCAAAAACAAATTGCGTATTTGCTATCTCTCTTTGCACTACAAGTTCCAAACTCGTTTCAATATGAAGCTTGATTGCTGGAATGGTTTCGTTGCGCGTCCTCAATTCATGGAAATTTATAACAATCGTGATGTGCGTGGTGCTGGTGATAGAAAGGGTACTATGACTAACGAGCAGTTTGCATGGTTCCTTGGTCCTCTCTGTACAGAGAAGGGCGATACAATTGCAGATAACGACGGTACACCTATTGTCATTGTGCCAGAAGTAGAGTCTTTGGATGCTGCAAATCGTGTAGATGGAGCACGTATGTATAAGTATGAAATTGATAAAACAGGTACTTATACCTACATGGAGAACGACTTTGTACTCTTCCGCTATGCTGATGTTATCTTGATGAAGAAAGAAGCACTTTTGCGTGGTGGTCAAGACGATGCCCCTGGTATAGAAAATACTGCTGTAGATGCTATAAAGAAGCGTGCTTTTGCTTATGAAGCTGATCCTATTGCTACTTTCGACCAAACATATCCAGATGCATTTACAGCAATCGGTACTGGTCTCAATGACGGTATCTTGGCTGAGCGTGGTCGTGAGTTGACTTGGGAAAACCAACGCCGTCGTGACCTTATCCGTTTTGGTCAATTCGAGAAGATTCAGTATGTTAAGAATACAGCTGAGACCCGTCGTTGGTTCCCAATTCCTTACACTGTATTGCAAAAAGCAGTGGTAGATCCTACAACAGGAAAGAAGATTTGGACACAAAACCCAGGTTACTAATCCGAAAAATATTCAAATTTTGAATATAAACAAAATTCATTAACTAATTAACAAACTAAAATTCTAATTTATTATGAAGAAATTTGGTATTTTTGTAGCGGCTTTAGTTGCTGCTGTAACATTCACTTCATGTGATGAAAACAAAACAAATGGCCCAGACTTGAACCAACTTCCAAATGGTTTCTATGTATCTGAGGCAGGTGTAGATCTCATTGAGGCAAATGCAATGGATCAAGGTATCAACGAGGTAGATCAAACTGCTCGTACAGGTATGTATGAGAAGTACATCGTTCTCGAGGCTGGTAAAAAGTATGAGTTCGTAAACAAGAAAGGTGCTGTTGCTGACAAGTATGGTGCTGCTCTTGAGTATGGTGAGGAACTTATTGTAACTGACAATGTTAATGTTCCTGGTTACAAGGGTTCTCTTGCAGAGAATGCTACCGTAGAAGTAACAGAGACTGGTCTTTATCACATCGTTCTCGATTTCAACGAGGATGGCAACTTGTCTGATGTTGGTGGTGCACAATGTATCATCGTTCCTGTAGTATGGGGCGTTCGTGGTGCTATGAACGGCTGGGGCTTCACCGCTGGTGAGAAAGCAGCTGATAGCTACAAATGGGAGTGGGCTTGCACTATCGAAACTGCTGGTGAGTTCAAATTCGCGCACAGCAACGCATGGAAGATTAACTTGGATATTGCAAACCTCGTTAAGGCTAACACCAACCTTGGTGCTGATTGTGTTCCTGGTGGTGGTAACATCGCTTTGGAGCGTGCTGAGTACAAGATTACTCTTGAGTTCGTTGGTCCTGCTGCTACTACCCAAGATTCTTACAAATATACTGTAGAGAAAACTGGTGAGCTTGAAGTTCTTGATCCTACTACATTCGTTTACTCTTTCATCGGTACTGTTAACGGTAACTGGGATACTGATACAGATATTCCATTTGTAAGCAAAGATGGTGAGCACTATGTATTCGAAGCTAAGGGTGTTGACTTTGCTGCTGGTGCATTCAAGATTCGTTTCAACCACGACTGGGCTAAGAGCTTTGGTGGTAGCGATTTAACTATTGAGGGTATTGAGGCTACAGGTGATGGTGACATTACAATTCCTGCCTTCAAGGGTTCTGTTAAATTTGAGTTTGATTGGGATGGCTCTGCTGAGCAAAACAAAAAACTCACTTTTGTTGCTGAGTAATTAAGCATTTAATTTCGAGAATATAATAATTTCTCATCCTCGCCCTGTGGCACTCGCCACAGGGCTTTTTATTTGCTTTGAATTTTGCGCTCAGGGAACATTTTTGTAGTTTGAATTTTGCGCTTAGGGAATATTTTTGTAAAAATATTTGCGTAATTCAAAGATTTTCAGTACTTTTGTGGCAGTTTATGATATAATATATGACAAACAATCTCTTAATCCATCTGCCTGCTAATAAGCGTCTGGTTTGGTATTTAGCTGCCGAGGAATACTTCGCCAAGAATATTCATCCCCTTCGGCAAAGGTTCGGCATAGGTTCGGAGAATACCAACAAAGATATAAGTGGTCTTCTCTTTACATGGATAGTACCCCCTACAGTCATCTTTGGCAGACATCAAGTGATGGCTAACGAGGTGAACATAGATTACTGCCAAGCCAATAATATTGCTATGTATCGCCGCAAGAGTGGGGGAGGGTGTGTGTATGCCGATGAAGGAAATGTGATGATTAGCTATATCGCTCCTTCGTCGCATAGTGAAAAAGTATTCCAATCCTATCTTGATAAAATGTCTGATACCTTGTGTCAGTTGGGTTACGAAGCCGTAAAATCAACGCATAATGATATTATGGTAGGAGAATATAAGGTGTCAGGTAATGCCTGCTTCGCCATGCCCAATGCTACTATCGTACATGGCACGATGCTCTATGATGTTAATTTTGAGGTACTGCAACAAGCCATCACGCCCTCGCAAGAGAAACTAGCTAAGCATGGTGTAGAGTCGGTTCGCCAACGAGTGATGAATTTGAAAGAGGTATCAAGGTATCAAGGTATCAAAGGTTTAGAATTTCAAAGTGTGGAGCAGTTTGCAGACCGAATAAAGGAACTGTGGTGTAACCAGACTTACATACCCACAGACAATGATATACACGAAATTGATAAGATAGAGCAAGAATATCTCGATCCAGCCTTTATATCTCGCCTTTAACCTTCGCCTCTAACCTAACCAATCTCGCTAAGTTCTAGCCATCGCATTTCTGCTTCATCCAATTGCTCTTGTACCTCATGATAGCGAGCGGATGCTTTGGCTATTTCATCAGGATTTGTAGCACCACCAGATAGCAGTACTTCTAATTGTGCTTTCTCTGCTTCTAACAAGGGCATTTGTTGCTCTAGTTGCTCTAGTTCACGCTTTTCTTTGAAACTCAGTCGGCGCTTCTGCTCGGTTTTGATCTTTTCGGTTTTGGTATCTTGACCGATTGGTCTTTGCTCCTTGTTCTTGGTTCCTTGTTCCAATCTATACTGTGTGTAGTTGCCAGGGAAATCTTGCACATTGCCCTCACCATGGAATACAAAGATATGGTCCACTACCTTGTCCATGAAATAGCGATCGTGGCTGACTACAATTAGGCATCCTTGAAAATTCTTCAGGTATTCTTCTAATACATTCAACGTGGGGATGTCTAAGTCATTGGTCGGCTCATCCAATATCAAGAAATTTGGACTGTGCATGAGAACGGTACATAAATGTAAGCGTTGCTTCTCTCCACCTGATAGTTTGCTCACAAAGTCATATTGCTGATTGGGCGAAAAGAGAAACATTTGCAGAAACTGACTAGCAGTCATCTTCTGCCCATTGCCTAAATCTACAGTTTCGGCTATATCGCGGACAATGTCAATCACTTTTTTGCTTTCTTCAAACTGCAATCCCGTTTGTGCGTAATATCCAAATCGCACGGTAGTTCCTACATCCCAACTGCCGCTATCTACGGGTATTTCGCCAAGCAGTAGTTTGATAAAAGTACTTTTTCCAGTACCATTATTGCCTATAATACCCAGCTTCTCATAGCGAGAGAAAACATAATTGAAATGATCAAGAATCACTTTCTTCTCACCTGTAGAGGGCGATGTAAACGCTTTGCATACATCCTTTGCTTCGAAGATTTTATTGCCGATATACCCTGATTTTACGGTCAATCGTATATCCGCTTCATTGCGTTGTTGTTTCGCTTTCTTTTCGAGTTCGTAGAAGTTATCAATGCGGTACTGTGCTTTGTGTGCACGTGCCTGTGGCATACGGCGCATCCACTCTAGTTCGGTGCGATAGAGGTTGCGCGCTTTCTCTACTTCTGCATTCTGTGCCTCAATACGTTCTGCACGCTTTTCGATATAGTACGTGTAATTGCCATGATAGGCATACAGACTATGCTCATCCAGTTCAAAGAGATCAGTACATACACTGTCTAGAAAGTATCGATCGTGCGTTACCATGAGAATGGTCAATGCTTTCTCGCCTCTGGTGGTGCGGTTATTGAGGTATTCTTCTAACCACACTACAGTGTCCAGATCCAAATGGTTGGTGGGCTCATCCAGTAGCAGGATATCGGGTTCGTCATCCAGCACTTGCTGCAAAAGCAGTTTCTTCTGTTGTCCACCGCTCAGTTTTTGAAAATCATCTATACTTGCCTTGTGGGCTAACAGCCTTATCGCCTCATTATCTACCATCTTTTGCGGCAAATACTTGACTTTTAGGTCGTTTCGCCATGTGATTTTACCGCTATCGTAATCGGTTTTGCCCATCAATATATCAAGCAGGGTGCTCTTACCTATACCATTACGCGCAATGAGAGCAATACGCTGCCCTTTGTTGATTGCAAAACTGATATCGCTAAATAGCACCTTCGATCCCACTGATTTAGTGAGATTCTCAACCAATAGATATGGAGTAACAGTAGCCACTATTTAATAGTGTCTTGTGGCAGTTGCAGAGTATAGAGAATAGCTTCTGCTTGGCGCAAAGCACTGCGCTTCTTTTGTCCAGCAGCATAGAGGAATGTTTCAGCTGTCACTACGCGTCCATTCACTTGATCCAAGCGTGTGTGGCTTACATATGGACCGCCCATAGCTTCTCCATCAAGTATCTTCCACAAACCGCGTACCTCAGTAGCATATTCGTCCTCTTGCACAGTGATAGCACGCATTTGAGGAGGAAATACCTTATATTCGGTTCCCATGTATGAGCCGTCAACACTAGCAGTTACTACACGACTTAGCACGGCATCACGCTTAGCATTCAGATAATCTAATGTAAAAGTATTTTCATCCGTATATGGATAACTATAGACCACAATGTCGCGACGCATGCTGCCCTTGTTGTTGCAGCACCATAGGAGTCGTACCTCTGGCGCTACCGTGATAGGGTTGCGCAAACTATAGGTAGTGGCACCTCCTAAAGTAGTGTCCATAATCACAATATAATCTTCAGGAATCAGCATATCATATCCTTGCTTTTGCAATATAGTGCGTGCCTCTTTGTTGGTGCTAGCACGATAGAATTTCATTTGTCGTTTGATTTCCTGATTGACAAACCATTCGCGGATTTCTGTACCATGCTCCAACCAGTATGCTACAAATTCCTCTTCTGAGGGCGATTGAATGCGGCAAATAGCCTGTGGAGTGGACCAATAGTCGTTAGACACTTTGGCTTTTAGCTGTGTGTATTTTTGTGGGTTTATGTCCACAAAGAGGATGTTACGAGTAGGCTTAAACATATCATCGAATTGCGCAGTTGGTACATGAGTCAATCGGAAATATGGTTCTACTTGTGGCATACAAGGCATATCAGCAGCCATTACTGCTTCTACTAAGTCGTAGGTGGTGGTGACGGGTTCTGTATATCCAGAAGCCTCATTAACCAATGACAATTTAGCTACTTCATTGAGTTGCTCTTGTGTCAGAGGATTTTCATTCATCACTACAAGACATTCATAAATAGATCCTGTTGCGGATGTCAGTGTGCGACCAGTATTCTTGCCACAACCGACCATTACAATCATGGCTACTAGTGCCATTATTCCTCGTATAAATATAAACTTTATTTTTTTCATACCATTTTGTTTTTATGTGTGTTACAATATTTAATCTGGGAATTCCATCAAATATGCCTTGATGAACTCATCTATATCGCCATCCATTACGGCGTTCACGTTGCTTGTTTGGTAGTTGGTTCGGTGGTCTTTCACGCGGCGGTCATCAAAGACGTAACTGCGGATTTGGCTTCCCCATTCGATTTTCTTCTTGCCTGCTTCTACTTTCGCTGCAGCTTGACGGCGTTTCTCGAGTTCGAGTTCGTAGAGTTGGCTACGCAAGTGGCGAAGGGCATTCTCGCGGTTCTTTGGCTGGTCGCGTGTCTCGGTGTTCTCAATCACAATCTCATCGGGTTGGTTGGTGAGTGGGTTGATGAACTTATAGTGCAAGCGCACACCCGATTCCACTTTGTTGACGTTCTGTCCACCTGCACCCGATGAACGGAAAGTATCCCATGATATTGCCGATGGATCTACTTGAATATCTATGGTATCATCAATCAATGGCACTACAAATACCGACGCAAATGAAGTCATACGCTTACCCTGTGCATTGTACGGACTAACGCGCACGAGACGGTGCACACCATTCTCTGACTTCAAATAGCCATATGCCATATCGCCTTCGATATTGAAGGTAACTGTCTTAATACCAGCCTCATCGCCTTCTTGCAGGTTGGCGATAGTCACTTTATAGTCGTGCTTCTCGCAGTAGCGTTGGTATAGGCGCATGAGTTGCTCAGCCCAGTCTTGTGCTTCGGTGCCACCTGCACCTGAAACGATTTTCAGTACAGCAGGCATTTGGTCCTCTTCGTGAGAAAGCATGTTCTTCATTTCGAGGGCTTCCACTTCATGGATGGCATGTGCATATGCGGCATCTACTTCTTCTTCGGTGACAAGTTCTTCTTTGCAGTAGTCGAAAGCGAGTTGCAGTTCTTCGGTAGCGGAGCGTACACCTTCATAGCCCTCAATCCATGCTTTGATGCCTTTCACTTTGCGCATTTGCGCCTCTGCCGCTTTGGCATCTTCCCAAAAGCCAGGGTCTTGAGTGCGCAGTTCTTCCTCTTCGAGTTGCACGCGTTTTTCGTCGATAGCCAAGTATTGTCTGAGCTTATCGGCGCGTTGTTG
This sequence comes from Paludibacteraceae bacterium, assembly GCA_017503075.1. Classification (GTDB taxonomy): domain Bacteria; phylum Bacteroidota; class Bacteroidia; order Bacteroidales; family Paludibacteraceae; genus Colicola. The sequence continues at coordinate 78,779 of JAFVTU010000012.1, read as the reverse complement.
AATTTCTTTTAGTTGTTCTATTGTTATCATATATTTCTAATTTTCGCTATTTTCAGTTTATAGTTTAGAAATGTGTTGTAATCTTAATAAATAGCACATTTTGATTTTGTGAGTTCTTTAGTTGTTCCTTGGTTCGTCCTTGGTTCATCCTTGGTTATTAACACGGGAAAGATAGAGAAGATACAAGGGAAGGAAATCTTAAGAATTGTACTTGTTTAATGCTTTCTCGTGATTGATGACGGGGTAGTTGTACATCTCGTATAGGCGTTCTCTTAGATAAATCTCATCTTTGTTCGACAAGTGAATCATCTGTAACCGGCTGTTGATATACTCATCAAACTCTTTGCCGCGTGGGTAGATCTCATAGGCAGCGTGGATATGACGGTCGATGATTTGGCAAACGAACTGAATTTGCTCGTTGCGGCTCAGTTCGCGCAACTCTGGTTGCGCAGCAAGAGCACGATCAATATCGTGGTTAATAGATGGCGTCAAACGATAGACAATACGTCCTTTCTGACCATCAATACCCACTTTCATGGAAACCAAATCATCTTTACGGGACTTGCGCCACTTGGGATTATCGCGTTTGAGTTGCATCTCGCGAGCTTTGAGGTAGTCGCAAGGATCGAACTCATAGGAGATACTGACAGGGCAGATATTAAGTTCCTTCACGCTCTCGAAGAAGTCTTCGGCATCAATCGTGAGCATCTTCAGTACGCCCGGTTGAGTGATATCATTGCCATCTTTAGCACGCCCCTCGCGTTGCGCTAACCAAATGGATTTGTGGTGTTTGCGCAAATGGCGGATATATTGCGAGAGAGTAGTGGCGTTATTGACCTGATCGCGGAACCCACCATTGCGGATAACCACGAAAGCACGCAAGAAACGGACAACATGCTCAATCCACCATTTGCCAAACAGATTATTTCCAATACCGAAATAGGGATGGATGAAATAGCGTGTGCGGAGCAGGAAAGTGAGCCATGCAGCATCCATGACAATGTCGCGATGGTTAGTCATAAAGAAAGCGCCTTGGCGGATGTCTTGCTCGATTTGCTGCTTATCACCGTGGTATTGCAATTGGATACTACGGGTGGTCTTACGCTTCATTATCAGAAGGATAGGGTAGATGATAAGGAAATCTACCAACGGGAGGATCCAGCCAGAGTAGTATGCGCGGATCTTTTTGAATTTTGAATTATGAATTATGAGTTTTGAATTATTCATTGTTGTATGTGGTTATTGTTTGTGGGTCATGATGTCGAGGATGAGGTCGTCGGTGACCTTCATACCATCGTGACCGATGCGGGTGAGGTTGCGGATAGTGCGGTCAATATCATCTTCCACGATGCCTTCGGTGGAGTCGGCATAGGAATGTTGCATAGCCAGATACGCACTGAAGATAGCCGTAGCTACTCCACTGGTAACCTTCAATGCGCAGCCCGGTTTAGCACCGTCGCAGATCATACCCGATATATTGGCAATCATGTTCTTAATAGCATAAGTGATCTCTTCGTAGTTGCCGCCCATGAGGTAGGTGATACCTGCTGCCGAACCCGTGGCTGCCACCACGCAACCACACAAGGCAGACAGACGTCCGAGCGACTGTTTGATATAGATAACGGTGAGGTTGCTAAGCGCCAGCGCGCGAAGAATTTGTTCTTCGCTGCATTGATTCTCCTTCGCGTACAAATACACAGGAATAGAGCAAGATATACCCTGATTACCCGAACCCGAATTGCTCATCACTTGCACCATCGCCCCCGACATGCGGGCATCGCACGCACCGCAGGTGTAGCTGATAATCTTGGTGAATAATGTGTTGCCAAAGAGCTTTTCCATTTCGGGCGTTGCAGTAAGCGTATTGGCTCGCAATAGTCGTCCTAACCCATGACCATATTGGTCAGCAAACGATGTTTCTGCTGCTGCGGTATTCATCTCAGCACCATCTTTCAAGAAGGCAATATCATGGATATCTACTTCCATGGCAAAATCATAAACACGGTGGAGAGAGAGAGACGAAGAATCGGACGCTTCGCTATTGGATATAGGCGATTGGATATTGGATATAGGGGATGTAACGAAGTTGGTATGCTCGTCGATGATGGTGGCTTGGGCAGTACGGTCGCCATCGGCGACTTCAACATGGATATAGAGCAAACTTGGCGCATCGTAATCCACCTTGATAGTAGCTGGCACGCGTAGCATATACTCCTTGGCATATGCCACTGCTTCAGGTGTAGCATCGCGCAAGACTTCGAGCATATACTCTGATTTGCCGACCGTAGCACCGAGGGCAATAGCGATAGGAAGGCCTGTCATACCCGTATTGGGGATACCCACCGCGAGGGCGTTCTTATAAACGTTCTTCGAGAGATAAACGGTAATCTTGTCGGGCTCGGCACCAAGGAGTTCTTTGGCGCGAGCCGTACATAATGCTACCGCAATCGGCTCGGTACAACCGATAGCAGGGATGACCTCTGAGCGGAGTAATTGAAGGAGTTCGGGGGTAGATATAGTTGCCATGATATTATTGGATTACATATGTTTTGAGTTCTCCTGCACCATTCAAAACGGGGAAGGATGATTGCGGTTGAATGTATGGTGAGCAGAGACTTCGAGTGGAGTCAACCACCTCGGTGATATCCGCTAAGTCTAGTAAAGTGGAGAATGTAATACTAGAATTATGCGGTACATCTTTGTTCTGCAATAGTAAGTCAACTTTATGCGGAAATGCCTGCTGATATTCATCGGAATACCAAATAAAACACGGTACATGGTATTCCGCTTCGCATAACTCATAGGATCCGTGCAAGGACAGCTTGCGTTCATCATCCCAGAAACTCTCTCCGTGGTCAGAGATATACATGATAACCACTTTCTGGTCCAACGAATCCGCCCATTGAATGAGTTCACTTACTACATAATCGGCATAACGAATACTATTGTCATAAGCATTGATAAGCACCTCTTTGTGTTCCTCAGTAATCATTTTGTACCCATCATTTGGCTTGAGCGCAGGAGTGAAATATGTGGCCTCTTCGGGGTATCTAAGGCTATATTTGAAATGGCTGCCTAAAGAATGTAATACAGCAAATTGACCTTTATGATTAGCGATTTGCTGCAAATGTTGAACAAGATCAATATCATAACTATCTACAGCATCCAGGCCGCGACTGAAAATATGGTGATAATCACAACTATTCATGATTCGCATTGTAAAAGGAGAGTAGGAGTTTTTAGATAGAAACGCCGTTTGATACCCCGCCTCTTGAAACGCCTCTAGAATACTCTTTTCATGGTGCATGACTTCTCTGTCCGCAGCAGTGGCTCGCGTCAAAAGGAAAGGAATAGAGTAATTGGTCAGATTGGCTTGAGCATAAATGGATGAGAATGAGATAAGATTGTTCTGCGCAGATAAACAGGGCGTTGTGTTTCGTTCGTAGCCGTTGATATCCATATGATCATATCGTGCGGCTTCTCCGATGTACAAAATGAAGAGAGTACTATCAATAGCATCTCTGGTAGATATACCAAAAGAAAATGCCTCCACGTTAGCCTGTGCTTGATTCCACTCTCGTTGATCCTGCCACAGCAGACAAGCATTGATATACAAATTATACGGATAGATTTTCAGGAATTTCATGCCAAACTTGTCTAATGATTCTGTCAGAACCTCTCGTGTGGAGTCGTTAGGATTGATTTTTCGGATTAACAGCGTGAGTGAAACATAGGTGGCAAGAATCATGGCAAAAGAAGCTACAACTCCCCACAGGCGCAGTTTCTTAGAGAAGAATGGTAGATTGGGAATACGCACACATAGATAAATATATATTCCCCATAACAAGAATACAATCAAGCAAATAGGCCATAGCGTTTGCAGCAATTCTGTGGCCTCCAATATGTCTGTATTCAAAATGGAATTGAAAAACAGTTTTGAAGCAGATTGTTTGTTGAGATACAAACTGGCAATATCAATAGGCATAAAAAGAAAACTCAAAACGCCTTCGATAAAGAAGTACGTACGAGTTTTAAATAGCAGTGCTGGCAAAAATAAACAGACTGCCACCATACCCATATAGCCAGCCTTCATTACCCATGACCCCTCCATATCCACTGCCATAAATAATGCACATACATTAGGCAGAAGCAATAGAGCGAATAAGCAAAGGATATGAATAATATCTTTTTTACTAAATGACATCATTTGATAAAGTGTAATCTTAGTCGTAGAGTGGTATATAGTATTAATAGTTTCTGCCAAAACGATTTTTGTTGTTGCCTTTTTTCTTTCAATGTTGCAAAAAGTAGTTCTTTGGCTACCAAATTTCTCATTGCAGTTGTTGAATAGGCATTGGCAAGATAGTTGTAACCTGTGTATGAGAGCATTTTATAAGTTGGTTTAGTAGCCCAAAAATCTAATGAGAAAATCACATCCTCATAAATCATTCCAGTAGGAAAAAGCAATGCGTTTTTTTGAAATACTTCACGGCGATATAATCGCATACATGGAGAGGTAAACTGATAAAAATGTTTAGGCAACTTTTCCTGCAATACTTTTCCTTGATTGGTAACTCGGCGATAACCAATTTGTACACAATCCTTTTGCTCAATATGCTGCAGCATATTTGTGTAGAAGTCTGTGTCTATATAATCATCTGCATCTACGAATGAAATAAATTCTCCGATGGCATGTTGTAGACCGATGTTGCGAGCAATGGATTGACCTTTATTGCTCGTATGAGAATATAGTTCAACACGAGTATCTTTTTTAGCATAATCTTGTGCGATAGCTAAACTATTATCTGTCGAACCATCGTTTACTAGAATGATTTGTATGTTTGCACATTCTTGTGATAGTAACGACTCAATACACTTCGCCAAATATAGTTCAGCATTGTATATAGGTACTATGATGCTTATCGTTGGATGCATTGTATAAATAGTTGTTCAAATTGTGCCGCTTCGTGTTGGCGTGTAAATTGTTCTTTATTCACTACTGCTTGGCGGGTATAACCATTCTTTAGCCATTCGTAGTATTTGGTAAGTATAAAATCTTTGACCTCATCCACTTGTGTTGCAGCCAAACCTGCATTAGTCTGTTCGATCGCATCTGCTAGACATTCTTCATCTGAATTTAGACATAAACATGGTTTCTCTACACCCAATATTTCATAAAATTTAGTACCCATCATACCATGTGTACCATTTTGCTTGCAAGAGGTAGTTAAGATTAGTAATATTGATGAGTAATGCATATAGTTGATAAGTTCACTTCGAGGTATGTAATTATGTACTGATACTATTTGTTCCAATGCATACTTTTTTGACAAATTCTCAAATGTTTGTTGTCCTATAGCATTTGTGTAGAAATTTACGTGTAAATCATCTCTCTTAACTTTTTTCTCCCTAATTAAATCTTGTATTGCTTCGAATAATAAGGTGGGGCATTTTGCGTAATGCGAGTAGTATTTGCCTATAAAATTAATATCAAATGTAGGTGTTTTGACCGCTCTAGGATAAAATGTATTTGCGTCAAAACCATTGTAAATCAGATAGGTTTTGTCATTGTACTGCGCTAGTGTTTTTTGATGCCAAGGTGATACCGTCGTAACGGCCGTAGCTTGTCGTAATACGCGATTGCGCTGATTCATGTTTCTTGCCGTATATATCTTCTTTACGATGTTATCAATCCATTGTATACCAGTAAATGAACGGGTGTAGTAATCTAATTCTCCCCATTGCTCAACAATATCACGCAAATCTACAATAAGAGGCAAATGATATATCCTTGCTAGTTGAGCTGCAGCTTGTAGTGGGAAGTAGTAGTAGCTTGCGCAGAATATTATATCAAATTTATCTATATCCACCCGCTCACGTGCAAACCGTACCAATGCTTTTTCTTTTGCACCGAATAATTTGTCGGCTATCAAATGATGATAAGTAGGCATTTGATGGATTGCACATATGTCTAAATCTAATGGCTGATTATTATCCATTTCAGTCACTATTTCACAATGCCATCCTTTTAACAGCAAACCTTCCACTAGCGTAATTACACGTGGACTAAAAGCAGGAGGTGCAATTGCCTCGCATACTATGAGAACGCGTTTGTTCATCAATGGTTATTCGTCAATAAACTCAACAATTTTGGATACAACGAACGGTGATAGCCATCCCTCGTTACTTTTGTATTATGCCATAGTAGTACCACTTCGCCGGCATTTTGGTAAATCTTTTCAAAGAGTCGTTGACATTCAAAATATGCTTCATCTTCGCTAAGACCCATATAATTGTCATTGCTCAGTGTACAATCCATCACGGTCATTGGGTGTAATGTCAAATCTGTCAGCAACATCGTCTTTGGATTAATCCATCGTACAGGACGCGTGGTCTGTAAACGGAACCCCACCTGGTCTGCAAACATCATAGTGAAATCATCTTTCACACCTATATCCACTAATTCTTGCATACGCTCAATCGAACACCGTAAGTAATGGCTACGATGTCCAACTGCCTTTAATCTTTCATCTTTCACCATTAACGTCTCACTATCATAATAACTAGAGTGTAAACCAATTTGTGCATCACTATTCTCTATCAACTGTTTTACAACTGCATAGTCTTTCCCTGTTACATCATATTGGGGATAATCGTATCCTCTACCATGAGTATCTTTAATAAAATATATGCACTTAGCATCTTTTACCTTCTTATCTTGCTGCATCAACCACGAAAAAGTGAAGGCAGGATCATTATGAATGTCTTTTAATGATGCCATCACTTGGCGACACTCTCCTCTCATAATGCCGCCAATCATACCGCGCAAGTGACGATAGTATGCTATCGAATCCACATCATGAGTTAGATATATATTGCTGAACGATGGAGTTGGTAATGGTAAATCAAGATATTTCATTAGCATACGCGCATACTCGTCTACACTAGGAATCATCAGACGGTTTTTCTTGCCCAATATAGAGTGTTTGGCCGTGAAACGACCATGCTCATCACGCTCATGATTTATCAACTCCTCCGCACGAGAAATATAGAAAAAGGTATTATAAATTATATCCGTGTGAATAATCCATCTAATTTTATCACCTATTGTTACTTTCTCGACTTTCAATTCATCTATGTCTGGCAGCACAATCTCTTTACCTAACTTGCCATTGGGCACAATCACTACGCGATAATTATTCCAATCACTTTCTTGATTAGTATATCCCACTTGTTTAACGGCTTCTTTGTTGCCATAAAGTAGGAAACGGATGAGATATTCTATAATCTTGTTCATTTCAATTCCTTACTACTTTTTCAGTGCATTTACTAACATGCCGCATGCTGCTAAAATATCCTCTCCGCGGCTTCTGCGTATAGTGGTAGTAATACCGTGTTCTGTTAAGTAATCGCGCATCCATTCCATCTGTGTTTCATTACTTGAAGAGAATGCTAGGGCTTCATTGTGAGTGCGTTGTTTATCTCCTTTATCCATGGGAGAGGCATGAAAACGAATCAAGTTGATTCTACAATCCAAACCTTTCAATATTTTCAGCAGTTCATTCGCATGCTTTATGCTATCATTCCTTCCTCCCCAACAAATATACTCAAAACTTACGCGCCTTTGCTTTGACCAATCATACTGCTTCAATAGTGTAATTACTGAGCTTAATTGATGTACTCGCTCTATTGGCATAACTTCTTTTCGTTCAATAGAGAACGGATTATGCAACGAAATTGCCAAATGACATTCGCATTCTTCTACATAGCGTTTCAGTGCAGGTAGTACTCCCACCGATGATACAGTAATCCGTTTGGGAGACCATGCACATCCCCAACTGCTAGTCATCACATCTAACGAACGCAATACATTGTCTAAATTATCCATGGGTTCACCCTCACCCATATACACAATATTCGTCAGTTTGTTCGCATCCGGGATAGAGAAGATTTGATTCAATATCTCTCCTGCTGGTAGATGACCATGAAAACCCAATGTGCCAGTCATGCAGAACTTACAACCAATCTTGCAACCTGCTTGCGTACTTACGCATAGTGTAGCACGGTCATTCTCTGGAATATACACTGCCTCAATATACTTCGCTTCCTCGCCTCTAGGGCTTTCTATTTTCCCTGCCGAGAGGGGTTGGAGGAGCGATTCATCTCTTATTACTTCAAATAGATACTTCTTCGTACCATCCTTTGATATTGCTTCAGCCACAGGTTTGTGCCGACCAATCACATATCTAGTTTTTAATGCCTCGCGTCCTTTTAGTGATATGTTAGTCATCTCGTCAAAGGTCGTAGCACGACGAACATAAAGCCACTCAGCCAATTGTTTACCTGCAAAACGAGGCAAACCTATCTCTTGAGTTATAATTTGCAACTCCTCTAACGATTTTCCCAATAATATCTCTTGCATATCTCTCTTTAGCATTTTTCTGCCAGCAATACCACTGGTTTATTGCCAAGTCTTGCTCCTATCACAGTTAACTTATCACCCTCTTTAATCTTCAACTTTTTACGCAGTTGATTCGCACTCATAGGATAATTGCGTGTCATTACGCTAGCATTGAGTTTTTTCTTTTCTTTTCCCAATTCTCCTGTCAATCGCCATACACGGCCAGGAAAGCTGTCAACATAATCCTTCGACAAATATAAGTGTGTATTTACTCCTAATTTTGTCAATCCATACCGCGCGCCAACCAGCTTATATGCTCCGGCCTTCAAGATGGCTGCATTTGGTTCATATATATACATCTCCCCTTGCAAACTATCACTTTCTTTGCTATCAAATAGGGGACATTGAGCATCTTTCTCTTCTGCCTGCGTATAGCAAAAGTCCTCATCGCTACTCCGCAAATTTATTGCATGAATCCTGCTTACCGTATCCTCGTTCTTGGTAACTAACAAGACCTCTTTGACCTCATTGCCTACAGCCACTATATGCACATCCAATGGCACATGCAAACTGCGTAATGCTGCTGTGATGTCTAGCATCGGACTCAATTTAACAATCACTCTGTTTGCCTTTTGCAGTAGAGTAGGTAGCAATTCTACTATATTCGGCTCACAATCTTCTATGCGAAATACTTTGCTTCCATTTTTATCCCTTCTTGCAGGATCTATATATATCACCTCTACCGTATCACTTAATCCTTTCAAAAAATCCTCTGCACGGGTATTGTGTACTTGTATTTCTGGACGAGTGAGTGCGAAGTTGTGCTTCGCGATGCGACACAATTCCTCATTCTGCTCCACATAGTGTACTTCTGCAAAGTGCTCGCTCATAAAATAGGTATCCACTCCATACCCACCGGTCAAATCCACCATACATCGTGGCTGCGAAGCTCCGCCTTTATACCTCACACCTTCCTCATTATAACGCGACTCTGCCACTTTCCCTTTATATCTAGCTGTCTCCTCGCTTGAGCACTGTTCACACGACAATCGCACTGGATACCACCATTCATCTATCTCTGACATGGTAGGCAACTTGTCACGTGTACGTTGACGCCCCTCCACTTGTTGAAGCATCCAACGCCATTCCTCATCACTTAGATGTGCATAGCGTTTGCGCTGCAATGCCAATTCTTCAACTTTCATTCCTCGCGTTTCTACTTTATACTCTCATCCCAACAATCGAATATCAGTCAATACTTTCGCATTTAATGCTTCGTTCAACTTCTTTATTATGGCATAACGCTGCTCAAAGAGTTGCTGCCTAAGGGCGGCTGAATGAATATGTACATACAAAATGCCATTTTTTACTTCCATTTCGCCTGTAAATTGTGTTACAACTGCACCCAACACTTCCTTCCAAAGTGTGGGAATTTTGCGCTCTAACAATGTAGTTTCCGCCTCCGTACCGCGGAAGTATTCTGACAATAATGTACCTATGGTTTCTGCTTTGTGTGTCGCCATTATCAGCGTAATTGAAGGCGTTGTTGAGTTTTTAGAGGGATACCATATGGTATGCCGTTCAATTTATACAAACTCTTCAACTTGATTCCATATTTCTGAGCAATCTCCCAAGCGTCATCACCTGGACGGAAGTAATAATAACTGTATTTTCTGCCAGCTCTGTTTTTCTTGGGATAAATATACACCATATCACCTGGCTCTAACTCGCGTGTGTCTAACGCATCGTTATACCTGCGCAGTGTCTTCTCGCGCATTCTCAGGTACAGAGCCAAAGAGGCATATGTCTCGCCTTCTGCCGCAATCACATAACGCACCCCATTGCGATAACCTGAGGGGTGATTGTTATACAACTCTAAATCCTCCATTGGTGGATACACGTAGTCATTCACCCCTCCCATCGCAGCATGAACAATCACATCTGACTCTGTATTTACCCATGTGGTATCTGATTTTTTTACAAAACCTGCTCCAACTAATGATTTGTCAAAAGTCAATTCCTGCAAATTGTATAACTCAATCAGTTTTATCAACTTCTCTGGATAATTGGGATCTGTTGCATATCCGCATGCTCTCAATCCATGTGCCCACGACTTGTAATCGCCTATTGGTAAGGCAAATAATGCTTCGTAGCGAGGACGCAAAAGGAAGAGAGAGTGATCTTCGTAAGAGTCACTTACTTCAGCATATCTACGGAAACATTCGCCTGCTTTATCATCGTCTGCTGTTACAGTTTTACCTTTCCAATCAGAAGTGCATTTGATACCAAAGTGATTATTTGAATTTTGAGCTAACTCCGATGTTCCTGCGGCTGACTCTAGCAATCCTTGCGCTATTGTAATGGCTGCTGGCACCTTATGTTTGCGTTGCTGATCAATGGCAAGGGGCTTGTATTTCTCAATGTATTGTACAAAAGTAGGATTTTTTGTCTGCCCTTGTAGCCACATGCTCATAACTAATAATGAAGCAAATAGTGCGAATCTTTTTATCATACCTATTGTGTTTTTAATATCGTCTGCAAAGATACTACATTTTTTTTATTCCACCAAATTTATTCACATATTTTCACTTTCCGCTTCTCACTTTCCTTGTTCCTTTCATTTTTCCTTTCGATATTTCTTATTTACAACTTCTCACTCCCTCTCTCTTCTCTCGTCCCTCTCTTCTATCTCCCATCTTCTAACTTATCAATGTCTCTTTATCAATGTCTCTTTATTTACTTCTCACTTCTCTCCATTTTATCTTATTTTCATCAATAATTAGTTAGTGATTAATTAGTTATTAGTTAGTTATTAGTTAGTTATTAGTTAGTTATTGTTGTGTTTTTACCTAATTTTATGAATTTTAATTTGCATTAATAAAAAAAATGTAGTACCTTTGCCGACCATTGCGCTATTTTTTGTACAATGGTTTGTTGTACTATTTGATAAAAAATTAGAATTTTATAATTTCAAAATAAATATACTAACAATTAAAATTTAATAACAATGAAAAAAGTATTCTTCTTAATTCAAGTATGTATCTTTGCGTCATTTGTGATGATAGCTCAGGCATCTAACGATGACAGCGCTGCTGTGCAAAGCGATCTTATTGAGGTCGTTGACGCCCAAACTGTAGAAGCACTTCCGGTTGTTGAGGAGGTGGCAGTAGAAGAAGTCTCTGTCGTAGAAGAAACGCCATCTGTAGAGGGGCTTGTAGTAGTTGAAGAAAATCCTTCAGTAGAACTACTTGTAATTGTCGAAGAAAATCCTGCTACCACTATAGAAGTTGTTGCTGTAGAAGACACTCCTATGCTATTAGAGGTCGTGGAAGAAACACCAACTGTCGAGGAGGTTGTAGAAACACCAACTGTTGAGGAGGTTGTAGAAACACCAACTGTCGAGGAGGTTGTAGAAACACCAGCTGTTGAGGAGGTTGTAGAAACACCAGCTGTCGAGGAGGTTGTAGAAACACCAGCTGTCGAGGAGGTTGTAGAAACACCTGCTGTTGAGGAGATCGTAGAAACACCTGCTGTTGAGGAGGTAGTAGAAACACCTGTTGTTGAGGAGGTCGTTGAGGAAGAATTAACAATAGAAGAAGTTATTTCTGAAACTGAAGGTGATGTGACTGTTATTGAGGAGGTTATTAGTTCTGAAGAGGTTGTTGCATGTGACTCTATTACTAAGGAAACTGTTGATATAGTAGAAACGGTAGTCGTTAAAAAAACTGTAATCATTGAAGAAGTTAAAGAAGTTGCTCCAGAAGATAATCAACTTTCTGTTCGCGTTGATACAGTTATCAAAGAAGTTCCTGTAGAAAAAGAAGTTATCAAGGAGGTTATTAAAGAGGTTCCTGTGGTAAAAGAAATTCCTATAATCCAAAAAGTTGAAGTGCCTGTAATTCAAGAGGTAGAAGTTCCTGTAATTGATACTGTTTTGGTTGAAGTACCTGTAATTCAAGAGGTAGAAGTTCCTGTTGTTGATACTGTTTTGGTAGAAGTGCCTATTGTTGATACCGTAGAAGTGCCTGTTATAGATACTGTTAACGTTCCTGTTTATGATACACTCCAAATCGTTCAAACAGATACTGTTGTGATTGAAGGTGAGAAAGCTCCGATTAACGTAGTTGTTCCTATTAATATCGCCCTTCCTTTGAATATTAATGTTCCTGTGGAGATAAACAACAATATGCCTTCTATTACTGAGGAACCAGAGAAGGAAGACGAAACAGCTCCTGTATCACCTGTCAAATCATCCACCAAATCTCAATATTCTAATTCTTGGGAGTTCTCAGGTGGATTGAGTAAAAGAGCCAATTTGAACGAACCAAACGAAATCAAGATTCAGAACGATTTGGTTGGTCAGACTGTTACGGAAGATATTCATGGTTATTTAGGTGGTGATTGGTCTATCACTCTTGCAGAAGGTGATATCAAAGCAGTAGAAATTCTTGCTAAGAGCAATGCTGGACAACACATATATTACGATGTTAATGCATTTGTACAACAACAAGGTGGTGTAGTAGTCGTATCTTGTGAATTACAATACGAGGTTGGTGCTTATGATTGGCAACTCAAATCTTTAGTAAGTAAGGAGATTAATTATGCTAACACTGGCACATATGGTGCGTATATGACCATTGGTCCAGTTATTCCTTCTGAAATGTGCGATATGGCCTTTACTTTGACCAATCATTCTGAAACTGAGCTTGCCGTTGGTGGTGAATACTTTGACGGAACAGAGGTTAAGAAATTCTTCCAGATAGTTCCTGCTAATGGTATCATGGCTGTAAGTGACACGCATATCCAAAATGTGAAAGTACATTTTGTAGAGATTCCTTTCTAATCATTTATAAGGTCAAACTTCAAAAATCGCGCTGAAAATAAAATTTCGGCGCGATTTCTTTTGTATGTCTATTTTTTTTTGTACCTTTGCACCGAAATCAATAAAAATTAAGCAATATGAGAAAGATTTTATTTTTATTTTCTATCCTTCTTGCAATGGTTAGTTGCGTTAGCAACCCTACATATGTAGAGCAGGAAGGCGCTACTCTTAAGACGATAAGGGTGAAAGTTCAACTCGATGAATGGTCATATACGCAACAAGGTACGACCGACCAATTCAACAATAACTATTTCTATGCTGGTTTTAATGTTCCAGAGATCAATAAGGAAGTGTTTGATTATGGCGAAGTGAAAGCATACGCAGTATTTGATCGTCAATATGCATCTAAAGCTCGTAAACATCTGTTGCCTTATGTACTGCATGTGGAAGAGCAAAATAACTATGGTGAGTGGATCTATTTCACCGAAACTTATGACTTTACTTATGGTTTAGGTTGGGTGGAGTTTAATTTCCGGACGAGTGATTTTGCGTATGAAGATAATGTCAATATCAATCCTCCTGCTATGGAGTTTGATATTGTTATCACCTATCCACAAGAATAAGAATCTTGTTTCTACTCTTTCATGACCTATCCTCAGAATATAGAACAGAAGATTGACTTCCAAGTCATACGCGACAGCCTTAAGGGCTGTTGCACTTCTTCACTAGGGCGTGAGCGAGTGGAGCAAATGCAGTGGCTAACCCATTATCCTGAGATTCAATCACTTCTGCATCGACTGCGGGAGATGATGGCAATCCTTACTGATCCTACTCTTAACTTTCCAAAAGGTGAGATATATGATTTGCGTGAGGCACTATCACGCATTCGGATTGAGGGACTTTTTATGGATGAAAATGACCTCTTCTCGCTGAGTAAAATGCTCTCTTATTCTGCTCAGCTTGAGCGATTCTTTGCTACATTAGATAAGACAAAATATCCAATCTTATCTTCTAGTCTCATTACATCTTCACCTTCTAACCTCATCACTTTGATTGATAGAGTGCTTGACCGTTATGGCAAGATGCGTGACAATGCATCACCCGAACTGGCTCGTATTCGCAAAGAGATTGCAGCATCACAAGGTTCAGTCAGCCGAGCATTGAATGCCATCCTTCGTCAAGCACAAGCGGAGGGTATACTAGAAAAAGACGCTGCACCTACTATGAGAGAGGGGCGGTTGGTCTTGCCTGTACCACCTGCCTACAAACGCAAAATTGGCGGTATAGTCCATGATGAGTCTGCTACTGGTAAGACGGTTTTTATCGAACCACAACAAGTGGTAGAAGCTAACAACCGCATTCGAGAACTTGAAGGCGAAGAGCGCCGCGAACGCATACGCATTCTCATGGCTATAACTGCAGAGATTCGCCCTGAGATACCTGCAATTATAGCTACCGAAGATTACCTGGCTGAGGTGGATTTTCTATGTGCCAAAGCATTATTTGCACTAGATATTCATGCCATTGTTCCAGAGGTAAACAACCATACGCATATCCAATGGCGTGAGGCGTATCATCCTGTCTTGTTGCTTAACTTCCGTCGTTTAGGAAAAACAGTTGTGCCTCTAACACTCACACTTGATAAAAAACAACGCATCCTTGTCATCAGCGGACCGAATGCTGGTGGTAAGTCAGTATGTCTTAAGACTGTAGCATTATTACAATACATGCTTCAATGTGGGTTGGCTGTACCTATGCACGAATCTAGTCAAATGGGTATATTCTCACGATTAATGCTTGATATTGGTGATGAGCAATCTATCGAAGACGATCTCTCAACATATTCATCCCACCTTCGCAATATGAAGTTCTTCGTGAGAAATGCGAATAGACATACACTCTTGCTTATTGATGAGTTTGGTACGGGTACGGAGCCACTCATTGGTGGTGCCATCGCAGAGGCGGTACTTACACATCTGAACGAACAACATGCATTTGGTGTGATTACTACTCACTATGGCAACCTCAAGCACCTTGCCGAGCGTACAGAAGGCATCATCAACGGCGCTATGCTATATGACCGCGGACAACTCAAACCACTATTCCAACTCTCTATAGGCCAAGCTGGTAGTAGTTTTGCTATAGAGATTGCACGCCAAATTGGTTTGCCAGAAACGATTATCCAACGAGCAACAGATATCGTAGGTGAGGAGCATATTGATTATGACAAACAGTTGCAAGATATTGCACGAGACAAACGCTATTGGGAGAATAAACGACAGAATATTCGTCAACGCGAGAAACATCTAGAGGAGAAAATTGCTCACTATGAGGAGCAACTAGCTAGTATCAAAGCCAAAAAACGCGCCATTCTAGAAGAGGCAAATGCTGAAGCGGCAGACATATTGCGCAAGAGCAATGCTACTATCGAACGCACAATACGAGAGATTAAAGAGGCAAAGGCCGAGAAAAAAGCCACACAAGCCGCTCGACAAAAAGTAGAAACACTAAAGACCAAAGTAGAAAGCAAAACTAGTAAATCTGCTACTTCTAGTAACTCTAATTCTACTGCTAACTCTAAGCAAAACAAAGTGCTTCGCGATCTTCGTGACCTCAAATTGTTAACCAGCAACCCTGCAAAATTAATTCAGGAAACTAATTCCACTAAGCCTAAAATGGTATCAAGCAATGTGGCAGACGAGTTGCGCGCGAAAAAACTCTCTTTCAAACGCGAATTAGACATCCGTGGGTTGCGTGTGGATGAGGCATTAGAGGTACTGATAGCCTATGTGGACGATGCTTTGATGGTTAATGCCGAGCAAGTGTCTATTCTTCACGGCACGGGTACAGGCGCTTTGAAGCAGGTGGTACGCGATTATCTGGCGGATCGCCAAAAGAGCATGCGGCGATTGAAATCAGGTGACATCTCTTTCCACGACGGTGATCCCGACCGTGGCGGTGCTGGAATAACTGTAATTGAATTATAAAATCAATATTTATATGAAAAAAAACATTTTTGTCTTTGCTCTTTGTTCCTTGCTCTTTGTATCTGTGGCAACAGCGCAAGTGCAACCAGGAGATACTACATACAGCATGTCACTACATGTAGGCTATGGGCATAATTTGACCTATGGTTCGTATGCTAACTTTGATATTGACGCCTACTTGCCTATCAATCCTCATTTTGATATGCAAGCCAGTATCCGAACCAGTACCGCTAATTTTCATACTGTGGGCGTACAATTGCGTCCTAAATTTATTTTACCTGTCGGCGAACTATATTTGGAAGACCGTCTGATGGCGCGTTGGGTTTCGCGCGATGATTTCAATGACTTTGTCCACGCACTATCACTTGGATATAAGATGCAGTATGTCAATGTACAAGTAGGTATGTCCACACGCATTATTATTCCACAGCCATATGTTTTTCGCTCCGAAGATGAGATGATTCTTGAACCATTCAATGTAATATATCGCGTAGAAGCTTTTGTTCGTCCTCGTACTTCACCATGGAACATTAGTTTGTGTGTGGCAAATATCGACAACTATCAGGTAGAACGCGTATGGCAACCGATGTTCTATTTGGGTGGATGGTATGATATTAATGACCATTGGCGTGTACGCCTCTCAGGCAAATATAAATTAGCGGGTATGTTCCATCTTAATGCTCATTACTATGGAGCAGAACTCCGAGCAGGTGCGGAATACCGTTTTTAGTTGAAAGTTTATGGTTTAAAGTTTAATGACAGGAATTTATGAAAAAGAATATACAAATTAGTCTTGGCTCTTTGCTCCTGGTTCTAGGTTCCATCTTCACCGCATGTGGTCCTGATGCACGATTGGATATGGTGGGTATGTTTGCAGGTACTTCACCTACGATTGATGAGCGTTTTGAGCAGTCCAAAGAATATAACGACAAGTATGGCTATGCTACACTACAAGCCCTATCAGATGATTATCATGTATATGTTTGCACTGATACGCATATTACCAAGACGCGCACACGTTGGGAACACTTTATCAATACTTATCGCATGGATATGCTATGTCCCGTAGCTGTGCATTTAGGCGACATTATTGATGCACGAACCGATTTTGAATTTGTCAACGAAGCGTTAGGGCGTCACCCATTGTCCGCCATTCTTCCAATTAAACCCGATACCCTGATGGCAGTGTGTGGCAACCACGATATTTATTTCAAACAATGGAATAAGTTTATCAATACATTCAAGACTTGCAATTATTACTTCGTAGTCAAAACTCCTACTGGCAAACAAGATCTCTTTATTATTTACGATTCTGCCGATGGTACAGTAGGCAGCAAACAGTTGCAATGGCTTCGCGAGACACTGGAGTGGGCTGATAAGCAGGATTTTCGCCATGTCGTAGCATGTACGCATACGCATTTCTTCAAACGTGATGGCTCGCAAGGACATACCTCCAACTACACGCAAGAAGAGACATATGCACTACTTAACCTCTTTACCCAGCATGGGGTAGATATGGTATGGTCGGGACACGACCACTCGCGCGAAATCACGCAAGTGAAAGGGATGACATGTATTGTGGTGGACTCTATGAAGGATGAGGACAAAAAGCCATTCTACATGCTCGTGACCATGGGCGAAAAGATTGATTATGATTTTGTTTCTGTAGCCGATATCCAATAATAGTGCTCATCTACTTCGGTATAGGAACCAATCTTGGCAATCGCGAGGCAAATTTGCGTGAGGCACTGCAACTGCTTGACGAGCGAGTAGGGGAGCAGTTGGCGTGTTCTTCGGTGTATCGCAGCGCGCCAATGGGCTTTGTGTCGGATAATGAGTTTGCGAATATAGTGGCAGTATATGAAACCGAATATTCGCCCGAAGAAGTGCTACTGATTACGCAGCAGATTGAGCGTGAGAAGGGACGCACCGAGAAATCAGTGAATGGTGTATATCACGACCGAGTGATAGATATTGATTTGTTGCAAGTTACTCATCACTCATCACTCATCACTCATCACTCTTCTACCCTTACACTTCCTCATCCACGAATGCAAGAACGAGACTTCGTGATGATTCCCCTCCGTGAAGCAGAAAATGCTCTAAACACTAAACTCTAAACTAATATGCAGGTATTATACGAAGACAATCATATCATCGCGGTGAGCAAGACTTGTCACGAGATTGTGCAAGGCGATAAGACAGGCGATATTCCGCTCTCCGAGACTGTGAAGGCATATATCAAGGAGAAATACCAGAAACCTGGCGAAGTATTCCTAGGTGTTACCCACCGTCTTGATCGTCCCACAACCGGTGTGGTACTCTTTGCCCGTACAAGCAAAGCCCTTACTAGACTAAATGCCATGTTTCAATCCCACGAACAGATTCGAAAAACTTATTGGGCGATTGTTCAAACTCCACCGCCTACACCTCAAGGACGCTTGGAAAATTATCTTTGGAGAAACGAAAAACAAAATAAATCCATTGTCGTTAAACCTAGTACAAAGGATGCCAAACATGCGGCTCTTTCTTATAAAGTTATTGCACAAAGCGATAGATATACCTTGCTCGAAATCAATCTAGAGACAGGACGCCATCATCAGATTCGTTGTCAATTAGCTGCTATCGGTTGTCCAATTAAAGGCGATTTAAAATATGGCGCTAAACGTAGCAATCCTGATGGTGGAATATCTTTGCACGCAAGAAAAATAGAATTCATTCATCCTGTCAGCAAATTACCAATCGTGATTACTGCCCCTATTCCTGAAGACACTCTTTGGCATACACTTGAAAATAATATACCATTATGAAGAAAATCGTTTTACTTACAATAGCTCTATTCTCAGTATCAATCACCTTTGCATGTACTTCTTTTATCATCAGCGGTAAAGCTACTCCTTCTGGCAAACCCATGATGTTTAAGCATCGTGACACCGACGAGCTCAACAATCGCATTGCGCATTTTCAAGGTAAGAAATATGCGTTTATGGGCTTAGTCAATGCGCCTTCTTTGGATGGTGAAGTATGGGCTGGTATGAACGAAGCTGGCCTCTGTATCATGAATACAGCTTCCTATAATCTGCGCGAAGATATGCTAGAGTGTCAGATGGATCGTGAGGGCGAATTCATGTATCATGTTCTAGGGCAATGTGCTACTCTCCAAGAGTTTGAGGCTTGGATCGATACATATCCTCAGCCATGGGGTGTGGAAGCCAATTTTGGTATCATCGATGCACAAGGTGGAGCGGCATACTACGAGATTAATAACCATCGTTGGATCAAATATGATGTCAATGAAGAAGCGAATGGATATAGGGTAGTAACCAATTTTAGTTTCGCAGGTCGACATGAAGATTACGAAGGTTGGGAACGCTATCAAACCGCTTCTGCTATCATGAAGGAGGCTTTTTCTCGTGAGCGAGAGTTCTCTGCTATTGATGCTATCAATCTCTTCTCCCGTAAGTATCGTCATGAAGTTTTAGGAGTGAATTACTACCAAGAAAATGCACCACAATATATTGTAGATCAAGATTATATTCCTCGTCGTATCACATCTGCAGTAATTTGTTTTCAAGGTGTGTCTGAGGGGAATGATCCTAAGTATAGCATCATGTGGTCTGCATTGGGGTATCCTGCGTGTGCAGTGGCTATACCGCTATTAATGAATAGTAGTTCGTTACCTGCGTATATGACTGCGCGCAATCCAAAGGCTAAGAAAGGTGAGGCACTGCATAGCGAGATGTGCGATGCATCACTTAAAATAAAAGACGCATGGGCATTCCCTATGCATATTAGCAATGGTAAGCGTTATGTGGCACTGCAGACTATTTTGGTTGGCAATGAGAGCAAGCCTTCGCTTATAACATGTACCAATGATGTGGAGACAATGATCCTGTCTGATTTTCTACCACTTTACCAGCAATGGGTGGAAGGAAATCTGGATGATAAGACATTTTACAAGTGGTATCAACAATCTTCTAAAAATTGGATGAAATACTACTATTCTGCATTTGAACCATATTACCAATAATATAAGAATCGCACCTTACTGGGTGCGATTCTTATAGAGTAGTGTATTTTATTTCCGTACAGGGTCGCAGGTAAGATCAATACCTAATTTGCGGAAAATCTTTCGATCTACTTCTGAGAGCATCACTGTGGAATGAACTTGACAACCAGCTAGTTGTGGTAGCGCTTCCAATGTCATTCGGCAGTTCTCATCATGTAACGATAATACCGATAATGCTATCAATACCTCATCCGTATGCAAGCGTGGGTTGCGACCACGCAGGTAACTGATCTTAGTGTGTTGGATAGGCTCAATCATCTCTTGTGGGATAAGCTTGACATCATGGTCAATGCCAGCGAGGTATTTTGTGGCATTCAGCAAGAGGGCTGCACTTGATCCCAACAATGGTGATGCTTCAGCTGTGATAATCTGGCCGTTGTGCAGTTCAATAGCCGCCACTGCGGTGCTACTATCGCGTTCTTTGCGCTCTTTAGCCGCTACTGTGCATTGGCGGTCTGCAGTGCTGATGCCAACTTGCTTAAACAATCGACCAATGCGATTGACTACAGCCTCGCTAATATCACCATTAGCAAAATCATTCAGCGCATGGTAGTAGCGACGGATAATCTCCTGTTTGCTTGCCTCTTGACATGCCGCGTCATCTTCTATGCAGAAACCCACCATATTTACACCCATATCGGTAGGTGATTTGTAGGGATTATGACCATAAATACCAGTAAACAAAGCATCTAAGACAGGGAAAATCTCCGAATCACGATTATAACTTACCGCCGTTTTGCCGTATGCCTCCAAGTGGTATGGGTCAATCATATTCACATCGTTGAGGTCGGCTGTGGCTGCTTCGTACGCTTTATTGACTGGGTGCTTGAGTGGGAGATTCCACACGGGGAAAGTCTCAAACTTGGCATATCCAGCTTGATTGCCGCGTTGGTGTTCGTTATAGAGTTGGCTCAAGCAAACTGCCATTTTTCCACTACCAGGACCAGGAGCCGTGACAACCACTAATGGGCGAGTAGTCTCGATATAATCGTTCTTACCAAACCCTTCTTCCGAGTCGATGAGTGCTACGTTGTGGGGGTAGCCGTCAATCGTATAATGATAATAGGTGGTGATACCCAGTCGCTCCAATCGTTGGCGGTACATCTGTGCGGACGTTTGACCGCTATAGTGAGTGATAACCACGGAGTTGACCACAAAACCACGATTCATAAACTCGTCGCGCAAACGCAGTACATCCACGTCATAAGTAATGCCTAAGTCTTGACGTACTTTGTTTTTCTCAATGTCGGATGCGGATATGACAATCACTATCTCCAATGTATCACGTAGTTGCGTGAGCATAGTGAGCTTGCTATCTGGTTGAAAACCAGGTAGTACGCGACTAGCATGGAAATCATCAAAGAGTTTGCCTCCAAGTTCCAGATAGAGTTTGTTACCAAACTGCGCAATGCGTTCTTTGATATGCTCCGACTGACGGAGAATGTACTTTTCGTTGTTAAAGGGTTCAGTATTGTTCAACATAGTTCAGTATTGTTCAATGTTGTGACTCTTGTGGGTTGGCACCATCGAAGCAGAAGGTGCAAACTTTGCACTTAGGCAATCCGATGGCGGCAATGAGGTCCTCTATCTTGGTGTATTTGAGTGACTTCAGCGCGAAGCGGTCGCGCAAGGCGCGTATCATGCGTTGGTACTCCAAGGAGTCGGTCGTTGCATATGCCTTGATACGCTCTGGATTGTTTGCAGCTTCTTCTCCTTCTAAATCCGCAATGATACGGCGGGTGATGAGCTCCATATCCGACTTCGATGTGGTGAAATTCGTGAATGGACAGCCATACATGATAGGCGGACATGCAATACGCATATGCACATCTTTGGCACCTGCTTCGATCAGACAACGGGTGTTGTCGCGGAGTTGTGTGCCACGCACGATAGAATCGTCGCAGAAGAGAACACTCTTGCCACGTAGGATAGAGTAGTTGTGAATGAGTTTCATCTTAGCAACGAGGTCGCGTGTGGCTTGTTGCGATGGGGTGAAAGAACGTGGCCAAGTAGGGGTATATTTGGTGATGGCACGTTGGTAAGGCACACCCGAAGTGTGCGAATAACCAATCGCCATAGCAATACCTGAATCAGGAATACCGCAGACAATATCGGCTTTCACATCATCGCTATTACCCATAGCATGACCGCACGCATAGCGCACTTGTTCTACATTGCGACCTTCGTAGTCGGAAGTAGGGAAACCGTAATACACCCAAAGGAAAGAGCAAATCTGCATCTTGTCGTTGGGTTTGCGGAGTTGCTCCATGTGGTCAGCATATACGCGAACAATCTCACCAGGCCCCATGAAATACTCCGTTTCAAAACCGAGATTGAAGAAGGATGAGGACTCGCTAGCAATCGCGTAAGCGTTGTCTCTTTTTCCTAATATAATAGGTGTACGTCCCCATGAGTCGCGGGCAGCGATGATACCATCTTCGGTGAGAATAAGTATGCTGCATGAACCTTTGATTTGCTTGTACACATTCTCAATGCCATCCACGAAATCTTTACCTTGTACGATGAGCAAACCTACTAATTCTGTGGGGTTTACGCGTCCGCTACTGAACTCGGAGAGGTGCACTTTTTGCTCCAATAGGTGGGCTACCAAATCGTCTTGGTTGTTAATCTTGCCGATGGTGCTGATAGCAAAGCGACCGAGGTGGGAATTGATGAGCAAAGGTTGTGCATCGGTATCGGAGATGATACCAATACCTGCATTGCCACTAAACTCGTGTAATTCATCTTCGAACTTGGTTCGGAAGTGCGAGTTTTGTATGTTGTGAATGCTTCGTTTGAAGCCCTTTTCTGCATCGTATGTTGCCATACCCGCTCTGCGTGTACCGAGGTGGGAATGGTAGTCGGTGCCGTAGAAGACATCGGTGACGCAGGAGGTTGTAGATATTGTACCAAAAAATCCAGCCATATTATTTGTTATGTGCGCTTTGCGCAGGTTATGTCACTTCGTGAGGTTGTGTCGCTTCGCGAGGTTATGTCGGCTTTGCCGAGGTGTTGGAATGGGGTTGAGCCCATTGTCGAAGTCCATTCAATTGACGACCAATCGTACAAACCATACTATGTATATCCTTATATTGTTCCTCAGAAATAAATCCAAGGTCCTTGGATATATCTAATTGGCTGTCCATCTCTAACATAGAGGCATAAGCAATATCTAAAAAGTGAACTTTTTCTTTGTTGGATGTTCTACTCATACCTTCCACAATATTTGAAGGTATTGATATAACAGCTCGTCTAATTTGATCACATAAAGCAAATCTTTCTTCAAGAGGAAATAATTTGAGCAATTGATATACTTTTATTACCAATTGTTTTGCATCTTGATATACGGTTAATGTTTTATATGATTGCTGACTCATCTCTATTGCTTCGCCTCATGGCGACACTACTTCTTGCGCAGCAAGACGATTACTTCGCTTAAGCGACATCACTTCTTGCGCAGCAAGACTTAACCTAAATATTGTTTTACATTATTTTCAATACGAGCGGTGAGGTCTTCGGCAGAAGCGTCAAGGACAAGTTTTTCGCCTGTGATGCCTTCGTAGAGTTCGATATAGCGGGCGGTGATACCTGCTACTACTTTGTCGGTCATCTCTGGCACTTGTTGACCCTCTTTACCTTGGAAGCCGTTGTCCATCAACCACTCACGAACGAACTCTTTGGAGAGTTGCTTTTGTGGCAAACCTGCCTCAAAGCGCTCCTCATAGCCCTCTGCATAGAAGTAGCGGCTGGAGTCTGGAGTGTGCACCTCGTCCATAAGAAGAATTTGATCGCCATGCTTACCAAACTCGTATTTGGTGTCCACAAGGATAAGTCCTTGTTTAGCAGCAATCTCTTGTCCGCGAGCGAAGAGAGCAAGGGTGTATTTCTCCAATTGCTCGTACTCTGCCTCTGGGATAAGTCCTTGAGCGATAATCTCTTCACGAGAGATGTGCTCATCGTGTGCACCAATCTCGGCCTTGGTAGTAGGAGTAATGATTGGGGTAGGGAACTTCTCGTTCTCGCGCATGCCCTCTGGCAATTGTACGCCGCAGATCTCACGCACGCCGCTCTTGTAAGCACGCCATGCAGAACCGCAGAGGTAACCGCGCACGATCATCTCTACTGGATAGCCCTCACAGCGAACACCTACGGTAACCATAGGGTCGGGAGTGGCTTGCTTCCAGTTAGGAACGATGTCAGCCGTTGCATCGAGGAACTTAGCCGCGATTTGGTTGAGGATTTGGCCTTTGAATGGAATACCCTTTGGCAGGATAACATCAAAAGCAGAAATACGGTCGGTGGCTACCATAGCGAGGCAGTCCTCACCGATGAAATATACATCACGCACTTTGCCGTGGTACACATTAGTTTGACCAGGAAAGTTGAAATTGGTTGCTGTTAAAGCGTTCATTATCTTGTCTTTAAACTCTAAACATTAAACTCTAAACTATTTATACTCATCCCACGATTGGATAGCGAGGTCGTTGACATCGACAGTGCAGAAGGCGTTGATGAACGCTGCTGCAAGGCGTGCATTGGTGAGCAATGGCACATTGAGGTCAATAGCCGCACGACGAACGTGGTAGCAAACATCGTTTTGTGGGTCGGTCACGATATCCTTTGGAACGCTCACTACGAACTCGATCACGCCTTCACGCATGAGGTCGATAGCTTGTGGAGTGCCTTCCTCAGATGGTTGGTAAACCGTAGTATTAGGGATACCTGCCTCTGTGAGGAAGTGGCTTGTACCAAGGGTAGCGTAGATATTGAAGCCCTTCGCGATGAGTTGGCGTGCAGACTCAAGCATCTGTGCTTTTTGCTTAGGCGAACCGATGGAGAAGAGTACATTCTTCTTAGGTACGCGCATGCCTACGGAAAGCATAGAGGTCAAGAGGGCTGCGTTAGCGTCCTCGCCCAAGCAACCAACTTCGCCCGTAGAAGTCATGTCCACACCAATCACAGGATCGGCCTTTTGCAGACGGTTGAAGGAGAACTGCGATGCCTTCACACCCACATAATCGAAGTCGAAGAAGTTCTTGCTTGGTTTCTCAACAGGGAGACCGAGCATGATACGAGTGGCTATATCAATGAAGTTGATCTTCAATACTTTAGATACGAATGGGAACGAGCGTGAAGCACGGAGGTTACATTCGATTACCTTGATTTCGTTCTCGCGAGCGAGGTACTGGATATTGAATGGACCAGAGATGTTGAGCTCGCGTGCGATTTGACCAGAGATCTTCTTGATTCGGCGCACGGTTTCTACGTAAAGCTTCTGTGCAGGGAACTGGATTGTCGCGTCACCAGAGTGAACACCAGCGAACTCTACGTGCTCAGAGATAGCGTATGCGATAATCTCGCCATCCTTTGCCACAGCGTCCATCTCAATCTCCTTGGTGTTGAGCATGAACTTAGAGATTACCACAGGGTGCTTCTTGCTCACAGTTGCTGCCATCTTAAGGAAGCGTTCGAGTTCCTCTTGGTTGAAGCAGACATTCATCGCCGCACCAGAAAGCACATACGATGGACGAACGAGCACTGGGAAGCCCACCTTGTCAATGAAGGTCTTCACATCTTCCATAGAGGTGAGGGCACTCCATTCTGGTTGATCCACGCCAATGCGGTCGAGCATGGCAGAGAACTTATCGCGGTCCTCGGCGTTGTCGATACTGCGAGCGGTAGTACCGAGGATAGGCATATGTTGTGCATCGAGCTTGAGTGCGAGGTTGTTAGGGATCTGACCACCAGTAGATACGATTACACCGTGTGGGTTCTCCAATTCCAGAATATCCATCACGCGCTCGAAGGTGAGCTCGTCGAAGTAAAGACGGTCGCACATATCGTAGTCGGTGGAAACGGTCTCAGGGTTGTAGTTGATCATCACGGAGCGGTAACCGTTCTCGCGGATGGTCTTGAGCGCTTGTACGCCGCACCAGTCAAACTCTACAGACGAACCAATACGGTATGCACCCGAACCGAGTACTACGACAGACTTGCGGTCGTTGAGGTACTTCACATCGTTGGCTATACCTGAGTAGGTGAGGTAGAGGTAGTTGGTTTGAGCAGGGAACTCTGCTGCCAGTGTATCTATCTGTTTTACAACTGGTTTAACGCCCAATGAGAGACGATGTTTGCGTGCTACGAGCACCGCAAAGTCCATGTCCATTTGTTCGCCTAATCCAACGGCTTTCGCGATTTGGAAGTCAGAGAAACCTTGAATCTTAGCTTTGCGCATCAGCTCCTCGTCAATGTTTTGGAGGGTGCCTGCAGCCTTGAGCTCGTTGTCGGTCTTAACGATATTTTGGAGTTTCTCAAGGAACCAACGGTCAATCTTCGTCAGCTCGTGCAAGCGGTCGATGCTGTAACCCGCATGCAATGCTTGCGAGAGGAAGAAGATACGCTTGTCGGTTGGAGCTGCCAATGCGTGGTCGAGGTCGTCCACATGCAGTTGCTTGTTCTCGGTGAAACCGTGCATGCCTTGACCAATCATACGAAGACCCTTTTGGATGGTATCTTCGAAGGTACGACCGATAGCCATCACCTCACCCACAGACTTCATGCTGGAACCGATCTCACGATCTACGCCGCGGAACTTGCCGAGGTCCCAGCGTGGGAGTTTAGCCACGATATAGTCGAGTGTTGGCTCGAAGAAAGCAGGAGTATCTTTGGTGACAGAGTTCTTGAGTTCAAAGAGGCCATAGCCCAAAGCAATCTTAGCGGCTACGAAAGCCAATGGATAACCTGTCGCTTTGGATGCCAACGCAGAAGAGCGAGAGAGGCGAGCATTCACCTCAATCACGCGGTAGTCTTCAGAATATGGATCGAGGGCGTATTGTACGTTACACTCACCCACGATACCTACGTGACGAACGATCTTGATTGCCAACGCACGGAGCTTAGCTGCCTCTGATTTGGTCAATGTTTGGGTAGGAGCAATCACGATACTTTCACCTGTGTGAATACCGAGTGGGTCGAGGTTCTCCATGTTGCAGACGGTGATACAGTTGTCGTATTTATCACGAACTACCTCATACTCAATCTCTTTCCAACCCTTGAGCGATTTCTCGACGAGTACTTGTGGAGAGAAACTGAACGCTTTCTCTGCGATGACGTTGAGTTCTTCCTCGTTGTCGCAGAAGCCTGAGCCCAAACCGCCGAGCGCATAAGCTGCACGGAGGATAACTGGGTAGCCGAGCTCTTTAGCGGCAGCACGAGCTGCTTCAATAGTCTCGCAAGCCTCGCTTTGGATGGTCTTGACATTAATCTCGTCGAGTTTCTCCACGAAGAGCTCGCGGTCTTCGGTGTCCATAATCGCTTGTACTGGGGTACCGAGTACTTGTACATTATATTTCGCTAACACGCCGCTCTTGTAGAGCTCCACACCGCAGTTGAGTGCGGTTTGTCCGCCGAAGGCGAGGAGTACGCCATCTGGACGCTCCTTCGCAATCACCTTCTCCACGAAGAATGGGTTGACAGGCAAGAAGTAGATCTTGTCTGCTACACCTTCGCTGGTTTGTACGGTAGCGATATTAGGGTTGATAAGTACGGTATAGATACCTTCTTCACGAAGGGCCTTGAGGGCTTGTGAACCAGAGTAGTCGAACTCGCCTGCTTCACCGATCTTGAGTGCTCCAGAACCGAGCACCAATACTTTCTTGATATCTTTTTTCTCCATGGCCATTATTTATTAAGTAGTTGGAAGAAGTTATCGAATACAAATTCAGAGTCCACTGGTCCGCAGTTCATCTCTGGAATAAACTGTACTGCCATCCATGGTTTCTCTGCGTGGCGAATACCCTCGTTGGTGCGGTCGTTCATATTGATGAACCACTCTTTCCATTCCGCAGGTAGGGTAGTGCCGTCCACTACATAACCGTGGTTTTGTGCAGTGATATAGCAACGCTCGCCACCTACTATTTGTACAGGTTGGGTAGCACCACGGTGACCATATTTATGCTTCAACACTTCTGCGCCTGCTGCTAGAGCCAAGAGTTGGTTGCCCAATCCTAAGCCTAACAATGGTTTATCTTCGCCCTTTGCGAGGAAAGTCTTGATGTTCTCTATTGTCACAGCGCAATCCTCTGGGGCACCAGGGCCGTTGCTGAGCATCAATGCGTCAAACTCAAGGGTATTGAAGTCATAATCCCATGGTACGCGTGTCACCTCTACGCCGCGTGCGAGCAGGTAGCGGATGATACCTTCTTTCACGCCGCAATCCACGAGTACCACTTTTTTGCCAGCACCAGCGTTGTAGGTCACTACCTCTTTGCAAGATACTTGTTGCACGAGGTTCTCCTCGTTTGCTACAGGAGTTGTATCGTCGCCTTCGAAGATGAGCGAGGCTTGCATGGTGCCGTTCTCGCGCAGATGCTTGGTCAGCTCACGGGTATCCACACCTGTGATAGCAGGTATCTGCTCACGAATCAGCCATGCTGCCAAATCTTCGTTAGCATTCCAGTGGCTGTACTCAGGGCTGTACTCGGTCATGATGACTGCCGCAGGGTGGATGCGGTGGCTGTCCATGAACTCCGACAAACCGTTCTCCAAACTGCTGCATGCAGGCACGCCGTAGTTACCAATCAATGGATAGGTCATCACCACAATCTGCCCCTCAAAACCTGAGTCGGTCAGCACCTCTGGATAACCAATCATAGTGGTATTGAATACGAGCTCTCCAGCTACATTCTTCTCGTAGCCAAATGATGTACCTGTGAAGCAGGTGCCATCGGAGAGTTTCAATGTTACTTTTGACATATATTCTTGTTTTGTTCAATGTTGTTCAAAGTTGTTCAATGTTGTTTCGCGTCGTGCAATGTTGAACTATGTTGAACGCGAAGCGCTGAACCATATTAAACTTTATCGCAAGATAGTCTCGCTACGATCTGGACCAACGGATACTACATCGATGCTTACGCCCGTCTCTTGCTCGATATAAGCGATATACTCTTTGAGCTCCTTAGGAAGCTCCTCGTAGGTGCGGCATACCGATACATCGCACTTCCATCCTGGGAACTCCTTGTAGATAGGTTTGATATTGTCTGCGTCTGCCTCAAATGGGAAGTAGTCAATCTTCTCGCCATTGAGCTCATAGCCAACGCACACCTTGATGGTATCAAAGTCGTTGAGCACGTCACTCTTCATCATGATGAGTGAAGTAGCGCCGTTCATCATTACAGTGTATTTGAGTGCTACGAGATCGAGCCAACCGCAACGGCGTGGACGACCAGTGGTAGCGCCAAACTCATGACCAATCTTACGAAGCATCTCGCCTGTCTCATCAAACAACTCGGTTGGGAATGGACCTTCACCTACGCGTGTGCAGTATGCTTTGAAGATACCATATACCTCGCCAATATGTTGTGGAGCTACGCCCAAACCCGTGCATGCACCTGCGCAGAGTGTGTTGCTGGAGGTCACGAAAGGATAGGTACCGAAGTCCACATCGAGCAATGAACCTTGTGCACCTTCTGCCAAGACACCTTTTTCCTCACGAAGCATGTGGTTCACCACAATCTCGTTGTCCACGATAGGGAACTGCTTCATCTCCTCGATGGCGCTGAGCCATGCGCTGTCGTCTGGCAATTCAATACCGCCCAATTGCTCTTGGTGAGCAGCACGCAATGCGTTGTAACGCTCCAAGAAGTCAGGGCGCAGGATATCGCCTACGCGAAGACCATTGCGCGCAATCTTATCGGTGTAGGTAGGACCAATACCTTTGCCAGTGGTACCTACTTTCTTATCGCCTTTCTTCTTCTCAGAAGCGGCATCGAGCATACGGTGGGTTGGGAGGATGAGGTTTGCACGTTTAGCGATTTGCAAACGGCTCTTTACATCCACACCCATTGCCTCGATAGCGTGAATCTCCTCCATGAGGATGATTGGGTCAATCACTACACCATTACCAATGATGTTGGTAGTGCCATCGCGGAAGATTCCTGATGGTACGGTGTGGAGCACAAAACTCTTATCACCGAAATACAAACTATGACCAGCGTTTGGTCCACCTTGGAAGCGTGCTACTGCTTCATAACGAGGGGTCAATACATCGACGATCTTACCTTTGCCTTCATCGCCCCATTGCATGCCTAATACGACATCTACTTTTTTCATATAATCTTGTCTTTAAACTCTAAACTTTAAACTCTAAACTAAATTCCCACTTGTTGGAATATATAATCCACATTCTTCATGTAGTAATCCAAGCTGAAGCATGCGTCGATCTCCTCGTTGCTCAGGTGTGCGGTAACGCCCTCGGTGAGCTTGAGGTTCTCTTGCATCTCGCCACCTTCCATCAATGTTTTCATCGCTACAGGTTGTACGAGGTCGTATGCTTGCTCGCGCACAAAGCCCTTCTCGATGAGCGCATTCATCACGCGTTGTGCGAAGATTGCGCCGTGGGTCAAACCGATATTGTGGAGCATGTTCTCTGGATATACCACGAGGTTGTCCAATATACCCTCGAAGCGTGCCAACATATAGTCCAAGAGCATCGTTGCATCTGGCAATACGATGCGCTCGGTAGAGCTGTGAGAGATATCACGCTCGTGCCACAATGCGATGTTCTCACTTGCGGTGCACATGTACCCACGCATGACACGCGCGCACCCGCATATATTTTCAGAGGAGATAGGATTGCGTTTGTGTGGCATAGCCGATGAACCTTTTTGTCCTTTCTTGAACGCCTCTTCTACTTCGCGCACCTCTTGGCGTTGCATGTTGCGTACCTCCAGTGCCATCTGCTCCAAGGTACCTGCTATCACAGCTAAAGTAGCCAAATAGAACGCATGGCGGTCGCGACCCAACACTTGTGTGGCGATTGCCGCTGACTCAATGCCTAGGTGCTCGCATACGTATGTTTGGATAGCAGGTGGGATATTCGCGTAGTTTCCTACTGCGCCTGAAAGCTTACCTGCCTCTACGCCTTTGGCTGCCATCTCAAAACGCTCAATATTGCGGCGCATCTCTTCGTACCAGAGTGCCCATTTCAATCCAAAACTGCTCACGTCGGCGTGCATACCGTGGGTACGACCAATCACTGGGGTGTACTTAAACTCGTTCGCACGGCGTTTCAATACCTCGAGGAAAGAGTGGAGGTCCTTGCGAAGGATCTCGTTGGCTTGTTTCAAGAGATAACCATTAGCAGTATCTACCACGTCGGTAGAGGTCAATCCATAGTGTACCCACTTGCGCTCCTCGCCCAGACTCTCGCTCACGGCGCGGGTGAAAGCCACCACATCATGACGGGTGATCTCCTCAATCTCGTGAATACGGTTTACATCAAAAGTGGCTTTTTCGCGAAGCAACTTCACATCTTCTGCGGGCACTATGCCCAAGGTGCTCCATGCTTCGGCTGCCAAAATCTCTACTTCGAGATAAGCATTGAACTTATTCTCTTCTGTCCAAATGTTGCGCATGACTGCGCGGCTGTAACGTTCAATCATATATTTATAAATTCACTTTGTTTCGTATTGTTTTATACATTTACCTTGACCACCCTTCGATTTGGTATATCACGGAATGTAGCAGTTGCTCTTCGCCGCCCGATTCTGGCTGATACCACAACTCTACCCGTGCGGCATAATAGTCACCCCACGAACCTTCATGAATGGTAAACTCATCGGTAGCATTCCATCTATTAGATTCTTTGTCTGTCATTTTATATATCCTTGATGTATCTGATGGTTCTACTAACAAAGTAGTGCTAGTTTTAACATCGTGCTCTGATAATGGCAAATTGGTTGTCGCCTCATACAATTTCAAATATATCTTGCCTTTTTCAGGTATAGCGGGTACATTTGCCATATAACGATATTCTCCGGGCTGCCCATAATCAACTACCACAATCCCTCTTTCAACTACCAAACTATCCAAGTAGGTTTGTGCCGCAGTATTTCCATATTCTGGTGTAATTTTTGTGGTATAATATTCCATTCCTTCAGGTATTGGATGACGTTTTCCAAAATTATCAAGAGCTCCATTTCCGAGTCCTCCAAAAAATGTAGCAGCAATAGCATACGCAATTAACAAAACTCCCATTAATGCAATCAGAAAGGCATTTTTATATTGCTTTTTGATGAGTGCAACAATTAATGTGGTTATAACTAATATAGCGCATATCAATGAACCCAATAGAAGTATTCCTGCGATTATGTGCTCTGGTCCCTCCCACCATCTACAAAATGCAATGAGACATACACCTGCGAGTAATGTACAATATCCAATTACCCAAACAGGAAGTAAATTTATAAACTTATTTCCATTAGAATTACTTAATATTTTGGTAATACCTGCATGCAATGCAACTGCCAATATAACGAAAATTAAAATAAAACCCATAATAAAAAATTATAAATTATGTCATCCAAAACATGGTCACACTTCTAATTTTTAGTTCAAAATTCCCAATTGTTCCCCACCTATTTGCCATCTATCTGCCACTTATTTCCATCGGAATCTCATCGGAACCTGATCGGAACTTCACCGAAAGATTACTACACCTTCACCCTATTATAAGTAGGTAGTACTAAATAATCATTTCGTATGCAAATCGCCTGCAACTTTGATGTAGTTAAATGCTTTGATGGCTTTTTCTACTGCTTTCTCTGTGTTTTCATCTGTCGCGAGGATAACGCCATAACGACGATGTCCGTGTACTTCTGGTTTGCCAAAGAAACGCACTTGCACGCCTGGCATAGCCAATGCTTCTTCCACGCCGCTGAATACTACTTCGGTAGCATCACCTTCCACTACAATCGCCTTCGATGCACTGGCACCGAAGAAGCGTACCTCAGGGATTGGCAATCCGAGTACGGCACGTGCGTGCAAGGCAAACTCCGATAAGTCTTGCGAGATCATCGTCACCATACCTGTGTCGTGTGGGCGAGGACTTACCTCCGAGAAGATAACATGGTCGCCCTCGACAAACATCTCCACACCGAAGATGCCATATCCGCCCAACGCGTCAGTCACTTTCTTTGCAATGTCCTCTGCTTGTGCCAATGCAGCGTCCGTCATCGCTTGTGGTTGCCATGACTCGCGGTAGTCGCCATCCACTTGGTGGTGACCAATAGGTTTGAGGAAGGTGGTTCCACCTGCGTGACGCACGGTCAGCAAGGTGATCTCATAATCGAAATGCACAAAGCCCTCTACAATCACGCGGCCTGCACCTGCACGACCGCCCATCTGCGATTCTATCCATGCTGGCTCTACATCTGCTTGGCTCTTCACGGTGGATTGACCATGACCCGATGACGACATGATGGGCTTCACCACGCATGGGATACCAATCTCCTCGATGGCTTGCAGATACTCTTCGTGGGTGTCTGCAAACTTATATCTTGCAGTAGGCAAACCCAGCTCTTCAGCCGCCATGCGACGGATAGCCTCACGGTTCATAGTTAAAAAAGCCGCGTTAGCCGTAGGGATAACGCGGTAACCTTCTTTTTCTAATTCGACGAGAGTAGGGGTAGCAATAGCTTCTACTTCAGGGATAATCATAGTTGGTTGCTCTGCCTCTATCACTTGGCGGAGTTTCTCTCCGTCCAACATGTTGAATACATGAGAGCGATGTGCCACTTGCATGGCCGGAGCATTCTCGTACTTATCGCACGCAATCACTTCCACGCCATAGCGCTGGAGCTCTAAGGCAACTTCTTTGCCCAATTCGCCACTGCCGAGCAGGAGTGCCTTTGTGGCTACAGAGGTAAGGGGAGTTCCGAAATTCATGAAAATATAATATTATATTGTTATCTTTATTTCGGGGTGCAAAGGTAATTATTTTTTTTGAAATACACAAACTTTTTCTAACAAAAAAAATACTTTTTTTATTTATGCTATATGGGGGTATCAATGTTCCTTGCAAAGTATGAAAAAAGCCTCCTGTCATAGAAGGCCTTTTTATTATCGAATGAACAATAGTTCGCGGTATTTCGGCAGTGTCCATAATTGGTCATCAATCCACATCTCCAATTCGTCTACATGCTTGCGTATCTCCTCCATGATAGGCACCACTGTATCGTGAAACGCATTTGCACGTTCACGTTGGTCGGTGATATGATTAGCTATTACGCGCAGTTCGGTCATCTTGTCCACTCCTGCAATTATAGCACTAGCATGTCCTTCGATGCGGCGAATGAGTAAGCAATCCTGCTCATTCAGCATCTTCGCTTCCTCTGAGTCAAACACTTGCTTCATATGCGCCACTTTTTCTAGCAGGGTTTTCTGGTAGCGTTTTGCAGCTGGTAACACATGGTTGATTACCAAGTCACCTAGCACGCGACTCTCTATCTGCAACTTCAGCGAATAGTTCTCCCATTTCACCTCGCAGCGTGATTCCAATTCGGATGGGGAGAGTACCCCTGTGCTGC
This sequence comes from Paludibacteraceae bacterium, assembly GCA_017503075.1. Taxonomy (GTDB): domain Bacteria; phylum Bacteroidota; class Bacteroidia; order Bacteroidales; family Paludibacteraceae; genus Colicola. The sequence goes on along the minus strand of JAFVTU010000012.1, from coordinate 44,134 downwards.
TAAACATCTTCACGGTCTGATCGGTCAGATAATTATCTATAATCACTGGCACATTGGTCTCACAATCCAATCCGCGCTTCATTGCTTCTTCTTTCCATTCATCGCTGTAGCCGTTGCCATCAAAGCGTATATCTCGACAGTCGCCAATATACCTCTTAATCACGGTAAATAGCGCACGCTCTTTGGCCTCACCCTTATCGATGAGCGTATCCACCTCGCTCTTAAACATAGTCAGTTGCTCTGCTACAGCCGCGTTTAGCGCTAAGACTGCACCTGCGCAGTTTGCACTGGATCCTACAGCACGAAACTCAAATCGATTACCCGTAAACGCAAATGGCGAAGTACGATTGCGGTCCGTATTGTCTAGCAAAATCTCTGGAATCGTACCTACACCCAACTTCATCTCCTTCTTAGCATTGATGATAATACCCTTGTCCACATCCGCATTTTCTATCTGGTTCAGCGCCTCAGTCAGTTGTGAGCCCAAAAATACGGATATGATGGCAGGCGGAGCCTCGTGGCCGCCAAGGCGATGGGCGTTTGTCGCGGACACAATAGAGGCCTTCAATAGACCATTATGACGATGAACTGCCTTCAGCACATTCACCAGGAAGGTCACAAATTGCAAGTTCTGATAGGGGTTCTTACCCGGTGCAACTAGGTTGATGCCTGTGTTGGTGCCCAGCGACCAGTTGCAGTGTTTGCCGCTACCGTTCACGCCGCCGTATGGTTTTTCATGTAGCAGCACACGGAAATGATGATGGCGAGCCACTTGCTCCATCAGCGACATCAGTAGTTGGTTGTGGTCGCTGCTTAGGTTGGCTTCTTCGAATATTGGGGCTATCTCAAACTGATTAGGTGCCACCTCATTATGGCGCGTCTTCAGCGGAATACCCAACTTCTGCGCCTCAATCTCCAGTTCGGTCATAAATGCCAACACACGCTCTGGGATGATACCAAAATAGTGGTCATCTAGCTGTTGGTTTTTGCTCGAATAGTGCCCCATCAATGTCCGACCAGTCATCAGCAGGTCTGGACGCGCAGCAAACAAACTCTCATCCACCAAGAAATACTCTTGCTCCCAACCCAGATAGGTGGTCACGCTCTTCACATTTCTATCGAAATAGTTTGCCACTGCCACAGCTGCTTTGTTTACAGCCGATATCGAACGGAGTAGGGGAGTCTTATAGTCCAATGCCTCGCCCGTGTACGCGACAAATATAGTAGGAATACACAATCTATCTCCAATCACAAAAGCAGGTGAAGTAGGGTCCCATGCCGAGTAACCACGCGCTTCAAAAGTATTGCGGATACCGCCAGATGGAAACGACGAAGCATCTGGCTCTTGCTGATACAGTACCGAACCCGAGAATTTCTCTATGGGCTTGCCATTGTCATCAAAATCAAAGAAAGCATCGTGTTTCTCTGCCGTACCTCCTGTCAACGGCTGAAACCAGTGTGTATAGTGCGTAGCGCCTAACTCGGTAGCCCATTTCTTCATACCTATAGCCACACTATTAGCAATATCACGACTCAATGGCTTCTCGCTATCAATCAAGTCAAACAGTTGATCTAATATATTGCTAGCGATATACTCCTTCATCTTTTCGCGCGTGAATACATTTTGCGCAAAAATCACTTTAGCCTTCGCATTTGCCTTATCCACTTTCACGGGGGCATGCCCCCATGCCAACTTGAGTGCCTCAAATCTGATATTGCTCGTCATTTTCCTTTGATTTTATAAAATAATCGGATTAAAATTCAAAATCAGCCGCAAAGGTAGTGCTTTTTTGTGATATATGCAAGAAAAATCGCATTTTGGGGCGATTTTTTTAGGTGTAAGGTGTAGAGTCTAGGGGGTAGAGGCACAGAGTTCCAGTTTAGAGGACGCTCGCGTGGCGAGCTACAGTTTAAGAGCACCCCATAACGCCACGAGCGTTATCGGGGACCCCGCTGAGGTTAGAGGCAAGAATATTTGCCAGACCACTGGCAAAGGCAAAACAGGTGGTGGGAGGCGAGAATACCCGAATAACATTCGTCAAGCACCCCAAAACGTCACGAGCGTTATCGGGGACCCCACTGGATAATAAACATAGCTGAAGATAAAGATGGTACTTCGGTGATAGCTGCTTGATAATAGGCTTATCATTCGGCGAGGTTCCAATGAGGTTCCGATGAGATTCCGATGAGGTTCCAATGGAGATAGGTGGCAAATAAGTGGAAGATAGGTGGCATACAACGGGAAACAAAGGAAATAGGAGAAGAGAAAAAGAGGCGAAATTTGACTTTTTACAAAAAAAATGCGCATTGCGCTTGCGTATGTGCGAAATTTTTACTAATTTTGCGCCCAAAATTATGGTTTCGCCAATATGGCAGGCGAAAATGCACAGAAAAACTGCTAAAAAACATGTTTTGAAGCTAAAAATCAAGAATTGAGAACAAAGACAAGGATTATAACAAAGATTGATTATGAAAAAATTGAATATCGCTTTGGTTGCTCATGATGCCAGAAAACAAGAATTGGTGAAATGGTGTACCTTTAATTCGTGTATTCTCAAACATCATAATTTATTTGCAACAGGTACAACTGGTAGTCTCCTTGCTGCGATTCCTGAAGATTCAGAAAACACCGAGTACCCCCTCAAAGATATTACCCTGCTGAAGTCTGGACCGCTGGGCGGAGATCAACAAATAGGTGCAATGATTGCCGAAGGGAAATTGGATGCACTAATATTCTTTTGCGATAACCTCATTACGCAAGGACACCAACAAGATGTGGGAGCACTAACACGATTGGCATCATTGTACAACATAGCATTTGCAACCAATCGTACAACAGCAGATATGATTATCACCTCTCCTCTCTTTGGCAACGAAGAGTATGAACGGATAATTCCTCTATCTATCAAATCATACGAAAATAGAAAATTAACATTAAAATAAACATAATACTAACTTTTCTAAAATCATGGCAGAAGAAAAATTGAACATGTTAGCCGAGTTTCCCGCCATCTCTACCAAAGCATGGAAGGAGAAAATCGTAGCTGACCTCAAGGGCGCCGATTTCGACAAGAAACTCGTATGGCGCACCACAGAAGGCTTCAACGTACAGCCTTTCTACCGTCAAGAAGACCTTAAAGGTCTGAAAACTACTGTATCTGCACCAGGTCAATTCCCTTACGTGCGTGGTACTAAAACCAACAACGAGTGGGCTATCCGTCAAAACATCTGCGCTTGCAAGAACGCTCGCAAAGCTAATGCAAAAGCGTTGGACGTACTCAGCAAAGGCGTGAACTCGTTGGGCATCTGCTTGAACGCAGAGAAACTTACCTACCGCTACATCAAGACATTGCTTGAGGGTATCCAACTGGACAAAGTAGCACTGAACTTCAGCGTATGCGCTTGCAAAGCTCCTCAATTGGCAAACATCCTCGTTCGCCTCGTAGGACGCAGCGGATATGACTTCAAAGCAGTGAAGGGTACTATCAATGTAGACCCAATCAAGAACATGCTGCTCAAAGGCAAACCACTGAGCCGCGAGAAAGTAGCAGAGAAAATCGTGGCTACCGTGAAAGCTGCTAAGACATTGGTGAACTTCCGTGTGGTAGGTGTGAACTCAGTAATCCTGAACAACTCAGGTGCATACTGCGCTCAAGAGTTGGCTTACGCATTGGCTTGGGGGGCTGAATACATGACCATGATGACCGAGGCAGGTTTGCCAAACTACTTGGCTGCTCGTGAGATTCGCTTCAACATGGGTATCGGCGGTAACTACTTTATGGAGTTGGCTAAGTTCCGCGCTGCACGTCTGCTTTGGGCAAAGATCGTAGAGGCATACAAAGCTCCTATCTTCACTGCTGCATTGAAAGACGCTGCGAAGATGAATGTTTGCGCAGAAACAAGCCGCTTCAACATGACCATCTTTGATGCATACGTAAATATGCTTCGTACACAAACAGAGACTATGTCTGCAGCATTGGCAGGTGTGGATGAGATCGTGGTTACTCCATTTGACGCTACCTACGAGGTACCAACCGAGTTTGCAGAGCGTATCGCACGTAACCAACAACTCCTACTGAAAGAGGAGTCACACTTCGACAAGGTGGTTGACCCAGCTGCTGGTTCATACTATATCGAGAACTTGACCAACGCTATCGCAGCTGAGGCATGGAAGCAATTCCTCGCTATCCAAGAGCAAGGCGGTATGTACGAGATGGTAGCCGCAGGTAAGGTACAAGAGGCAATGGCAGCTAACTTGAAGACTCGTTTGGCTGATGTGGCTAAACGCAAAGAGGTGTTGCTGGGTTCTAACCAATTCCCTAACTTCACCGAGAAGGCAGGCAAGAAGATCAAAGAGACAGGTTGTGGTTGCGGTTGCTGCAAGACCAAACCAGAAGGTGCTATCGCTACCTTGCCAGTGGCTCGTGCTGCTGAGGAGTTTGAGACCTTGCGTCTGGAGACCGAAGGTGCTAAGAAACAACCAGTTGCATTCATGCTCACCATCGGTAACTTGGCAATGCGTATTGCTCGTGCACAATTCTCTTGCAACTTCCTTGCATGCGCTGGTTACAAAGTAATCGACAACAATGGCTTCAAATCTGTGGCTGAAGGTATCAAGGCCGCTCGCAAAGCAAAAGCAGATATCATCGTGCTCTGCTCAAGCGACGACGAGTATGCAACATACGCTCCACAAGCATGGTTGCAACTTGAGGATGCAAAAGAACTCTTTATCGTGGCGGGTGCTCCTGCTTGCATGGAAGACTTGCAAAAACTCGGTATTGAGAACTTTATCCACGTTCGCGTAAACGTACTCGAGACACTAAAGAAATTCAATGCTCAACTTCTAAATAAATAATGCGATTATGAAACCAAATTTTAAAGATATTGATATCAAGAAAGTGGCTGCTTCGCATGTAGAAGGAGCCAATGAAGCTAACTGGAAAACACCTGAACTCATCGATGTTAAGCCAGTTTATACCAAAGAAGACCTCGAGGGTATGGAGCACTTGAACTACGCTTCAGGTATCCCACCATTCCTCCGTGGCCCCTATAGCGCAATGTATCCTCTCCGCCCTTGGACTATCCGCCAATACGCAGGTTTCTCTACTGCAGAGGAGTCTAACGCGTTCTATCGCCGTAACTTGGCTTCAGGTCAAAAAGGTCTGTCTGTAGCATTCGACCTTCCAACTCACCGTGGTTACAACGCCGACAACATGCGCGTGGTAGGTGACGTGGGTAAAGCAGGTGTAAGTATCTGCTCGCTCGAGGACATGAAAGTGTTGTTCGCTGGAATTCCATTGAACAAGATGTCTGTGTCTATGACTATGAACGGTGCCGTGTTGCCTATCTTGGCGTTCTACATCAACGCAGGTTTGGAGCAAGGCGCGAAACTCGAAGAGATGGCTGGTACAATCCAAAACGACATCCTCAAGGAGTTCATGGTGCGTAACACCTATATCTATCCTCCTAAGTTCTCAATGAAGATTATCGCTGATATCTTCGAATATACTTCACAAAACATGCCTAAGTTCAATTCTATCTCTATCTCTGGTTACCACATGCAAGAGGCAGGTGCTACCGCAGATATTGAGTTGGCTTACACCTTGGCTGACGGTATGGAGTACCTCCGTGCTGGTGTGAACGCAGGTATGGACGTAGATACCTTTGCTCCACGCTTGTCATTCTTCTGGGCAATCGGTATGAACCACTTCATGGAGATCGCTAAGATGCGTGCTGGTCGTATGTTGTGGGCTAAGATTGTTAAGTCTTTCGGTGCAAAGAACCCAAAATCAATGGCATTGCGTACTCACTGCCAAACATCTGGTTGGTCACTCACCGAGCAAGATCCATTCAACAACGTAGGTCGTACCTGTATCGAGGCAATGGGTGCAGCGTTGGGTCACACCCAATCATTGCACACCAACGCATTGGACGAGGCCATCGCGTTGCCAACTGACTTCTCTGCTCGTATCGCTCGTAACACACAGATTTATATCCAAGAGGAGACCAAGGTATGTAAGGCCATCGACCCATGGGCAGGTTCTTACTACGTAGAGCAACTGACTCAAGAGCTCGCTGACAAGGCTTGGGCGCACATCCAAGAGATTGAGAAGCTCGGCGGTATGGCTGCTGCTATTGAGACCGGTATTCCAAAAATGCGTATTGAGGAGGCAGCTGCGCGCACACAAGCACGTATCGACTCTGGCGAGCAAAAGATTATCGGCGTGAACGAGCACCGCTTGGCTCACGAGGATCCAATCGATATCCTTGAGATCGACAATACTGCTGTTCGTGAGGAGCAAGTGGCTCGTTTGCAAGAGCTCCGCGCTCACCGCGATGAGGCAGCTGTACAAGCTGCATTGGCAGAGATTACTGCTACTGTACAAGAGTGGGCAGATGGTAAAAAGTGCTCTAACAACTTGCTCGCTTTGGCAGTTAAGGCAGCAGGTCTCCGCGCATCATTGGGCGAGATCTCTGACGCTTGCGAGAAAGTGGTTGGTCGCTATTCAGCAACAATTAGAACTATTTCAGGCGTGTACGCATCAGGAACTAAGAATGACGAGTTCTTCGTTAAGGCACAAGAACTCACAGCAGAATTTGCTAAGAAAGAGGGTCGTCAACCTCGTATCATGATTGCTAAGATGGGTCAAGACGGTCACGACCGTGGTGCAAAGGTGGTAGCTACTGGCTACGCTGACTGCGGTTTTGACGTGGATATGGGTCCATTGTTCCAAACTCCTGCTGAGGCAGCTAAACAAGCTGTTGAGAACGACGTTCACGTGCTTGGTGTATCTTCACTCGCTGCTGGTCACAAGACTCTTGTACCACAAGTGATTGAGGAGCTCAAGAAGCTTGGCCGCGAGGATATCATGGTCATCGCAGGTGGTGTAATCCCAGCACAAGACTATGACTACCTCTACAAGGCAGGTGTGGCTGCAATCTTCGGCCCTGGTAGCCCAGTGGCTAAGTCAGCTTGCACCATCATGGAGCTTTTGATGGCTGAGTAATAGAGTAGGATAGAGGTTACTCGTGTAATCCTATCAGTCCATAAATAATGGAGAGTGTATCGGTGGATGCACTCTCTTTTTATGTAGATATAAATATGTGTGTATTTTTCGTCTGTGATATTTGCGTAATTCAAAAAAAAGTAGTAATTTTGTAGCGGATTTGTTGTTGTACAAAATTTCCTTTCAAAATTTATTAAAAACAATTATACAAAAGGTATGAAAGTAGGCGTAGTTATGGGTTCTACCAGCGACTTGGAGGTAATGACTCCCGCGATTGAGACCCTTCAACAATTTGGAATTGAAGTAGATAAACGCGTTATTAGTGCGCATCGTGCTCCACACGAGCTTATGAAGTGGGCAGAGTCCGCTCGTGAGCGTGGATTAAGCATTATCATCGCTGGCGCAGGCGGCGCAGCGCATCTCGCAGGCGTGATTGCAGGACTTACCTCACTCCCTGTGATTGGTGTACCTATTCGCAGCAAGACATTGGACGGACTGGATTCGCTCCTGAGCATTGTGCAAATGCCAGCAGGTATTCCTGTGGCTACGGTGGCTATCAATGGCTCGAAGAACGCAGCATTGCTCGCTATCGCTATTCTTGCTCTGCAAGATACCGCCTTGCTCGCACAACTCGAAGACTTCCGCAAACAACAAACCGAGAAAGTAGTAAATACAGTTATTTAGTGCCGTAGGCACGAATGGTGGTCTTCGACGAATAATGGCAGCAAAGCTGCGAAAATGGCTAAAGCGAATAGTGGCTCGCCTATGGCTCACGTGAGCGAAGCAAACCACACTTTCGTGAGCAAAGCGAACCATTTTCGTGAACGAAGTGAACCACTAACGTGAATAAGAATTATGAACAACTATAGAATATACGTAGAAAAGCGTCCTGCATTCCAGGTAGAAGCCCAGAGTCTCAAGAACGAGCTCAACGAGAACTTGCAACTCAGTCTGCAATCGCTTCGTTATATCAATGTGTACGACCTCTTTGGTTTTACACCCGAACTGCTGGAGCAATGCCGCTACACCGTCTTTGGCGAGACGGTTACAGACACCGTATCAGACGAGTGCGACCTCACAGGCAAGAAATTCCTCGCTGTAGAGTATATCCCTGGTCAGTTCGACCAACGTGCATCATCGGCGGTGGATTGCGTACACCTCATTGACCCTAATGCCGAAGTAGAAATTCGCAGTAGCCGTTTGCTCATCTTTGATGACACAATCTCAGAGGCAGACATGGCTAAGATTCGCCACTACTACATCAACGCTGTGGAGTCGCGCGAGAAAGACCTCAGTCAATTGGTGCAAAACCAAACTGCCGACATCAAGCCATTGGCTAAGTTGGACGGCTTTATCAATATGCCTCGCGAGGAGTACGCTGCGTTCTGCAAGCAATGGGGCTTGGCAATGAACGCCGACGACCTCCACGAAGTAGTCACTTACTTCCAAAAGGAGCAACGCAACCCAACCGAAACCGAACTCCGTATCCTCGACACCTACTGGTCTGACCACTGCCGTCACACCACTTTCACCACTATCTTAGAAGAAATCAAGATAGACGACTCATTTGTGAAAGAGGAGATCGAATCCACCCTCGGCATGTTCCACGACATTCGCAAAGAACTCGGTCGCACCGAGAAACCGCTCTGCCTCATGGAACTTGCTACTATCGGTGCGCGTTACCTTCGCAAGAAAGGCCTTCTCGACGATATGGAGGTCAGCGAGGAGAACAATGCTTGCTCTATATTCATTGATGTAGACGTGGATGGCAAGCAAGAGAAGTGGCTCCTCCAATTCAAGAACGAGACCCATAACCACCCAACCGAGATTGAGCCCTTCGGTGGCGCAAGTACCTGTCTCGGTGGTGCTATCCGCGACCCATTATCTGGTCGTGCATATGTCTATCAAGCCATGCGCGTAACGGGCGCAGGCGACATCTATAAGCCCGTGGCAGAGACTATGCCTGGCAAACTGCCACAGCAGATCATCTCCCGCAAAGCGGCTGCTGGTTACTCCAGCTATGGCAACCAAATCGGTCTAGCTACCACCCATGTGCGTGAGATTTATCACCCATCGTATGTAGCTAAGCGTCTGGAGGTGGGTGCCGTTGTAGGTGCATCACCAGCCAGCAATATTCGCCGTGAGAGCCCTGCGGCAGGCGATATTATCCTTTTGCTTGGCGGCCGCACCGGTCGTGATGGAGTAGGTGGCGCTACCGGCTCATCCAAAGAGCATACTGAGGCATCCCTCGAGACATGCGGTAGCGAGGTACAAAAAGGTAACGCACCTGAGGAACGCAAACTCCAACGACTCATGCGTCGCCCTGAAGCTACTCGCCTCATCAAGAAGTCCAACGACTTCGGTGCAGGTGGTGTCAGCGTGGCTATCGGCGAACTCGCAGACGGACTGGATATCTACCTCGACCGTGTGCCAACCAAGTATAGCGGACTTAACCCTACCGAATTGGCTATCAGCGAGTCGCAAGAGCGTATGGCGGTAGTCATCGAAGCCAAAGACCGTGCCGAGATGGAGCACTATTGCCACCTTGACAATATCGAATATACCCATGTGGCGGATGTCACCGATAGCGGTCGCATGCGTCAGTTCTATAAAGGCGAACTCATCGCCGACCTCACCCGCGAGTTTATCGACAGCGCAGGTGCAAAGCACTTTGCTAAAGCCGCTATCCTCCCTGTAGAGGAGAAGAATCCATTTGCTCAAACCATCGAAGGTGCCACCCTCGAGGAGAAAATGGCAAAGGTAATGGCTGATGCCAATGTCACCTCACAAAAGGGATTGATTGAGAACTTCGATGCGACTATCGGTCGTAGCACCGTACTCATGCCATTCGGTGGCAAAACACAACTCTCTGAGACACAAGTGAGTGTGCAGAAACTCCCAACCGATGGCTATACCAATACTGCCTCTATCATGGCGTTTGGTTACAACCCATTCATTGCTGAATGGAGCCCTTACCACAGCGCTGCTTATGCCGTTGTAGAAGCATGTACCAAGGTCGTAGCTGCAGGTGCTGATTATAGCCGCATGCGCTTCTCTTATCAAGAGTACTTCGAGCGTATGAGCAGCGAGCATGCGTATGGCAAGCCACTCAGCGCATTGCTCGGTGCACTGAAGATGCAAGTGGCATTCGGTCTGCCTAGTATCGGCGGAAAAGACTCTATGTCTGGTACTTTCGAGCATATCAGCGTACCTCCTACATTGATTGCTTTCGGTATCACGACTGTGCCAGCTGACAAAGTCGTTTCTACCGACCTCAAGAAAGCAGGCAACAAACTCTATCTCATCAAGCATAACGCATTAGCAAATTATATGCCTAATGTGGAGCAACTCAAAGAGAACTGGACTTATACCACCAATGCTATCCAATCTGGCAAGGTTTGCGCTACCTTTGCGCTAGGCTTCGGTGGTGTAGCAGAGGCATTGGCTAAGATGAGTTTCGGTAACGAATTGGCGGTAGATGTCCAAATCGCCGAGAACGAACTCTTCGACTATAACTACGGTTCTATCCTCGTAGAAGCAACCGAAGAACTCTCGCCTCTCGCCTTATCGCCTAATAGCCTCATCGCCTTAGGCGAAGTCACAGACGGAACCCACCTCGTTATCAATGGCGAGCGCGTATCCCGCGAGGTATTGCTCCGTGCATGCTGTGGTCAGTTCGACAAGATTTACCCATCCGCCGTCCCTGCGCAGCATCAAGCATTGATGCCAGCAGGTATCAAGTCACTAAACACTAAACACTCAACACTAAACTACAACGGCTCTGCCGTTGAAACCCCATTGGTTTATATCCCCGTCTTCCCAGGTACCAACTGCGACTACGACTCTGCCAAGGCATGGCGCCGTGCAGGTGCAGAGGTCGAGACCACTATCTTCCGCAACCTCACAGGCGAGGATGTCCTCAGCAGTATTGATGAGATGGTAGAGCATATCAATCGCTGCCATATCCTCATGTTTGCTGGTGGTTTCTCTGCAGGTGACGAGCCAGACGGAAGTGGTAAGTTCATCGCCAATGTGATTAACAACCAAAAGGTAGGTGCTGCTATCACTGCCCTCATCGAGCGCGGTGGCTTGATACTTGGTATCTGCAACGGCTTCCAAGCATTGGTGAAGAGTGGTCTGCTGCCTTATGGCAAGTTGGGCATGGTCACTCTAGACTCTCCAACCTTGTTCCGCAACGATATCAACCGCCACATCTCGCAGATGGTGACTACCACTGTGGCCACTACTGCCAGCCCATGGCTTCGTGGTATGCAAGTAGGTGATACACATAGCATTGCAGTCAGCCACGGCGAAGGTAAGTTCGTGGTGAACGAGGCATTGGCGAAGGAACTCTTCGAGAACGGACAAGTAGCCTTCCGCTATGCCGATCCAATGACAGGCGAAGCTACGATGGAAGCCCCTCACAACCCTAATGGTTCGTATTATGCGATAGAGGGTATCATCTCCAAGAACGGTCAAATCCTCGGCAAGATGGGTCACACCGAACGTTGGGAAGATGGCGTGTTCACCAACATCGCTGGCAACAAGTGCCAACCTCTATTCGACAACGCAGTGGCATATTTTAGAAAGAAATAAACTAATAAACTGCTAAACAAATAAACCAAAATATAATGGCACAACATTATGAGGCAGCCGGCGTGAACCTCGAAGCCGGATACGAAGTAGTAAGTCGTATTAAATCACACGTAAAAAGTACCAACCGATTTGGCTCAATGGGCAATATCGGTTCGTTTGGTGGAATGTTCGACCTATCGGCACTCAACATCAAACAGCCAGTGCTCGTTAGTGGCACCGATGGTGTAGGTACCAAACTCAAACTCGCTTTCGCTATGGACAAGCACGATACTATCGGTATTGATGCTGTGGCAATGTGCGTGAACGATGTGCTTGCACAAGGTGCAGAACCACTCATTTTCCTTGATTATGTGGCAATTGGTCACAATATCCCAGAGAAAGTAGAGGCCATTGTGGCAGGTGTGGCAGAAGGTTGCCGCCAAGCAGGTTGCGCCCTCGTAGGTGGTGAGACAGCTGAGATGCCAGGTATGTACGGCGATGGCGAGTATGATATCGCAGGTTACACCACTGGCGTGGTGGAGAAGTCCCAACTCATTGACGGCAGCAAAGTGGTCGTAGGCGATGTGCTCGTAGGTATCTCTTCTTCGGGCGTACATAGCAACGGTTTCAGTCTTGTGCGCAAGGTGGTTAGCGATGCTGGGCTTGACCTCCACACCGTTTATCCAGAACTCAATGCCGAGAAACCACTCGGCGAAGTGCTGCTCACCCCTACTCGCATCTATGTGAAGCAAGTGCTGGAGGTCATCAAGAACTGCGATGTGCACGGTGTAGCACATATCACAGGTGGTGGCTTTGATGAGAATATTCCTCGTATCTTGAAGGATGGTCAGGGCTTCAGCGTGACTGAGGGTTCATGGGAGATTCTGCCAGTGTTCCAATGCTTGGAGAAGTGGGGTAATATCCCTCACCGCGAGATGTTCAACATCTTCAACATGGGTATCGGTATGGTGATTGCTATGCCTGCGGCTGATGCAGAAAAAGCCATTGCTATCCTCGCTAAACACGGCGACAAAGCACAAGTGATTGGTAAAGTTATCGAAGGAGCAAACGAGATTATTTAATTAGTAAATCAAATTTTTAAGGTATAAAAAAGATATGGCAAAAAGAGCTCTTGTCAGCGTAAGCGACAAAACAGGATTAGTTGATTTTGTAAAGGGCCTGCAAACAGCAGGTTGGGAGATTATCGCCACAGGCGGTACACAAAAACTCCTCGAAGATTCAGGTGTTAAAACTATCGGTATCAGCGATGTAACAGGTTTCCCAGAGATTTGTGACGGTCGCGTTAAGACCCTCCACCCAAAGGTGCACGGCGGTCTTCTCGCACGCCGTGACGAACCATCTCACCTCCAAGCATTGCAGGAGAACGGCATCGAGTTTATCGACCTCGTGTGCGTGAACCTCTATCCATTCCGCGAGACCATCGCCAAAGAGGGAACTACTATGGCAGAAGCCATCGAGAAGATTGATATAGGTGGTCCATCTATGTTACGCTCTGCAGCGAAGAACTACAACGATGTGACTGTCGTTTGCGATCCTGCTGACTACGACACTATCCTCGCTGAGATCAACGCCACTGGCAACACCACTCTCGAAACTCGCCTGCAACTCTCTGCTAAGGCATACACCCATACTGCGCAATACGACTGCTGCATAGCTACTTACATGCGCGAGAAAGCTGGCCTCAATGAGAAACTCTTCCTCGAGTTCGACCTCAAGCAAGGTCTTCGTTATGGCGAGAACCCTCATCAATCGGCTAAGTTCTATGCTTCTACCAAAGCTATCCCATTCTCACTCGCCAGTGGCAAACAACTCCAAGGCAAGGAGATGTCCTACAATAATATCCAAGACGCTAACGCTGCGCTCAATATCGCACGTGACTTCCAACAACCTTTCTGCGTAGCCCTCAAGCACATGAACCCTTGTGGTGCTGCTGTGGCTGAAACTATCGAAGAGGCATGGAAAAAAGCATACGAGGCAGACACCGTGAGCATCTATGGTGGTATTGTAATCTGCAACCGCACCATCACCAAGGAGATTGCTTTGGGCATGAAGCCAATCTTCCTCGAGATTGTTATCGCGCCAGACTTCACCGACGAGGCGATGGAGATCTTCGCTACCAAGAAGAACCTCCGAGTTATCCAAGTGGACATGACCCCAAGCAGCGAGGCCATCGACCAATATGTGAGCGTGAACGGCGGTCTGCTTGTGCAACACCTCGACACCCAAATCGAGACTATCACAGCCGATATGTGCGCTACTAAGGTACAACCTGATGCAGCGACATTGGCAGACATGCAATTCGGTTGGAATATCGTTAAGCACGTAAAATCCAATGCGATAGTAGTAGTCAAGAACGGTCAAACGCTGGGTGTAGGTGCAGGTCAGATGAACCGTGTAGGTAGTGCGGAGATTGCTATGAAACAAGCCCACGCAGCAGGTGTAACCGAAGGTCTTATCCTCGCTTCTGACGGTTTCTTGCCATTCGACGATACTGTAGCTTTGGCAGCTCAATATGGTGTAACCGCTATCGTTCAACCTGGCGGCAGTATCCGCGACAACGACTGCGTAGTCAAAGCCGACGAACTCGGCATCTGCATGCTCATGACTGGCACACGCCACTTCAAACATTAATTTATGGGTAAAAAAGTATTAGTTATAGGTGGAGGCGGAAGAGAGCATGCGATCGTGTATGCTCTCTCGCGCAGCCCACAAGTGGAGAAGATTTATTGCGCTCCAGGCAATGCAGGTATTGCTCAACTCGCTGAGTGTGTAGCTATCAAAGACACCGATGTAGAGGGCTTGCTCCTCTTTGCCAAAGAGACGGAAGTGGACCTCACCGTAGTAGGTCCAGAGGCTGCATTGGCAGCAGGTGTGGTAGATGCTTTCCGTGCGGAAGGTATGCCTATCTTTGGTCACACCAAAGCAGCCACACAGATAGAGTCGAGCAAAGAGTTTGCCAAGATCATCATGCAGAAATACAATGTGCCAACGGCTGCATATCAGTCGTTTAGCGACTATGCAGAAGCATTGGCATACGTGAAAGCAGGCAGTCTGCCTATCGTACTCAAATACGACGGACTGGCAGCAGGTAAGGGTGTGGTGATTGCCAACACTCTAGAAGAAGCGGATGCTGCGCTGCAAGATATGCTTTGCAATGAAGCGTTTGGCAAAGGCAAAGTGGTGATAGAGGAGTTTTTGGAAGGTCCAGAGTTCTCCTTCATGTGCTTTGTGAATGGCGAGAACGTCTATCCTATGCCTCTCTCGCAAGACCACAAGCGCGCATACGACAACGACGAAGGTCCTAACACAGGCGGTATGGGTGCCTACACTCCACTACCATTCGTGACCGCAGAAGATGAGGCCTTTGCCCGCAAATATGTCCTCGAAGCTGTAGCTAAAGGCATGTGCCAAGAGGGATTACCACTCACAGGCGTACTCTATGGCGGACTGATGAAGACCGCACAAGGCGTGAAGGTGATTGAATTCAACGCTCGCTTTGGCGACCCAGAGACCGAAGTTGTTCTTCCACTCCTTGAGTCGGATGCCTATGATGTGTTCTACGGCATCGCGACTGGCGATGAGGCGATGAGGCTAAAAGGCGATAAGGCAATGAGTTGGCGCAACGAAGCCACTATTGGTGTAGTTCTCGCCTCAAAGGGTTATCCTGGCAGTTATGCTAAAGGTGCGGTGATTGAAGGCACAGAGCTGTTTGACGGTCCAATCTTCCACATGGGAACGAAGAACGACAATGGTGTGCTGAAGACCAATGGCGGTCGTGTGATGATGTGCATTGCTACGGGCAAGGACATCGCCACCGCGCGCGAGAAAGTATATAAGGAGATAGAGAAAATCCACTGCGACAACCTCTTCTACCGCAAAGACATCGCCCACTGGGCACTTTGAGTGCCAAAGGCACAAAAAGTGGTCGCCCATGGCGACGTAGATGGCTAAAGCGTACATAAGAGAAGCGAATCATTTTCGTGAACGCAGCGAACCACTTTCGTGAGTGAAACGAACCAATAACGTGAACAAAGTGAACTAAACATATGATTATAGACGGTAAACAAATCTCGCAATCCCTCAAGGATGCGATGAAGATTGAAGTAGATGCATTGGCGGAGCAATATGGTCGCCGCCCATGCCTTATGGTAATCATCGTGGGCAACAACCCAGCCAGCCGCTCGTATGTGCGCGGCAAAATCAAAGCAACTGAGTACTGTGGTTTTGACGGCCATTTGGTGGAACTCCCTGAAGATGTGAGCGAAGCAACACTCCTCGCAGAGATTGACAAACTCAACAACGATCCTCTCGTGGACGGTATCCTCGTGCAATTGCCATTGCCAAAGCATATCTCTGAGGACAAGGTCATTGCAGCTATCTCTGCTGAGAAAGATGTGGACGGTTTCCACCCAGAGAACGTGGCACGCCTCTGGCTCAACCAACACTGCATCCTCCCATGTACCCCAAAAGGTATTATCGAACTGCTCGACCAAGCAGGCGTGGAGATTGCAGGCAAGAAAGCAGTAGTGATTGGTCGCAGCAATATCGTGGGCAAGCCCGTTGCGAAACTCCTGCTTGACCGCAATGCGACTGTGACTATTGCCCATAGCCGTACCCAAGACTTGGCTGCTGTATGCCGCGAAGCGGATATCTTGGTGGCTGCCGTAGGTCGTGCGAAGATGGTGACTGCCGAGTATGTGAAACCAGGTGCAGCCGTGATTGATGTGGGTATCAACCGCACCGAAGACGGCAAACTCGTGGGCGATGTGGATTACGAAGCAGTATTGCCAGTGGCAGGTGCTATCACCCCTGTCCCAGGCGGTGTAGGTCCTATGACCATCACCATGCTCATGCGCAACACAATCGAGTGTTTCCTCAATCGTATGAATAACAAGTAATTATAATATTATGGAATCAGAAGAGCATATACCTTTATTATTAGTATATCTATTTCTCGCCATAGGCGTATCGTTTTTGTGTAGTCTGTTGGAGTCGGTATTGATGTCCACCACCTTGTCGTATATCAATCTTCGTGAAGAGGAGGGTTACAAGCCCGCCAAACTCATGAAGAAGTTCAAAGTGGACACCGAGCGTCCATTGGCGGCTATCCTGTCGCTTAACACCATTGCCAACACCATAGGTGCTTCTGGCGTGGGTCTGCAAGCCACTTTGGCCTTTGGCGAAGCGTGGTTTGGTGTGGCGAGTGGCGTGATGACGGTGCTGATATTGGTCTTCTCAGAGATTATCCCTAAAACCATCGGTACTACCTATTGGAAACAACTCATGGGCTTTGCTGCCAATGTGATTCGTGTATTGGTGTGGGCGATGTTCCCTGTGGTGAAGATCATCGAGCTCATTGCTCGCCTCTTCCCAGAGCCCGACGAAGCGGCTGTCAGCCGTGAGGAAGTGATTGCTATGGCGAATGTGGGCGAAGAAGAGGGCGTGATTGAGGAGGACGAGAACAAGATTATCCGCAATGTCATGCGTCTCAACGAGGTGAAGGCATACGAGGTGATGACCCCACGCGTGGTGGCGGCTATCGCTTCGGAGAAGATGACCCTGCGTGAGTATTACGATAGCGACCAATACGACCATTTCTCGCGTATCCCTGTCTATGCCGACTCGCCCGAGTTCATCACGGGCTATGTCCTGCGTGGTGACGCGTTGGAGGACCTGACCGAGGACCAATTCCAGAAGACCCTCGGCGAGATCAAACGCCCACTCTTGTACTTCAACGAAGAGATGAATGTCGGCGATATCTTCGACGCGATGCTCAAGGAGAAGTCTCAGATTGGCGTGGTGATTGACGAGTATGGTTGCTTGCAAGGTATCATTACGTTTGAGGATGTAATTGAGACTATCTTCGGTCTGGAGATCATCGATGAGATGGATGTTGTCACTGACATGCAGCAATACGCTCGCGAACGCTGGCAACTCCGCCAAAAACGCTTCAAACCTGTGGTTATGCGCAGCATACCAGAAGGAGAAAACGAGGAAGAAAATCCACAACTATGATTGTACACGTAGCATCATTTTTAGAGAGTATCGGTGGCTCAATTGACAAGGACCACTATCTTCGTCCTATTCCTGGCAGAGTAGGGTATGCTGCTTATTGCCGCAAACCTGAGTATTCGAAAGCAAAGAAGAAAGAGATGGCAGCCCATGCTGTCGTACAAAATTTCCGTACTATCAATGAGGAGGCATGTGCCATTTTGCGCGATCCAGAACAAAAAGCGCTTTGGCAAGAGAAACATTTGCAAGCATTACGTGAAGCAAGTAAACACCAACGTATGCCCAATGCCAATGGCAAACCACCTGTACCAGCCCGTTTATACGATTTTATCAAACACGAAATCTCTCTTGCCCGCAAAAGTCAATCCAACTCATAACTCATAGTTCATAGTTCGTACTTTCCTTTGTATGCCTATTTGTTGCCCCTTACTTGCCACCTATCTCCATCGTGACCTCATCGTGACTTCATCGTGACTTCATCGTGATCTCACCGAATGATTGCCCTAACTTCACCGAAATATTCTCAGGGCATCACCCCAACTATGGTGATCCAAATGAATCACATAACCACCACCTTATAACCATAGTGTACTAAACTATTGTACGCTTTTTGGTGAAATTGTGCTTGGCTAGAGATGAAATAGTAATCCGCATGAATAGCTAACATATCACGAAGTATCTCATTGATACGAGATTCGACGTTTTGCTCAGCAAATTCGTATTGATGAACATAGAAGTTATCCACTTGTTTTACAGTGTCTTTGGTGTTTTCGCGTGGCAATTCAAAGAGATTAATCTCCACACTTGCATCAAATAACTCACGAAATATATCTAGATTCTCAGCCGAAAACCCAAATAATCCAATCACTTTATTATTTTTAGTTGTAGTCATATTATCCAAATAGTTTTCGTTTTAATGTAATTATTTTTACTCGCCACTCAGGACTTAAGTAGCTCAATATGATATTTTTCCAACTTTCATGGTTGCTCCAAGAGCGTAATTGTTTGCTCTCGCAATAGGTATTTTCAGAACGAACATCTTCGCCAGAAGTTAAGATCGGAGAAAAATAATCTACTGTAAAAATATGAATATCTTGAAAATCTTTCTCTTTTCCGTCTAATACCAATCCTTTTCTCTCTAATTCGGTGGTGAAATACGAAGTGTTTGGCGTAAGGTCATACTTACCGTCTGGCAAAATAAATGGACGATGTTTGTAACTATCCATCATTTCTTTAATCCAAGTGTGGTGCGCTTCACTAGCGATTACTCCCATCATTACAGCCCCTCGTTTGCATCCTTCATATCCCACAAAAGCATGATGAATCAATAGTGGCTCAAATGATTTATATACGAAGAAATCTACATCCATATACAATCCTCCATATTGTTCTAATGCCCACAAACGGACATAATCGCTCACAAAAGCATATTTCTTGACTTGATATGCTTCTTGTACATATTGCGGTGCACCTTGAATATCGAAGTTTTCTTCAGTCCATGCCTTTAATTCCCAATTAGGCATACACTTACACCACGAAGCGATACACTCTTTCGCTAACTCAGGCAGAGGATTACCTCCAAACCAACAATAATGAATTATTTTAGGAATCATGACTTTTTGAATATCTTTTTTCGTATCTTTCGTATTATTTTATGCCACCAGAACGACCAAGCAGGCAAAGGATCATTGGGATGATAGTAAAATAACATATCTGCCTTACGAATTTCCTTTAGCCACTGAAGTAGAGAAACTTTTCTTGTAACTACACTTTGTCCAAAATCACCTGCCTCATTGATAGCTGTGAAATATTCTTTTAACTGAAAATTAGTTTCAATCCTATTGTTTATAACAGACTTAGCCCATGATAGTGGATAATTTACTCCTCCGAATGTTACACCATAATTAGACATCGCAAATCTAAAATTCACCTCTAGAAACCACAAACTATCATCTTTGTCAACCAGAAATTCTACCTCAAAACAGCCTGTATAATTACACCTTCTTATCAAATTTGAAATTTTATCAACTAACTCTTGATTTTGAGTTGGTGTAAAATACATATATCCTCCATAAGATTCCTTCGAAAGACGAAAATATGATTTCTGAAAGGGTAAATATACTTGCTCACCACCATTAATTGAATATCCCCACAACTCTAATTCATTCTTTTTATGTATATATTCTTGCAAAAGTAATTTAGGACTTTGAATTGATTGATAAGCAGTTTGTAATTGTTCTTCATCCTCACAAATATAGTAGTCTTCTTTCCAACGTCCCATTGTTGACTTCAATGTTTTGGTCAATACTGGATATTTGAGAGTTTTGGGCAAAACACCTGTATCAACCACTTCTTGTCTAGGAATAGCCAATCCGCATTCTTCGGCTAATCTACATTGTACTTGCTTATTCAACAGTTCATTGATTTTTCCCTGCTTTCCTGCATTGAAGAAAAAGAATTTATTTGCAAGTTCATCATAACGCAAATCAATCAATGAAGCGATGGTATCATCACATGTATATACAAAAGGTTTTACACATTCATTACCATACGTATCTATCAATAAATCAATTGCTTCTTCATAAGAAAATACCTGATGATATTTTTTGACATATCTACTGCTAATAACAACTTTACGGAAGCGAGATTCAAACGCATAAATTATAATAGGAGTTATACCACCCTCAGCTATACTCCGTAGAACACCTAGAGGATTTACTTGATCTCCTGTGATAATAATATGTTTGTGTAGTTTGATAGAGTCCATACTATAGATACTTTTTAAGATACTTTTTCACTTTCACTAAGGATGTAATCAATTTTCCTACTACACCATACCTATATCCGTGAACATCAATCACAGCAACACCTTTGTATTCATTAAGAGTATGCAAGCCAATATTGTAACGCTTGTGAGTTGATTTGATTGTTTTTACATCTGAAATCAAAAAAATACCATCTTTATACTCGATTTCTTTGATATTGATAGCACAACCATAGCCTTTTTCGCAGTTTTGTGCAGGGTAATACACTTTATCTTTATATTTAAATAGAGCGCCACCTAATCGAGAGTTCTTAATTTCAGAAGGAATACTTTTCCAGAGTACAAAGCGTTTCTCTCTCTCGTTCCAATGATAAATATCTAACAAATAATCATTGTGAGCAGCAGTAAACAAAAGTGGTTCGCCAAATACATCTGTAATGTCTGAATCCCAGATACAATCATTACATATCGTAGCGCAATGCGTTAAGGATTCAGAATCAAAGTCAAACTTATAAATATCCAACTGACCGCTATGAGCACTTTCTGGATAAATATACACATTGCCATTCTTTCGTAAGATATTTGGGAAAGACAAATGAGTAGGTATTTCTAGAATAACCTTTCGATGTACCACTTCCATCGTTTGGCGATTGATATGTAATAGCGAGATGATACCTTTTTTATAATCATATGCATAATCCTCGACTAATACTAAGATCTCAGTATCAGTTACATCCAAAATAAATGGATCTGCATACCACCTATCTTTAGGCATTTGCACCCATTTGACATCATAAGTGTTGTTTTCCATGATTTGTTGGATACCGCCTTCTATAAATCCGAGCGCCCAGCATCCTTCTCCGAATTTCTTTAACATGTCCACCTGTTGTTTGATTGTACAATATGGACATAAAAAAAGCGTGAAACTTGCACTATTGCCGTTCCACAAACTGAGGCTCTCGCATTGCCCTAGGTATTGAAACGACAACGCGAAGCCCACGCCGAATATAAAATATACTCTCGTGCTATATCATAGTTAAGGTACGCGTGTGCGCATATGCATATACGCAAATGACGTACCAAATTGGCACAAGAGGGATCATCTTATATCCCGTAGGACATCTACCGTTGCTTAGTTCCGAATACCTATTGAAATTTGCGAGATTTCAGTTTGTCAGAACAAAGCGCTAATAAACGCCTTTCATATGTCTGCTCCCCTCGCCGCTGATGTGCAGACATCCCTCGGCACAGGTTTGCGACTGCAAAGGTACGAAAAAAAATGTATATATGCAAGAAAAGTTCACTTTTATTGCCATAGGCTACATTTTTTGCAGTAACTTCGAGGGTAGGGTGTCCTCAGGTAGTGAAATATTTTGAATTGAACAAGAACTAAAACGAAAAAAAGCCATTCATACTTTATTTTCAGCATGAATGGCAAGGAAATGCTATGTTATCAGATACTATTTATCCCAATAGATGTACTGCGTATTGCTGACTTTTTTAGCAGCTGGTTCTACAATGAAAGTAGGGGTTTCCTTGTTCCACCCTTGAAAATCACCATTGAGCGAGTCTTGGATGAAATGTTGCACATTCTCACCCCATTGCAGCCAATCACGCATATCCGAACACTGCGTATCAATCGTAGTGAAATCATCGTATCGGGTTTGGCGACCAATGATATTGTTGTGTAGGTCCATATAGTGGTCGCAAGGGGCATTCGGAGCTTTCCACTCCCAAAAGAGATCCATGATAGCATGCGATAGCCATTCTCCTACATAAGTGCGCAACAAGACATTCACATAAATGTGCTTAAACGCATCACCTGGACGGCCATTATTGGTGGCTTCACCATAATAATAGTGTGCTAATTTTTCAGCCCGTGCTTTGCTCTGAAGTACGCGATAGAATAAACGCGGACCACGCCAAATCAATAATGTCAATAGGATATTCTCCTCCTCGAAGTAAGAAATATCTAATGTGTCAAAAGACTCACGGGTGAGCGTATTCGCAGTGTCGATGAGTGCTTGCAACTGTAGCCATTCGGTTTGTTCCTGTGGGGTAAGTTGTAGCACCTGCAGTTCCTCCGCCTGAGAAAGCGAATCTAAAAGGGCGTAGGATGATGAGGTGATAGGTGATAGGTTAGAGGGTGTAGGGTGGAGGGTGATCTCCTGTCTTTTGGGAGCGAATAGAGTAGGTGTTTCCTCTGATGTAACCAATAACCTATCCGTCACCGAGCACAAACGTTGCACATATCCACGATAGGCCTTTTCTGGATAAAGACGGATGAGTTCTTGTTCGATATAGTCGGCTATGGTAATCTCTTGCTGCAAAATGCTATCAGCTTCCCATCTTGCTCCTAAGACATACAAGGCCTCTGCGGGAAAAGTGGGTAGTGCATTAGTATCAGGTAATGAAATATTTACAACAGGTATAACCGGTGCAACCTGCTGTGTACGGCATCCCAAAAGAAGCATGAAAATAGGAAGGAATGCTAATATCTGCAAAGGTTTGGCATATTTTATATCAAGTTTTCTTTTCATAATCAGTGATATAATGCTATTATTTTCAGGGCAAAGGTAATACATTTTTTGCATATAAGCAAATAGAAAAATATTTTTTATTGGAAATTTTAATATATACTTGTATATATTAGAAAAAAATTGTAACTTTGCACCCGCATTCGCTGTATCAATGCTTTAGCCAAGTACGCGAAGCCATTAACGTAAAACCAACAACGCGAAGCCACTAACGTGAGTGAAACGAACTAAAATTTATATATTGTGAAAACTAACTACTTGAAAAGCAGACATATTGGTCTGACAGAGCAAGACCAACAGCAGATGTTGGAAGTAATCGGAGTGAAAAGTGTGGATGAACTCATCGCACAAACCATGCCAGCGGATATCCTTCTGGAAGAGCCACTTGACCTCGATGAGCCACTCACCGAGCAAGAACACCTCAACACCATGCACCAAATGGCAGCGAAGAATCAACTCTATCGCTCGTACATCGGTCGCGGATGGTATGGAACCAACACGCCTGCTGTGATTCAACGCAATATATTGGAGAACCCCGTATGGTACACCTCTTACACTCCATACCAAGCCGAAGTGAGTCAAGGTCGTTTGGAGGCATTATTTGTATATCAAACGATGATTAGCGACCTCACAGGCCTGCCACTTGCCAACTGTTCGCTTCTCGACGAAGCGACAGCTGCAGCCGAGGCTGTGACCATGATGCGCAACCTACGCAGCCGTGATATGGTGAAAGCAGGCGTGAAGAAGGTATTGGTGGACAAGAAAATCTTTGCCAACACCTTACATGTAATGCGCACGCGCGCGAAAGGACAAGACATCGAACTTGTGATGGTGGATTATGCGATGGTGAATAGCGATTGGCTCGCAGCGAATGGTCCGTTCTTTGGTGCAATCGTACAATGGCCAAATGCAGATGGTGCAATTGAAGACTACACCGCTTTCATTGATGACTGCCACGCCGCAGGCATGAAAGTGACGGTGATTGCCGACCTGATGGCATTGGCATTGCTCAAGCCACTGAACGCCGATATTATGTGTGGTACAGCACAACGCTTTGGCTTGCCAATGGGCTTTGGTGGTCCTACCGCAGGATATATGGCGACTCGCGAGGAGTACAAACGCGATATGCCAGGTCGTATCATCGGTCTGAGCAAAGACACCTACGAGAAACCTGCTTTCCGCCTTGCTTTGCAGACACGCGAGCAACATATCAAACGCGAGAAAGCGACATCGAATATCTGTACCGCAGAAGCCCTGTCTGCTGTGATGGCAGGTATGTACGGCGTATATCACGGTGCCGAGGGTATTCGTGAGATAGCCGAAGGTATTCATGGTAAAGCCGTGTATCTGAGCGAGATGCTGCAAGCATATGGCTACGAGCAAGAGAACACCGAGTTCTTTGATACACTGAAAATCCGCCACGAGAATGGGGTAGAGGCAGTGCGTGAAGCGGCAGAAGAATTGGGTATCAACCTCTACTACGATGAAGAAGGTTGGATTGGTATCTCACTCGACGAGAGTGTGACAGTAGATGATATGAATGACATCATTGAGCTCTTTGCTAACGCCTCGGGTAACATGGCGCAATACGAAGATAGTGAGGAGTCCTTCGAAGGGCTTTGGGCAATCAACGAAGATCGTGTTCGCGAGGTAGATTACCTGCAAGAAGAGGTATTCAAACTATATCACACCGAGACCGAGATGATGCGTTATCTCAAACGTCTGGAGCGCAAGGATATTAGTTTGACCCATACCATGATTCCATTGGGCTCTTGCACCATGAAGCTCAACCCTGCGGCTGCTATGATTCCTGTGACCTATCCAGGTTATATGGGCATTCACCCATTGGCACCTGCTAAGCAAGTGGCGGGATACATGGAGGTTATGGAAGACCTGGAGCAACAGTTGGCTACTATCACGGGCTTTGCAGCATGCAACTTGCAACCTACTTCGGGTGCAGCAGGCGAGTATGCAGGTCTGGTGACTATCCGCGAGTATCTCCACCAACAAGGTCAAGATCATCGCAATATTCTCTTGATTCCTGCTTCGGCTCACGGCACCAACCCTGCCTCTTGTGCACAAGCAGGTATGATTCCTGTGGTAGTGAAATGCGACGAGAACGGTAACACTGACCTCGCTGACTGGCGCGAGAAAGCAGAGCAACACAAGGACAACTTGGCAGGATGTATGATTACTTATCCATCCACGCACGGAATCTTTGAGATGGCTATCCGCGAGATGTGCCAGATCGTACACGACTGCGGTGGACAAGTATATATGGATGGTGCGAACATGAACGCACAAATCGGTTATACCAATCCTGGTATCATCGGTGCCGATGTATGCCACCTCAATCTCCACAAGTCCTTCGCTAGCCCTCACGGCGGTGGTGGACCTGGCGTGGGAGCAATATGCTGCGCTGCACACTTGGTGGACGCTATGCCTCAAGCTGAGAACAACCGCGTATCAAGCGCGCTCTATGGCAATGCGAACATGGCACTTATCTCCTATGGCTATATCCGTATGATGGGCGAAGAGGGCTTGCGCGAATCCACTGCAGCCGCTATCGTAAGTGCGAACTACATGGCTGAGAAACTGAAAGATGCATTCGGCATCGTTTATACAGGCGTGAACGGTAGAGTAGGTCACGAGTTGATTCTCGACTGCCGTCAATTCCATAGTATCGGTATCACCGAATCAGATATTGCTAAACGCTTAATGGACTTCGGTTATCACGCGCCTACTTTGAGTTTCCCTGTGCACGGCACATTGATGGTAGAGCCAACCGAGAGCGAGAGTTTGCACGAGTTGGATCAATTCATTGACGCGCTGCTCACTATCCGCGAGGAGATTGCCGAGGTAGAGCGTGGCGAGGTGGATAAGAAAGACAACGTACTACTCAATGCGCCACACCCAGAGTATGAAGTAGTGGCTGACGAGTGGAACCACCCATACAGCCGCCAGAAAGCAGCCTATCCAGCAGAGTGGGTGAAAGCCAACAAGTTCTGGATACCTGTATCTCGCGTAGATAACGGATGGGGTGATAGAAATCTCGTGGCTCGCTTCTAAAATCTAATATCTAACAACAAAGTGGTCTAACCTCTAACAGCGTCAGCGGTCAAACAGCCGTAGGCGGTCTAATATTTAAACTATGTCCAAAGGAAAACTTCGTGAACAGCTTAAGGGTTATCAGCGTATGAAACCGCTGATAGCTATGAAAGAATATTTGATGATCATTCTTTGCACCATTCCGTATGCCATTGCGGTCAACTGGATATTGGTGCCACACACCATCGTCGGTGGCGGACTGACAGGTCTTTGTGAGATTATCTATTTTGCTACAGACACCTTCGTTCCTATCTGGTTGAGTTCGTTTGTATGCAATTTAGCACTATTGATTGCAGCGTTCTTTACCGTAGGATGGCGCTACTGCGTTCGTACGCTATGGGGCGTACTCTGGTACACTATTTGGCTGAAAGTCATAGAGATACCTGCTGAACCAGTTATCTCCGACCCATTCATGGCGGTCATCTTAGGCGGTCTGTTTATGGGTTGCTTCTTGGGTGTCGTGTTCCTCAACAACGGTAGCACGGGTGGAGTAGATATCGTGGCAATGATTGTGAATAAATACAAACATTTGCCAATGGGTCGCGTACTCATGGCATGCGATATTGTGATTATCCTATGTGCATATTTCTTGCCTGAGATTAAGGAATTGCCATTTGGTCAAGGTCTGGAGAAGATCCTCTTTGGTCTTTGCTATACTTTCATGGCGGGTACTGCTGTAGATTGGGTGCTCAATCGCACTCGTCAATCAGTGCAGTTCTTCATTTTCTCCAGCAAGTACGAGGAAATTGCCGAAGCTATTATGACCCAAGTCCCACGCGGTGTGACCTTCCTTGAAGCGCAAGGTGGCTATACCAAGAACCCAGGCAAAGTGATCACGGTAATAGCGCGCCAATACGAATCGGCTAAGATTTTCCGCTTGGTGAATGCCATTGATCCTAACGCCTTTGTCAGCCAAAGTCAAGTACGTGGAGTCTTCGGACAAGGTTTCGACCCAATGAGTAAATAAACACCTTTCACTTTTCACCTTTCACCTTTCATGACTCCCTACACGCAATATCCGCTTAGCAAAGTTGTTCGAGAATACATCTTCATCATTCTCGGCTTGTTTCCTTTTGCCTTGATGGTCAATTGGATATTCGTGCCGCATAATGTAGTCGGTGCTGGACTGACGGGTATTTGCTCTATTATTTATTACGCTACGCAAGGGCTCTTCCCTAATATTTTCCCTGAATATGGTGGTGCTATACCTATGTGGCTAAGCACCTTGTCTATCAATGCTATATTGCTTCTTATTGCCATGCTCACTGTGGGTTGGCGTTTCTGCGTGCGCACGTTGGTGGGTGCATTGGCATTGGCTTTTTGGTATCGTGTGATACCTATGCGCGTGGAACCATTGATTGCAGACCCTGTCACGGCTTGTATTGTAGGCGGTGTGGTCTTTGGCCTGAGTTTAGGTATTGTAATGCTCAACAACGGCTCATCGGGTGGTACCGACATCGTGGCAATGATTGTTAATCACTACAAAGATGTGTCGTTGGGTAAAGTGATGGTTATCTGCGATGCAGTGATTATTGCCAGCAGTTATTTCCTGCCCATTCCAGATCAGTTCTATGTAGAGGGAATGGACATTGTGGACTTCAAGATCAAGCGTATTCTGTATGGTCTCTGTATGACCGTCAGCTATACAGCAGCTCTCGATTGGATCATGTCACGCATGCGCCAATCGGTGCAGTTCTTCATCTTCTCTAGCAAGTATGCTGAGATTGCTACTGCTATCAATCAAACCGTCCATCGTGGTGTAACAGTCTTGGATGGAAAAGGGTGGTATAGCCAGCAACCCATCCATATTGTCACTGTACTTGCCCGCAAACAGGAGAGTCAATTGATTTTCCATATCATCAAATCAATCGACCCTAATGCGTTTGTCAGTCAAGCCAATGTTAGTGGTGTCTTTGGGCAAGGATTTGATACAATCAAGAATAAGTAATTCTTATTATCTATAATCATCTACAACGTCTTCTATTCCCGAACCCATACTGAACCTATACCGAAGGGTTAGGGGAGCTTTATTTCATTACATACGAAATTGTATACCTTTCCTATACCTTTAGTATAAGGTATATATTATTTCCCTCAATTAGTCCAATCTATATCATAATCACCTACAAATCTACTTTTACGAGAATTAAATATTTCGACCAATTACACAGATTGCTTCAAAATATTCAATTCTTGTGAATTTACGGTTTTATTCCCTTAGTAACATTTTTTGTCGTTTGCTAAACGCAAAACTACCTTATTAAGAGTAGGGAATAGGTACTCTATTTTCTAATTCATTTATGTGAAATTCTAAATTAATAAAGAAATTCATGAGCATAGAGTTACTACTTATTCACAAATCAAAATCAAGCAACACAGATATATATACGTTTGTCTATTACGAACTCTGTGAGTCATTTGATTAGTAATTTTCTTGTTTGTTAACTACCGTAATTAACTAGAAACCAATCAAATAACAATAAATGATAAAGTGCTAATTTACAATATTGTAATAATTTTGGTTATTTAGGTAAAATTCAATAGAAAAGGAGTGAATAAATTACATAATATGCAGATAATCAATATAAATATATTAAAAACATAAAGTATTAGAACATCTAGTATCAATCTATTAACTATAATGAGATGTAATTATGTGGAGCAGATGTTGTATTACACAATTCACAAATGTGAATATATTGTATTTTTAAGTTGTGAATTATTAAATTTGCATATGTGAAGTATTTTTTGTACCTTTGCAGTAAAATTTTACAACCAATATTAACTATATTAATAATTGTTCAATATCTTGATATTATGGACGAGCGTGAACGATTAATCGAAATAATGAAATCTCAGGAACTTAATTCCAAGCAACTTTCTTTGGAGTTAGGTGTGAGTGCTGGTACTATTTCCAATATTTTAGGTGGTAGAAACAAGCCTAGCTTAGAGTTTTTACAGAATGTAGCCAATCACTTTCCATTCATTAGTCCTGCTTGGTTATTTTTAGGGTTTGGGGAAAAGTATATTGAAGGTTATATTCCTGGCTCATCAGAAGCGGGGAATACTTTATTCTCTCAAGTGGAACCCGCTACTAGCGCTAAGAATGAATCTCCGATTGAGTCGCGTGTAACGAATGATGCTGTTGTTTCTGTGGCAGTGCAACCTACTTCAGTACGTACCATACAAAAGATAGTAATCTTCTACTCAGATGGCACATTTGAGGAAAGATAAAATGAATTAGGAATATCCCCAAAGGATATTCCTAATTCATTTTTCTGCGGAAAGTGAGGGATCTGTCCTGCAAAGCATATAGACAACACCTATTCCGTTATTATACAGCGGCTTTCTAGCATTAATGTATTTTTATCAAATTCGCAAGTGACCATACAATGTAAGCCTACTGCAAATACCATGAATGCTAATTCTATCAAATCTACCTCGTTCTTTGACTTCATAAGATATTCGGCATATTCGGCAAATAGGTTGCAAGGGATGCCTGCGTAAGACTGGTATCCGTGTTCAAACGAGCGTAAAAATAAAGATTGAGTATTTTCTTCAGTAACTGGAGCCCCTGAAGCACTAAAACGATAATATGCACTTAACAAGTTGGTCTGTAAAAGGTTTTACTCATACTTGCGCAGTTTTATCTCCTCGTCGGAGCAAAGTTTATAAACGCGATTTTGGATATAGTTAGAGAGTTCTTGCACATTGCGTTTGTTTTGTGGAATGGCAAGTAGGTTAATGAATATCTTCGCCTTGCTCTCAATGATAACATCTGTGGTTTGCGTGCCTTTGGCTACCACGCGAATGCGGATGTCTTGTCCTGTAGGAATAAGACGCCAGCCATGCGATGCGGTGAGGACAAATTTGTCCTCATCGTACCGCACACGTTTAAAGTCATCCGTTGTCTGCAAGACATGTTTCACACAAGCAAACACGCGCCTTGCAGGAAGGGGAAAGGTTAGAGTGGAGGTCATGATAACTTCTCCATCATATATGTTTTATAGATGTTTTTGTATGTTTCTTTGACTATGTCAGACGCCTTCTCCCAGTCCCAAATGCATTGACAACGAATTTGGATTACAGCTTTTGTGTTAATTTCTTGACGTGCTTTGACGCTTAGGTTGAAAATGTTAGGATCAAAGTGTTGGAGCGTAGCAAGACAATCTAATTTATCATTCATTTCTTTTGATAGTTCGCAGGAACACGTATTTATTATGTCGTTTAAAACGAAATCGGGATTTCGTCTCTCAATAAGACTCATAATTTCTGTTTCATATTCGAGAGGTGTACCTTTTATTTTTTCTTTGACAGTTCGATAATTCACTTTTAGTTGTTCTATGGTTAATGGTTTTGCCTCAAAAGCTCTATAAAATGTTTCTTTGTAGTCTTTAGATTTTTTTCGTTGAATATTAGTACCTA
Source organism: Paludibacteraceae bacterium (assembly GCA_017503075.1). Lineage (GTDB taxonomy): Bacteria > Bacteroidota > Bacteroidia > Bacteroidales > Paludibacteraceae > Colicola. The sequence goes on along the minus strand of JAFVTU010000012.1, from coordinate 13,685 downwards.
CTTTCCAACCCTTAGCTGTGGCTTTAACATTTAACGAACGTTCTTCTGTTGTATAAGAATCTAATTTCAACTCAAAATATACATTTTGTACACCAAGAAGACGAAATATGTCTTCAAGAACGATCATCTTATCCTTTAGAATCGTTGTATCATCCGTTATATCAATATATTGCTTTTTATTGTACGGATTTAATGTCACTATAGTACCTTCTTGGATTTTTTCAGGAAATCTATATCCCTCCTTTTTTAAGGATTCAATCTCATAGGGGGCTTTTAGACAAATAGTAGGATTCAATTTGTTGCTATCTTTTTCCAAAGGAAAAGCTGCAGTAGTATCTTCGTGTGATACAAGAATAATTTGTGGTGCATTGTTCATAACGAAAAGTCAATTAAAAGGTTAAAAATAACAATATGATGAGTAATGTAATAGAAAGTAACAATATAGCAAATATTGTTTTCTTTCGTTGTTTCGTAATAAGTTTGTTTATTACTTCACAGTCTTTGGGGTGCAATTTCATCCCAAGTTGAGCGCAGTATGATTGTAGCGTTTTTGTTGCGTTCGATATGTCTTCTGTGAAAAAGTGATAGACAATTCTTCGATCACTTTCATCTTTAGATATAAAATGAGATTTAACGAGCAACGAATTAAAGCCATTGGTGTAAATAGTGCATGTAATAGATGGTAATTCGTTGGAATACCGTTTATCAGCTTTTAACGGACGTCCACATTGTGCTTTCCTCATCCGATTTACAGCCTGCATTTTTTTGTTGCTATCTTCTATTTTCTGTCCATCTATTAAACAGACACTTTCATCAACAGAAAAGAAGTTCTGATGCAATAGGATGTTTTTCATGGTAGTTGTTTATTTATATACCCCCAAATCAGTTTTTGATTTTTTTCTTTGTTCTGTTCTAAATGTAAGTCTGCACAAAAGAATCCTTCTTTGAATATAGGTGCGTATTTGCTACCACTGATGCATTTCTTAATATCGTTTTTTAATGTAGAACCTTGTGAGATATATTGATCCTCATGAGAGGCTATAGTTATTAATACCTGTTTTCTATTAAACAAACGTTGGATTAGGTTCTTGGGTTTGTTAAAGTGGTCAAATACATATCTAAATATTCCAATGCAATGTTGATAATAAGTACCTTTATTCTTTGCCTCTTCAAGGAATTTAACGCCATTAAAAACAATAATAATGATGTTATTCTTGAGATACTGATCATATCCACCACACCTGCGCTGATCAATTAATCCTGACAAATCTTGCACTTGGTATTCGCGTCCTTTAAATTTTACCACGATTGGAGCTGGATACAGAGATATTTCTGTCGTTTTGGGATCATTTGGATTAAAGTCTTCTTTTAGCCCTAATTGCCAAAGTAAAGCAGTTTTACCGGAGTTAGAGTGTCCCATAACAACTAATGATTTGTTGTTTAATTTTCTAAATAACACAATTCCAAGAGGGATTAATGGTGAAATTAGTATATATGGTAACATAATTTAAGTTTTTATTTGTTATAAATAATATTTCACATTCTCTTTGCTTCCATATAGGCAGTGCTGATATAGTGAATCGCACTACTCATGTCTATACCACATTGCATGGCAAATGCTTCTGCAATACGACGTTTACCCTCTACAGAGTATAGAGGACTTGACATTTGGTCATGTGGTACTCGGACGGAAAGCCCTGCTGGCAGGCGATGTCTGCCTGTGTTCAAGTCGCGCGTAACGACTACTTCGTACATGTAAGTCATATTCTTTTGTGTTTATCAGTTTATTTTTCAATGGTTTAAAAACGTATAGTATCTTCCCTTTTCTTGCGAATTTTGTATTGATTCCTTAGTAAAAAGTGCTTTCGTTGCCGTCTCGTTGCCGTCTCGTTGCCGTGTTTGTCTCGAAACCGCCAAGGAAATTGAAAGATTTTTATACAAAAAGCGCAGAGTAATATCTTCCTTCGTCACAAACAAGGCTCTGGTAAACCCTACAGAAACAAAGAGAAATAATGCTCCACGCTGTATACGATTTCTCAAAAAGTTCATATACACGGAAACGCTTACTCTTTGCCCTTCTGTTGATGAAATGTACCAGATTTCTGTTTGTTGGGTCAAAAGTAATTACGCTTTCTGTTTTGGATTTCCCCCCAAAACACTACAAAATTACTACATTTTTTTCAAAGAGCAAAATTTTAGGAGCATTATTTCTCATTTTCGCTGCAAAATTAGTTAAAAATTATGAAAATGCCAATGAATCGTACCTGAAAAGGATAAACAAGCGTAATCTTGTATCAAACCAGAAGACTTTGATACAAAAATGGCAGAGAGATTTGCATAAACACCAATTTTTGTGTACCTTTGCGCGAAATTTCTATGACGAACCGCAAAGACATATTACAACAATTGGTCAAACAGTGCTTTTTTGCTGTCAACAATACCCGATTGGCAAGCCTGCTGGGGCAAAAGGGCAGAATGAATATCACTCGCTTGATAGACGATACATTGGGCGACAGAGCTGTCAATCACCTTTGGGAGGAGATTGGCAGGCTGTTTGGCGTGCCCGAGGAGATATTACCCCATTTACCCACCGTTTGGGATTTGTGCAATCAACTGAAAAATTCGCCCGAAGTGTTACGATTGGATGCACCTCCAGAGGAACATACCCAACCCCAAAGCATAGACAACGACACATGGCAGCAGATACAAATGCTATGGGGGAAGGATCGGATGTTGTATTATATCTTGTTGGGCTTGCTCTATGCCAAATGTAATCACATTAATCCCTATCAGCAAAAAGGCATGCGGGCAACTGCGCAAGTAATCAATGAGCTTAATAACCATTTGCACCAACTTTATCCCCAGCAAGTCAATGCCAATGATGCTGCGCAACAATTGGTGCAAACAATAGAGAGAGAGGATGTCGATAGCTGGTGGTGGATGGGATACTTCGGAGGCATCGTGTTGCGCTTGTACTATGAGCCTACATATGTAGAGGATATTTTCCAGAAAGGCACAACTCCCATGCCATTTATGTGGTGGCAATGGTGGCGCGATGCGAGTAGCAATAAGGCAGGAGATACGTTGTGGTTTTGGCTGAAGAACGGCACAACGGATGCCATCTATGACATTATGCGCATAGAAGACCAGCAAAGCGTAACGCAGGCAGAACATTTTATGCTCCTCTTTAACCATCATCAGTCCGTTCGGCTGTTGCATACCCAGGAACGAAAGACAACTGGCATAAATCTCTGGTGGAAATTAGAGGAGATTAATGGAAAACATGTTTTGACTTTCACGCCCGAAGAGGAATATGCATTGAATAGACTATTGCCCAAGCAACTCGTTACGCTACACGAACAAGACGATCCCCAATTAGTAAATCGTGCGCGTCAGATGAGTGACGAAATGAAGCGTGAAACGGAATTGCGACGGTATAGCGAGGAGGGATTGGTACCAACAACAGAATACCAAATTGTCGATATAGAATGTAGTCGCCGAACATTGCGTGTCTTGTATCGTCATCATGACGAAGCGGTGCAAATAGCCAAATTTGCGCTGGTAGATTATCCTGCATTACGGGCTGTGACGGTGCATTCGCAGGTAGAGCTACTGGTAAGTACCTCAGATGGCAAACTCTTTGCACTATGGAATGAAGTGGGTGTGCTGGTAGGGCTGAGTGAGTAGAGGAGGGAGAGAGGGATTGCTGCGTAATCCCAACAAGCTGCCGCTGGCACCTTGTTCAAATAAAAAGAGTGATTTGCTTGCTTAAGTAAACTTAGACAGACAAATCACTCTTTTTATTTGCGGAAAGTGAGGGATTCGAACCCCCGATACGCTTACGCGTATACCGCATTTCGAGTGCGGCTCTTTCGACCACTCAGACAACTTTCCATCGTAAGTGACTGCAAAGGTACTGCTTTTTTCTCACATACGCAAATTGTACCTGTTATTTTTTTGAAATTTATCCTTTGCACCATCATTTTTATATTTCCACTTCCTCTCCCTTCTCTGGAATCATAATGCCTCTAAAACCTGCTTCATACAAATGATCTTTCATTGCTTCTTGTGATTGGCTTTCTCCGTGTACAATAAATACCTTTCGTATTTGCTCTACATTCAGACAACTAGTAAAGTATTGTATCATTTCACTATAATCACCATGCCCAGAGAATCCCTCTATCTTAGTCACTTGGGCACGAATTCTGTGGTCATATCCAAATATGCTCACATATCGTAAACTAGGGTCTTGTATGCGTGCGCCTAATGATGTTGGGGTGCAATAGCCCACAATCAATATCGTTGTTGTTGGGTCGTCAATGTGGTTTGATACGTGGTGCTTGATGCGTCCTGCCTCCAACATACCTGATGCAGAAATCACGATACATGGTTGCTGGCTCTTATTCAATGCCTTTGAGTCATTGAGGTCGGTAATATAATGCAAGGTATTAAACCCAAAAGGATCTGGATCAAAGCGCATGGTATCACGCACTTGCTCGTTCAGCGTATCGGCATAACGGCGAAATATCTCCGTAGCATTAGCTGACAGAGGCGAATCTACATATACTGGCACACGCTCCAGTCGTCCATCATTGTACAATTCATTCAGCACATACACAATCTCTTGCGTTCTACCCACGGAAAACGATGGTATCAACAATTTGCCCTTCTTATACATACAAGTCTCTTCTACCACGCCCAATAGTTGCTCTTCCGATACCAACTCATCGTCGTGTAAACGGTTGCCATAAGTGGACTCACATATCAGGTAATCGCATTGTGGGAAAGCCTGTGGCGCACTCAGTATATGACTATGCAAACGCCCGACATCACCTGTATAAGCAATGCGTTTCACTTCATTGCCCTCCTTGATTGTCAGACTAATAACTGCCGATCCTAGCATATGTCCTGAATTAGTGAACTGCACCTGTATCTGCTCATCAATGCGGTAAGGTGTATCGTATTTCACTGTGCGGAATAACTTCATTACCTGCTGCGCGTGATTAGTGTCAAAGAGAGGTTTAATCTTAGGTTTATGCAGACGGTCCATCTTCTTATTATACCACCGCACATCCTGTTTTTGGATAAATGCCGTATCTTGCAACATCAACTCACACAAGTCGCGCGTAGCAGCTGTGCAATAGATTTTACCTCGAAATCCACGACTATATATATAAGGTATTAATCCTGAATGATCAATATGCGCATGAGACAGCAATAGATAGTGTATATCCTTTGGATCGAAGCCCAATTCACGATTGGTCTCATCGGTTTCCATGCCTTTACCTTGATACATACCACAGTCTAACAAAATAGTGGTTCCCGTATTGGTCGTAATCAAGTGTTTGCTACCTGTCACCTCGCGTGCTGCGCCCAAGAATTGTATTTTCATGCTATTATTGGTTAAAATCTGTTTGCAAAATTACTACAAAATTCGTACAATTGCAAATAATTTATATTATTTTTCACTCTCACACCCTTTTTTCTTGCAATATTCAACAAAAAGTATTACCTTTGCAACCATCAATCCTTTAAAACTTTCAGAACCTTTAAAACTTTTAAAACCTTTGAATATGCTCCCTACTGTAGCACTCATATACGACTTCGATGGCACCCTTGCCCCTAGTAATATGCAGGAGTTCGGACTTCTGCAAGCTATTGGTTATACCAATCCCAACGATTTTTGGAATCTATGCGACCAAATTGCTAAAACCAATGATGCGGGTGGTATTTCGGTGGTAATGTATGCCATTCAAGCAGAAGCACAGCGTGCAGGTATTCGTTGCACACGAGACATGTTGCGCCATTTTGGTAAAATGGTACAATTCTTTCCTGGTGTGATAGAGTGGTTTGACAAGATCAATGCTTATGCCACACAAATTGGTATTGAGGTCAAGCACTATATCAATAGTTCTGGCGTCAAAGAGATGGTAGAAGGATGTGCTATTGCCCATGAGTTTGAGCAAATTTATGCCTGCACATACCTCTATAACAGCACAGGTGAGGCATGTTGGCCAGCTGTAGTTGTTGATTACACCAAGAAGACGCAGTTTCTCTTTAAGATCAACAAAGGTATCCGCGAAGTGAGCGACCGTGTTCGTATCAACGAGTTTGTGCCTACAGAGGAACGCCCTGTGCCTTTCGAGCGAATGATCTATTTCGGGGATGGTGAGACGGATGTTCCATGTATGCGAACCGTCAAAAGTAACGGAGGACATAGTTTTGCAGTCTATGGCAATGAAAAAAAGCGAACGCTAGCGCAACAATTACTCTCTGAAGGTCGCGTTAACTTCGCTTGTCCAGCTGATTACACTGAAGAAGGTAAGATGATGGAGATTGTCAAGCGTATTTTGGATAAGATCAAAGCGGATTACACACTTTCACAACACAGTGTCGTCAATCGCGACACCCTAAACATGTACTCTGCCTTAGGTGATACATTGGAATAACCAATTATTCCCCCCTACCAGTTAAGATTTTATTGAGTAGGGTTAATGCGCCAGAGATGGTCTTAACCTGCTGAATGGTCGCATAGCGTCTTCCGGTAGGCTTTCCCTGTCGGTCCTTATCTGCTATTAGGCGGCATCGCTGTGGACGAGTGAGAATAAATTCGACCACCTTCCCAAACATCTCCGATTGCCAATATTTATCATTGGTCCTTGTAAAGAAGATGCTTAGTCGCTCTTGCTTGAGTATCACTTTTTCAATACCCATCTTGCAGCATAGCCACCGTAATCGTACTACATTCAGCAGTTGCTCTGCCTCCTCTGGTAATGCACCAAATCGGTCAATCAGTCGCTTTTGGTATTCGAGAAGAGCCTCTTCATTGGGAAGACTATCTAATTCGCGATACAAACTGATTCGTTCTGCAATATTTTCAATATAAGTAGGTGGAAATCCAATTGTTAGGTCACTCTCTAATTGGCAGTCATTGCACCAATATTTATTTCTATTAGGTGATGAGGCAAAGAGGCTATCAGGCGATGAGGCTAGGGATAGCTCCTCTCGAATTTCTTCTACGGCTTCTGCCAAAATGCGTTGGTAAGTGTCGTAGCCCAAATCGGCTATAAAGCCACTTTGTTCCGATCCCAACATATTGCCCGCACCACGGATATCCAAGTCTTGCATCGCCAATTGGAAGCCTGCACCCAATTCAGCAAAGGTAGTCAGCGCATCCAATCTACGGCGTACATCGCTCGTCAGCAACTCTCTATCTGGAGTTACCAAATAACAATATGCTTTTCTATTAGATCGTCCCACACGACCACGCAACTGATGCAGGTCTGATAAACCATAGTTCTGAGCAGCATGAATGATAATGGTATTCACATTACTAATATCCACACCGGACTCAATGATGGTCGTAGATATCAATATATCATAATCATAATTTATAAATGCCTCTAGTGCTTCTTCCATTTCTCCTGGTCGCATCTGTCCGTGGGCTATTATCGTGCGTGCTTCAGGGCATAGGCGATGGATATGGTTTTCTATACGCGGTAACATTTCGATGCGATTACATACGACATATATCTGTCCATTACGCTGCATCTCCAGTTGAATTGCCTCTTTGATGATATCTTCATCATCTAGGGTAATCATCTCTGTTTGAACAGGATAGCGGTTAGGTGGTGGGGTATTAATCACGCTCAAGTCGCGTGCGCCTAGTAATGAGAATTGCAAGGTACGAGGTATAGGAGTGGCAGTGAGTGTCAGCACATCCACATTCGTTCGCAAAGCTTTGAGCTTCTCTTTGACTGCTACGCCAAACTTCTGCTCCTCATCAATAATGAGCAAACCTAAATCTTTCCAAACTACCTGTTTACCAACTAGTTTGTGCGTACCAATTAGTATATCTATCTTGCCTGCCTTTAGGTCATCCAACAGTTCTTTGAGCTGTTTACCAGTCTTAGCACGACTGACATACTCCACACGCACAGGGAAATCGCGGAAGCGTTCTTTGAATGTATTATAGTGCTGCAATGCAAGTACGGTGGTTGGCACCAGCACTGCCACTTGCTTGCCGTCGGTAGCGGCTTTGAAGGCGGCACGCATCGCCACTTCCGTCTTGCCAAAGCCTACATCGCCACAGACCAATCGGTCCATAGGCATGGCACTCTCCATGTCGTGCTTGATATCTAAGGTCGCTTTGGCTTGATCGGGAGTATCTTCGTAGAGGAATGATGCCTCTAGTTCATGTTGCATATAGCCGTCGGGCGTATAGGCAAAACCTTTTTGCTGTTTGCGAGTAGCGTAGAGTTGGATAAGGTCGCGAGCAATGTCCTTTACTTTATCTTTGGTGCGCTCCTTCATGCGCTCCCAAACACCTGATCCTAAGCGAGATATAGTAGGTTCGCTGCCCTCACGACCTTTGTATTTGGATATACGATGCAGGTTATGGATACTCACAAACACGGTGTCGCCACCTTTATATGTCAGTTTGATAGTTTCTTGTGGACGACCATTGAAGTTCGTTGTCACTAAGCCAGCAAACTGACCTATACCATGATCCACATGTACGACATAATCGCCCACCTTCAGCTGATTGATCTCCTTGAGCGTGATGATGGCTTTGCCACGACGCGCATTCTCCGAACGCAGTGTCACGCGGTGGTAGCGTTCAAATATCTGATGATCCGTATAACAACATACTTTAGCACTATGGTCTATGAAGCCCTCGTGCAGGGCATGATCTACAGCCACAAACTCTATGCCCGACTCCTTATCATCAAAGATGGCTTTTAGGCGGTCGGTCTGCTTAGCTTGATCCGCTAATATATAGATTCGATAGCCGTCTTTGGTGCGCTGTTGTAGGTCATCAATAAGTAGGTCAAAATTCTTATTAAAAATAGGTTGAGGTAGGGTATTAAACGCCACCTGACTATGGGTTGTATAGGTGGATTTTTGGTTCAACTCAATCGTACTTGCCGCTTCCATTGCTTGCAATATTACGGCAGCGTCAAACTCAGTGATAGTGCTCCTTATTTTGTAGTTTGCAAGACCAAAATCATTGCATATCCATAGTGTTTTTGGAGGTAAATACGCCGTTATGTCAGTCATGGATTGTTCATCAGAACTAGACGCCACAATACTTACCATATCTACCTTATTTTGAGATAGTTGTGTTTCTAGTTTGAACTCGCGAATACTATCAATCTCATCTCCAAAAAAGTCTATTCGCACAGGGGTATCGCAAGCATAACTATATACATCCACTATACCTCCTCGAACAGCAAATTGTCCGGGCTCATACACGAAATCTACTCGCTTAAAATCTAGTTCCAAGAGCATTTCTGTGAGCTGCGAGATAGCTATCTCCTCGCCCACTGAGAGGGAAATGGTCTTGCCTTGCAGCGACTGTGGTTGAGGCACACTTTCCGCCAATGCTTCGGGGTAGGTTATGATGATAGGTCTCGCCTTTAAACTGTAGGCAGTTTTGCTGCCGTCCTGTAGCGAAGCGTCCTCTAAACTGCGCATTGTATTCAACAATGCGCTTAGCACCTCGGTGCGTAGTACTGCCATGGCTTCATCTTTGCCCTGACGGCGACGATGACTATTGGGGAAATAATACACATCCTGCGCTTGAGTTAAGGTCTTGATATCGGCGTACATATACTGCGCATCGTCGGCATTATCCATTACGATGAGCATAACAGGCGCTTCACCTTTTTGCTTTAGACGAGAATGTAAGGCTGCAAGAATCATCCCGCGAGCAGAGGCATATAGACCACTAAGTAAAAAGTGTTTGTTGCCCTTTTTACTTATCTCTTGAGATAGCACATCCACTTCGGGATGCAATCCCATGATCTGCTCCAAATCATTGATTTGCATAAATCTGCCACAAAGTTACAGAAAAAAACGCACATGCACAATATTTTTTACACAAAATGCCACTTTTATTTGTATAATTTAAAAAAAAGATATAACTTTGCCAGAAATTATAGCGAATGCTTCTAATATATGGACAACAAAAGCACCTAAAAAGTAGTATGAAACAGATTTTTATGGCGATTGTGCTTTGCCTAGTATGCACAATGAGTTTTGGACAAAAAACATTTAGTAGTGAACAATTCGTTGTAGAAACTGAAGATGAATTTGGAGAAAAAACAGGTAAAATAAAGGTAGGTATTCTTGCTACAGGATATTTTTCTAATTCAGCAACTACCAATTCGTGTGCACAACTAATGATCAATATTATGGAAGGTCATAGTTGGTTTAGTCTTTATGAATATTGTAATAATCACGCTAGTCACGATGATTTTCTAGTTACATTTATAGGAACAAAAACTAAAAAAGAAGTATCTACAACACACGAAATTCCCGTTGAATTTATCGAACTTTGTTCAGAAAATGATACTATAAATGTTAAATTGTATGGAACAGAGTCTTATAGTTCAACTACCGCTGTATTTAGACTATTCAATTGTAAGGACTTTTACGCAACATATATTAATCAATTTGAAAGTGAAGAAGTTAAGAAAGAACTAGAGAAGGTTGTTGAGGATGAAGAAGTGGCAGAACCAGAATTGGTAGTTGTCGAAGAAATGGCAGAGCCAGAAGTGGCAGTTGTCGAAGAAGTGGCAGAACCAGAAGTGGTAGTTGTTGAAGAACCAGCAGAACCAGAAGTGGTAGTTGTTGAAGAAGTGGCAGAACCACTTGAAGAATCTTCATTGGCAAATATACCTCGCAATTATACCAAATTCATTGCTACTGAAGTGGTTGGTAAAGATAGTCGCTTGGCTTGGATATCCTATAAATATTATGGTGTAAAAGATTTCTGGGTTTATATCTACGAAGCTAATCTGGATAGAGTATCTAGCCCTAATTATGTAAAACCTGGACAAAAACTACGTATTCCTGCATTGGATAGTAAATATACCGATCTCAACGATCCTGAAGTACAAAAACTACTTCTTTATTTGAGTCAGGAATATACGAAGCATTGATATTTGTAAGATAGCAATAAAAAAGACTGTAAACGATTCGTATACAGTCTTTTTTTTATTTCAAACCATTAGCGTACTTCTATAATTTTCACAGCAACGCAAAGTCAATAACCTCTTGGATGTCTTGCACATAGTGGAACTTCAATCCCTTGAGGTATTTCTCTGGAATCTCCTCCACATCCTTGCGATTCTTCTCACAGAGTACGATATCGGTGATACCCGCGCGTTTAGCAGCCAGTAGTTTCTCTTTCACGCCACCGATAGGCAATACCTTTCCGCGAAGCGTCATCTCGCCGGTCATAGCGATGCGTGGACGCACTTTCTTACCAGTGAACGCGCTGACGAGGGCAGTGGTCATTGTGATACCCGCACTTGGGCCATCTTTTGGAATAGCGCCCTCTGGCACATGGATATGGACAGAAGTTGTGTCGAGTTTTTTGCTTGCGATACCAAATTGATCGGCATGTGCTTTAATATAGCCGAGTGCGAGGGTAGCGGACTCCTTCATCACATCGCCGAGGTTGCCTGTGAGCGTGAGAGTAGGCGCTTTGGCAGGGGAGAGGGAGGTCTCGATAAAAAGTATCTCGCCACCGACTGATGTCCATGCCAGGCCAGTGACTACACCTATATATTTATTCGTCTCCCACTCATCGCGAGAGTAGCGTTTTTTGCCGAGATATTCTACCACATCTTCCTCTGTAACTGTCACATTATAAGTCTCTTCCAATGCTATCTTGGTTACCACCTTGCGGCAGATAGCTGCAATCTTGCGCTCCAATCCACGCACACCTGATTCGCGGGTGTAGCCGTCGATGATGGTAGAGATGATGCTCTTCTTGAGTTTGAGTTGCGATGCTTTTAGCCCGTGGTTATCCAACTCTTTTGGCAGCAAGTGACGCTTAGCGATCTCCTCTTTCTCTTCTTGCAAGTAGCCCGTCATTTCGATAAGTTCCATACGGTCTAGTAGTGGGCGAGGGATGGTGTCGAGCGAGTTAGCTGTTGCGATAAACAGCACCTTGCTCAGGTCGTAATCCACATCTAGATAGTTGTCGTGGAAAGTACTATTCTGCTCAGGATCAAGCACTTCAAGGAGTGCGCTAGTAGGATCACCCTTATAGTCGGCACCAATCTTGTCTATTTCGTCGAGCACGAACACTGGGTTGCAAGTCTTTGCCTTACGGATATTCTCGATGATACGGCCAGGCATGGCCCCAATATAGGTACGGCGGTGACCGCGAAGCTCTGCCTCATCGTGCAAACCACCCAAACTGATACGCGCATACTTGCGACCCAATGCCTCAGCAATCGAGCGACCAAGACTAGTTTTACCCACACCTGGAGGGCCATAAAGGCACAGAATAGGGGCTTTCATCTTATCTGGGTTATTGCTCAATGCCTTGATTTTCAGCACACTGAGGTACTCAATGATACGCTCCTTGATTTTCTCCATGCCGTAATGATCTTTGTCGAGTATCTCTTGTGCATGACGGATGTCGTAGTTGTCCTCGGAGAATTCGTTCCAAGGCAAGTCAAGTAGGGTATCAAGGTAGTTTTGTTGGGTAGCATACTCAGGCGAATGCGAGTTCATGCGGCGCAACTTCTTGACTTCTTTCTCAAAGGTAGCTTGCATCTTCTCGCCCCAGTTCTTTTGCTTCGATTGCTCGAGCATGGCATTGACTTGTTGCTCGTCGGAGTCGCCCAATTCCTTCTGAATAGTCTCCATCTGACGGTGCAACAGGTATTCGCGCTGCTCGCGGTCCAAATCCTCCTTGGTTTTGTTCTGAATATCCTTGCGCATCTCCAGCATCTTCACCTCGTTGTTGAGGATTTCCAAGAGAGAGAGTGCACGGTCCTTGATGGAGTCAATCTCCAGAAGTTGCTGTTTCTCAGCGATACGAACACCAAAGTTACCGCAGATATAGTTGACCAGAGTAGGGGGATTATCAATGCTACGAAGTGTCATACCAGCTTCAGCAGGCAAGTTCTCCATGCTCTTGATAATCTTCTCAGCTACGTTCTTCAGGCTGCTTACCAATGCCACAAACTCCTTATCATTGCGCTTAGGGAAGTGCTCCGTCAGAATCTGTACGCGGGCTTTCATATAAGGGCGAACTCCCACAATCTCCTGAATATGAATACGTTCTACACCTTCAAGGATCACCATCAGATTGCCGTCAGGCATGTCTAGTGTACGCATCACGCGTCCTGCGGTGCCGACAGGGAATATATCTTCTTCGGAAGGTTCTTGCACGTCTTGTGCCTTTTGGCAGCATACAGCCAACAGTTGGTCATTCTTGAAGGCAGTAGCTACAAGTTTCTTAGATTTAGGTCTTCCTACAGTCACTGGCAATAATACGCCAGGGAACAGCACCATATTGCGGAGCGGCAGTACGCCTAGGATGTCGCCATCTTTCAGTTTAGGTTCGATTGCGTCGTCGGTTTCATCCACCAGAGGAATGTATTCCACATCTGGTTGGTTTTGCGTTTCTAATAAATCATCAAAGTAGGTCATATTCACTACGTGAGTTTTAAAAGTTTCAAAGTTCTAAAAGTTCAATAGCTAATTCTTTTCAATTTAAATATAGGGTATATCTGTATTGCGATATTTTACATAATAATTCACAATTCTGATATACTTCAGATGTAGGTTGCCGTTTCTAAAGCAATATAAAGTTTGTTTAAACTATGGTTGGCATTGTTCAAGCCTTTGGCTTCATATCCATTTGTATCCAAAATGTC